>NZ_JBIDBD010000008.1:0-281613 GCF_043202815.1 Streptomyces sp. NPDC048111
CGCCCGGTTACATTCCGAACCCGGAAGCTAAGCCTTTCAGCGCCGATGGTACTGCAGGGGGGACCCTGTGGGAGAGTAGGACGCCGCCGAACAATATTTCAGGACCCTTGGTCCCAGCGTTCACGCTGGGACCAAGGGTCCTTTTTGTTTTTCCGCTCTGTTTTGCCGAAGCGCGTCGGGCAGCCGACTGCGCGAGAATGACTGCAGTACCCGAAGACTAGGAGTCACGATGTCCCCCAACTCTCCCGACGACCGTCCGGAGCGCGAGCCGCGCCGTCAGGACGGTGGCGACCGGGGCGGCTACCGCGGTGGTCGAGACGACCGCGGTCCGCGTCGTGACAACGACCGGGGTGGCTACGCCGGGCGTCGTGACGACAGTCGTGGTGGCTCCTCCGGCGGTGGCTACGCCCGCCGTGACGACCGCGGCGGCCGTCCCGCCGGCGGTGGCTCGTCTTCGTACGGTGGCCGTCGCGATGACCGTCCGGCTCCGCGTCGTGATGATGACCGTGGCGGGTTCCGTCGCGATGACAACCGCGGTGGCGGTGGCTTCGCCGGGCGTCGTGATGACAACCGTGGCGGGTCGTCTTCGTACGGGCGTCGTGATGACCGTCCGGCTCCGCGTCGTGATGATGACCGTGGCGGGTTCCGCCGGGACGACAACCGTGGTGGCGGCGGTGGCTACGCCGGCCGCCGTGACGACAACCGCGGTGGCGGTGGCGGGTACGCCGGGCGTCGTGATGACCGTCCGGCTCCGCGTCGTGATGATGACCGTGGCGGGTTCCGCCGCGATGACAACCGTGGTGGTGGCGGCGGTGGCTTCGCCGGCCGCCGTGACGACAACCGTGGTGGGTCGTCTTCGTACGGGCGTCGTGATGACCGTCCGGCTCCGCGTCGTGATGACGACCGTGGTGGGTTCCGTCGGGACGACAGCCGTGGTGGTGGCGGCGGTGGCTTCGCCGGGCGTCGTGATGACAATCGCGGTGGGTCGTCTTCGTACGGGCGTCGTGATGACCGTCCGGCTCCGCGTCGTGATGACGACCGTGGTGGGTTCCGTCGCGACGACAACCGTGGTGGCGGTGGCTTCGCCGGGCGCCGGGATGACAACCGTGGCGGCTCGTCCTCGTACGGGCGTCGTGATGACCGTCCGGCTCCTCGCCGCGACGACGACCGCGGTGGCTCGTCTTCGTACGGTCGTCGTGACGATCGTCCGGCTCCGCGTCGTGATGACGATCGTGGTGGGTTCCGTCGCGATGACAGCCGTGGTGGTGGCTTCGGCGGGCGTCGTGATGACAACCGTGGTGGGTCGTCTTCGTACGGGCGTCGTGATGACCGTCCGGCTCCGCGTCGTGATGACGACCGTGGTGGGTTCCGTCGGGACGACAGCCGTGGTGGTGGCGGTGGCTATGCCGGGCGGCGCGACGACCGTCCCGCTCCTCGCCGCGATGACGAGCGCGGTGGCTCGTCTTCGTACGGGCGTCGTGATGACCGTCCGGCTCCTCGCCGCGATGACGACCGTGGTGGGTTCCGCCGGGACGACCGCGGTGACCGTGGCGACCGTGGTGGCTATCGCGGGCGCGACGACCGTCGGGACGACCGGGGTCGCGACGAGCGCGGTGGCTATGGCCGCCGTGACGACCGTGACCGGGACCGCGACCGCGAGCCCGTCAAGCGGCTGCCGATCGACGAGGACATCACCGGCGACGAGATCGACGCCGATGTGCGCCAGGAGCTGATGAGCCTGCCCAAGGGGCTCGCCGAGGACGTGGCGAGCAACCTGGTGATGGTGGCGCGGCTCATCGACGAGGAGCCCGAGCAGGCCTACGCCTACTCCCGCATCGCGCTGCGCCTCGCCTCCCGTGTGGCCGCCGTGCGCGAGGCCGCCGGCTTCGCCGCGTACGCCACGCAGAAGTACTCGGAGGCGCTCGCGGAGTTCCGTGCCGCGCGCCGGATGACCGGGACCGTTGAGCTGTGGCCCGTCATGGCGGACTGCGAGCGCGGGCTCGGCCGTCCCGAGCGGGCGCTGGCCATGGCCGGTGAGCCCGAGGTGCAGAAGCTGGACAAGGCCGGCCAGGTCGAGATGCGTCTGGTCGCGGCCGGCGCCCGCCGGGACATGGGGCAGCTGGACGCCGCCATCGTGACCCTGCAGAGCCCCGAGCTCGCGTCCAACTCCGTCCAGCCGTGGACCGCCCGCCTGCGCTACGCCTACGCCGACGCGCTGCTCGCGGCGACGCGTGAGGACGAGGCCCGTGAGTGGTTCGCCAAGGCGCTCGAGGCCGACAAGGACGGCTCGACCGACGCCTCCGACCGGCTCGCCGAGCTCGACGGTGTCGACTTCGTCGACGCCATGGTCGAGGACGATGTCGAGGCGAACGACGGCGTGGACGCGCCCCGTTCCGAGGTCCAGGACGGCCCCGAGATCGAGGACGCGCCCGAGTTCGACGACGAGGGCGAGGAGGAGGACGACTTCGAGGGTGACGACGCCGATGTCGCCGCCACCGCCGAGATCGTCGACGCCGACCTCGTGGAGCCCTCGCCGGGTGAGGCCGCCGCGACCGCGCCGGTCGAGAAGGACGCCGAGGACGCCGACGCCGCCAAGGACGTCGCCAAGGGTGACAAGAGCGCCTGATGGTCCTGGCGCCCGGCGTCGGATGACGGTTGGCGGGTTCTGACGGTCGGCGGTGTGATGTCGTCGGATGTCAGTCGTCAACCGTCAGCCGTCAACTGCCGGGTGTCGGCGGGCGCTTGAGGGACAGCGCAGGCCGACTGCACGACGAAGAGGCGGTACCCGAACCGGGTACCGCCTCTTCGTCGTGCAGTCGGCCGTATTCAGTCGGCCCTGTTCAGTTGACCGTCAGGCTGCGCAGGACCAGGCCCGTGGCCGGCTTCGGGCCGAACGACGTCGACTTGCGCGGCATCGTCACGCCCTGGCGGGCCAGCTCCCGGACGACCTCCTCGCGTACCGGGTGCATCAGGACCGCCGTCTTGCCGTGGCGTTCCGCCTGTTCGACGGCGGCGGCCGTGTCATGGATGTACGCGATCTCGTCGGGGGTGTCGGGGATGCGCCAGATCTCGTCCAGCAGCGTCGAGTGGAGGACCGTCGCGTCCAGCGAACGCCAGGCCGGCGGGCGGTCGGCGCGGATGGTGCGGGCGAGCAGCGCCTCGTCCGGGCGGTCGAGGAGGTGGAAGCGGCCGTCGCCGGCGAGCAGGAAGGCGTTGCCCTGCTGGGCCGCCTCTGCGAGGACGTCCATGGCGTGCGCCAGGGGCACGTCGAGGGTGCGGACGCGGAAGGCGCCCGCCTCGGTGACCGCCGCGAGGGCCCCGGACACCGGCAGGCGGTGCAGCAGGCGGTGGATGGCGCGGACGCGCAGCGGGTAGCGGACGGTGTCCACGAGGAGGACGAGTCCGAAGTCCCAGGGGCCGGGGGAGCTTTGTTCGTCGCGCAGGCGCAGATAGGTCGCCCAGCGGTGGTGGCCGTCGGCGATCACCGCCTGGTGGTGGGCGAGGTCGGTCCGGACCTCGGCGAGGTCGGCCGGATCCGTGAGCGCCCACAGCCGGTGGCGGAAACCGTCCTCCGTGGTGGTGCGCAGCAGTGGCTCGCGCTCGATCGCGCGGTCGATGACGGCGGTCGCGCCGTGCGTGGTGCCGTCGCCGCGGTAGGTCAGCAGGAGGGGTTCGAGGTGGGCGGCGGTGGTGCGCATCAGGGCCGCGCGGTCCTCGACGACGTGCGGCATCACGTCCTCGTGCGGCAGGACGATGCCCTCGGCCGGTTCGGAGAGCGCGAGGGCGCCGATGATGCCGCGTTGCAGGATGCCGTCGCCCTCCTGCTCGTACACGTAGAGGGCGGGCTGCGGGTCGGGGGCGAGGACGCCCTCGTCGAGCCAGTCGTCCAGGGTCAGGGCGGCCTGCTGGTTGCGGGCGGCCGGGGAGGCGGCCTGCGGGAGGATCAGCCGGACGATGTTGTACGGGTCCGCCGATTCCAGGTGCAGCAGCCCGTCGGGGCGTACGACGACGTCGTACGGCGGTGAGGTCACCGCCGCCAGGCTGCCCACCCGCTCGGGAACATAGCGCAGTCCGCGGAACGGGATCAGGCGCAGCCCGAGGTCCGCACGCCCAGTTGTGCTCATCTGGGCATCGTATGTGGGGGACGGGCATGCGCGATGATCGGGGGGAGAGCGTCGATCGAGGAGTGGATGAAGATGAGCCAGACCGGCCGGATCATGCCGAGCGGCAGCGAACGGGCGCTGAACGAGGCGTACGACACCGCCCTGCTGGATCTGGACGGGGTCGTCTACGCGGGCGGCGAGGCGATCGACCACGCCGTGGACGCGCTGGACCGGGCGCGGGACGGCGGGATGCACCTCGCGTATGTGACCAACAACGCGCTGCGGACGCCGGACGCGGTGGCCGCGCATCTGAGCGAGCTCGGGGTGCCGGCCGAGGCGTCCGATGTGATCACCTCGGCGCAGGCCGTCGCGCGGCTCGTGTCCGATCAACTGCCCGAAGGGTCAAGGGTGTTGCTCATCGGGGGCGAGGGGCTCCGGGTCGCGCTGGAGGAGCGGGGGCTGGTGCCGGTGGAGTCGGCGGACGACGATCCGGCCGCGGTCGTGCAGGGTTATGGGGGTCCGGACATCACCTGGTCGCGGTTTGCCGAGGCGTCCTACGCGGTGGCGCGCGGGGTGCCGTGGTTCGCGTCCAACACCGATCTGACGATTCCGAGCGGGCGGGGCATCGCGCCCGGCAATGGCGCCGCGGTGGAGGTGGTGCGGATCGCGACGGGGGCCGAGCCGCAGGTGGCGGGCAAGCCGCTGCCCCCGATGCACCGCGAGACCGTGCTGCGCACGGGCGCCGAGAAGCCGCTCGTGGTCGGGGACCGTCTGGACACGGACATCGAGGGCGCCTTCAACGGCGGCGTCGACTCGCTGCTGGTGCTGACCGGTGTCACCGACGGCGCCCAGCTCCTGGCCGCGCGTCCCGAGCACCGGCCGACGTTCGTGGACGCGGATCTGCGCGGTCTGCTGGCCGGGCAGCCCGAAGTCGGCGAGAAGGACGGCCGGTTCGGGTGCGGGGGGTGGACCGCGTCCGTGGCCGACGGCGGGTTTGCGCTGGACGGCGACGGGGAGGCGATGGACGGGCTGCGGGCGCTGTGCGCGGCGGCCTGGAGCCATGCCGGTGACGGTGTCTGCGAGCTGGACGCGTCCAAGGTGCTGGAGCGCCTCGGGCTGTAGGCGGCCGGGGGCTCGGCCGGAGCCGGCCGGGGGATCGGGTGGCAGCCGGCCGGTAGGCCGGCGCGGGCTGATTTCCGGCGTGCCAGGGGTCGCGAGCGTACGGGGAAGGGCCTCGGGGCCCGGCCTTGCGGTGTGGTGCGTTGCCGGGGGCATGCCAGGTAAAGTGCAGGGTAGGCTAACCTAACTTCCGTGTTGGTAGACAGTCCTCCTCAGCAGCGCGGCGGCACCACGTCCGCGCTCCCGGCCGCCTCCGCGAAGCGCCGTACGCTGCGCGCCGCGGGCCTGGCCGGGTCCGTGGGCGTGCTCGCGCTCGTCGCCGTCGCCAGCATCGCGGTCGGCGCGAAACCGATGCCGCTCGGCGACGTCTGGCACGGCCTTTTCCACGGGTCCGGCACCGCCAACGACGTCCTCGTCCATGACGTACGGGTGCCGAGAACGCTGCTCGGGCTGCTCGTCGGGGCGGCGCTCGGACTGGCCGGTGCGGTGATGCAGGCGCTCACCCGCAACCCGCTCGCCGAGCCCGGCGTCCTCGGGGTCAACGCGGGGGCGGCGGCGGCCGTGGTCTCCGCCATCAGTTTCCTCGGGGTCAACTCGTTCACCGGATATGTGTGGTTCGCGTTCCTCGGTGCGGGTGTGGTCTCGGCGGCGGTGTATCTGCTCGGCGGCAGCCGGGCCGCGACGCCCGTGCGGCTCGCCCTCGCCGGCACGGCGGCCGGCGCCGCGCTGTACGGCTACATCAACGCCGTCCAGCTCACCGACTCGGCCGCCCTCAACCAGCTGAGGTTCTGGCAGGTCGGGTCGCTGGCCTCGGCCGACATGGCGACCGTCCGCAAGGTCACGCCGTTCATCGTCGTGGGCGTCGTCGTGGCCCTGCTGCTGGCGCGCCCGCTCAACGCGATGGCCATGGGCGACGACACCGCTCGCGCGCTGGGCGCCCATCTGACCCGGACCCGCGTCGCCTCGATGGTCGTGATCACCCTGCTGTGCGGGGCCGCGACCGCCGCGTGCGGGCCGATCGTGTTCATCGGGCTCATGGTCCCGCACATCGTCCGGGCCATCACCGGACCCGACCTGCGGTGGATCCTGCCGTACGCGGCCGTGCTCTCGCCCGTCCTGCTGCTCGGCTCCGACGTGGTCGGCCGGGTCGTCACGCGGCCCGCCGAACTCCAGGTCGGCATCGTGACGGCGCTCATCGGCGGGCCCGTCTTCATCCATCTCGTACGGCGCAGGAGGATGGCCCAGCTGTGAAGGCGATACGTACCCCCGGAGGCCTCTCCTTCCGGGCCGAGCCGCGCGCGATGATCGTGGTGGGCGCCCTCGCGGTGCTGGCGCTCGCGGCCGCGGTCGTCCTGATCGGCACCGGTGACTTCACCATCGCGCCGGGCGACGTCGTCAGCAGCCTGCTCGGTTCGGGCACGCCCGCGCAGGACTTCGTCATCAACGAGCTGCGGTTGCCGCGCGTACTCGTGGCACTCCTGGTGGGGGCCTCGCTCGGCATCTCGGGGGCGCTGTTCCAGTCGATCTCCCGCAATCCGCTGGGCAGTCCGGACGTCATCGGCTTCGGGCAGGGCTCGTCGGTGGGGGCGCTGACCGTCATCGTGCTCTTCCAGGGCGGCGCCGTCGCCGTCTCCCTCGGCGCGCTGGCCGGCGGGCTCGTCACCGGCGTGGCCGTCTACCTCCTCGCGTGGAAGAAGGGCGTGCACGGCTACCGTCTGGTGCTCGTCGGCATCGGCGCCGCCGCCATGCTCACCGCCGGGATCCACTACCTGCTCACCAAGTCGACGCTGGTGGACGCGGCTCGCGCCATGGTCTGGCTCACCGGTTCCCTCGACGGGCGCGACTGGGCCCAGGTGTGGCCGCTGCTCGTGCTGTTCGTGGTGCTGCTTCCGGTCGTGCTCGTGTACGGGCGGGGGCTGCGGATGCTGGAGATGGGCGACGACGCGGCGTTCGCGCTCGGCGTGCCCGTGCAGCGCACCCGTACCGTCCTGATGCTCTGCGCGGTGCTGCTCAACGCCTCGGCGACCGCGGCGGCCGGGCCCATCTCCTTCGTCGCGCTGACCGCGCCCCAGCTGGCCCGCCGCCTGACCCGGGCCACCGGTCCGAACATCCTCGCCTCCGCGTGCATGGGCGCGGCGCTCCTGGTCGTCGCCGACTGGGCCGCGCAGCGGCTGTTCGGCGGGACGACGCTGCCGGTGGGGGTGCTGACGGGGATGGTCGGCGGGGTCTATCTGCTGTGGCTGCTCGTCACTGAGCGGCGGGCCGGGCGGATATGAGGGGGCGAGTGGGCAGGCTTGGTGCTGGTGCTGGTGCTGGTGCTGGTGCTGGTGCTGGTGCTGGTGCTGCTGGTGCTGCTGGTGGTGCTGGTGACGTGCGTGGTGTCGGCAGTGCTGGTGGTGTGCGTGGTGCCCGCAGTGCTGGTGGCGCGGGGGGTGCCGGCGGTGGGGAGTTCCGGGCCGGCTGCTCGTCGGGGCGCCGTTTCGATTCGCCGCCTCACCCCAACTCCCTTACGGCTTACGGTTCTTCTGGCAGGAGTACGAGCATGCAGCGCCTCAGCGCCGAATCGGTCACCCTCGGCTACGACCAGCGGGTGATCGCCGAGGATCTGTCGGTGGAGATCCCCGACCACTCCTTCACGGTGATCGTCGGGCCCAACGCCTGCGGCAAGTCCACGCTGTTGCGGGCCCTGTCCCGGATGCTCAAGCCGAACCAGGGGCGGGTGCTGCTCGACGGACAGAGCATCCACTCACTGCCCGCGAAGAAGGTCGCCAGGACGCTCGGGCTGCTGCCCCAGTCCTCCATCGCGCCGGACGGCATCACCGTGGGGGACCTCGTCGCGCGCGGGCGCTACCCGCACCAGGGGCTGCTGCGGCAGTGGTCGCCCGAGGACGAGCGGATCGTCCAGGAGTCCATGGAGGCGACGGGGGTCGGCGGGCTCGGGGAGCGGTACGTGGACGAGCTGTCCGGCGGGCAGCGCCAGCGCGTCTGGATCGCCATGGCGCTGGCTCAGCAGACGCCGCTGCTGCTGCTCGACGAGCCCACGACGTTCCTGGACATCCAGCACCAGATCGAGGTCCTCGACCTGTGCGCGCAGCTCCACGAGGAGCAGGGGCGCACGCTGGTCGCCGTGCTGCACGACCTCAACCAGGCGGCTCGGTACGCCTCTCATCTCATCGCCATGCGGGAGGGGGAGGTGGTGGCCCAGGGGGCGCCGGGTTCCGTGGTGACTGCGGAGCTGGTGGAGCGGGTGTTCGGGGTGCGGTGTCAGGTGATTCCGGATCCTGAGACGGGGACGCCGTTGGTGGTGCCGGGGGCTCCGCGGCGGGGGGTGTGCGCGGGGTGACCCCCGGGGGGCTTGGGGTTTCGGCCCCGGCCGGGGGGGGCTTGCCCACCCGCCCGCCCGTGCAGCGGGGTTGCGTCAGCTGAGCCCTGGGGCTGCGCCCCAGACCCGCTGAGGGGCTCCGCCCCTCGGACCCCGGCGGGGCTTCGCCCCTGCACCCCCGGGGGGCTTGCCCACCCGCCCGCCCGTGACGGGGGTCGGATAGGCCCGGCCCCTGGGGCTGCGCCCCAGACCCGCTGAGGGGCTCCGCCCCTCGGACCCCGGCGGGGGCTGCGCCCCCTGCACCCCCTATCGCGCCTGAACGGCGCTCGTCCTCAAACGCCGGACGGGCTGAGGATGCCGGTGCTGGCCCGCACCGTACCGCTAAGGGGCGCGGGGAACTGCGCGAGTAGCGACCGCGGCCCGCAGGCGACCGAGGGGTTGGGGGCGCGGGGAACTGCGCGAACTCCGGGTACTCCCAATACCGCCAGGGGCGCGGGGAACTGCGCGAAACCCCGGGCACCCCCAGCGCCCCCAGCACCCCCACGGGCGCGGGCCCGGGATGGCCCTGTGGGGGGTCAGAGCAGGGTGCGTAGGCGTAGGAGGTCTCGGAGGCCGGCCTCCAGGCGTACCCTTCCCGCGCCCCACGCCCGCGCGAAATTCAGCGCGCCCCCCACCAGGGCCACCAGATCATCACTCGTCATCGCCAACCGGATCTGCGCCTTCTGCGCCGGCGGCCCCGCCGCGGTGTCGCGTACCTCGATGCGTCCGTCCTTCAGGCGGCCCGAGAACGTCGTGTCCAGGTCCGTGATGTGGCAGCTCAGCGAGCGGTCGAGGGCCGCCGCCGCGCGGGCGTCGCCGTCCGCGCGGGCCAGATTGTCCGAAAGTCTGTCGAGTGCGCGGCGGCACTCCTCCATGGTCGCCATCGGGACCGACCGTACCTCAGGGCTTCGCGGTAGCGTCTTGGCATGAGTGACTCGACGCCCGGCCCGCAGGGCCCGCCCTCCGTCACGGCGCCCTCCGTCACGGCGCCCCCCGCCGCTGCGCCGTCCGACGAGGGGATCGCCGCGCTCGGGGTCGCCCGGACGCCCACCGGGGACGCCCGGGTCGACGGGCTGGTCGATCGGCTCGGTGATCTGGACCACCTCGGTACGGACGAGCACCTGGAGGTGTACGAGGATGTACACCGGGGGCTGCGCGACTCACTGACCGCGCTGGACACCCCCCGGCCGGGAACCTCCGGGCCGGTCCGGGCGTTGGCCGACCAGGTGGGCGACCGGCGGCCCTGAAGCCCGCCCGCCGGATTCCGATCAAGAACGCCGATCACGATGTCCGATCGCGCGCGCCGATCACGAACTACGACTACAGGAGCTGAACCGAACGTGGCAGGAGTGGCACGCCGCCGCCTCGACGCCGAGCTGGTGCGCCGGAAACTCGCCCGGTCGCGGGAGCACGCCGCCCAGCTGATCGCCGCGGGGCGGGTGAGCGTCGGCAAGACCGTCGCCACCAAATCCGCGACCCAGGTCGAGACCGCTGCCGCCATCGTCGTCGTCGAGGACGACAGCGATCCGGACTACGTCTCGCGCGGCGGGCACAAGCTGGCCGGGGCGTTCGAGGCCTTCGTCCCGCAGGGGCTGAAGGTCGAGGGGCGCCGGGCGCTCGACGCGGGGGCCTCCACCGGCGGCTTCACCGATGTGCTGCTGCGCGCGGGGGCCGGCCACGTCGTCGCCGTCGACGTCGGCTACGGGCAGCTCGCCTGGTCCCTGCAGAGCGACGAGCGGGTCACCGTCAAGGACCGTACCAATGTGCGGGAGTTGACCCTCGAAGACATCGACGGCCGGCCCGCCGACCTCGTGGTGGGGGACCTCTCCTTCATCGCGCTCGGTCTCGTACTGCCCGCCCTCGTGCGCTGTTCGGCGCCCGACGCCGACCTGGTGCTGATGGTCAAGCCGCAGTTCGAGATCGGCAAGGATCGGCTCGGCAGCGGCGGCGTCGTGCGCAGCCCGGAGCTGCGGGCCGAGACGGTGCGGACGGTGGCGGCCCAGGCCGCCGGGCTCGGCCTCGGCGTGGCCGGGGTCACCGCGAGCCCGCTGCCCGGGCCCTCCGGCAACGTCGAGTACTTTCTGTGGCTGCGGGCCGGGGCGCCCGCGCTGGATCCCGCGGACGTGGAGCGCGCAGTGGCGGAGGGACCTCGTTGAGTTCGTCAAGGAACGGCCTGGGGGACGACCCGGGCAGCAGGCCCGAGGACGGCGCCGCGGCGCGGACCGTCTTCCTGCTCGCGCACACCGGGCGGCCCGCGGCCATCCGCAGCGCGGAGCTGGTCGTACGGGGCCTGCTGCGCAGCGGTCTCGGCGTACGGGTGCTGAGGGCGGAGGCGGACGACCTGCCGCTGCCCGCCGACGCGGAGATCGTCGAGGACGCCACGCCCGAGTGCCTGGACGCCTGTGAGCTGCTCATCGTCCTCGGCGGCGACGGCACGCTGCTGCGCGGCGCGGAGCTGGCCCGGGCGTCGGGCGTGCCCATGCTCGGCGTCAACCTGGGGCGTGTCGGCTTCCTCGCGGAGGCCGAGCGCGACGACCTCGACAAGGTCGTCGACCGGGTCGTGACGCGGGCCTACGAGGTCGAGGAGCGGATGACGCTCGACGTCCTGGTGCACAACAACGGTGATGTCGTGCACCGGGACTGGGCACTGAACGAGGCCGCCGTGCAGAAGGTCTCGCCCGAGCGGATGCTGGAGGTCGTCCTGGAGATCGACGGCCGGCCCGTCACCGGGTTCGGCTGTGACGGCATCGTGTGCGCGACGCCGACCGGGTCGACCGCGTACGCCTTCTCGGCCGGCGGGCCGGTGGTGTGGCCCGAGGTTGAGGCGCTGCTCATGGTGCCGATCAGCGCGCACGCCCTGTTCGCCAAGCCCCTGGTCACCTCGCCCACGTCGGTGCTCGCGGTGGAGGTCCAGCCGCACACGCCGAACGGGGTGCTGTGGTGCGACGGCCGCCGCACCGTCGAACTGCCGTCGGGCGCGCGGGTGGAGGTGCGGCGCGGCGCCGTTCCGGTACGGCTCGCGCGGCTGCACCACGCCTCGTTCACCGACCGGCTGGTGGCGAAGTTCGCCCTGCCGGTGGCGG
The DNA here is from genome assembly GCF_043202815.1 of Streptomyces sp. NPDC048111. Classification (NCBI taxonomy): domain Bacteria; kingdom Bacillati; phylum Actinomycetota; class Actinomycetes; order Kitasatosporales; family Streptomycetaceae; genus Streptomyces; species Streptomyces sp. NPDC048111. Next base: position 11,667 of record NZ_JBIDBD010000008.1, read on the forward strand.
GGTGGCGCGGCGCGCCGCACTGACCTGGCCGAGCATGACCCTGCCGACCGTCACCCGGCCGAGCCCCACTTGGCCGACCTGACCGCCGGTCCGTACGCGGTGGTCCGATTCAGGACGCGGCCAGTGTCCTGATCGCCCGCCGGCGCAGCGCGGACCGCACCGGTATGCCCGTGGCCAGCAGGGTCAGGGCCAGGGTGGCGCCGGCTACGGCGAGCGCGGCGGGCCAGGGCAGGTAGGGGATCCACGAGCCGAACGCGGACGCCAGCATCGGTGCCAGGGTCGCCAGGGCGACCGCCGCCCCGAGCACCAGGGCCGTGGCCGCCACGATGCCCGCCTCCCACGCCGCCATCGAGCGGACCTGGCCCGGCAGGGTGCCGACCACGCGGAGCAGCGCTATGTCGCGGCGCCGCTCGAAGGAGATCATCGCCAGGGTGTTGGCCGCGGCGATCGCGGCGAAGCCGGCGTACAGACCGGTCCCGAAGTAGTCCAGCCAGACCTCGCCCGTGCTGCCGGGCGACCCCGTGCGGTACGCCGCCGTCGTGTGCATCGCGATCTTGGTGAGTCCGAAGCCCGTGACCAGGACGAGCGGCACCACCGCGGCCGCGAAACGGCGCGGCTGCGAGCGGACGTTGAGCATCGCCAGGCGTGCGCTGCCGCCGAACCGGCGGGCCGGCGCCGAGACCAGCCACGCGGCCGGGCCCACGATCCTCGGGCCGAGCAGCCCCGTGCCGGCGCAGAAGAGCAGCAGCACGAGGAACGAGGCCTGCGCCGCGTCGTCGGACGACTGGTGGGCGAGCGCCACGGACAGGCCGACGCCGCCCGCCACCGCCAGCACGCCGAGCGGGGCCCGCACCCGGCCGAGCCCGCGCCGGCCCGCGGAGGCCTCGTCGAGGGCCCGGGCCGGGCGCAGCAGCGAGAAGCGCAGCGAGGCCAGGAGCGCGGCGAGGGCCGAGGTGACCACGGCGACGGCCAGGCACACGGGCAGCGCGAGCCAGCTGAAGCGGTACGTCACCTCGGCCGGGACGAGTCCGTGCGCGCGCAGCCCCGCCAGCCAGACCCGGCTCACCAGGCCGCCGCCGAGCAGGGACCCGGCGAGCGCGGCCGGCACCGCGGCGGCCACCGCCTGGACCACCACGGCCCGCCGCACCTGCCGGGGCCGGGCGCCGATGGCCCGTACCAGCGCGAGTTCGCGGTGCTGCTGGGTCACCGCGGTCCCCATGGTCGAGGCGATCACGAAGATCGACAAGTAGATGGAGCCGATCAGCATCACGACTCCCGTGTCCCCGACGCCGTTCGCGGCGAGCGCGGCGCGCGCGGGCGCGGACAGGCCCTTGGCCGAGGTGCTGACCAGCAGGGTCATCGACGCGCTCACCACGGTGGCCGCGAACAGCGCCGCCACGAACGTCCCGGCGAACGCCGGGCGGTGGCCGCGCAGGGCGGAGTGGGCCAGTCCTGTACTCATGTGCCAAGCCTGGCGGGCACGGAGGTGCCGGGACCATCCGGCCGGCCCCATGATCATGCTGTGGTTTTCCCCCGTGTCCGGGGTTCGGGCTCCACGGGCGCGCGGGGGAGTGCGTGCACGAGGGGTGCGGGAGAGCGTGTGAACGCGGGGCGCGGACGGGGGACGAGAACGTGCACGAGTGGTGCACGAGAGGGTGACGGGCCGGGGGGCGTCGCACACAGGGCCCCGGACCTCGTAAGGTCGTGTCCGTGTTGGAGGAGATGCGGATACGGTCGCTCGGGGTCATCGACGATGCTGTCGTCGAGCTGTCACCCGGTTTCACCGCGGTGACCGGCGAGACCGGCGCGGGCAAGACCATGGTCGTCACCAGCCTGGGGCTGCTGCTCGGCGGACGGGCCGACCCCGCGCTCGTGCGGATCGGCGCCAAGGCGGCGGTCGTCGAGGGGCGGATCGCGCTGCGGCCCGGCACCTCGGCGGTGCTGCGCGCCGAGGAGGCCGGGGCCGAGCTCGACGACGGGGCGCTGCTCGTGAGCCGGACCGTTTCCGCGGAGGGCCGCTCCCGGGCGTTCCTCGGCGGGCGTTCGGTGCCGGTCGGCGTGCTGTCCGAACTCGCCGACGAACTCGTCGCGGTGCACGGCCAGACCGACCAGCAGGGCCTGCTGCGTCCGGCCCGGCAGCGCGAGGCACTCGACCGGTACGCCGGAGACGCCGTGGCGGGCCCGCTCGCCAAGTACGCGGGCGCCTACCGGCGGCTGCGGGCCGTCGCCGTCGAACTGGAGGAGCTGACCACGCGGGCGCGCGAGCGTGCCCAGGAGGCGGATCTGCTGCGGTTCGGCCTGGACGAGATCGCCGCCGTCGAGCCGCTGCCCGGCGAGGACGCCGAACTCGCCGCCGAGGCGGAACGGCTCGGCCACGCCGAGGCGCTCGCCTCCGCCGCGGCCCTCGCGCACGCGGGGCTGGCCGGCAACCCCGAGGACCCGGAGAGCGTGGATGCCACGACCCTGGTCGCCGGGGCGCACCGGGCGCTCGAATCCGTACGGTCGCACGACCCGGCGCTCGCGGCGCTCGCCGAACGCATCGGCGAGGTCGCGATCCTGCTCGGGGACGTGGCCGGGGAACTGGCCGGATACGCCGACGACCTGGACGCCGACCCGCTGCGGCTCGCCGTCGTGGAGGAGCGCCGGGCCGCGCTGACCGCGCTGACCCGCAAGTACGGCGAGGACATCGCGGCCGTGCTCGCCTGGGCGCAGGAGAGCGCGGCGCGCCTGACCGAACTCGACGGGGACGACGACCGGATCGAGGAGCTCACCGCCGAGCGGGACGGGCTGCGCGATGAACTCTCGGTCCTGGCACAGGAGTTGACCGACGCCCGCACCGAGGCCGCGGCCCGCTTCGCCGAGGCCGTCACCGCCGAACTCGCCTCGCTCGCGATGCCGCACGCCCGGGTGTCGTTCGCGGTCGGCCAGAGCGAGGACCCGGACGGCGTCGAGGTCGGCGGGCGCACCGTGGCGTACGGGCCGACCGGCGCCGACGAGGTCGAGCTGCTGCTCGCCCCGCATCCCGGTGCGCCGCCCCGGCCCATCGCCAAGGGTGCGTCCGGCGGTGAGCTGTCGCGGGTGATGCTGGCGGTGGAGGTCGTCTTCGCGGGCACGGATCCGGTGCCGACGTACCTCTTCGACGAGGTCGACGCGGGGGTCGGCGGGAAGGCGGCGGTCGAGATCGGCCGGCGGCTCGCCAAGCTCGCCAAGTCCGCGCAGGTCGTGGTGGTCACGCATCTGCCGCAGGTCGCGGCGTTCGCCGATCGCCAGCTGCTGGTCGAGAAGACCCACGACGGTACGGTCACCCGGTCCGGGGTCACTGTTCTCGAGGGTGAGGAGCGGGTGCGGGAGCTGTCTCGGATGCTGGCGGGGCAGGAGGACTCCGAGACGGCGCGGGCCCATGCCGAGGAGCTCCTCGCGACGGCCCGCGCGGACGGGTAGCCCCTTCCGGCCCGGCCCGGCCCCGGCCCGGCGCTTTTCGCCCCTTCGGCCCCTTCGGCCCGGCTTTTTCGGTCCGTTGCGTGCGGGCGGTTCGGCTGTGTGCCGGTGGGGTCGTCGGGTGCGGGTCGTGGGCTGTTGCGCAGTTCCCCGCGCCCCTGGGGGTGGTTGCTGTGGGGGGTTGTGTGCGGGTTGTGGTGGGCTCATCGCGCAGTTCCTCGCGCCCCTGGGGGGCTTGCGTCCCCTGTGGGTGCGGGTTGTGGTGGGCTGGTCGCGCAGTTCCTCGCGCCCCTGGGGGGCTTGCGTCTCCTGAGGGTGCGGGTTGTGGTGGGCTGGTCGCGCAGTTCCTCGCGCCCCTGAGGGGGGCCTCGCGTCTCTGCGCGTGCGGGTTGTGGGTGGCTGGGCGCGTAGTTCCTCGCGCCCCTTAGCGGGGTGGGGTGTTGCGCCCCCCTGGGTGTGCGGGCTGTCGGGGCGGGGGGCAGTTCCTCGCGCCCCTGGGGGCTGGGGGTGTCGTCGTCGGGGTTCCGCGGCACGTGCGGGGTTCACTCGTGCGGGTGGTGTCGGGGTGCTGGGTTCGGGCGGCGCGGGGCGGGGGAAAGCGCGGGCGGTGACGGAACGGTCGTGCGGGCTGGCATTCTGGCCGGGTACCACCGACCCCCATTCGCCGACTCCGCCGCTCCGGGAGCCTGTTCACGTGTCACAGCTGCGTACGGTCCAAGTGCTGGGCGGCGGCAGTGCGGGCAGCAGCGCGCATGTCAGGTCGCTCGCGGCCGGTCTGGTCGCGCGGGGCGTGCGCGTCACCGTGTGCGCCCCCGCCGAACTGGAGCGGGAGTACGACTTCCGCGCGGCCGGGGCGCGTTTCCTGGCGGTGCCGCGCCGCGGGGACGCCGCCGCGATCGGGGTGCTGCGCGGGGTCTGCGCCGAGGCCGACGTGGTGCACGCGCACGGGCTGCACGCGGCCGTGCGCGCGGCCCTCGCGCTGCGCGGGCGCCACGGCGTGCCGCTGGTCGTCACCTGGCACACCCGCTCGCACGCCGAGGGCGCCCGGGGCCAGGTGCTGCGGCTGCTGGAACGGCGGGTCTCGCGGGCCGCGTCCGTGGTGCTCGCCACCTCGTCCGACCTCGTCGACCGGGCCCGTCGCCGCGGCGCGCGCGACGCGCGCCTGGCGCCGGTCGCCGTGCCCGCGCCGCGTCTGGCCGCCGGGACCGCCGACGACAAGGCGCGGGCCGAACTGGGCGCCGTGGAAAGGCCGTTGGTGATGGCGGTGGGGAGCCTGGTCGCCCACCGCGGCTATGAGCTGCTCCTGGACGCCGCCCGCGTCTGGCGCGACCTGGACCCGGCGCCGCTGCTCGTGATCGCGGGGGAGGGCCCGGGGCGGGCCGACCTGCAGCGCAGGATCGTCGGCGAGCAGCTGGCGGTCCGGCTGATCGGGCGGCGCGAGGACATCACCGAACTGCTCGCCGTCGCGGACGTCGCGGTGCTGCCCAGCCGCTGGGAGGCCCGCTCGCTGCTCGCGCAGGAGGCGCTGCGCCTGGGGGTGCCGCTGGTCGCGACGGCCGTCGGCGGGGTGCCCGAACTGGTGGGGGACGCGGCCGTGCTGGTGCCGTACGGGGACGCGGAGGCGCTCGCGGACGCGGTCACCGCCCTGCTCGGGGATCCGCGGGCGCGGCGCGCCCTGGCCGAAGCCGGACCCGTACAGGCCGCGAGCTGGCCGACGGAGGACGAGACGGTCGCGCAAGTCCTGGCCGTGTACGACGAGTTGACCGGGCCGTAGGGCCGACCGTCGCCGCCGCGCGTTACTGGCCGGCCGCGTGCCGGCGGGCCCGCAGCGCGAGCGAGAGGGCGAGGACCGTCTGCGGGTCGTCCAGGTCGGTGCCGAGGAGGTCCGCGATGCGGGCCAGCCGGTTGTAGAGGGTCTGCCGGTTGAGGTGGAGCTCGCGAGCGGTCTCGGCCTTGCGGCCCGCGTGGGCGAGATAGGTCTCCAGGGTCGGGAGCAGGGCCGGGCGCGAGGCGCGGTCGTGTGCCTGGAGCGGACCGATCGCCCGCTCCACGAACGCCGCGAGGTCGGGGTGTTCGCGCAGCCGCCAGAGCAGCAGGTCGATGTCCAGGCGGCGGGCGTCGTACCAGGGCCGTTCGGGCAGCCCCTGCGCCGCGGCCGCGGTCTCCGCCGCGTGCCGCAGCCCGGCGCCGGCCGCCGCCCAGCCGCCGGCCACCCCCACCACGACGACCGGCTGCGTCCCGGCCCGCGCGCCCATCAGCCCGGCCCGCTCCACCCCCGCCCGCAGGGCCGCCGCGACCCGGTCGGCGACCGCGGTGCGCTCGGACTCCGAGCGCAGGCACAGCAGCAGCGGCACCCGGCCCTCGACGGGCCGTACGCCGAGCAGCACCGGGACGCCCACCGACGACAGCTCCTCCAGGACGGCCCGTGCCAGGACCGCCCAGTTGCCCGTCGGGGACAGTTCGGAGGCCAGGCGCATCACGACCGGCAGGAGCGGGCCGTCGCCGGGCTTGAAGCCGAGGACCTTGGCCTGGGCCGGGGCGTCGTCGGGGGTGATGCGGCCCTCGGCGAGGTCGGTCAGGAAGTCGCCGCGGCCGCGCGCGGCCAGCTCCTCCTCCTGGCGGGCCTGCATGAGGACGACCGCGAGGATGCCCGCGGCCCGCTCGGCCGCCATCCGGTGCACCGGCAGCAGGGGCGGGCCGACCGCGAGCAGCGCGATGCGGGCCCTGACCGAACCGGTGCCGGGCCCCCCGCCAGGGACGTCCACCAGGACCGCCCCGGCCGGCGGACCCGAGGCGCGGGCCTCGCGCTGGCCGCGCAGCCCCTCCCACACCTGGAGCGGGTCCGCGGCGGCCTCGCCCGCCTCGCAGGCCGCGGCGTACAGGAGCTGTCCGTCAGGGGTCTCCAGGAAGACGGGGTTGGCGGTGAAGTCGGCCAGGATGCCCAGGACTTGGGGGATGCCGCCACCGCCGAGCAGTGCCCCGGTGCACCGCCGGTGGACCTCCTCGGCGCGTTGCAGCAGGGCGTAGTGGCCGTTGACGATCTCGGTGTGGATCTCCTCGGTCACCGTGACGAACGGCACCTCGCGGTGCAGCTGGACCAGGGGGAGGCTGGCGGCCCGCGCGGTCTCCACGAGGGTGGCCGGAAGCCGGGCGAAGCGGGGGCCGAGTTCGACGACGAGGGCCGCGATGCCCCGCTCCGCGAGCCGCCGCACGAACGCGCGCTGTTCGGCGGGGCGGGTGCCGAGGCCGAGGCCGGTGGTCAGGAGCAGCTCGCCGCCCTTGAGCAGGGACGCGATGTTGGGCACCTCGCCCGCGTGCACCCAGCGCACCGTGCGCTGGAGCCGCTCGGCGCCCGCGACGACCTCCGGGAGACCGCCGCGCAGCCCCGGCAGTTCCAGGGCCCGCTGCACGGTGATCCCGCCCTGCGTGTCCACTGCGCCCACCTCTCGTCCTGCGGGACCCGGAGCCCGGTTCCCGGGGACGACACCGCATGCGGCGGACGCTACCCGCGCTGTCGCGCCGCCGCTCGCCCCTTGTGGCGCACGTCACGCGGGCCGGGCGGGCGCCCGGGCGCGTCGCCGCCGGGCGCCCGGGGCGCGGGCCCGGCCCAACTGGCCCCGGGGGCGCGCCCGTCAGCCGCCGTAGGCGCCGGACGCGGTGAGCCGCAGGGCGGTGTCGATGAGCGGGACGTGGCTGAAGGCCTGCGGGAAGTTGCCGACCTGGCGCTGGAGGTGCGGGTCCCACTCCTCGGCGAGCAGGCCGAGGTCGTTGCGCAGGGCGAGCAGCTTCTCGAAGAGCTTGCGGGCCTCGTCGACCCGGCCGATCATCGCGAGGTCGTCCGCCATCCAGAACGAGCAGGCCAGGAACGCGCCTTCCTCGCCCGCCAGGCCGTCCAGGTTGTCCGAGCCGCCGCCCGTGGTCGGGTAGCGCAGGATGAACCCGTCCGGGGTGGACAGCTCGCGCTGGATCGCCTCGATCGTGCCGATCACGCGCTTGTCGTCCGGCGGCAGGAAGCCCATCTGCGGGATGAGCAGCAGGGACGCGTCCAGTTCCTGGGAGCCGTAGGACTGGGTGAAGGTGTTGCGCTCCTTGTCGTAGCCCTTCTCGCACACGTCCCGGTGGATGTCGTCGCGCAACTGGCGCCACTTGTCGAGCGGGCCGTCCGCGTCGCCGGACTCGATGAGCTTGATGGTGCGGTCGACGGCCACCCAGGCCATCACCTTGGAGTGCACGAAGTGGCGGCGCGGGCCGCGCACCTCCCAGATGCCCTCGTCCGGCTGGTCCCAGTGGCTCTCCAGGTAGCGGATCAGCTTGAGCTGGAGCAGCGAGGCGTAGTCGTTGCGGGCCAGACCCGTCATGTGCGCCAGGTGCAGGGCCTCGGTGACCTCGCCGTACACGTCGAGCTGGAGCTGGTGGGCGGCGCCGTTGCCGGCCCGTACCGGCGTCGAGTTCTCGTAGCCGGGCAGCCAGTCCAGTTCGGTCTCGCCGAGCTCGCGCTCGCCCGCGATGCCGTACATGATCTGGAGGTTCTCGGGGTCGCCCGCCACCGACCTGAGCAGCCACTCGCGCCAGGCGCGGGCCTCCTCGCGGTAGCCGGTGCGCAGCAGCGAGGACAGGGTGATCGCGGCGTCCCGCAGCCAGGTGTAGCGGTAGTCCCAGTTGCGTTCGCCGCCGATGTGCTCGGGCAGCGAGGTGGTGGGCGCGGCCACGATCCCGCCGGTCGGGGCGTAGGTGAGCGCCTTGAGGGTGATCAGGGAGCGGACCACGGCCTCGCGGTAGGGGCCGTGGTACGTGCAGTGCTCCACCCACTCGCGCCAGAAGTCCTCGGTCGCCTCCAGGGACGCCTCGGGCTCCGGCAGCGCCGGCGGCTCGCGGTGCGAGGGCTGCCAGCTGATGGTGAAGGCGATGCGCTCGCCGGGCGAGACGGTGAAGTCGGAGTACGTGGTGAGGTCCTTGCCGTACGTCTCGGCCTCGGTGTCCAGCCACACGGAGTCGGGGCCCGCGACGGCCACCGTGCGCGTGTCGACCTTGTGCACCCAGGGCGTGATCCGCCCGTAGCTGAAGCGCATGCGCAGCATCGAGCGCATCGGGACCCGGCCGCTGACGCCCTCCACGATGCGGATCAGCTGCGGGGCGCCGTCGCGCGGCGGCATGAAGTCGATCACGCGGACCGTGCCGCGCCGGGTGTCCCACTCCGATTCCAGGATGAGCGAGTCGCCCCGGTAGCGCCGGCGGTCGGCGGTCGGCGGCGCCTCGTCGGCGCCGTGGGCCGGGCCGATGCGCCAGAAACCGTGTTCCTCGGTGCCGAGCAGTCCGGCGAAGACGGCGTGCGAGTCGAAACGGGGCAGGCAGAGCCAGTCCGCCGTACCGTCCCGGCAGACCAGGGCGGCGGTCTGCATGTCTCCGATGAGTGCGTAATCCTCGATGCGCCCGGCCACGTGCAATCTCCAGTCGAACGGCCACGTCGCCCCTCGGGGCGCTTACAGCGACAGCGGTCAAGGGTTCGCCAACGAGCGTATGTTCCGGATGACGGGCTGGGTGGTGCCGTGCTACCAGCTGGCTCGGCAAGCGAGTGTCCGAGCAGGATACGACGCACCCCAGTGATCCGCTGGAGCCTTCCTGGAACCGTACTGGGCCGAACGAGTGAGGCTCGTACTCAGGGCTGACCAGCGGCATACAGAGCGTGGCCGGACGCGGTCTCCCGCTGGCGCTGATACCCTGGTAGCCCGTGGCCGGGTGCTGAAAAAAGCCCCGAACCGCAGCGACGGCAGCCCTCTGGATCCGGCGGATTCCCGCACACGATCCACACAGGGTGACCGGTACGCACCACAGACAGCGACCACGGGAGCCCCCTCTTGGCCATGCAGACTCGATCCTTGGCATCCTCGACGACCAAGCACATCTTCGTCACCGGGGGTGTCGCCTCTTCCCTCGGCAAGGGTCTGACTGCCTCCAGCCTGGGTGCGCTCCTCAAGGCGCGGGGGCTGCGGGTCACGATGCAGAAGCTCGACCCGTACCTGAACGTCGACCCCGGCACGATGAACCCGTTCCAGCACGGCGAGGTGTTCGTCACCAACGACGGCGCCGAGACGGACCTGGACATCGGCCACTACGAGCGCTTCCTCGACGTGGACCTCGACGGCTCGGCCAACGTCACGACCGGCCAGGTCTACTCGCAGGTCATCGCCAAGGAGCGGCGCGGCGAGTACCTGGGCGACACGGTGCAGGTCATCCCGCACATCACCAACGAGATCAAGCACCGCATCCGCCGGATGGCCACCGACGACGTCGACGTGGTCATCACGGAGGTCGGCGGCACGGTCGGCGACATCGAGTCGCTGCCGTTCCTGGAGACCGTGCGCCAGGTCCGTCACGAGGTCGGCCGCGACAACGTGTTCGTGGTGCACATCTCGCTGCTGCCCTACATCGGCCCCTCGGGCGAGCTGAAGACCAAGCCGACGCAGCACTCGGTGGCGGCGCTGCGCAACATCGGCATCCAGCCCGACGCGATCGTGCTGCGCGCCGACCGCGAGGTGCCGCTGTCCATCAAGCGCAAGATCTCGCTGATGTGCGACGTCGACGAGGCCGCGGTGGTCGCCGCGATCGACGCCAAGTCGATCTACGACATCCCCAAGGTGCTGCACACCGAGGGCCTGGACGCCTATGTCGTGCGCAAGCTGGACCTGCCGTTCCGCGACGTGGACTGGACGCAGTGGGACGACCTGCTCGACCGGGTCCACAACCCGCTGCACGAGGTGACCGTCGCCCTGGTCGGCAAGTACATCGACCTGCCCGACGCCTACCTCTCGATCACCGAGGCCATGCGGGCCGGCGGCTTCGCCAACAAGGCGCGCGTCAAGGTCAAGTGGGTCACCTCCGACGACTGCAAGACGCCGGCCGGCGCGAAGAAGACCCTGGGCGACGTGGACGCGATCGTGGTCCCCGGCGGCTTCGGCGACCGCGGGGTGAACGGCAAGATCGGCGCGATCCAGTTCGCCCGTGAGAACAAGGTGCCGCTGCTCGGCATCTGCCTGGGCCTGCAGTGCATCGTCATCGAGGCCGCGCGCAACCTGGCCGGCATCCCGGACGCCAACTCCACCGAGTTCGACGCGGCCACCGCCCACCCCGTCATCTCGACGATGGAGGAGCAGCTGGCGTACGTCGAGGGCGCGGGCGACCTGGGCGGCACGATGCGCCTGGGCCTGTATCCGGCGAAGCTCGCCGAGGGGTCCGTCGTCCGCGAGGTCTACGACGACCAGCCCTACGTCGAGGAGCGCCACCGCCACCGCTACGAGGTGAACAACGCCTACCGCGCGGAGCTGGAGAAGAAGGCCGGCCTGAGCTTCTCGGGCACTTCGCCGGACAACAAGCTCGTCGAGTACGTCGAGTACCCGCGCGAGGTGCACCCCTACCTCGTCGCCACGCAGGCCCACCCGGAGCTGCGCTCGCGTCCCACCCGCCCCCACCCGCTGTTCGCCGGGCTCGTCAAGGCGGCCGTCGAGCGCAAGACGGGCAAGCCCGCCAAGTAGGACCGCGCCGTCGCGCGCGCGTTAACGTTGCCGGGGTACGGGTCCTTCAGGGGCCCGTGCCCCGGTTTCTGTTTTTTTGCGCGCACTTGTGGGAGGACGCCGTCATGGCCATCGAGGACACCGCCGAACACTGGCAGATCGTGGCGACCGCCACCCCCTTCACCGGCCACAAGACGAGCGTGCGCACCGACGACGTGGTGATGCCCGACGGCACCGTCCACCAGCGCGACTACCAGGTGCACCCCGGTTCGGTGGCGATCCTCGCCCTGGACGACGAGGGGCGGGTGCTGGTGCTGCGCCAGTACCGCCACCCGGTGCGCCACAAGCTCTGGGAGATCCCGGCCGGACTCCTCGACGTCCCCGGCGAGAACCCGCTGCACGCCGCCCAGCGCGAGCTGTACGAGGAGGCCCACGTCAAGGCCGAGCGGTGGCACGTCCTGAGCGATGTGTTCACCAGCCCGGGCGGCAGCGACGAGGCGGTCCGGATCTTCCTGGCCCAGGACCTGTCCGAGGCCGACGGCGAGCGCTACGAGGCCGCCGAGGAGGAGGCCGACATGGAGCTGGCGCGGGTTCCGCTCGGCGACCTGGTGCGCGGCGCCCTCGCCGGGGAGCTGCACAACACCTGTCTGGTGGTCGGGGCGCTCGCGCTGTCGGCCGTCCTGGCCGGCGACGGGGTCGAGTCGCTGCGCCCGGCGGGCGCGCCCTGGCCGGCCAGGCCCTTCGAGGACTAGGCGGGGCCGTCGGCGCGGTGTCGTGGTGATGTGCCGGTGACGGCGGCCCGGGGGTGGGGTCCCGGTGAGGGGGTCCCGTGATCGGTGTTCCGTCAACGGTGTTCCGTCGGTCACATGCGGTCGGATGTGATCCTTCGAGCCGCACATCCGGTCCCGCTTGATCTGAAAATCTGCTGATCCGATCGGGGGACATCTCCGCCGCGCCCCGCCGCGCTCCACCCAAACGGTCACGAAGGGTGAACTACGCTCGGACTGCCCGTGCGGAGACCCGTGCGGCCCCAGGTGCTCAGGCGGACGGAGCGTGGCCCGTGACGGATCAGGCGGTGGACGTGGGTGGCGCTGCCGCCGGGCAGCGCACGGACCAATTCCTGGGCAGGCAGCGGGAGTTGAAGGAACTCCGGGCCGACATCGAGCGGGCCGGACTTGACACCCTGTCAGGAAAGAAGTCGCCCCGCGCCCGGGTCCTGCTCATCGCCGGCCGCCCGGGATCGGGACGCAGCGCGCTCGCCGCCGAACTGGCCCGCCGGGTGGCCGGCGACTACCCCGACGGACTGCTGCACACCACCCTCACCGAACCCGGCGGCGCCCGCGTCCCCGCCGACCGCGTCGCCCGCGACCTGCTCGACGCGCTGGACGTACCGGCGCCCCCCGGAGCGGGCGAGGACGAACTCGCCGAACTGGTCCGCGGCGCCCTGGCGCGGCGCCGGGCGATCGTGCTGCTCGACGACGCGGCCGACGCCGAACAGGTCGGCCCGCTGCTCCCCGACACCTCCCGGTGCCTGATCGTGGCGACCGCCGCGGGGCCGCTGACCGGTATCCCGGACGTGCGGCCCTGCACCCTGGGCGGCCTCGACGTGAAGTCGGCCGTCGAACTCCTGGAGGGCTACGCCGGATCGGTGCGCGTCACCGTCGACCCGCGGGCCGCCGAGAACCTCGTGGAGGCCTGCCAGGGCCAGCCCGCCGCGCTCGTCCTGGTCGGCGGCTGGCTCGCCGCCCGGCCCAAGGCCACCGTCGCCGACGTGGCCAAGCGGCTGCGCGCGATGTCCGACGAGGAGAGCGAACTCCCCAGCGCCGCACGGCCGTTGGCGCGGGCCTTCCGGCTCGTCCACGAATCCCTGTCGCAGCCGGCCGCCCGGATACTGCGTCTGCTCGCGCTGGCCCCCGCCGGGCTCGCCGACGCGCACACCGCCTCGGCCCTCGCCGGCTGCTCCATCTCGGGCGCCCGTACGGCGCTCGCCGACTTCACCGCGTACGGGCTGCTGCGCGAGGACCCGGCCGCGCCCGAGCAGTACCGGGTGCCCGGCGCGCTCGTACCGCTGCTGCGGGCGGTGTGCGAGGCCACCGACCGGCCCGGCGAGGTGCAGCTGGCCCGCGCCCGCATGCTGGAGCGGACGGTGCGCCTGCTCCAGTCCTGCCGGGCGGTCACCGAGCCGGAGGGCTCACCCGCCCGCAAGAAGCTCGCCGGTCTGCCGCGCGCCCTGCGTTTTCCGAACGCGCCCGTCGCCGACGCCTGGCTCACCAGCCGGCAGCCCGCGCTGCTGGCCTCCGCCCGGCTCGCCGTCCAGGACGGGGAACTCGACACCCTGGCCAGGCGCCTGGTGGCCGCGCTGGTGCGGGCGCTCGCCGCGCACCGGGGCGCCGAGGCCGCGGCCCCCGAGCTGTACGGGCTGCACCAGCTGGTGCTCGACGTGGCCGAGCGCCGCGGGCTGCACCGCGAGAGGGCCGCGGCCCTGCTGAACCTCGGCGACCTCGACGCCGGGACCGGGCGCACGGCCGAGGCGCTGGCCCGCTACCGGGCGGCCCTGGACGCCGGCCGCGCGGCGAACGACCCGTACGCGACCGGGCGCGCCATGGAATCCGTAGGCGGCGCCCACCAGGAGCTGGGGGACTGGCAGCGGGCCGCCGACTGGTACGGGCGCGCCCTGTCCCAGCGGCTGGCGCGCGGCGAGCGCGCGGACGAGGCCCGCCTGTACGGCCGGCTCGCCACTGTGCACACGTACGCGGGCCGCTACGGCGAGGCGCTGCGCGGCTGGCGGGCCGCGGTGGCCGGATACCGACGGCTCGGTGATCTGCCCAGCCAGGCAAGGGCGTTGAGCGAGGCGGCCCGGGTGCAGGAGTACGCCGGCCGCCCCGAGGAGTCGCTGCGCACCTGCCGGGAGGCGGTGGAGCAGGCCCGCAAGGCGGGTGATCTGCGACTCCAGGCCGCGCTCCAGCTCCGGCTCGCCGACACCCTGGACCGGCTCGGGGATCCCGCGGCGGCCCGGCTGCACCGGGCCACGGCCGACCGATTGCTGGAAGATGAGCCAGCGAGCGCCGGGGACCTGCGAAATCCGTAGCGCTTCGGCCAAAGATTAAAGCTTTGTAAGGGTAGACAGCGCGAAGACCTTCATTAGACTGGGTGAGCCGCAACGTCCTGCGGTGTCTCCCGGTGCGCCTGTTTGCGTACGGGTATGTATGACATTGCCCCCGTTTACCCCTGAGTCAAGGACCGTGATCGACGTGAAGGTCGGCATCCCCCGCGAGGTCAAGAACAACGAGTTCCGGGTGGCCATCACCCCCGCCGGTGTGCACGAGCTGGTGCGCCACGGCCACCAGGTCTTCGTCGAGCAGAACGCCGGTGTCGGCTCCTCGATCACGGACGCCGAGTACGTCTCCGCGGGTGCGGAGATCCTCGGCAGCGCCGACGAGGTCTGGGCCACCGCCGACCTGCTCCTGAAGGTCAAGGAGCCGATCGCGGAGGAGTACCACCGCCTCCGCAAGGACCAGACGCTCTTCACCTACCTGCACCTGGCGGCCTCCCGCGAGTGCACGGACGCCCTCCTGGAGTCCGGCACCACCGCGATCGCCTACGAGACGGTCGAGACCGCGAACCGGCAGCTGCCCCTGCTGGCCCCGATGTCCGAGGTCGCGGGCCGCCTCGCCCCGCAGGTCGGCGCCTACCACCTGATGCGCTCGGCCGGCGGCCGCGGCGTGCTCCCCGGCGGCGTCCCCGGCACCCACGCCGGCCGTGCCGTCGTCATCGGCGGCGGCGTCTCCGGCTGGAACGCGGCGCAGATCGCCGTCGGCATGGGCTTCCACGTGACCCTGCTCGACAAGGACATCAACAAGCTCCGCGAGGCCGACAAGATCTTCGGCACCAAGGTGCAGACGATCGTCTCCAACGCCTACGAGCTGGAGAAGGCCGTCGTCGAGGCCGACCTCGTCATCGGCGCGGTGCTCATCCCCGGTGCCAAGGCCCCGAAGCTGGTCACCAACGAGCTCGTCGCCAAGATGAAGCCCGGAAGTGTCCTTGTCGACATCGCGATCGACCAGGGCGGCTGCTTCGAGGACTCGCGTCCCACCACCCACGCCGAGCCGACCTTCATGGTCCACAACTCGGTCTTCTACTGCGTGGCCAACATGCCGGGCGCGGTGCCGAACACCTCGACCTACGCGCTGACCAACGCCACGCTGCCCTACATCGTGTCGCTCGCGAACAACGGCTGGGTCGAGGCGCTGCGCCGCGACGCCGCCCTCGCGCTCGGCCTCAACACCCATGACGGCCAGGTCGTTTACGGCCCCGTCGCCGACGCCCACGGCCTGGAGAAGGTCGAGCTGCACTCGCTTCTGGGCTAGGGAAACGCCGGTTCGTCAACGCGGACCGTCAACCTTCTGCATCCGGCCGGACCTTGTCGAGCGAGGTCCGGCCGGATGTGTGTCACGACACGTCCGGCCGCCCGCCGAGGGCTCGCTCAACTCGCCTCGAACGTAACCCTTTAACCGTTTGGCGCACTGGTGAAACGTGCGCGTGAGTGCCCGTACGCCCTTGACAGAAGGGTGTTCGGTTGCCGACACATCGGGCCGGGTCCGGTGGATTGTGTTGCTGCGGACCGGTGACACGCCATAGAGTCGCCAACCGTCGGCATGGTGCCACGCTGACCTATCGATAAAGTTTCCTGGTCACGTCCAAGGAGGTAAGACGACTTGTGAATGAGTCGACATTTACTCCCGGAGGTGGTCAGTCAGGAATCCCTGCGGGGATGTCCGTACGGGGCCAGAGCCCTTCGGGGCCCGAGGCTGTCGGCTCCGTCGCGGTCCGCACCTTCGAAACCACTCCGGCCCCCGCCGACGCGGGGATGGTCCCCACCCAGCACATGACGACAGCCCCACGGATGATGGACGGCCTACACGTGAACGCCACGGCCGGCAACGAGAGCGGCCGGGACACCGCCGCTCTCGCCGACTTTGAGGAAGTGCCCCAGGGCCACTTCTACGACCCCGACGCCGAGTACGAGCCCGACCCCGAGTACGCGGCCACCCTCGCCCCGGACGCTGCCCGCCAGCGCCGCGAGCGGATCGGCCCGACCGGACGGCCGCTGCCGTACTTCCCGATCCCGGGCCCGCTGACCGACCACGGCCCGGCCAAGATCATCGCGATGTGCAACCAGAAGGGCGGCGTGGGCAAGACCACGTCGACCATCAACCTGGGTGCCGCGCTCGCCGAGTACGGCCGCCGGGTGCTGCTCGTCGACTTCGACCCGCAGGGTGCCCTGTCGGTCGGCCTCGGCGTCAACCCGATGGAACTCGACCTCACCGTCTACAACCTGCTCATGGAGCGGGGCATGTCGGCCGACGAGGTGCTGCTCAAGACCGCGGTCCCCAACATGGACCTGCTGCCGAGCAACATCGACCTGTCCGCCGCCGAGGTGCAGCTGGTGAGCGAGGTCGCGCGCGAGTCCACGCTCCAGCGGGCGCTCAAGCCGCTGATGCAGGACTACGACTACATCGTGATCGACTGTCAGCCCTCGCTCGGTCTGCTCACCGTGAACGCCCTGACGGCCGCTCACAAGGTGATCGTGCCGCTGGAGTGCGAGTTCTTCGCGCTGCGCGGTGTCGCGCTGCTGACCGAGACCATCGAGAAGGTGCAGGAACGCCTCAACCCCGACCTGGAGTTGGACGGCATCCTCGCCACGATGTACGACTCCCGCACGGTGCACAGCCGTGAGGTCCTGGCCCGCGTGGTCGAGGCCTTCGACGACCACGTCTACCACACGGTCATCGGCCGCACGGTGCGCTTCCCGGAGACCACGGTCGCCGGTGAGCCGATCACGACGTACGCCTCCAACTCCGTCGGCGCTGCCGCCTACCGCCAGCTCGCCAGGGAGGTGCTCGCCCGGTGTCACGCCGAGTGAGTCTGCCCGGGGCCGACGAACTGTTCCGTACGACCGGGGGGATGGCGCTGTCGCCGTCCACCCCGCGCCGGGGGGCCAACGGCGAGCCGCGGGTGCCCTCCCCGGCGGGCGAGAGCGAGCCCACGACCGCCGAGGCGGCCGCGCCGGAGCACACCGCGGCCGACGAGGACTCCGGCCAGGGCGAGCCGCGCAGCCGCGGCGCCGCGGAGGCGGAGGCCGCCACGGCGCGGCGCGCCCCCGCACAGGGTGGCTCGGGCACCGCCAAGGAGCGGCGCCGCCAGCGGGCCGCGAACCGGCGGCCCAGCGGACGCGAGCGGCACGACGAGAAGATCACCGTGTACGTCTCCGCCGAGGAGCTCATGGACCTGGAGCACGCGCGTCTGGTGCTGCGCGGCGAGCACGGGCTCGCCGTCGACCGCGGGCGGATCGTCCGCGAGGCGGTCGCCGTGGTCCTCGCGGACCTGGAGTCCCGGGGCGACGCGAGCATCCTCGTACGGCGCCTTCGGGGGCGGTAGGGCTAGCCTGCCGCTACGCCCGCCGTTTTCCCGCACTCCCTGGACCACCCCTTGCCGACTGCCGACGAACCCGTCGCTCCTTCCACGCGTCGTGCGCTGGGGCGGGGGCCGGGTTCTCTCCCCACCCCGCCCCTTCCCGAGACCCTCCGGGGGTCGGACCCGGGTGCGGCGGAGGGGACGGCACCGGGGGCCGCGCCCCCGGACCCCGGCCCCGGACCCGGTGAGCCCGACCCCGACCCCGAGCCCGACCGTGTGCCCGACCGTGTGCCCGACCCCGAGCCCGACCGTGTGCCCGAGCCCGAGCCCGGCCACGTACCCGAGCCCGACCGTGCGTCCGAGCCCGGCGACGGCCGGTTCACCGTTCGGCTGGACAACTTCGAGGGGCCCTTCGACCTCCTCCTCCAGCTGATCTCCAAGCACAGGATGGACGTCACCGAGGTCGCCCTCTCCCGGGTCACCGACGAGTTCATGGCGCACATCCGGGCCATGGGGCCGGACTGGGACCTGGACCAGACCACCGAGTTCCTCGTCGTGGCGGCCACCCTGCTCGACCTCAAGGCGGCCCGGCTGCTGCCCGCCGCCGAGGTGGAGGACGAGGCCGACCTCGCCCTCCTCGAAGCCCGGGACCTGCTGTTCGCGCGGCTGCTCCAGTACCGGGCGTACAAGCGCGTCGCCGACATCTTCAGCGAGCGGCTCGACACCGAGGCGCGCCGGTACCCGCGCACGGTCGGCCTGGAGGCGCACCTCGCCGGGCTGCTGCCCGACGTGGTCATCAGCATCGGCGCGGAGGGCTTCGCGAAGCTGGCCGTCAGGGCGATGCGGCCCAGGGCGGCGCCGCAGGTGTACGTGGACCACATCCACGCCCCGCTCGTCTCGGTGCGGGAGCAGGCCGCGATCGTCGTGGCGCGGCTGCGGGAGGCCGGCGAGGCCAGCTTCCGGGTGCTGGCCGAGGACGCGCCGGACACCCTCACCGTGGTGGCCCGGTTCCTGGCCCTGCTGGAGCTGTACCGCGAGAAGGCCGTCGTCCTGGACCAGGACGAGGCGCTGGGGGAGCTGATGGTGCGCTGGAGCGGCGGCGAGGGCGACGGGGCGCCGCTGGTGACCGACGAGTTCGACCACGTGGTGACGGAGGAGGAGAGCGCGTGACGGAGGAGATGGAGCTGAAGCCCGCCCTGGAAGCCGTGCTCATGGTCGTGGACGAGCCCGCCACCGAGGACCACCTCGCGAAAGTGCTCGACCGGCCGCGGCGGGCCGTGGCGGACGCGCTGCGGGAGCTGGCCGACGAGTACACCGTCCAGGGCCGCGGCTTCGAGCTGCGCCTGGTGGCGGGCGGCTGGCGCTTCTACAGCCGGGCCGCGTACGCGGACGCGGTGGAGGGCTTCGTCCTGGACGGTCAGCACGCCCGGCTCACCCAGGCGGCGCTGGAGACCCTCGCGGTCGTCGCCTACCGCCAGCCGGTGAGCCGCTCGCGGGTCTCCGCGGTGCGCGGAGTCAACTGCGACGGGGTCATGCGGACCCTGCTCCAGCGGGGTCTGGTCGACGAGGCGGGCACGGAACCCGAAACAGGTGCGATCCTGTACAGGACGACGAACTACTTTCTGGAGCGGATGGGCCTGCGCGGCCTGGACGAGCTCCCGGAGCTCGCGCCCTTCCTCCCCGAGGCGGACGCGATCGAGGCCGAGACGCTGGAGGGTGTGCCGTCGTTCGATCCGGACGCGCCCGACGCGCCGGATACCCCCGCAGACGACAAGACGGAAATGTGATGCGAAGCAGCAGCGGCAGGAACAGCAGCGGAAACAACGGCGGGAGCCGTGGTGGCAACAGCGGCGGCCGCGGCAGCAGTGGCGGTGGCGGCGGCCGGGGCGGATCCGGCGGCGGCCGGGACGGCCAGCGCCAGGGCGGCGGCCCGCGCCAGAGCGGCAGCGGCAAGCCGCGTCCGCTGCGTCCCGAGGAGCGCACCTACGACGTGCCCGGCGACGCCCCCCGCGGCGGACGCGGCGCCTCGGCGCGCGGCGGCGCCAAGGGCGGCCCCAAGGCGCCCCAGGGCGGCACCCCGGTGCGCCGCGGCCCGCACGGCCAGCGCCTGGGCCAGGCCCGTCCGCGCGAGCTCGACGCCAAGATCGAGCAGCGCAACCGCGACCGGTACGCGGACAAGCCGGATGTGAAGACGCCGAAGACCTTCCCCGGGGCCGAGCAGGAGGGCGAGCGGCTGCAGAAGGTGCTCGCCCGGGCCGGCATGGGCTCGCGCCGCGCCTGCGAGGAGCTGATCGAGCAGGCCCGCGTCGAGGTCAACGGCGAGATCGTCCTCGAACAGGGCAAGCGCGTCGACCCGGAGAAGGACGAGATCAAGGTGGACGGTCTGACCGTCGCCACCCAGTCGTACCTGTTCTTCGCCCTGAACAAGCCGGCCGGCGTCGTCTCCACCATGGAGGACCCGGACGGCCGCCAGTGCCTCGGTGACTACGTCACCAACCGCGAGACCCGGCTCTTCCACGTCGGCCGTCTCGACACCGAGACCGAGGGCATCATCCTGCTCACCAACCACGGCGAGCTGGCCCACCGTCTGACCCACCCCAAGTACGGCGTGAAGAAGACCTACCTGGCCGCCATCACGGGCCCGCTGCCGCGCGAGATCGGCAAGCGGCTCAAGGAGGGCATCCAGCTGGAGGACGGCTACGCGCGGGCCGACGCCTTCCGCGTCGTGCAGCAGACCGGCAAGAACTACCTCGTCGAGATCGAGCTGCACGAGGGCCGCAAGCACATCGTGCGCCGCATGATGGCCGAGGCCGGCTTCCCCGTCGAGAAGCTGGTCCGCGTCGCCTTCGGCCCGATCGGGCTCGGCGACCAGAAGTCCGGCTGGCTGCGCCGCCTCACCAACACCGAGGTCGGCATGCTGATGCGCGAGGTCGACCTCTAGGTCCGCCCAACTCCGGCCGCCCTAGCCCGGTTTCCCGTTCCGTAACGGGGAGCCGGGCTCTGTCGTCGTGTGCGCCCCCCGAAACCCCGTGCGCCCGTCCGAACAGGCTTGTGCGCCCTCCGCGCCGACCTTTATAGTCACAGTGACTATTAAGGAGGTCGGCGTGAGCCTCACCTGGACCGAGATCCTGGGCTTCGTCACGGGCGCGCTCTGCGTCTGGCTGGTGGCCCGGCAGCACATCGCCAACTGGCCGGTGGGGCTGGCCAACAACGTGTTCTTCATCGTGCTGTTCCTCCGGTCGGGCCTGTACGCCGACGCCGGCCTCCAAGTCGTCTTCATCGCCCTCGCCGCGTACGGCTGGTGGACCTGGGCCCACGGGGGTGGACCAGGTTCCGGCACGCTCGCGGTGCGGCGCACGACCCGCACCGAGTGGCTGTGGCTGCTCGCGGCGGGGGCGGTGGGGACCCTCGCGCTGGCTCTCCTGCTCGGCGCGGCCACCGACTCGACCGTCCCGTTCTGGGACGCGCTGACCACCGCCCTGTCCCTGACGGCGACGTACGGGCAGTGCCGCAAGCTCGTCGAGTCCTGGTGGCTGTGGATCGCGGCGGACGTGGTCTACATCCCGCTCTACGCCTACAAGGAGCTCTACGCGACCTCGCTGCTGTACGCCGGCTTCCTCACCCTGTGCCTGATCGGGCTGCGCAACTGGCGGCGCGAGCTCGGCGCCCGCCCGGGGCGGCTCGCGGAGGTGGCGGCGTGACGACCCGTCTCCATCAACACGGCCTGGTCCTCGGCAAGTTCTACCCGCCGCACGCCGGCCACCACCACCTCGTACGCACCGCGGCCGAGCGCTGCGAGCGGCTCACCGTGCTGGTGTGCGCGGCCTCCGTCGAGACGGTCCCGCTCGCCGAACGCGTCGAGTGGATGCGCGCGGCCCACCCGGACGTCCGCGTCCTGGGCGCCGTGGACGACACGGAGATGGACCTGCACGACCCGGCGATATGGGACGCCCACATGGCCGTCTTCCGGGGCGCCGTGCCCGAGCGGGTCGACGCGGTGTTCACCTCCGAGTCGTACGGCGACGAGCTGGCCCGGCGCTTCGGCGCCGAGCACGTCCTGGTCGACCTCGACCGCACGCTGTTCCCGGTCTCCGGCACCGCCGTGCGCAAGGACCCGGTCGGGGCCTGGGGGTTCCTCCAGGCGCCCGTACGGGCCTGGTTCGCCCGGCGCGTGGTCGTGCTCGGCGCCGAGTCCACCGGCACCACCACCATGGCCCGCGCCCTGGCCGCCCACTACCGCGCCCGCGGCGGGGTCTGGGCCACGACCCGCTGGGTGGCGGAGTACGGGCGCGAGTACAGCGAGGGCAAACTGGCCGCGCTGCGCGCCCACTGCCGCCAAGCCCAGTGGGAGGACGTCGAGTTCGGCTCGGACGAGTTCCCGGTGATCGCCGAGCGGCAGAACGAGCGCGAGGACGCGGCCGCCGGGCTCGGCTCGCCCGTGCTGTTCTGCGACACCGACTCCTTCGCCACCACCGTGTGGCACGAGCGCTACATGGGCGGCCGCAACCCGCGCGTCGAGGCGGTCGCCGAGCGGGCCGCGCCGCACCACCTGTGGCTGCTCACCGACCACGAGGGCGTGCCCTTCGAGGACGACGGGCTGCGCGACGGGGAGGAGCTGCGGCCCTGGATGACCGACCGGTTCCGGGCCGAACTGACGCGTACGGGGCGGGAGTTCATCGAGCTGCGCGGCCCGCACGAGGAGCGCCTCGCCACCGCGGTCGCAGCGGTGGACGCGTTGCTCGACCGCGGCTGGGGCCTCGCCGACCCGCTCCCGGAACGCCGGTGACCGCCGCGGGGCGGCCGGGGGGCGCCCGGGAGGCCGGGGGAGAGGTGCCCGAGAGGGCCGGGCCGGGCGCACCGGGCGGGCGGCCCGAGGGATACGACCCGTACGCCTTCGAGCCGTTCGCCGTCACCGTCGACCTCGCCGTGTTCACCGTGCGCGAGGGGGCCCTGCACGCCCTGCTCATCCGGCGCGGCCAGGACCCGTACGCGGGGGCGTGGGCGCTGCCCGGCGGGTTCGTGCTGCCGCGCGAGTCCGCCGAGCTGGCGGCGCGGCGCGAACTCGCCGAGGAGACCGGCCTGTCCGACGCCGTCGTCGCCGGGCTGCACCTGGAACAGCTGCGCACCTACAGCGAGCCGGACCGCGACCCCAGGATGCGCGTGGTGTCCGTGGCGTACACCGCCCTCGTGCCCGACCTGCCCGAACCGCGCGGCGGGGGCGACGCGGCGCACGCCGCGTGGGTGCCCGCCGACGGCCACCGCGACCTCGCCGTCGACCTCGCGTTCGACCACGCCCGGATCCTCGCCGACGCCCGCGAACGCGTCGGCGCCAAGCTGGAGTACACCTGCCTCGCCACCTCCTTCTGCCCGCCCGAGTTCACGCTCGGCGAGCTGCGGCAGGTGTACGAGACGGTGTGGGGCACCGCGCTCGACCGCCCCAACTTCCGCCGCAAGGTGCTCGCCACGCCCGGCTTCGTCGAGCAGGTGGCAGGGGCCTCGCGGCTGACCGGCGGCCGGGGCAAACCGGCCGCGCTCTACCGGACGGGCCCGGCCACCGCGCTGCACCCGCCGCTTCTGCGCCCGGAGGGACGACCGTCATGAACCGTGCCGCGAAACAGACCGCCACCGGAGCCCTGATCGGCCTCGCGCTGGGGGACGCCCTCGGCTTCCCCACCGAGTTCAGCGACGTGCCCGCCATCCTCGCGAAGTGCGGGCCGTGGCGCGAGATGGCGCTGCCCAAGCCCGCGATCGTCACCGACGACACCCAGATGACGCTCGCCCTGGGCCGCGGCATCCGCACCGCCATGGACCGCGGGCTGCTCGGCCCGCTGCGCCTGGAGCGGCCGGTGCGCGAGGAGTTCGTCGACTGGTACCGGTCGCCCGACAACAACCGGGCCCCCGGCCGCACCTGCCTGGTGGCCTGCGCCCAGCTGGCCGGCGGGCTGCCCTGGCAGCAGGCGAGCCAGATCGACTCCAAGGGCTGCGGCGCCAACATGCGGGTCGCGCCGCTCGGACTCGTCCCGGGGCTGAGCGAGGAACAGCGGGCGGGCGCGGCCCAGTTGCAGTCCGCGCTCACCCACGGCCACCCCACCGCGCTCGCCGCCTGCGACCTCACCGCCCGAGCCGTGTACCTGCTCGCCCAGGGCGCGGACCCGGCGGGCCTGGTCGGCCGGCTGCGCTCGTACGCGTACGAGAACCGCACCCGGTACCACGACCGCTGGCTCGGCGACCTGTGGACGCGCTCTCAGGATCCGACGCCCGCGCACTTCATCGCGCGCGGCTGGGACGACTGTCTGGACGCGCTCGACCGGGTGCTCAAGGCGCTGCGCGACCCCTCGCCCGAAACCGACCCGTGCCTGGACACCGGCGACGGCTGGATCGCCGAGGAGGCGCTCGCCACCGCCCTGCTCTGCTTCCTGCTCTTCCCCGACGAGCCCCTCACCGCCCTGCGCCGGGCCGCCTGCACCCAGGGCGACTCGGACTCCATCGCCTGTCTGACCGGCGCGTTCGCGGGGGCCCACCTGGGCGTCGCGGCCTGGCCCAAGGAATGGGCCGAGCGCATCGAGTACCGCAGCGAACTCCTGACCCTGGGGGCCCTCTGGGACGCTTGACCCATGATCCCCCTCAAGCCCGCCACCCTCGCCCCCGCAATCGCGGACCAGCCCGACCCGGTGCTGTTCGCCACGGTCTCGGGCGCGCACCTCTACGGCTTCCCCTCCCGCGACTCCGACGTCGATCTGCGCGGGGTCCACCTCCTGCCGACCGAGGCCCTGCTGGGACTGGGCCGGCCGGAGGAGACGCGGTCGCGGATGTGGGACCGGAACGGGGTGGAGATGGACCTCGTCACCCACGACCTGCGCAAGTTCGTACGCCTGATGCTGCGCAGGAACGGTTATGTCATGGAGCAGCTGCTCTCTCCCCTCGTTGTGCACACGACGGACGCGCACGCAGAACTGGTTGCACTCGCGCCGGACGTGCTCACCTCCCACCACGCCCACCACTACCGAGGGTTCGCGGGCACGCAGTGGCGGCTGTTCGAGAAGAGCGGTGAACTCAAGCCTCTGCTCTACGTGTTCAGGGTGCTGCTCACCGGCATCCACCTCATGCGCAGCGGCCAGGTGGAGGCGGACCTGACGCGGCTCGTCGGCGAGGTCGCGGCGCCCGGCTATCTGCCCGACCTGATAGCCGTGAAGGCCGAGGCCGAACACGGCGCGGCGACCGGACTCGACCACGAGCGCGTCGCCACGGACATCAAGGCGTTGCACAGCGCCCTGGACGAAGCACAGGCCGCCTCGTCCCTGCCCGAGACCGCCGCCGGGCACGATGCGCTGCACGACTTCGTCGTCCGCGTACGCCTGGGGCGCTGAGCCCCGCGCGCCCGGCCCGCGGGGTGGGCGCTGCCTGAACCCCCTGCCGGAGGTCAGCTACGCGTCCGCCTTCAGGGCCGAGTCGCGGCGCGTGCGGTACAGGAAGTCCGCGATCCGCGCCCGGTCCGGCTCGGTGGGCAGGGGGCTGCGCAGGGCCGCTTCGGCGGATTCGGCGGCGAGGTTGGCCATCGCGGACTCCACCTCCGGCCACGCCACCTCGCCCCGCTTGACCGCGAGCAGCCACTCGCGCTCCGCGCCGACGTCGATCGTGAGCACGCCGGTGCGCAGCAGGTCGCGGCAGCTCATCAGGAGCCGCACCAGATGCATGGCGTGCTTCCAGCGGGGCGCGCCGTGTTGGCGCACGTCCGCGTCGAGCTTCTTGCGCTGGCCCAGCGCGTACCGGGTGAAGGTCTCATGGGCCTGCCGGGAGAGGAACGACCCGCGCAGGGCCAGGAGTTCCTGCCCGGTGGCGTCGGCGTACTGGACCAGCGGGGAGTGCAGGCACTCCAGGGCGTTCGGGTTGGCGCGCAGGGCCAGCTCGCAGAACCGCTCCAGCTCCCAGCTGAACTGCTCGTCCGCCGGGCCCTCCACATGTGCCGGGGGCTTCTCGAAACGCCAGAACAGCGGGGTGGGCGCGAGGTAGATGCCCCGGATGTCGGTGTCGCTGTCCTCGGTCGCCAGGCCGAAGGCGCGCGAGCCCATGACACAGGAGTAGACGGTGTGGCCGGTCACGAGCTGCTCGGGGGTCATGGCGCCCATCGTCCCCGGTCAGGGCAGCAGGATCGAATCCTTATCCACGGTGATCCGGCGCGCGGGCAGCGGACGCTGCGCCGGCCCCTGCGCCACCGAGGCGTCCGTGATCCGGTACTTGCTGCCGTGGCACGGGCAGTCGATGGTGCCGTCGGCCACGGTGGAGACGGTGCAGCCCTGGTGGGTGCAGATCGCCGAGAAGCCCTTGAAGGTGCCGGCCTGCGGCTGCGTGACGACGACCTTCTGGTCGGCGAACACCTTGCCGCCGCCGACCGGGATGTCGGAGGTCCGGGCGAGGACCTGCCCGGCCCCGGCGGACGGACTCGACTGGCCGGGCGAGGCGGACGGGGCGCCGCTCGGCGCGGACGCGGAGGGGGATGCGGCCGGGGTCGCCGCGGCGTCCCCGCCGCCCCCGGAGCCCGAGCAGCCGGTGAGGGCCGCCGCGCCCGCCGCGCCCGCCGCCATGAGTACCGTCCTGCGACTGTTGACCGCTTCCGCTTCCATCGGGTGCTCCTCGGATCGTCACGCCGGGCGCGGGGCCCTCACGCCGGACGCGAAGTGGTACCCGCGCCCGGACGGCGCGCGGCAGGAGCATCCTGGCGTCGAAGGGCGCCGCGGCGAAGCACCGACGGGCCGCATGTTCCGCGCGCCCGGCGAGCGCACGAGCCCCGCCACCGGCCCTGCGCCACCCGCGCGCGGGCCCGCGCACGCCCCGCCGCCGGCCCCCGGGCCGCCCGCACGCGGGCCCGCGCACCCCCCGGGCCACCCGGCAGCGCGCCCCACGCCCCCGAGCCCCGCCCCCCCCGCCCCTCAGCCGCGCGGCGTGAGGGCGACCGCGTGGCCGTCCCCGTCCCTGCGGACGTCGAGCACCGCCGTCACGGCCGTCCGCGCGATGGGCCCGTACACGTGCGGGAACAGCACCCCCGCGCTCCCCTCCCAGCGCACCTCCGCATCGAGCGCCGACTCCTCGACGCACAGCACCACCAGCGGGCCCGGCGCCGCGCGGTAGCGGGCGTCGACGACGGCCAGGGCCGCCGCCTCGTCGGCCGAGCAGTGCACGAAGCCCTCGGCGTCCAGCGAGGGCGGGCGGTAGGGCAGAGCGGGGGAGGCCGACCACTCGTCCAGGGGAACCACATGCAGGATCATCCGTCGGTTCTACCCCGCGCCCCGCCCGGCGAGGGACGGCGGGGCCCGGATCGCCCGGGCGGCGCAGCCTCCCCGCCCGGGCCGACCGCCCGGGTCACCGCCGGGCCTGCCCCGCGCGGCCGCCTCCCTCGCGCCCGGCCGCGGACCGCGCTGACTACGCTGATCGGGAACGAAGAGCGAAGGCCGAGGTCCGAGGAGAACGTCGTGGCGGTACGAGCGGTACGAGGGGCCGTCCAGCTGGAACGGGACGAGGCCGGGCACATGGAGGAGCAGGTCGGCGCGCTGCTCACCGAGGCACTCGACCGCAACGGCCTCACCGCGGACGACCTCATCAGCATCTGGTTCACCGCCACCCCCGATCTGCACAGCGACTTCCCGGCCGCCGCCGCACGCCGCCTCGGCCTCACCGACGTGCCGCTGCTCTGCGCCCAGGAGCTCGACATCGCGGGGGCCATGCCCCGGGTGGTGCGGATCCTCGCGCACGTCGAGACCTATCTCGACCGCTCCGAGATCGCCCATGTCTACCTCGGCCCCGCCGCCGCCCTGCGCAAGGACATCGCCCAGTGAGAACCGCCCTCGTCATCGGTACCGGCCTCATCGGCACCTCCGCCGCCCTGGCCCTCGCGAGCCGCGGGATCACCGTGCACCTCGCCGATCACGACCCCGGCCAGGCCCGGACCGCCGCCGCGCTCGGCGCCGGCACGGACGAGGCGCCCGAGGGCCGCGTGGACCTCGCCGTGATCGCGGTGCCGCCCGCGCACGTGGCCACCACCCTGGCCGGGGCGATCCGCGCCGGCCTGGCGCGCGGCTACATCGACGTGGCCAGCGTCAAGGGCGGCCCGCGCCGCGAACTGCTCGCGCTCGGCTGCGACCTCGGCTCCTACATCGGCACCCACCCCATGTCCGGCAAGGAGCGCTCCGGCCCGCTGGCCGCCACCGCCGACCTCTTCGAGGGCCGGCCCTGGGTGCTCACGCCGACCCGGGACACCGACACCGAAGTGCTCAACCTGGCCCTCGAACTGGTCGCCCTGTGCCGCGCCGTGCCGGTCGTCATGGACGCGGACGCCCACGACCGGGCCGTGGCCCTCGTCTCGCACACCCCGCAGCTGGTCTCCTCGATGGTGGCCGCCCGCCTGGAGGAGGCCGACGAGACGGCGGTACGGCTGTGCGGCCAGGGCATCCGCGACGTGACCCGCATCGCCGCCTCCGACCCCCGGATGTGGGTGGAGATCCTCTCCGCCAACCCCGGCCCGGTCGCGGACGTCCTGTCCAAGATCGCCGCAGACCTCGAAGGGACGGTGCGCGCCCTGCGCTCCCTCGAGTCCGCCGACGAGGACGAGCGGACCGGGGGCGCGGCCGGCATCGAGGACGTGCTGCGGCGCGGCAACGCCGGCCGGGTCAGGGTGCCCGGCAAGCACGGCGCGGCGCCCGCCACGTACGAGGTCGTCGCGGTGCTGCTCAGTGACGAGCCGGGCGGGCTCGCGCGGCTCTTCGCGGACGCGGGCCGGGCCGGGGTCAACATCGAGGACGTCCGCATCGAGCACGCCACCGGCCAGCAGGCGGGCCTGGTCCAGCTCATGGTGGAGCCGGCCGCGGCCCCGGGCCTGACCGCGGCGCTGCGCGAGCGGGGCTGGTCGATCCGGCAGTGACGCGCGCCGGGGCCGGCCCGCCCCGCCCTGCCGGGGCCGGTCGAGGGCCCGTCGGGGGTGGGCCGGCGGCCGGCCCACCCCCGCCCGGGGCCGTCCCCGACCGGGCGGGACGGGGGCCTCGCACGAGCCAGTAACCTTGTAGGGGGCGGAAGTGCGCCCCGAGCATCCCCACCCCGTACCAGGAAGGTGTCCGTCACCGTGGAAAGCGCCGCCCGGACCACTCCGGCAGCAGTGATTGTCGCCATCGACGGCCCCTCCGGCACCGGCAAGTCCAGCACCTCGCGCGCGGTCGCCGCCAAGCTCGGTCTGAGCTACCTCGACACCGGGGCGCAGTACCGGGCGATCACCTGGTGGATGATCACCAACGGGATCGACATCACCGACCCCGCCGAGATCGCCGTCGCGGCCGCCAAGCCCGTCATCGTCTCCGGCACCGACCCGTCGGGGCCGACCATCACGGTCGACGGCGAGGACGCCTCGGGACCCATCCGCACCCAGGACGTCACCTCCAAGGTGAGCGCGGTCAGCGCCGTGCCCGAGGTGCGCGCCCTGATCACCCAGCTCCAGCGGGACATCGCGGCCGGCGCCGAGCAGGGCATCGTGGTCGAGGGCCGTGACATCGGCACCACCGTGCTGCCCGACGCCGACCTGAAGGTGTTCCTCACCGCCTCTCCCGAGGCGCGCGCGGCCCGCCGCAGCGGTGAGCTCAAGGGCGCCGACGTGAGCGCCACCCGCGAGGCCCTGCTCCAGCGGGACGCGGCCGACTCCGGCCGCAAGACCTCCCCGCTAGCCAAGGCCGGGGACGCCGTCGAGGTGGACACCACCGAGCTCACCCTCGACCAGGTCATCGAGTGCGTCGTCACCCTGGTCGAGGAGAAGCGGGCCGCCAAGTGACGGTTGTCTCCCCGCGGGGCGCCGAGATCGGGCGCCGCATCGGCGTCGGCCTGATGTACGGGCTGTGGAAGCCCCGGGTGCTGGGCGCCTGGCGGGTTCCGGCCAGCGGCCCGGTCATCCTGGCCGTGAACCACTCGCACAACATCGACGGCCCCATGGTCATGGGCACCGCCCCGCGCGGCACCCACTTCCTGATCAAGAAGGAAGCCTTCGTGGGCCCGCTCGGCCCCTTCCTCGAAGGCATCGGCCAGGTGAAGGTGGACCGGTCGGGCGCCGACCGCGCCGCGATCACCGACGCGCTCGCCGTGCTCGACGGCGGCGGCGTCCTCGGGATCTTCCCGGAGGGCACCCGGGGCGACGGCGACTTCGCCTCGCTGCGGGCCGGGCTCGCCTATTTCGCCGTACGGTCGGGCGCGCCCATCGTGCCGGTGGCGGTCCTGGGAAGCACCGAGCGCCGCGGCCGGTTGATAAAGGGGCTGCCGCCGCTGCGCAGCCGCGTCGACGTCGTGTTCGGAGACGCCTTCGCGGCGGGTGACGGCAGCGGCAGACGCACCCGCACAGCCCTGGACGAGGCCACCGTCCGCATCCAGGACCGGCTCACCGGCCACCTGGAGACCGCCAGGCGCCTGACCGGGCGCTAGGCCAGACTTTCAGTAGTGGACCGCCCGATCGCGGTCCACCGATCACCACGATGAACGAGGTACGGACTTCATGAACGACCAGCACGAACACGGAGCTCTCGGCGACGCCGAGTTCGCGGAGTTCATGGAGCTCGCCGCCGAAGAGGGCTTCGACGTCGAGGAGGTCGAGGACGCGCTCGGCGAGGCCGGCCACGGCCCGCTCCCCGCCCTCGCCGTCGTCGGCCGCCCCAATGTCGGCAAGTCGACCCTGGTGAACCGCATCATCGGGCGCCGCGAGGCCGTCGTCCAGGACAAGCCCGGTGTCACCCGCGACCGCGTCACCTACGAGGCCGAATGGGCCGGCCGCCGCTTCAAGGTCGTCGACACCGGCGGCTGGGAGCAGGACGTCCTGGGCCTCGACGCCTCGGTCGCCGCCCAGGCCGAGTACGCCATCGAGGCCGCCGACGCCGTGGTCTTCGTGGTCGACGCCACCGTGGGCGCCACCGACACCGACGAGGCCGTCGTCCGCCTCCTCCGCCGGGCCGGGAAGCCGGTCGTGCTCGCCGCCAACAAGGTCGACGGCATGTCCGGCGAGTCCGACGCCGCGGCCCTGTGGTCGCTGGGCCTCGGCGAGCCCTTCCCGATCTCGGCGCTGCACGGCCGCGGCACCGGCGACCTGCTCGACGAGATCCTCAAGGCGCTGCCCGAGGCCCCGCCGCAGCGCTTCGGCACCGCGACGGGCGGGCCCCGCCGCATCGCGCTGATCGGCCGCCCCAACGTCGGCAAGTCCTCGCTCCTGAACCAGGTGGCCAAGGAGGACCGGGTCGTCGTCAACGAGCAGTCGGGCACCACCCGCGACCCGGTGGACGAGTTGATCGAACTCGGCGGAATCACCTGGAAGTTCGTCGACACGGCCGGCATCCGCCGGCGCGTCCACCTCCAGGAGGGCGCCGACTACTACGCCTCGCTGCGCACCGCCGCCGCCGTCGAGAAGGCGGAGGTCGCGGTCGTCCTCATCGACACCAGCGAGTCCATCTCGGTGCAGGACCAGCGCATCATCACAATGGCCGTGGACGCCGGACGCGCCCTGGTCATCGCCTACAACAAGTGGGACACCCTCGACGAGGAGCGGCGCTACTACCTGGAGCGCGAGATCGAGACCGAGATGCAGCAGGTCGCCTGGGCGCCCCGCGTCAACGTCTCCGCGCTGACCGGCCGCCACATGGAGAAGCTGGTCCCGGCGATCGAGACGGCGCTGGCGGGCTGGGAGACGCGCGTCCCCACCGGCCGCCTCAACGCCTTCCTCGGCGAGCTGGTGGCCGGCCACCCGCACCCGATCCGCGGCGGAAAGCAGCCCCGCATCCTCTTCGGTACCCAGGCGGGCACCAAGCCGCCCCGCTTCGTCCTCTTCGCCTCGGGCTTCATCGAGGCCGGCTACCGGCGCTTCATCGAGCGCCGGCTGCGCGAGGAGTTCGGCTTCGACGGCACCCCGATCCACATCTCGGTGCGGGTGCGCGAGAAGCGCGGGCGCAAGAAGTAACTCCCGCACGGGAGCCCGCGGGGGAGCGCTTCCCGCGCGGGAGAAGGTCAGAGCCCCCGGCGGGGGCCGGGCGGCAGTGCCGCCGGGAGCTGGTGCCCGGCGTACTGCCGCCCGTTGGCGTTCATCGCCGGGTGCACGTGCCAGTTGCCGGCGTACGTGACCGGGAAGTGCTGGGTCTGGTGGCCGCCCTGCTGGCCGGTGCGGGCGCTGTGCATCCCCGTACCGAAGCCGCCGAGCACACCGAACCCGGTGAAGCCGAGGTCCTCCTCGCCGGACCGGTCACCGGGCAGGGCGCGGAAGGACCGCAGGTACTCCGAGTACAGCGCGTCGTAGATGGGCGTCGCGGAGTGGGTTCCCGAGGCCTCGCCCGAGGGGCGCATGGCGGGGATCTGGGACTGGTACGGCTGGCGGGAGGGGTCGTATGTGTGCACGTATGTGCCAACGACCCCGTACGGCCGGGGATGCGGGGTGTTCCGGCTTATCGGAAGCACGGCCGGCGCCGGGCGCCCCGCCTCGGTTCGGCCCGCCGCGGGCCCGGGCCCGGCCGCGGGCCCGCCGCCGCCCACGCGTGCGCCCGCCCCGGCGCCGGCCGGGACGGGCGTGTGACGGGGCCGCCCGGGCGTGGGGCGGCCCTGCGGACCAGGGGCGGGATCAGGTGCCGGCCAGCGGCATGGCGGCGGCCACCAGGCGGCCGTCGGCCGCGGCCTTCTCCAGGGCGTCCCTCAGCAGGTCCTCGCGCGGCTGCTGGCCGACCGCGCCGACCGGGACCGCGTAGACCAGCACGCGCTGCGACTTGTTGGCGGCGGCGCGCCAGCCCTCCGTCACCTGGAGCGGCTGGTGGGCCTGCCACCACGACACCGAGCTGCTGCCGCCGCCGGTGCCGGGCTGCAGGACGGCGTGCAGCTGGCCCATCGCGAGCAGGACGGACCAGCCGGCCAGCACCGACGGCGCCCGGCCCATGTCGGTCACCGGCACGAAGC
Organism: Streptomyces sp. NPDC048111; assembly: GCF_043202815.1. Lineage (NCBI taxonomy): Bacteria > Bacillati > Actinomycetota > Actinomycetes > Kitasatosporales > Streptomycetaceae > Streptomyces > Streptomyces sp. NPDC048111. The sequence goes on from NZ_JBIDBD010000008.1 coordinate 43,973, forward strand.
CCTGCTCGATCAGGAGCGGCAGGAATTCGTCGGAGGTGCCGCCCGAGCCGGGGCGGGCGATCGGGCCGGTCGGCTCGACGACGAGCGCCGGGTGCAGCTCGCCCTCGATCAGGACCAGGCCGCTGGTGATGCCGAGCACGGCCTGCTCGGGCGCGCCCGGGGACGGGTCCTCGCCGGTGATGGAGCGTACGGCGCCCTGGAGCTGCTCCTCGGCGACCTGGACGACCTGGGAGGGGATGCAGCTGGCGTGGGCGAAGGCGAGCACGGCCGTTTCCTCGCCCACGAACAGGACGGTGCTGGTGCGCTCCTGCTCGGAGTCGCCCGGCGTGCGGCAGGAGGTGCAGTCGTAGCTGCCCGGGGCGTTCTCGCCGGCGAGCAGCCGCTCGGCTTCTTCGTCGCCGATCTCGGCGCGGACGTCCTCGCTGACGTCGAGCATGCGCGGCACGGGTGGCTCCTAGGAACTGAGTGGATGCGCCGGGCGGTTCCCGGCTTCTCTCGTACGAACGACAACGGAGGATCCGCGGCCGGAGTCACGCGCGCGGGCGCACGGGATCGAACCGGGGTGAGCGGGGGACGGGGGGCGCGGGCAAAACCGTTCACTCTTGGTCAACCCCCGCGGGCCGTCGCGCAGTTGACGGGAAGCGGGCCGGGTCGCGGACCGCGTCGGCCGCGCGTCCGAGGTGAGGCCGGGCCCCGCGCGGTCCGCCGCCGAGCGCCCGGTCCGCCGTGGCGGGGCGGGCTCCGGGCGGGGCCCGGGGTGATCGGTCCCCCGGAACGGATCACCGGTACGCCCAGTAGAGTCGAATATTGATGGAAAGAGTTTCGGTCCTGACCATGCCCGACCGGTCGCATGATCACGCGCATGTTCGGCCGATCGACCGACCGACCAAGGGACGCGTGGCGCATGCACCTCTCCTTCCTGCTGCACAACGCGTACAGCCTGGGCGGCACCATACGATCGACCTTCAACCTCGCCGGTGAGCTGGCCCGGCGGCACGACGTCGAGATCGTCTCCGTCTTCCGCCACCACGACGAGCCCACCCTGCCCGCCCCCCGGGGCGTCCGTCTGCGGCACCTCGTGGACCTGCGCAAGGACAGCCCGGGCTACGACGGCGAGGACCCCGAGCACCGCAGGCCGGCCAAGGTCTTCCCGCGCGGTGACGGCCGCCACAGCCAGTACAGCCGCCTCACGGACGCCCGGATCGGCGCCCACCTGGCGCAGACCGGCGCCGACGTCGTCATCGGCACCCGGCCCGGCCTGAACGTGCACATCGCGCGCGGGGCCCGCCCCGGCGTCGTGCGCGTCGGCCAGGAACACCTCACCCTCACCGGGCACAGCTACCGGCTGCGCAGCGAGATAGCCCACAGCTATCCGCTGCTCGACGCCGTCACCACCGTCACCCGCGCCGACGCGGAGGCCTACCGCGCCCTGAACCTGCCCGGTGTCCGCGTCGACGCCGTGCCCAACTCCGTGCCCGCGCCCCGCCTCGCGCCCGCCTCCGGAGACAGCAGGCTGGTGGTGGCGGCCGGACGGCTCACCCCGGTCAAGCGGTACGACCTGCTGGTGCGGGCCTTCGCCCAGGTCGTCGCCGTACGCCCGGACTGGCGGCTGCGCATCCACGGCTCGGGCGACGCCTTCGGAAACGAACGCGAGTCGCTGCGCAACCTCATCGACGATCTCGGCCTCTACAACCATGTGTTCCTCATGGGCCTGTCCGGCGATCTCGACAGCGAGTGGGTCAAGGGTTCCCTCGCGGCCGTCACCTCGAGCCACGAGTCCTTCGGCATGACCATCGTCGAGGCGATGCGCTGCGGTCTGCCCGTGGTCTCCACCGACTGCCCGCAGGGACCGCGCGAGATCATCCACGACACGGTGGACGGCCGGCTGGTCGAGACCGGCAGCGCGGACGCGGTCGCGGCGGGCCTGCTCGAACTGATCCAGGACGACGCGCTGCGCCACCGCATGGCCCGGGCGGCCCTGGAGAACTCCCGGCGCTTCGACCCCGCCGCCATCGCCGGGCAGCACGAGGCGCTCTTCGCCGACCTGCACGCCCGCGGCGGCGGCAGCCGCTCCGCGGGGCCGCTGCGCCAGACGGTGCACCGCGCCCGCACCACCGCCCTCGACGGGGCGTACGCCCTGCGCCACAAGGCCGCCTCCGCGCTCCGGAAGGGGCAGACCGCATGACCACCACCGCCGAGTCACCGGACACCGGGAGCACGCCGGCCGTGCCGCGCGCCGACTGCATAGCCGACTCCGCGGGCGGCCTGACCTTCGACGTCACCGCGGCCGGTGGCCCGGGCGCCTCGCTCGTGCTGTCCCGGCGCGGCACCGCGGCCGGCGCCGATGTGCTGCTGCCCCTGACGCCCGCCGCGAAGGGCCTGCTGCGCGCGGTGCTGCCCAGCACCGTCGACCTCGCCGAAGGCGTGTGGGAGGCCCGGGTGCGCTTCGCCGAGGGCGACGAGCGGCGCCTGGAGCCGGGCGCCCGGGATCTGCGCGCCCTGGTGGACCGGGAGCCGGGGCCGGACGCCGACCGGGTCGCGGTCCGCATCCCCCACGCCGGCCGCTCCGGTGAGCTCGTCGTCCGCAGCTGGCTGCGCAGGCCGCACGCCGAGACCGGCACCATCGGCTTCGACGGCGGCGCGGTGACCGTCCGGGGCCGCCTGTACGGAACGGCGTTCGGACCGGACGCCGTCGTCGAGGCACGGCTGCGCGGCGCCGGCGGACGCACCCACCGGGTCCCGGCCGCGGCCGACGGCGAGCACTTCACGTTCACGCTGCCCTACGAGCCCCTCGCCGAGGGCCTCGACGCCAAGGAATGGCTCTGGGACCTGTGGCTGCTCGCCGGCTCCGGCGCGCCCGCCGTGCGCCTGGCCCGCCTTCTGGACGACGTCCCGCTGAAGCAGGCCATATTCGTCTACCCCGGCAGGCGGACCGGGCCCGGGGTGGTCCGCCCGTACTACACGGGCGCGAACGATCTGAGCGTGCGGGTCGACGCGGTACGGGACTGAGCGGGCCGCCACCGCATGCCCCGGACGCGCCCGTACGTAGGGATTGTGTAAGGGTGCGGTGAATTGCCAACGCCCTGTCAATTCCGTCCCGCGGGCCGCGACGTGGGAATTGCCCGGGTGTTCGGCGGGAAAAGGAAGCCTCTCCGGGAATTGTGTGCGGGTGGCTGGAACCCGCGTGTGCGATAACTGGGCAAGCGGTCAGGAACTGCCCGTACGAGTGACGGAGTTCGAGGCATACGCGAGTCCCGATCCTGTGACAGAAGTGTGACTGGTGGGGTACCCGGGGCGGACAACGGGCGGGTTCGGCCGGGGCGCGCGGGCCTGCGGGAGCCCCCGTTTCCGTCCGCGCGCCGCCCCGCCTACGGTGGACGCATGGCACCCATACCGTCCCACTCCGCCCATCCCGACGACGCCCCCGAGTCCTATGTCGGCCTCGGCGCCGAGGAGGCCGAGCGGCTCGCCTCCGCGCGCGGCTGGTCCACCGTCAGGTCGCTCCCGCCGGGCTCGGTCATCACCATGGAGTACCTGGCGGGGCGGCTGAACTTCGAGGTCGAGGACGGCACCGTACGCCGCTGCTGGCACGGCTGAGCCCCGCCCCCGCCCGCCCGACGGCCATCCACGGCCACGACGACGAAGGCCCCCGGCACAGTGCCGGGGGCCTTCGCGGTGCGTGCGGGCGGTGGCCGCGCCGTCAGCCGCCCAGGGGGCGGGCCGGGGCCGGCCGGGGCGGGCGCTCGGTGTGGGCGGAGCGGCGGGTGCCGGCCGGGACGGCGGCGGGCCGCTCCGGGCGGGCCGGCTGGTGGGGCCGGGCCGGCAGTGGTCGTCCGGCGCCGCGTCCGCTCGCCGCGCCGACCGGCTCGCGCACCGGGGCGTCGTCCTCGTCGTGGCCCCGCTGGGGGACCATCGCGGGCGCGACGGGGGCCGGCACCGGGGCCGGGACGCCCGCGCCGCGGGTCCGCCGGCGCTCGCGCACCTTCTCGCGGACGGCGAAGACGAAGGCCTCGGCCCGCGCGATCAGCGGCTCGAACCAGGGCAGCGCCAGCAGGATCAGCAGCCCGGCCGCCCAGCCGAGCAGCACATCGCTCACCCAGTGGGTGCCGAGGTACACGGTGGTCGCCCCGACGCCGAGGGCGACCATGGCCGAGATGACCGAGAGCCAGCGCCTGGCGCGCGGCGTGGTGGCGAGGTAGGCGAGGATGCCCCAGGTCACCACCGCGTTGGCGGTGTGCCCCGAGGGAAATATGTCACCGCCGGCGAACAGCTCGGCGGACCCTATCTGCGTGGCGTAGTGGGGGCCGAGGCGTCCGAGGCCCAGCTTGACCGAACCGACCGTCATGTTGAGCAGCAGAAGGGCCGCCCCGAGGGTCAGGAGCGGCCGCAGTGTGTGCTGGCGCCAGGAGCGCCAGCCGAGCCAGGCCATGACCATCACCGCGGTCGGACCGCGCTGGCCGAGGACCACGAAGTAGTCCAGGAAGGCGTGCAGCTGCGGCCACTGCTCGTACGGCCGGTACAGCATGACCTTCCAGTCCAGTTCGACGAGCCAGGAGGAGCCCAGCACGGCGACGACGATGGCGAGGTAGAACGCCATCGTCGCGCTGAAGAGGACCACGCGGTGGCGGCTCATCCGCGGGATCTCTATCTTCGGTGGCTCGGGCTCCCGGTCCAGGCGGGCGAAGATTCGGTCAGTACGCACTCAATCGACGTTACAGCGAGTGAGTGAGGGCCCAGGCCGATCCCGGGGCTTTGTGATGACCATGTGATGTGGAGTATGTCTCACGCCCGCCTTTATTCCCGGGCCCCGTCGAATACCCCGGGACCTCTTCCTCTATTCATTCGGAAGGTCACGGGAAGGCGCGTTTGTAACCGTCCGAATTCTGTTTGCCGGGCCGGTCCGCGCCATTCGTCGCGCGGTCACCGGGCCGGTACGGAGCGTAAAGGTCGCCCCAGGGCGCGCACCGGCGTGGCGCACACCACACCCCGGCCCCGCGCGGGGTGAGAGGTGGGCCACGCGCCCCCGGGGCGAACTCGCGTACGCTGACGAATCACTCGCCCGTCGATGCCGGGCCCCGGGGACATGGATCAGGGCTGATCCCTGGTCCGCCGGGCCTGCCGACCGCGACAGTGGTGACGGCACGGTCCGTTGCGGCCGCACCGTCCCGGACCCCTGGGTCCGCAGTACTGGGAGGTACGTACATGACAGGGACGACCATGACCGGGGCGCGACCGCGCGCCCACGCCGGCGGCGCCAACCGCTGGGTCGTCCTCGTCGTCCTGTGCGTGAGCCTGCTGTTCGTGGCGCTCGACGCCACCGTGCTGCACGTCGCGATCCCCTCGGTCACCGAGGACCTGCGGCCGGGCTCGGTGGAACTCCTGTGGATCGTGGACGCCTACCCGCTGGTCTGCGCCGCCCTCCTCATCCTCTTCGGCACCCTCGGCGACCGGGTGGGCCGGCGCAAGGTGCTGCTGCTGGGCTACGGCATCTTCGGCGCCGCCTCGGCGGTCGCCGCCCTCGCCGACTCGGCGCCGGTGCTCATCGCGGCCCGCGCGCTGCTCGGCATCGGCGGCGCGATGATCATGCCCGCCACGCTCTCCATCCTGCGCGTGGTCTTCCCCGACCGCCGCGAGCGGGCCACCGCCATCGGCATCTGGACCGCGGTCGCCGCGATCGGCGCCGCCACCGGGCCGGTGCTGGGCGGTTTCCTCGTCCAGCACTTCTGGTGGGGCTCGGTCTTCCTCATCAACATCCCGCTGATGGCGCTGATCCTGCCGCTCGGCCGCTGGATCCTGCCCGAGTCCAAGGGCAGTTCCGACGGCCCCTGGGACGTGCTCGGCGCGCTGATGGCGGCCGGCGGGATACTCGCGCTGGTCTACGGGGTGAAGCGGCTCGGCACCGGAGCCGGCCTCCTCGACGGCCGCACCCTCGCCGCGCTCTGCGTCGGCGCCGCCCTGCTGGTCCTCTTCGTCCGCAGGCAGCGCCGCCGCGCGCACCCCCTCATCGACATCACGATGTTCTCCCGGCCGGCCTTCGCCACCTCCGTCGGCTGCATCATCGTCGCCATGCTGGCGCTCGTCGGCCTCGAACTGATAGCGGTCCAGTACCTCCAGCTCGTCCTCGGGCTCTCCCCGCTCCAGACCGGGCTGCGGATGCTCCCGCTCACCTTCGCCGCGATGGCGGCCGGGGCGACCGGGTCGTACACGCTGCGCCGGCTCGGCCCGCGCCGGATGGTCTGTACCGGCTTCGTGCTGACCGCGGGCGCCGTGCTCCTGCTGGTCCTGATGGGCCAGACCGACTGGCCGTCGCTGATGATCGTCTCGTTCGTGATGCTCGGCTTCGGGCTCCAAACCACCCTGTTCGCCGCCTACGAATCGATGCTCAGCGAGGCACCGCCGGAGCGGGCCGGCGGCGCCGCCGCGATCGGCGAGACCTCCTACCAACTCGGCGCGGGCATGGGCATCGCGCTGCTCGGCAGCGTCATGAACGCCGCCTACGCGCCCGGTCTCTCCTCGGTCGACGGGGTTCCCGCCGGCGCCTCGGCCGCCGCGTCCAACTCGCTCGGCGAGGCCTACGACGTCGCCTCCCGGCTCGGCGGCCCGGCCGGCGCGGCCCTGCGCAGCGCGGCCCGCACCTCCTTCGTGCACGGCGTGCACATGACCCTGTTCGTGAGCGCCGCGCTGCTGCTGCTCGGCGCGGTGGCAGGACTGCGGCTGCCGCGGATCATGGACTGCTCGGTCGCGGCGCCGGAACGGGAGCCGGACCGCGAGCCGGAGACCCGCCGGGCCAAGGAGTGCGCGGTCAAGGAGTACAGCGCCAAGGTGCCCTCGCCCGCGCGGCCCGGCGATGTGGCGGCCGTGGACTCTGGACGCACGGGTCGCTGACCCGTAACGTCGGCGCTCAGACCTTAACTACCACTGCTAGTTTCAGTGTCACAGCCCTAGTTGAGCGAGAGCCGCGGAGGCACCCTCATGTCCGCTCCTTCCTCCAAGCTGCCCCCCTTCGATGCGGCCGACCCGCTCGGCATCGACGACCTGCTGAGCCCCGAGGACCTCGCGATCCGCGACACCGTCCGCACCTGGGCCGCCGACCGGGTCCTGCCGCACATCGCCGAGTGGTACGAGAACGGCGAGCTGCCCGGCATCCGTGAACTGGCCCGCGAACTCGGCTCGATCGGCGCGCTCGGCATGTCCCTGACCGGCTACGGCTGCGCGGGCGCCACCGCCGTCCAGTACGGCCTGGCCTGCCTGGAGCTGGAGGCGGCCGACTCGGGCATCCGCTCCCTGGTCTCGGTCCAGGGCTCGCTCGCCATGTACGCGATCTGGCGCTTCGGCTCGGAGGAGCAGAAGAAGCGCTGGCTGCCCGGGATGGCGGCGGGCGAGATCATCGGCTGCTTCGGCCTCACCGAACCCGACCACGGCTCCGACCCGGCCGGCATGCGCACCTACGCCAAGAAGGACGGCGGCGACTGGGTCCTCAGCGGCCGCAAGATGTGGATCACCAACGGTTCGGTGGCCGGTGTCGCCGTGGTCTGGGCCCAGACCGACGAGGGCATCCGCGGCTTCGCCGTGCCCACCGACAGCCCCGGCTTCTCGGCCCCCGAGATCAAGCACAAGTGGTCACTGCGCGCCAGCGTCACCAGTGAACTGGTCATGGACGAGGTGCGGCTGCCCGCCGACGCGGTGCTCCCCGGGGTCACCGGTCTCAAGGGCCCGCTCAGCTGCCTCTCGCACGCGCGCTACGGCATCGTGTGGGGCGCCATGGGCGCGGCCAGGGCCTCCTTCGAGGCGGCGCTCGACTACGCGAAAACCCGCGAGCAGTTCGGCAGGCCCATCGGCGGCTTCCAGCTCACCCAGGCCAAGCTCGCCGACATGGCCCTCGAACTGCACAAGGGGATCCTGCTCGCCCACCACCTGGGCCGCCGCATGGACGCGGGGCGGCTGCGTCCGGAGCAGGTCAGCTTCGGCAAGCTCAACAACGTGCGCGAGGCGATCGACATCTGCCGCACCGCCCGCACGATCCTCGGCGCCAACGGGATCTCGCTCGAGTACCCCGTGATGCGCCACGCCACCAACCTCGAATCCGTGCTCACCTACGAGGGCACGGTGGAGATGCACCAGCTCGTGCTGGGCAAGGCCCTCACCGGACTGGACGCGTTCCGCTAGGGCGTGCCGGCCCCGCGACCCGGGCAGGATCCGCAAGGCACGCCCCGGGGCCGGTCCGGCGGATCCGGTCGCCGCCGAGGCGGCTCGGCCCCGTGGTGCCGCGTCCCGGACCAGAGCCGCCGGACAGGCCCCGGTGACGGCCGGTCCGGCGAGCGGCTCCACCGGACGGCACGTCAGCTCTGGTTGAAGAAGCCGCCGGTCCGGCGGCCGGCGGCTTCGCCGCTGACGATCTGGGTGTCGGCGGGGGTGAGCAGGAAGACCCGCGTCGCCACGCGCTCGATGGAGCCGCGCAGCCCGAAGGTGAGACCGGCCGCGAAGTCGACCACGCGCTTGGCGTCGCCGGCGTCCATGGCGGTGAGGTTCACGATCACCGGCACGCCCTCGCGGAACAGTTCGCCGATGCCCCGTGCGTCCCGGAAGCCGTCGGGGGTGACGGTGGCGATCCGGCGGCCCTGCTCCTCGGCCGTCTCGGAGGCCACCCGCACCCGCGGGTCGGTCACCCAGGCCTCGCCGGGCTCGGCGGCACCGCCTTCGGTGTACTCGTCGTCGTAGTAGCGGTCGTCGTTGTCCTCGACAAGCCCCAGCCAGGCACTGGCCTTGCGCACCGATCCCATGGACGCCTCCTCTCACTCACTGCGGTCTGCTTCTCGGTTCTTCTTCTGTCCCGTATCCCTATGGTCGTCCATGATGCGGATACCGCGCCAAGTGGATAGTCGCCGCGCAGGTGATTCGTGACGGTACTGGCACAGACCATGTGGCGATTCGTCAGGAATCCTCTGGGATACGCCCGGTACAGGTACCCCGGCGTAACAAAATTATGAATGTCCCTCCACACGAGTGACACAGAGGTCGTACGGGTGAACGGCCGGCTCGACAGGGCGCCTGGCGCACTGAAGAGCGATGCGCCACGACGGCCTGGACCACCCGGTCCTGACGGAGGCTCAGCCACCGGCGCCCCGGCCGGGCACGGTCGCCCGTGGCCCGGTCGCGAGGGCCCGGCCGCGCGGGGAGAGGATGGGCGCATGAGCGCCTACGCCCCGAACGACCCCCCGGCCGACCACGAACTCGCCTGGAAGCGGTGGCGCGAACACCGCGCCGAGGCCGTCTCGGCGCCCTTCGGACCGCTCGCCCTGACCGCCACCCACTGGCTCGCCGACGGGGTGCCCGAGGAGTTCGGATCCTGGCGCGAGGAGGGCGACGAGGTGGTCGTGGCCGCCGGTCCCGGGCACCGACTCGCTCTGGACGGCGCGCCGTTCAGTGGCGAGGTGCGGCTCGGCCCGGACCCGGCGCCGGGCGGCTCCCGGCTCTCCCTCGGCGCCCGCCGCCTCGTGGTGCTGCGGCGCGAAGGACTGTGGGCGGTACGGGTGTGGGACCCCGGCGCCCCGGCCCGCACCGCGTTCGCGGGCATCGACGCCGCCCCGTACGACGAACGTTTCCGGCTGCCCGGCACCTTCCGGCCGTACGAGCGCCGCGAGGTGCGGGTGGCCAACGCGGACGGTGTGGAGCGCGGGCTCGCACTCGCCGGGGAGGTCGCCTTCACACTGGGCGGCCGGGACCACACCCTCCAGGTCTCGGTGGAGGCCGACGGTTCGCTGTGGGCCGTGTTCGCCGACGGCACCAGCGGGAAGTCCACTTTCCGGTTCCGCTTCCTGCGGCCCGCCGCGCCGGCCCCCGACGGCTCGGTGACCGTGGACCTCAACCGGGCGGAGCTGCCGCCCTGCGCCTTCGCGGAGCACTTCATCTGCCCCTTCCCGCCCGCGGGCAACACCCTCCCCATCGACGTCCCGGTGGGGGAGCGCACCATCCGCACCAGCTGACTCCTGCGTACACAGCCCCACGAGTTCCGGCCAGAACGCACCCTTGCGCGCCTCGCGGGCGCCCCCGAATACTCCTCCGCAGCGCTTGTCAGGAGCACGGCCGGGCGTCTCCTCGTGCTGCCCGTCCTCCTCCTCGGCTGCGCCTCACGGGGTCCCCCACCCAAGGACCCCTCGATTCCCCTCGGGAGGAAAAGAAGTGAGGATCAAGCGCACCACCCCCACACCCCCCGCCGGCTTCGCCAGACGCTTCCGGCCGGCCGCCGTCGCCATCGGTCTGGTCGCCGCGGCGGCCATCGCGGTCCCCACGGCCAGCGCCACCCCGGCGGTCACCTACGGCGCTTCGGCACTGAGCGCCGCAAGTGACGCCGTACGCACCGCGGACGTCGCCGGAACCGCCTGGAGCGTGGACAGCGCCACCGGCCGGGTCGTCGTCACCGCGGACTCGACCGTCTCGGCCGCGGACCTCGCCCATATCAGACGCGAGGCCGGAGCCAACGCGGGCGCGATACGCGTCGAGCGCACCCCCGGCAAGTTCACCAAGCTGCTCTCCGGCGGCGACGCCATCTACACCACCAGCTGGCGCTGCTCCCTCGGCTTCAACGTCAAGAAGGGCTCCACGTACTACTTCCTGACGGCCGGTCACTGCACGGAGGGCTACCCGAACTACTACACCAACTCCTCCCACTCGACGAGCATCGGCCCGACGGTCGGCACCAGCTTCCCGGGCAACGACTACGGCCTCGTGCAGTACACCAACACCTCGCTCGCGCACCCGAGCGCGGTCGGCAGCCAGCACATCTCCAGCGCCGCCAACCCGACCGTCGGCCAGACGGTCACCCGGCGGGGCTCGACCACCGGCATCCACAGCGGCAAGGTCACCGCGCTCAACCAGACGGTCAACTACGGGAACGGTGACATCGTCTCCGGCCTGATCAAGACCACCGTGTGCGCTGAGCCGGGCGACTCCGGCGGCCCGCTCTACGCCGGGTCGACCGCCCTCGGCCTCACCTCGGGCGGCAGCGGCAACTGCTCCTCCGGCGGCACGACGTTCTTCCAGCCGGTCGTCGAGGCCATGAACGCCTATGGCGTGAGCCTGTTCTGACGGTTCGTCACTTCTGACGTCCCGCCGCTTCCGTCACGTACCGCCCAGCACGCTGGCGAGCCCCCGTCCGGGAACGACCGGGCGGGGGCTTCGGGCTGGACGTGTTGCGCGGTTTTGAGAGGATGTGCAGGGGCAGGACGCATACGGGTCATGCGGTGACCGGCGCCGGACACACGGGGTGAGACGCATTGAAGCGCATCGGAGTGACCGGCCACCGGAACATCCCGCCCGACGCCCTGGAGGAGATCCGCGACCGCCTGCGGGCGCTGCTCCGCGGCCACGAGGGCTCCCTGGAGGCCCTCTCCAGCCTGGCCACCGGGGCCGACCAGCTCTTCGCCGCCATCGCCCTGGAGTGCGGCGCCGCCCTCACCGTGGTCATCCCGAGCGGCGACTACGAGGCGGGCTTCGCCGACGCCGCCGAACTGGCCCGCTACCGGGGCCTCAAACGCCGGGCCAGCCAGGAGGTCGCGCTCGGCTATCCGCACTCCACGGACGAGGCCTACTACGCGGCCGGCGCCTACATCGCCGACAACTGCGACCGGCTCGTCGCCGTGTGGGACGGCCTGCCGGCCCGCGGCCTCGGCGGCACCGGCGACATCGTGCAGTACGCCCGCGGCCTTGGCCGCCCGGTCACCGTGGTGTGGCGCGAGGGCAGCCGGCGGGCATGACTGTTTCGCGTCAACTCCGCAGCCGCGCCAGCCAGTCGGTGTGCTGCGGCGAGACGACGCGCTCGGTCTCGTAGACGGCCTGCGGCCACTGCCGTTCCGTCACCGTGTTCTCCATGGCCACGTGCATCTCCATCAGGTCCTGCTCCACCAGCGCGTGGGCCGTTATCAGCGGCTGGTGGCGGCGGATCTCGCTCCACGCCAGACAGGCCGCGGCCGAGGCCGAGAGCAGACCCGCCATGTTTACGTCCCCGGCGGCCGAGAAGGTTTGGAGCGTGGCGAAAAGGAGGGCGAGGAGGGTGAGCACCGTGATCGCCGTCGACCACAGCCTCGTGGCGCGCCGCGAGGTCTCCTGGCGCCGGCGGTACCAGTTGCGCTGCTCGATGAGCCGGTCGCGCACGTACGTCTCCTTGCGTACGGTGAACGACTTGGCCCGTAACTCCCGCATGCTCGGCGTGACGAGGCCCCCGGAGGCGAGTTCGCCCTCCTCGCGGGGATCGCGCCAGCCGACCTTCTTCAGCTCGCGCAGGCCCTCCTCGACCCGGGCGACGAACAGGCCCTCCGGGTCGGGGGCGCCCTGGTCGAAGGGGGCACCGTGCACGGCGTAGCGCCAGCACATCGATTTGATGAACTCGGCCGCGGATCGGTTGAGTTGCCAGTGCGAGGCGGCATGGCGCCGCGCCGCACCGACGCCGGCCAGCAGCACGCCGGCGTAGGCGAGTGCGCTCAGCGCGCTCAGCAGCTGGAAGTCGGCGCCGACGCGCACCCGCGGCAGCGTCGCCGCGAGGGCGCCGACGACCAGGAGCGAGAGCTGGGTGCGGGTCAGCTTGACCGCGGACTGCTGCCGGCCGATCGCCAGTGTGTCCGCGTGATGGAAGAGGCCCGGCAGATCCGCGTTCCGGAAGACCATGCTCTGCGGTGGGCCGGGAATCGCCGTCACATGCACCCCCGTCTGCGGTTTTACCCTCATTCTTTCTCCGGGACGCACGTCGTGCGCTGCTTTTGCGCACTCCGTCCCTCGATGGGGATGAGAGTAAAGTCGTCCTGCCGACACTGCAATGGTGCATGTGCCGGTGCCACTGTCCACGTGCGGTTATCACTCACCCCAGGGACGAACGTGAAAACCTCCGTAAACGCAGTCTCATTCACCGCAGCGAACCAGGCCCGGGTGCCCTTGGCCGAACTGGCCGAACGGGCCGCCAAGGCCGACGACCCGGCCGTCGAAAGGAGGATCGCCAGGGTGGCCACCACCTCCGGCGGCCGTCGGACGTTGACGGTCTCCTCCTTCAACTCCGCGCTCTGACAGGCGAGTTGGGCCACCGCCTCGCCGGGTGCGCCCGGCGGGGCACGGGTGAGGGGTGGGCCGCGCGGGGCCCTTCGGGCAGGCGTGGCAGAACTCCCGTTCCGGGCGCCCCCATTCCCGTTCTCGCTAAACTGGAGGAATGACAGGACCCCTGGTCCCATTCCGCGAGATCGTCCTGAAAGTGCACAGCAGATGCGATCTCGCCTGTGATCACTGCTATGTGTACGAAGCCGCAGACCAGACCTGGCGCGACCAGCCCCGGGCGATCTCGGACCAGGTCATTTCCCGTACCGCGCGGCGGCTTGCCGAGCACGCCGGAAAACACCGGCTCCCCTCGGTGACGGTGATCCTGCACGGCGGCGAGCCCCTGCTGGCCGGCCCCGCCCGGCTGCGCCGGGTCTGCGAAGAGCTGACCGCCGCGCTCGCCCCGGTCACCGATCTCGATCTGCGCGTCCACACCAACGGGGTGCTCCTCGGACCGCGCTACCTCGACCTGTTCGAGGAGTTCGGTGTGCGGGTCGGCATCTCGCTCGACGGCGACCGCGCCGCCAACGACCGCCACCGGCGCTTCGCGGACGGCCGCAGCAGCCACCCCCAGGTCCTGGCCGCCGTCGCCCTGCTCCAACAGCCGCGCTACCGGCCGCTGTTCCTCGGTCTGCTGTGCACCGTCGACCTCGCCAACGACCCGGTCGCCGTGCACGACGCCCTCACCGCCCTCGACCCGCCGCGCATCGACTACCTGCTGCCGCACGCCACCTGGCAGACCCCGCCCCCGCGGCCCGGCGGCGCGGCCACGCCCTACGCCGACTGGCTGCTCGCCGTCTTCGACCGCTGGGACGCGCAGGGCCGTACCGTCCCCGTGCGGCTCTTCGAGTCGGTGCTCTCCACCCTCGGCGGCGGACCGAGCCTCACCGAGTCCCTCGGCCTGGCGCCCGCCGACATCGTGGTGGTGGAGACCGACGGTTCCCTGGAACAGGTCGACTCCCTGAAGTCGGCCTACGAGGGCGCGGCCGGCACCGGATTCTCCGTGTTCCGGGACGACTTCGACGCGGTCGCCGCCCACCCCGGCGTACGGGCCCGCCAGAGCGGCCTCGACGGCGTGGGCGACCAGTGCCGCGGCTGCCCCGTCGTCCGCTCCTGCGGAGGCGGCCACTACACCCACCGCTACCGGGCGGGCCACGGCTTCGCCAACCCGTCGGTCTACTGCCCCGACCTGCTGGCCCTGATCCACGGCATCGAAGCCCGCACCCCGGCCCCCGACCTTCCCGACCTCGCCCAACTCAGCAGCTCCGCAAGGGACTTGAACCGCCTGCTGCTCGTCCGGCTGCACACCGCGCTCGGCGGCCGGGCCGGCCCGCGCTGGGCGCGGATCTGGGAGCTCACCACCGCTCTGGACGGCGCCGGGCTCGACACGGCCCTGTCCGGCCCGTACGCCCGCACCTGGCTGCTCGACACCCTGGAGGCGCTGGAGGCGGGCCGGCCGGACGCGGTGGCGCGGGCCGCGCGCCTCGCCGCGTACACCGTCACCGCCGCCGTGCGCGACGGGGCCGAGCTGACCCTGCCCGTCCCCTGGTCGGACGGCAGGCTCCAGCTGCCGGCCCTGGGCGAGCTGCGACTGCCGGGCCCCCGCGCCGCGGGCGTGGCCGAAGTAGCCGTCGCCGAGGGGGCGTTCACCGTGCGGGCCGCCGGCGCCGAGCACCGCGTCGCCCACCCCGCCCTGCCCGGGCCCACCTGGCGCCCCCTCGGCCGGGCGGGCGGCCTCGCCCTGGACGACCTCGACCCGTACCGCGACTGCTTCGGCGTTCCGCTCGCGCCCGCGCTCGGTGCCCACGAGGCGGCCCGGTGGGGGAGCCGGGTGGCGGCGGCGCTGGCCCGCCTCGGCCCCGCCCTCGTGCCCGGCGCCCTCACCACCGTGACCCCGCTGGCGGGCGACGGCCCCGCGGTGGTCGGGCGGCACGGGTTCGGCGCGCTCGGCCTGCCGCTGGGCCTGGTCGGCGACGCGCTGGAGGCGGCCCTGGTGCGCGGCGGGCGCGCGGCCCGACTGCGCGCCCTCCTCGACGTCGAGGACCTGTACGCCATGGACGGCGCCTGGCAACATCCTTCGCCCTGGGGGCCGTTGCCGGTCTCCCGGCTGCTCTCCGAGACCTGCGAGGGCATCGCGCTCGCCTCCTTCGACCGGGATCCGGGGGCGCTGCCGGGGCTCGGCCGGGCCCTGGACGCCCTGGAGCGGGCGCCCGAACTCACCGTCACGGGACGGCGTCTGGTCCAGAGCCTGCGCCAGGAGTGGGAAGAGGTACCGCGTGCCGGAGCACATCGCTGAGCCGCACATCGTGCCGGGGCACATCGCCGAGCCGCACCGCGTGCCCGAGCACACCGCCGAGCCGCCGGGCGAACCGGCCGGGGCGACGCCCGCCGAGGAGGGAGCGGCCGAGGAGACACCCGCCGGGGGAGAGCCGGGCCGGGCGGAGGTGGCCGCCCAGTTGCGCGCCCTCGGGGTGCGCGAGGGCGGGGCCCTGCTCGTGCATGCCTCGCTGCGCGGCAGCGGGCCGCGCAGCGCCGTGCTCCTCGACGCCCTGCGCACCGCGCTCGGGCCCGCGGGGACCCTGGTGGTCCCCGCGTTCACCCCGGAGAACTCCGACACCTCACCGGCCCATCTGGCCCTGCTGCGCGAGGCCCCCGACCCGGCGGCGTTCCTGGCCGCCATGCCGCCCTTCGACCCGGCGCACACCCCCTCGCCGGGCACCGGCCGCCTCGCCGAACGCGTCAGGACCGCGCCCGGCGCCGTCCGCAGCGACCACCCCCAGACCTCCTTCGCGGCGCTCGGCGCGCGGGCCGCCGAGTTCATGGCGGGCCACGCCCGCGACTGCCACTTCGGACCCGAGTCCCCGGTGGCCAAACTCGTCGCGGCCGACGCACAGGTCCTGCTCGTCAACGTCGGCTTCGCGGTCTGCTCCGCCTTCCACCACGCCGAGTACCTGGTGCCCGGCCACCCCAGGCGGCGCTACCGGGCGGTGGTCAGGGACGAGGGGGGCGCGGCACGCTGGTTCACGTACGAGGACGCCGTGCTCGACGACGGCGACTTCGCCCGCCTCGGCGCCGACTTCCCGCCGGAGCACCTGCGCGCCGGCCCCCTCGGCCGCGGTGCGGCCCTGCTGTTCCCGATCCGCGCGGCCGTCGGGCACGCGGTCGACTGGATGGTCCGCAACCGGCCCTGACCGGTCGCCCGCGAAAGGCGGTGAGCGCGTGTGAACGACGGGCCGTACTTCTTCCTCAGCCACGCCCCCGCAGTCCGCGGCGCGGGCGGCGGACCCGACCCGGACATGTGGGTGGCCCGGCTCTTCGACGACCTGTGCCACGACGTGGCCGCGCTGACCGCGCTGCCCGCGGGCGCGCGCTGCGGCTTCATGGACCGCGGGCCGCGCCCCGGCGCCGGCTGGTCCGACGAGCTGCGCGACAGCCTCGCCTCCTGCCAGGTGTTCGTGCCGCTGTTCTCGCCCCGCTACTTCGCGAGCGAGCTGTGCGGCAAGCAGTGGTACGCCTTCGCCCAGCGCGCCATCCACCACCGCGCGGCCACCGGCCGGCCCGCCGAGGCCATCGTGCCCGCCCTGTGGGTCCCCGTACCGGAACGCCAACTGCCGCACGCGGCGGCGCAGTTGGCGCTCGGCGCGGACGGGCCGGGGGAGCGGTACGCCACGGACGGACTCTACGGCCTCATCAAACTCCGGCTGCTCGCCGACGAGTACCGCCGGGCCGTCCACCACCTCGCCCGGCACATCGTCGGCGCCGCCCGCGCCACCCGCCTGGGCCCCGGACGCCCGCCCGACCACCGCACCCTGCCCAGCGCGTTCGGCGCCGCCCCCGGCCCCCGGCCGCTGCGGGTCACCGTCGCCGCCCCCACCCGCGACGCGCTGCCCGAGGGCCGCGACGGCGCCTACTACGGCGCGAGCCCGCTCGACTGGAACCCCTACCACCCGGACACCCGGCGCCCGCTGGCCCTGGTCGCCGAGGACATCGCCGGTTCGCTCAACTACCGGCCCACCCTCGCCTCCTTCGACGAGGAGCACCCCCCGGGCGGCCCGGCGGATTCCGTGCCGCGCCCCGAGATCCTGCTCGTCGACCGCTGGGCGCTCCAGGACGAGGACCGCCGCGCCCGCCTCGCGGCCCTGGACGCCGCCGACCGGCCCTGGATCAGCGTGGTCGTGCCGTGGAACCGCGACGATCCGCAGAGCAGTGCCGCGACCCGGGAGCTCACCGCCCGCGCGGAGGCTACGCTGCCGTTCAGAACGAGCCACGGACGGCCCGCCTGCCGGGCCGCGGCCCAGGGCGTGGAATCCCTCGACGCCTTCGAGGAACTGCTGCCGCAGGTGGTCGAGGCGGCAGCCCAGCAATATCTGAGACACGCTCCGGCCCATCCCCCAACGGGCCGCGCGACCGGCGGCCGGCCGCGTCTGACCGGCCCGATGGGCCCGACACCCGGCCCGTACCACCGCACCGCACCACCGCGCCCCGCGCCCGACGGGGCACCCGATGGGGAGGACACGGATGACAGCCAGCCGTGACGGACGTGTCGTCACGTTCTACTCGTACAAGGGCGGCACCGGGCGGACCATGGCCCTGGCCAACACCGCCCTCATCCTCGCCGCGAACGGCAAGCGGGTCCTCGCGGTGGACTGGGACCTGGAGGCTCCCGGACTGCACCGCTTCTTCCACCCCTTCCTCGACCCCGCGACCCTCGGCGCCACCACCGGCGTCATCGACCTGATCACCGACTTCGCCTGGGCCGCCACCAGCCCCGAGGAGCGCGACGCGGACTGGCACGTGGGCTATGCCCGCCTCCAGCCGCACGCCGTCTCCCTCATGCCGGAGAACCTCGGCTGGCGCTTCCCCGACGGCGGCACCCTCGACTTCGTGTCGGCGGGCCTGCAGAACCGCGACTACTCCGCGACGGTCTCCGGCTTCGACTGGGACAACTTCTACGACCGGCTCGGCGGCGGCCTCTTCTTCGACGCCCTCAAGGCCGACATGAAGGCGCACTACGACTACGTCCTGATCGACAGCCGCACGGGCCTGAGCGACGTCGCCGACATCTGCACCGTCCACCTCCCCGACGTCCTGGTCGACTGCTTCACCCTCAGCGACCAGTCCATCGACGGCGCGGCCTCCGTCGCCCGCCAGATCACCGAGCGCTACGGCACCCGCAACATCCGGGTACTGCCGGTGCCGATGCGGATCGACGAGGGCGAGAAGGAGAAGGCGGACGCCGGACGGGCCCTGGCCCGGCTCAAGTTCGACGGCTTCCCCGCCGGGCTCGCGGGCGACCGGCTCGCCCAGTACTGGGGCTCGGTGGAGATCCCCTACCGCCCGTACTACGCCTACGAGGAGTCGCTCGCCGCCTTCGGCGACGAGGCCGGGCTCTCCAACTCGCTGCTCTCCGCCTTCGAACGGCTCACCTCGGTGATCACCGCGGGCGAGGTCACCTCGATGCCGGGCGTCGGCGACGAGGCCAGGCTGCGCATCAAGGAGGCATTCACCCGCCGCCGCCCCACCCTGCCCGTCGACGTGCACCTCTCGTACGCCGCCGAGAACCGCATGTGGGCCGACTGGATCGAGGCGGTGCTCGGCCGGGCCGGCTTCCGGGTGCTGCCGCGCGACGTCCTGGACCCGGCGCCCGCCCGCCCCGAGCCCGCCGCCGACAGCAGCCGCACCGTGGTGCTGCTGTCGGCCGCCTACCTCAAGTCGGCCCGGGCGATGGACATCTGGCAGCGCGCCGCCGCCGCCGACCCGAGCGGGCTGCGCCGCACCATGCTCTCGGTCCGGGTCGACGACGTCCGCCTGCCGGGCGCCTACCTGGACCGCAACCCGGTGGACCTGTTCCGGCTCGACGAGGCGCACGCCGCGGACGCCCTGCTGCGCGCCCTCGACCGGCCGGGCCAGGGCGGCGGCCAGAGCGAGGGCCCGCGCTTCCCCGGCACCGTGCCGCGGATCTGGAACGCGCCGCCGCGCAACCCCGAGTTCACCGGACGCTCGCAGGCCCTTGAGCGGATGCGCGACCAGCTCGGCAGCGGGCTCGCCGTCGTCCTGCCGCAGCCCCAGACCCTCTACGGGCTCGGGGGCGTCGGCAAGACCCAGGTCGCGCTCGAATACGCGCACCGCTTCATGGCGGACTACGACCTGGTCTGGTGGATCAACTGCGCCCGCACCAGCGACGTGGCCGCGGGCCTCGCCGAACTCGGCGGCCTGCTCGGCGGCCAGGGCGGCGACGACATCGGGCTCGCCTGCCGCGAGGCCATCGACCTGCTGCGGCGCGGCGTGCCCACCGACCGCTGGCTGCTCGTCTTCGACAACGCCGACGACCCCGAGCAGCTGAGACGGTTCATCCCGTCCGGCGGCCCCGGCCACACCCTGGTGACCTCGCGCAACCAGGCCTGGTCGCAGTACGGGGGCGCGCTGGCCGTCGACGTGTTCCGGCGCGACGAGTCCGTCGAGCACCTCAGGCGCCGGGCGCCCGGCCTGTCCGCCGACGAGGCCGACCAGGTCGCGGGCGCGCTCGGCGACCTGCCGCTGGCCGTCGAACAGGCCGCCGCCTGGATCGCCGAGACCGCGACCCCGGTCGCCGACTACCTGGACCAACTGGCGGGCCAGACCGCCCGGGTGCTCTCGCTCAACCAGCCCGTCGGCTACCCCGAACCGGTCGCCGCCACCTGGAACGTCTCCATCGAACTCCTCAAGCGGCGGTCACCGGCGGCGGTGCGCCTGCTCCAGCTGTGCGCCTTCTTCGCACCCGAGCCGATCTGGGCGGGCCTGCTCTACGGCAAGGAGATGATCGACGCGCTCAAGGCGTACGACCCCTCCCTCCAGGAGAAGCTGGTGCTCGGCCGGATCATCCGCGAGATCGGCCGGTTCGCGCTCGCCAAGGTGGACCCGGTCGAGGGCACCATCCAGGTGCACCGCCTCGTCCAGGCCGTGGTCCGCTCGCAGCTGACCGAACAGGAGCGCCACGAGGCGCAGCACACCGTCCACCGGATCCTGGCCGGCGCCCGCCCCGACGCCGAGGAGCCGATCGACGACCCGGACACCTGGCCGCGGTTCGCCGGCATCTGGCCGCACCTCGGCCCCTCCGAGGCGCCGCTGTGCACCGAGCCCGAGCCGCGCCGGCTGCTCATCGACCGGATGCGCTACCTGTGGAAGCGCGGTGAGTTCGGCGCGGCCGCGGCGCTCGGCGAGGAGCTGCGCGTGCTGTGGCGCGAGCAGCTGGGCTGCGACGACATCCAGTACCTGTACCTGCGCTTCCACATCTCCAACGTCCACCGCTCGCAAGGGCGTTACCTGGAGGCGCTCGAACTGGACGAGGAGACCCTCGCCCGCCAGCGCGAGACGCTCGGCGCCACGCATCCGCACACCTACATGACCACCAGCGCGCTGGCGATGGACCTGGGGGAGCTCGGCCGGTACGCGCAGGCCGTCGAGCTGGCGACCGAGGCCTACGAGGGGTTCCGGACGATCTTCGACGAGTCCCACCCCAGGACGCTCGCCGCGGCCAACAACCTGGCGCTCGCCCGCCGCATGACGGGCTGGTACGCCGGGGCCAGGGAGCTCGACCAGGACGTGTACGACCGGCGCACCGAGGTGCTCGGACCGGAACACCCCTACACCCTGTCCTCGGCGATGTGCCTGGCCCGCGACCTGCGCGAGATCGGCCGCTACGAGGACTCGGTGGCCCTGCTCTCCCGCACGTACGCGATCTTCAAGGACCGGCTCGGGGTCTCCTTCCCGGGCACGCTCGTCGCCGCCAAGAGCCTGTCGGTGGCGCTGCGCAGGAGCGGCCGCTTCGAGGACGCCCGGCGCCTGACCCTGTCGGCCCGCGCCCGCTACCGGGCCAAGTACACCTCGGTCAACCCGGACTCGCTGGCCTGCGAACTCAACGTGGCCGCCGACCTGTTCGCGGCGGGCGAGCACACGGCGGCCCGCGACACCGCCCAGGACGCCGTCGCGGAGTACGGCAAGAACCCCGGCCCCGGCCATCCCTACACCCTGGCCGCGCTGAACAACCTCGGCGTCTACCAGTGGGGCTGCGGGGAGTTCGAGGCCGCCGAGGCGGTGCTGGCCGGCGTGATCCCGGCCATGGGCGAGGCCCTGGGCCCCGGGCATCCGCACAGCCTGTTCGCCGCGGTCAACCTCGGCAATGTGAAGGCGGCCCGGGGCGAGCTGCACGACGCCCTGGACCTGGAGCGGGCGGCGGTCGCGGGCCTGGCCAAGGCGCTGGGCCGCCACCACCCCGAACGCCTCGCGTGCTCGGCGAACCTGGCCCTGACGCTGGACGCCCTCGGGCGCCGCGAGGAGGCGTACCGGCTGCGCTCGGAGGCGGTCCTGGAACTGTCCCGGCTGCTCGGCGAGGACCATGTCCTGGTCCGTTCGGTGCGTGAACTGCGGCGCGTGCACCGGGACTTGGAGCCGCTCGCGGTCTGAGGCGGCCCGGTCCGGGCGGCGTGGTGCGAGGTGGCGCGGTGCGGGGTGGCGCAGGGGCGGCGGTGCGGGCCCCGGCCCGCGCCGCCGCGGCCCTCACTCCTCGACGAGCCAGCGCAGCACCCCGGGCAGCGCGTGCAGGGCGTCGAAGTGCGCGGCGGCCGGTTCCAGGACGGCCCGCACGCCCGGGATGCGCCCGGCGAGCCAGTGGTAGTGGCCGACGGGCGAGAACACGTCCTGCTCGCCGTGCCACAGCAGTACGTCACCGGTGATGGCGGCCGGGTCGAAGTCCCACGGGTGGCAGAAGGCGAGCGCGTCGTCGATCCAGCCGTACGCCGAAGTCCGCAGCGCCTCCTGGTAGTTGCGCAGCAGCATCGAGCGGACCCCGGCGTCCTTGACCACCAGACGGTCGGCCTCGGTGAGCTCCTTGCGCAGGTCGTCCAGGAGCCGCACCGGGTTCTCGCGGATGCGCGCCGAGCGCGCGACGAAGCGTGCGGCCAGCTCCTCCGGGTCGGCCACCCCCGTGGTGTAGGCGAGCACGTTGGAGGCGGCCATGCCCTCGAACCAGTCGAGGCCCTCGGCGTCCGGGGGCGCGAGCGTGACCAGGGCGGCGGCCCGGGTGACCCGGCCGGGCAGCAGCGCGGCACAGGCCAGGGCGTGCGGGGCGCCGCCGGAGCGGCCCACGACCGCGAAGCGCCCGAAGCCGTAGTGGTCCGCTATCGCCTCCACGTCCCGCGCGGCATCGGCGACCCGCCGGCCCGCCAGGCGGTCGGATCCGCCGTAGCCGGGCCGGTCGTAGGCGATGACCTGGATCCTGCGGTGGTAGAGCACCATGGCGCGCGGCGCGGGGCCGAGCCGGCTGCCGGGGGTGCCGTGCAGCAGGAACACCGGGCTGCCCGACGGGTCGCCGAACTGTTCCACCGCGAGCATCCGGCCGTCGGCCGCGCGCACCCTGTCCCGCACCGTGGCCCCCTCACCGGTCAGGGAACTGACCGCGCTCCAGCCCGTCCGTCCGGCCGCAGCCTACTCGCGGCCCGACGAGTGGCGGCGGGGGTCTCCCTCTGGAGGGGCCGCGGAGTTACCGTCGAGGTACACGTCCGATCCGGACCCTTGGGGGCCGTCATGGTCGAGGCACTGGTGGCGGCGGGGATCGCCGCCGGATCCGCCGGCGTCGTCTACGTTCTGGCGGCGGCGCGGGTGGTCAAGCAGTACGAGCGCGGGGTGGTGTTCCGGCTCGGCCGCCTGAGGGACTCGGTGCGCGAGCCGGGCCTGACGATGATCCTTCCCTTCGTCGACCGGCTGCGGAAGGTGAACATGCAGATCGTGACGATGCCGGTGCCCGCGCAGGACGGCATCACGCGGGACAACGTCACGGTCCGGGTGGACGCGGTGATCTACTTCAAGGTGATCGACCCGGCGGACGCGGTCATCCAGGTCGAGGACTACCAGTTCGCGGTCTCGCAGATGGCGCAGACCTCACTGCGCTCGATCATCGGCAAGAGCGATCTGGACGACCTGCTGTCGAACCGCGAGAAGCTCAACCAGGGCCTTGAGCTGATGATCGACAGTCCGGCCATCGGGTGGGGCGTGCAGATCGACCGCGTCGAGATCAAGGACGTGTCACTGCCGGAGACGATGAAGCGCTCGATGGCCCGCCAGGCCGAGGCCGACCGCGAGCGCCGGGCCCGGGTCATCAACGCCGACGCCGAGCTCCAGGCGTCCCGCAAGCTGGCCGAGGCGGCGGGGGTGATGTCCGAGCAGCCGGCCGCGCTCCAGCTGAGGCTGCTCCAGACGGTGGTGGCGGTGGCCGCCGAGAAGAACTCGACGCTGGTCCTGCCGTTCCCGGTGGAACTCCTGCGCTTCCTGGAGCGTGCGCAGCCCTCGCCGGGGGCGGCGGAGGCCCCTCCCGCGCAGGTCACTCCTGCGCAGACCCCTCCCGCATCGGCCCCGGCCGCACAGACCCCGGATGCGCAGCTCCCTCCGGAAAACTTGTGAAAGTTTTCACAAGTGCGCAGGGGTATTAAGTCCTCCTGGGTTCATGCAGGTCAGAGGCGCTATTCAGAGTGACGCCCGGTCACCTGTCGGGACGTTCGGCCTGCGGGAAAGGGGCTTTGTCGGGTCCACGGGCGCGATGCGCGGATGTCGAATGGAGACATCGGAACGGCATCGCGAAACGCGCAGTGCCCGTGCTCGACGGAAGGAGTTCCGCCATGGAGGCCACAAACGCCGAGGCCATGGTCGACACCCTCGTACGGGGCGCCCTGGAGGCGCTCGACCGGTTCGGGTCGTTCACCCAGGAGCAGGTCGACCACATCGTCCGGAAGGCCTCCCTCGCGGCCCTGGGCGAGCACGGGGAACTGGCCCGGCTCGCCGTCGAGGAGACCGGGCGCGGCCTGTTCGAGGACAAGGCCGTCAAGAACCTCTTCGCCTGCGAACACGTCGTCAACTCCCTGCGCGGCCTGAAGACCGCGGGCGTCATCGCCCGCGACGAGCTGAACGGCATCACCGAGATCGCCGAGCCGGTCGGCGTCGTCTGCGCGATGACCCCGGTCACCAACCCGACCTCGACGACGGTCTTCAAGGCGCTGATCGCCCTGAAGACCCGCAACCCGATCGTCTTCGCCTTCCACCCCTCGGCGCAGAACTGCTCGGCCGCCGCCGCCCGGGTGGTGCGCGACGCCGCGATCGAGGCCGGGGCGCCCGAGGGCTGTGTGCAGTGGATCGAGAGCCCGTCGATGGAGGCCACCCGCCTCCTGATGCACCACGAGGGCGTCTCCACCATCCTCGCCACCGGCGGCAACGCGATGGTCAGGGCCGCCTACTCGTGCGGCAAGCCCGCCCTCGGCGTCGGCGCGGGCAACGTCCCCGCCTATGTCACCCGCAGCGCCCGGCTCGGCCGTGCCGTGCACGACATCGTGCTCTCCAAGTCCTTCGACCACGGCATGATCTGCGCCTCCGAGCAGGCCGTCGTCCTCGACGACGCGGTGTACGAGCGGGGCCTCGCCGAGTTCGAGCGGCTCGGCGCGTACGTCCTGAGCGCGGCCGAGAAGACCAAGCTGGAGGAGTTCGTCTTCGGCACCACCGCCTTCGCGAGCACCTGCGCGGGCGCCCGGCTGAACGCCGACGTGGTCGGCCGGTCCGCGCGGTGGATCGCCGAACAGGCCGGCTTCGAGGTGCCCGAGGACACCTCGGTGCTGATCGCCGAGTGCGCGGAGGTCGGCGAGGGCGAGCCGCTCACCCGCGAGAAGCTGTCCCCGGTGCTCGCCGCGCTCAGGGCCCGCTCCACCGAAAACGGGCTCCAACTCTGCGCCGCCATGGTCGAGTTCGACGGCCTCGGCCACAGCGCGGCCATCCACACCGAGGACGAGGAGCTCGCCGAGGAGTTCGGCCGGCGCGTCAAGGCGGTCCGCGTGATCGTGAACGCGCCGTCCACCTTCGGCGGCATCGGCGACGTCTACAACGCCTTCCTGCCCTCCCTGACCCTCGGCTGCGGCTCCTACGGACACAACTCGGTGTCCGGCAACGTCTCGGCGGTCAACCTGCTCAACATCAAGCGGATCGGACGGCGCAACACCAACATGCAGTGGTTCAAGGTCCCGCCGAAGATCTACTTCGAGCGCAACTCCCTGCGCCACCTGGGGGAGATGGACGGCCTGGAGCGGGTCAGCCTCGTCACCGACAGGACGATGGGCAGGCTCGGCTTCGTCCAGAAGGTCACCGCCATCCTCCAGGCCCGCTCCCACCCGGTCGCCCTCCAGGTCATCGACGACGTCGAGCCCAACCCGGAGCTGGCCACGGTCAGGGCCGGAGCCGCGCTGATGCGCGACTTCCGGCCGGACACGATCATCGCGCTCGGCGGCGGCTCGGCCATGGACGCGGCCAAGATCATGTGGCTGATGTACGAGCACCCCGAGGTCGAGTTCGCGGACACGAAGGAGAAGTTCTTCGACATCCGCAAGCGCGCCTACACCTTCCCCGCGCTCGGCGGGAAGGCCCGGCTGGTCGCGGTCCCGACCACCTCGGGAACGGGCAGCGAGGTGACCCCGTTCGCGGTCATCTCCGATCCGGAGGCCGCCCGGAAGTACGCGCTCGCCGACTACGCGCTGACCCCGCACGTCGCGATCGTCGACCCGGTGCTCCCGCTGCACCTGCCGCCCACCGTGACCGCCGACTCCGGCTTCGACGCCCTGACCCACGCCACCGAGGCGTACGTCTCGGTCTACGCCAACGACTACACCGACGGGCTCTGCCTCCAGGCCATCCGGCTGATCTTCGAGAACCTGGAGAGCTGTGTGGTGAACGGGGCGGCCGACCCGGAGGCCCGCGAGAAGATGCACAACGCCTCCACGGTGGCGGGCATGGCCTTCGCCAACGCCTTCCTCGGCCTGGTGCACGCCATGGCCCACACCCTCGGCAACACCTTCCACGTGGCCCACGGGCGCGCCAACGCGCTGCTCCTGCCGCATGTGATCCGGCACAACGGCACGGTCACCGGCAAGGCGACCCCGTGGCCGAAGGCCGAGGTCTACCGGGCCCCTGAGCGCTTCCAGGAGATCGCGAGGACGCTGGGCCTGCCGGCCGCCACCCCCGAGGAGGGCGTCGAGTCCTACGCGCGGGCCGTCGAGGACCTGCGCGCCCGGTGCGGCATCCCGGCCTCCTTCCAGGAGGAGGGCGTGGACGAGGCCGCCTTCACCGAGGCGCTGCCCGTCCAGGCGATGAACGCCTACGCCGACCAGTGCGCCCCCGCCAACCCGCGGATGCCGATGATCGACGACCTGAAGGCGCTCATGACGCGGGCGTACTACGGCGGGTAGCCCGCCGGGCCCCGGGCCGCCCCGTTCGGGCCGGCCCGCGGCGGCGGGCAACGCTCACACGCCGACCGGCCGCTCGGCGCGGTCGCGGTCGTGGTCGCGCTTGAGCCCGGCCAGGACGAGCGTGATGACGGCGCCGGCCACCGCCCAGACCGAGAGCACCAGGAGCGGACCGGTGACCGCCTCGCCCCTGAAGTACGCGATGGACCGGGCCGTCCACGTGCCGGCGCCGGGCGGCAGACCGGGGCCGATGGTCCGCCAGAACGGCGGCAGCAGCGGATACGGGTAGGCGCCGCCCGCGCTCGGGTTGCCGAGCACGACGATGACCAGGATCGCCAGGCCGATGCCGACGACACCGGCCAGCCCCTGGAAGGCCAGGGTGGTGGCCCCGACCGCGAACACCACCAGCGCCCCGAGCCCGGCGAGGCCGAGGTAGCTGCCGGGCAGCGCGTCGAGCACCGGCCCGATGATGAGCGAGCCGAGCAGCCCCGCCGCGACGGAGTACACCGCGAGCACCGCGAGCCGGATCAGCGCGCGATGGGTGTTGGCGGGCCGGGCGCCCGCGCTGATCGCCAGGATCGCGGCACAGAGATAGCCGCCCACGCACCAGCCGACGACGAGGTAGAACGCGGACAGCGTGCGGGAGTCGCCCGCGGCCGCGGGGGCGACGTCGACCACCTGCACGGTGCGCTGCTGCGCCTTCTCGGCCGCGGTCGCGATCTCCTCCACCGCCTGCGCGAGCGAGGCGCCGCCGCCGCTCGCCACGAGCAGCCGGTCGGTGGTGCCGCGCGGGTCGACGATCAGCGCCCCGTCGATGCTGCGGTCGCGCAGCTGCCGGGTGGCGTCGGCCGCGTCCTTGGCCGTCGTCACGTCCAGCGGATCGCCGGGCAGTGAGCCGAGGCGCTGGGTGAGCTCTCCGCTGATCTGCGCGGGCGCGACCACGGCGAAGGAGATGTCCTTCGGCTTCGGGTGGTGGAAGGCGCCGGCGTAGGACGCGATGAAGGCGACCATCAGCCCCAGTACGCCGATGACCAGCAGGGCGGCCCGCACGGTGACGGCGTTCTTCACCTCGTCGACGAAAGTCATGCCCCCACGCTCTGCCGGGCGGTCCCTTCACGCAGTCGGTGCGGGGCCGAATGGCGGACATGACGTGTCCGGCTGTCGGGGCGGGGCGCGCGCTGCCACGCTGGGAGCAGGCCCGGCGGCGTCGCCCCGGGCGGCAGACGCACGCGACGGGAGCACCTCCATGCTGACCTCCACACAGGTACCGGGCGGCCTGACCTGGCTCGACCTCGGCACCCCCGACATCGACGCGGCCGCCGCCTTCTACGGCGGCCTGTTCGGCTGGCACTTCCGGTCGGCGGGGCCCGAGGCCGGGGGCTACGGCTTCTTCCAGCAGGACGGCAGGACCGTGGCCGCCGCCGGCCCGCTGACCGAGGAGGGCGCGCGCTCGGCCTGGACGGTGTACTTCCGCACGGTGGACGCCGACGCCACCGCCAAGGCGGTCGAGCAGGCGGGCGGCACCGTGCGCGTCCCGCCGTCGGACGTCTTCACCGCGGGCCGGATGGCCGGCTTCACCGACCCGGCGGGCGCCGAGTTCGCGGTGTGGCAGCCCCGGGACACCGATGGGCTCGAACGCGTCAACGACCCCGGCAGCGTCAGCTGGATCGAGCTGTACACCACCGACGCCGAGGCGGCGAAGGCGTTCTACCGGACCGTTCTGTCGTGGGAGACCCGTGACATGCCCATGGGAGGCGGCGTCGAGTACACCATCGCCGGGCCCGCCGGCGGCGGCGAGCGGACCATGCACGGCGGCATCATGCAGCTGCCGCAGGGGCACCAGGACGCGGGCTCCACCTCCGAATGGCACCCCTACATCGAGGTCGAGGACTGCGACGCCGCTGCCGCCACCGCCCAGGGGCTCGGCGCGACCCTGATCATCGCGCCCATGGACACCCCGGGAGCGGGCCGGATCGCGATGCTGCTCGACCCGTTCGGCGCCCCGTTCGCGGTGATCACCAGCGATCCGTCCTGAGCCCTCGCACCTCTGCCGGGGACCGTCCGACAGGTATTCGAACAGGTGTGTCGCACGTGCGTTCGAACTGGTCTATGGTGGAAGGGAGGGGGAGGTGAGAACGGATCGGTAGGAGGTGCGGATGCCCGGGTTCACGCATCTGCACACCGTTTCGGGCCACTCCCTGCGCTACGGGGCCTCCCACCCGGAACGGCTGGCCGAGCGCGCCGCCGACCGCGGCATGGACGCCCTCGCCCTGACCGACCGGGACACCCTCGCGGGCACGGTCCGCTTCGCCAAGGCCTGCGCCAAGGCGGGGATCCGCCCGCTGTTCGGAGCCGAACTCGCGGTGCCCGAACACCTCGTGGGCACCCGCGCCGCCCGCACCCACACCCCGCGCACCCCCGTGCGCGGCGGCGCCTTCGTCGACGAGTCCGCGCCCCGGGTCACCTTCCTGGCCCGCGACGGTGCCGCCGGCTGGGCCGAGCTCTGCCGCCTGGTCGGCGCCGCGCACACCGCCGCCGGCCGCCCGCTCCTGTCCCAGGGCGACCTGCCCGCCCAGGGGCTCACCGTGCTGCTCGGCCCGGCTTCCGAGATCGGCCGCGCGCTGAGCGCGGGCCGCCCCGACCGGGCCGCCCGCCTGCTCGCGCCCTGGCGGGAGATCTACGGTGACGCGCTGCGCCTCGAAGCCGTCCACCACGGGCTCCGGGGGACCGGGCCCGGATCGCTGCGGCTCGCCGCGCGCACCGTCGGCTTCGCCGCCGAACAGGGCGTCCGCGCGGTCCTCACCAACGCCGCGCGCTACGCCGACCCCGGACAGGGGCCGGTCGCCGACGTGCTGGACGCCGCGCGGCGCCTGGAGCCGGTGCGTCCGCCGTTCGACAGCGGCGAGCGCTGGCTCAAGGACGCGGACGCCATGTTCAAGATCGCCGAACGGGTCGCCGAGGCGGCCGGCTGGCGGCGCGACGTCGCCCACCGCCTCCTGGCCATGACCGAGGAGACCGCCGCCGAGTGCCTCGTCGACCCCCAGGACGACCTCGGCATCAAGACCTTCGCCCACTTCCCCGAGCCGCACCTGGTCGGCGCGGCCGACCGCACCCCGCAGCGCGTCCTCGCCTCGCGGGCCGCCGCCGGCATGGTGCTGCGCGGCTACGGCGGCCGGCGCGCGTACTGGGAGCGGATGCACCACGAGCTGGACATCATCGCGCACTGGGGATTCGCCTCGTACTTCCTCACCGTCGCCCAAGTCGTGGACGACGTACGGGAGATGGGCATCCGGGTCGCGGCGCGCGGCTCCGGCGCGGGCTCGCTCGTCAACCACCTCCTCGGCATCGCCCACGCCGACCCCGTCGAGAACGGGCTCCTGATGGAGCGCTTCCTGTCCAAGCAGCGGCCGGTGCTGCCCGACATCGACATCGACGTGGAGTCCGCCCGCCGGCTCGACGTCTACCGCGCGATCATCGACCGCTTCGGCACCGAGCGGGTGGCCGCCGTGGCCATGCCCGAGACCTACCGGGTGCGGCACGCCATCCGGGACGTGGGCGCCGCCCTGTCCATGGACCCGGCGGTGATCGACAAGATCGCCAAGTCCTTCCCCCACATCCGGGCCCGCGACGCCCGCACCGCCCTGAAGGAACTGCCCGAACTGCGGTCCCTGGCAGGGGAGATGGACAAGTACGGCAAGCTCTGGGAACTCGTCGAGGCGCTGGACGCCCTGCCGCGCGGCATCGCCATGCACCCCTGCGGCGTGCTCCTCTCGGACGCCTCACTGCTGCGCCGCACCCCCGTGGTGCCCACCAGCGGCGAGATCCCGCTGGGCCCCGGGGAGCGGGGGAGCGCCCCCTTCCCCATGTCCCAGTTCGACAAGGAGGACGTGGAGGACCTCGGCCTGCTCAAGCTGGACGTCCTCGGCGTGCGGATGCAGTCCGCGATGGCCCACGCGGTCGCCGAGATCGGCCGGGCCACCGGCGAGGAACTCGACCTCGACGACCCGGCGCAGGTCCCGCCGGGCGACCCGAAGACCTACCGGCTCATCAAGTCCACCGAGACGCTGGGCTGCTTCCAGATCGAGTCGCCGGGCCAGCGCGATCTGGTCGGACGGCTCCAGCCGTCGACCTTCCACGACCTGGTCGTCGACATCTCGCTGTTCCGGCCGGGCCCGGTCGCGGCCGACATGGTGCGCCCCTTCATCGAGGCCCGGCACGGCCGGGCCCCGGCCCGCTTCCCGCACCCCGACCTGGCCGACGCGCTGCGCGACACCTACGGGGTGGTCGTCTTCCACGAGCAGATCATCGAGATGGTGAACGTCATGACCGGCTGCGGCCGGGGCGAGGCCGACCGGGTGCGCCGCGGGCTCTCCGACCCGCAGGTGCAGGCCCGCATCAAGGTCTGGTTCGCCCAGCGCGCCGAGGAGCGCGGCTACGCGCCCGAGGTGGTCGCCCGCACCTGGGAGATCGTCGAGGCCTTCGGGTCGTACGGCTTCTGCAAGGCGCACGCCGTCGCGTTCGCCGTGCCCACCTACCAGTCGGCCTGGCTCAAGGCGCACCACCCGGCCGCCTTCTACGCCGGGCTGCTCACCCACGATCCCGGGATGTACCCCAAGCGCCTGCTGCTCGCGGACGCCCGCCGGCGCGGGGTGCCGATCCTGCCGGTGGACGTGAACCGGTCCTCGGCCGCCCATGCAATCGAACTGGTGTCCGGTACCTGGGGGGTGCGGCTCGCGCTCTGCGACGTCCACGGCATCAGCGAGGCCGAGAGCGCCCGCATCGAGGCCGGCCGGCCCTATGCGTCCCTGCGCGACTTCTGGCAACGGGCCAGGCCCAGCCGCCCGGTCGCCGAACGCCTCGCCCGGATCGGCGCGCTCGACGCGTTCGGCGCCAACCGGCGCGACCTGCTGCTCCACCTGTCCGAACTCCACGGCGCCCGCCGCGCTCCGGGCGGTCAACTCCCGCTGGACGGCGGCGCGTTGACGGCCGGCGCCGGGCTGCCCGACCTGGACGAGGCGGAGCGGCTCAGCGCCGAGCTCGGCGTCCTCGGCATGGACACCTCCCGCCATCTGATGCAGGACCACACCGCCTTCCTGAACGAGCTCGGCGTCGTCTCCGCCAAGCGGCTGCGCGACGCCGAGCACGGGCAGACCGTCCTGGTGGCGGGCGCCAAGGCCGCCACCCAGACCCCGCCGATCCGCTCCGGCAGGCGGGTCGTCTTCAGCACCCTGGACGACGGCACCGGCCTGGTCGACCTGGCCTTCTTCGACGACAGCCACGACGCCTGCGCCTACACCGTCTTCCACTCCTGGCTCCTGCTCGTACGGGGCGTGGTGCAGCGGCGCGGCCCCCGCAGCCTCAGCGTGGTGGGAGCCCGCGCCTGGGACCTCGCCGAACTCGTCGAGCTGCGCCGCGCCGGCGGCCTCGACGCGGTCTCGGCCCGCCTCGCGGCGCCGCCCGAGCCCCCCGCCCCCGCCGACGCGGAGCGGGCCACCCCCGACGCGCCCGCACCGCCCGGCCCCGCCGGCGCCGAGCGTCGCATCCACCTGTCCACCGGCTACGAACTGAACCCCTGGGCCGACCTGCGACCGGCAGGTGAACAGGCCGCCACCGGGCGGAAGTTGTGGCATTCGAGCCCGGGGAGCGCCGGATGATCCTCTGCGCACGCTTCGACCTCACGGACGCGGGTGCCGCGCTTCCCGCGCTGACCGCCCTGGCCGAAGGGCTCACCCCGGTCGTCCAGGCGCTGCCGCCCGACGGCCTCCTCGCCGACCTCGGCGGCGCCGAGAAGTACTTCGGCCAGGACGCCGGTCAGCTCGCCGCCGTCCTGCGCGTCCGCGCCCTCGCCCACCTCGGCCTGGACTGCGCCATCGGGCTCGCCCCCAACCCGATGCTGGCCAGGATGGCCGCGCGGGACGCCCGGGCCGGCACGACCCGCACGGTGCGCCCCGAGGAGGTGGACCGCTTCCTCGCCGCGCTGCCGGTCCGCGCCCTCGACGGCGTCGGCCGCACCACCGCCCGCGGCCTGTGCGCGTACGGACTCGACACCGCGGGCCGCCTCGCCGCGGCTCCCTCCGGCACCGTCCAGCGGATCCTCGGCGCCCGGCAGGGCCGCGAACTCCAGGAGCGGGCCCGCGGCATCGACCGCACCCCGGTGGTCCCGAACGCCTCCGCCCGCTCCCTCGGGGCCGAACGCTCCTTCCCCCGCGACGAGTTGGACCCGGTGCACCACCGCAGGGCCCTGCTGTCCCTGGCCGAGGAGCTGGGCGTCCGGCTGCGCGGCGCCGACCAGGTGTGCCGCTCCCTCGCCCTCACCGTCCGCTATGCCGACCGGTCCACCACCACCCGTACCCGCACCCTGCGCGAGCCCTCGGCCCACTCGCCCGCCCTCACGGACCTGGCCTACGCCCTGCACGCCGCGCTCGGCCTGCAACGGGCCAGGGTCCGCGGCATCTCGCTGCGGGCCGAGGGGCTCATGGACGCCGAACACGCCGCCCACCAGCTGACGTTCGCCCCCGAGGACGAACGGGCCCGCCGCATCGAGGCGGTGGCCGACCGGGCCCGCGCCAAGTTCGGCCCCCGGGCCGTCGTCCCCGGCTCCCTGTCGGACGCGGCCTGACCGCGGGGCCCCGGGGCCGGCGTCAGGAGGCCAGCCGCTTCCTGACGTCCGCCGCCCCGGGGCCGGCGTCACCGGCCGGAACCTTCCACCGGGTCTCCTCGCCGGTGGCGTCCGTGTATACGAGCGTGCCGCCCGCCCCGGCCTGCGCCGGTGTCAGGTCGAAGACCTCGGAGCGCAGCTGGGACGTCCCGGGCTCGATCCGGCCGGCCCCGTCGTACCCGGCCACCGAGACCTGGTGCGCGGCGCCGTTGCCCTCGGCGACGCTCTGCCCGTCGGGGCAGAGCCAACGCCAGCCCCCCTTGGCCCCGTTGGCGCCGGCGGGCTCCTCGTCGGCCGCGTTCGACGTCAGCGAGGCGTCCTTGGTGGTGATGACGGCGAAGGTGCCGAACCGCGACACCGTTGACTTCGCCGTGCGGGCGTGGACGACGGTGGTCGGGGTGATCTCCAGGATGCCGACGAGCCCGGCCCCGACGGTGCGCGACGGCGTGCCGAGCGGCTGCGCGGCCGGTCCGGCCCCGCTCCCCGGGGCGGCCGAGCCGCTCCCCGGCGTGGCGGTGGAGGCGGGCGCCGTGGCGGACGGTCGGGCGGTGCCGCCCCCGCCCGGGCCGCAGGCGGTCAGGGCGAGGCAGGCGGTGGCGGCGACGGCGACGGCGACGGCGACGGCGGAGCTGAGCGGATTCTTGCGCATGGTTCCCCCCAAGGCGATGGCACTCGCCGTGAACGTACCGCGACGAAGGGGGCACTCGGCGTGAAGTGACAGGACTGGGACGAACGGCCGCCGTGCCGGGGCACCGTGCGCACTCCCGTGCTTGCTCCAGGAGTTTTTACTGACGCGTAACTTCACTCCTCGGCTACCCGTGCGTAATTTGGCGTGAGCACGCCCCGTACACACCCAGTACGGCACCCCTCACTTGTGGTCCGGGCCGCAGGGCGAATCCCCCATCGCAACTCCCTTGAGCCGCAAGGAGATCACCCGATGCTGCCCTGGAAACGTGTGCTCAGACCCCTGTCCGCGCTGCTGCTCGCCGCGGCGGCCGCGCTCGCCCCGGCCACCGCCGCGCACGCCCGGTCCGCGCCGAGCAGCGGCTGGAACGACTACACCTGCAAGCCCTCCGCCGCCCACCCCCGCCCCGTCGTCCTGGTGCACGGCACCTTCGGCAACGGCACCGACAACTGGCTGGCCCTCGCGCCGTACCTGGCCGACCGCGGGTACTGCGTCTTCTCCCTCGACTACGGCCAACTCCCCGGCGTCCCCCTCTTCGACGGCCTCGGCCCCATCGACAAGTCGGCGGCCCAGCTCGCCGCCTTCACCGACAAGGTCCTCGCCGCGACCGGCGCCTCCAAGGCCGACCTGGTCGGACACTCGCAGGGCGGCATGATGCCGCGCTGGTACCTGAAGTTCCTCGGCGGCGCCGCCAAGGTCAACGCGCTCGTCGGCATCGCCCCCGACAACCACGGCACCACCCTCGACGGGCTGACCCGGCTCCTGCCGTACTTCCCCGGCGCCCAGGACCTGCTCACGCTCGCCACCCCCGGCCTCGCCGACCAGATCGCCGGATCGCCCTTCATCACCAGGCTGAACCAGGGCGGCGACACCGTCCCCGGCGTGCACTACACCGTCATCGCGTCCCAGTACGACGAGGTGGTCACCCCCTACCGCTCGCAGTTCCTCGACGGCCCCGACGTGCACAACGTCCTCATCCAGGACAAGTGCGCGCTCGACCTCTCCGAGCACGTGGCGATCGGTCTCACCGACCGCGTCGCCTACCACGAGGTGGCCAACGCGCTGGACCCGGCGCACGCCACCCCCACCACCTGCGCCTCCGTCATCGGCTGACCCGGCCGAGGCGGCCCATGAGCAAGTGCCCCCTCCCGGCAGCCGGGAGGGGGCACTTTGCTCGTGCGGCGTACGGTCAGCGGCCGTGCCGTCCGGCCGTCGCGGCCTTGCGGCGCAGGGTGGAGAACAGCGCCACCGCGCCGAGGGCGATCGCCCCGGCGCCGCCGATCGCGAGGTACGGGGTGGTGCTGTCGCCCCCGGTCTCCGCGAGGTTCTGCGTGCCGCCCGCGGCGCCGCTCGTGCCGACCGGGGTGGCCGCCGCGTCGCCGTTCGGGCGCGGTTCGTTGCCGGCGGGCTCGTCCTGCGCCGCCGGGGCGGCGTCCGGCCGGGTGCCCGGGGTCGCGGCGCCGCCGTGGTGGTGCTGGACCGTCGACTTGGCGGCGCCGTCCGCGATCTCCTGCTCGGTGGGCGCGGACGCCGCCGGCGCGGGCGCGCCGCCCGCCGAGCCGCTGCCACTGTCCTTGCCGAACACCACGTCGGAGCAGGTGTAGAACGCCTCGGGGCTGTCCGAGCGCTGCCAGATCGAGTAGATGAGGTGGCGCCCCGAGCGGGCCGGGATCTTCCCCTCGAAGACGTAGTCGCCGCCCTGCATCGGCGGGTCGGTCACCTTGAGGAACGGCGTCGCCTCCAGGTCGGACCACTTGAGCGGCTTCGACGGGTCGTAGCCGTCCTTGGTGACGTACAGCTCGAACGAGCCCTTGTGCGGAGCCGTCCCCTTGTAGCGGAAGGTGTGGGAGCCCGCGGTGAGCCGGGTGGCCGGCCAGTCCGCGCGCGGCAGGTCGAGGCCCTTGTACTTGGCGTTGCCGCCGCTGCACAGCTCGCCGTCCGGGATGATCTCCTTCGACCTGCCCGCCGCGTTCGCCATGTTCACCGCGTTCCAGTCGTAGAAGGCCTGCGCGCCGCTCGCCGCGACGGCCGCCTTGCACGCCGCGGACTTCGGGCTCTCGGGACCCTCCGCGTAACAGGCCGAGACCCGGCTCACCGGATCCGTCATGGAACCGTGGGCCGCGGCCGGCCCGGCCGCGAGACCCGTCAGGGCCAGCGGCACGAAGCCGACGGCGGCCACGACGGCGGCCCTGCGCCGACGGGGTCCCCGGTGCTCGAACGCGGTGGAGAGCGGGGGGAAGGTCATCGTGGGGTACTCCTTCGGTGGTGCACGGGCGTGGGGCGTGGGGGTTCATGACCGCCGGATATCCCGTCCGGCGCTCCTGACGCTAGCCCCCGAAAACCGTGAAATCCCCTGCTGGGAGCGGGTGATGGCGATCTTTATGGTGCGGTTAAGGACGTACTCAGAAGCGATTAAGAACGGCCCCCGCGCGACGTACCGTGTCCCCATGAACGAGGAGATCCGGCTCGCGGACGCCGACGACGTACCGCGCGTGCGCGAGGTGACCGACGCCGCCTACCGGCCCTACATCGAGCGCATCGGCGTGGTGCCCGTCCCGATGGAGGCCGACCACGCGGCCGATGTCGCGGCGGGGCACGTCTTCGTCGCCGGTGACCCCGTCGTCGGGGTGCTCGTCCTCGTCGCCGGGAGCGACCACCTCTTCCTCGACTCCATCGCCGTTCACCCGGACGTCCGGGGCACGGGCCTCGGCGGACGCCTGCTGCGTTTCGTGGACGAGCACGCCCGCTCGCTCGGCCTGCCCGAAGTGCGGCTCTACACCAACGCGTTGATGTGGGAGAACCAGCGGATCTATCCGCGGTACGGATACGAGCTGGTCGAACGGCGCGTGGACGGCCCCTACGACCGCCTGCACTACCGCAAGGTGCTCGCGCCGCCCGCCGGGCGAGCCCCGGGCCTGACCTGAGCGCCGGGCCTGACCTGGGCCCCGGGCCTGACCTGAGCGCCGGGCCGGTTGTCAGTGCTGCCTGGCACGATCGGGGCATGGACGACGACACCACCATCGACTGGGACGCCCAGGCCGACACCTTCGACCAGGACGCCGACCACGGGCTGCTCGACCCGGTGGTGCGCGCGGCCTGGGACGAGTACCTCGCGCGCTGGCTTCCCGCGCGGGCCGGCGATGTGCTCGACCTGGGCTGCGGCACCGGAAGCCTCTCGCTGCTCGCCGCCGGGCGGGGCCACCGCGTCACGGCGGTCGACCTGTCGCCCCGGATGGCCGAGCGCGCCCGCGCCAAGCTGGCCGGCACCGGCGCCGAGGTGCTGCTGGGGGACGCGGCGCGCCCGCCCGTCGGGGGCCGCGCCTTCGACGTGATCCTGGCCCGCCATGTGGTGTGGGCCCTGCCCGACCCCGAGTCGGCGCTGCGCCACTGGTGGTCGCTGCTGCGCCCCGGCGGCCGGCTGGTCCTGGTCGAGGGGGTGTGGGGCGAGGCCGGCATACCGGCGGCCCGCCTCGCCGCGGCCCTCGCCGCGCTGCCCGCCGAGCCGCGCTACCAGCGGCTGTCGGGGGACGCCCGGTTGTGGGGGCGCGAGGTGGACGACGAGCGGTACGTGATCGTCGCCACGGGTGCCACGGGTGCCTAGTCGGTCAAGGCGGTGAACCGGCCGGTCTTCGCGCGGAGTTCGAGCTCGTCCAGTGCCGCCACGGCGCGGGCGGCCGCCCCGGGGTCGCTCTCGATGAGCCCGCTCTGCGCGAACTCGTCCTCGTCCAGGCGCAGTACGGCGGCGCCGTCCGCCGACACCCAGAGGTCGAGGTCCAGGTCCTCGGAGATCAGCTCGCCCTGTCCGAGGACCGCGGGCCGGGCGATGTCGCAGTACCAGCCCTTGAGCGCCCCGTCCCCGGCGCGGACCTCCTTCACCGCGTACCAGCGGTCGCGCCAGTAGTGCTCGGTGAACACGTCGCCGGGCTCGAACCGCACGAAGCCGAAGTCACGCACGCCCTCGCCCGCCCAAGGGGCGCGCACGGTCAGCCGGACCCCGTCGTCCGACACCACCGACGCCGGGTACCGCAGCTTCGTACGCCCGGCCTTGACCAGGACGATCTCGATAAGGGTGCCGGCCCCGGCCGAGCTCGCGGGCATGACGTACCTCCGTGGTCCTCGTGGCGGGCCGCGCCCGGGCCGCCGCGATCATGGGCATCGGACGCGCACGCTACGCGGGGCCCCGGGGGCGCCGCCTCCCGATTTCGGGGCGCGCACCCGGACGCCTCCCCGGTGTTCCCGGTGGGCGGCGGCGCGGGGGAGAATCGGCGGGTGACCCTCAAGATCGTGATCGACCAGGGCGCGGCCACCGCGCCGTACGAGCAACTGCGTGCCCAGATCGCCGACCGGGCCCGTTCCGGCAAGCTGCCGGTGGGCCACAAACTGCCGACCGTCCGCGGGCTCGCCGAGGAGCTCGGGCTCGCCGCGAACACGGTGGCCAAGGCCTATCGCGCCCTTGAGGCGGACGGCGTCATCGAGACCCGGGGCCGCAACGGGACGTTCGTCGCCGCCGCGGGCGACGCCTCCGAACGGCTGGCCGCGGCCGCGGCGGCCACCTACGCCGGGGAGGTCCACCGCCTGGGCCTCGGCCGTGACGCCGCCCGCGCCGCGATCGAGGACGCGCTCCGGGCGGCGTACGGCCGGTAGCGGTCCGCCCTACAGGTACAGCCCGGCGTCGGCCCCCGGCCGCTGGTCCGGGACCGAGGCCGGTGAGGTGCCGCGGCGCAGCGCGTACAGCTCGGCCAGGGTCGCCCCGTCGTGGCCCACGCCCTCCTCGGCGCCGAGCCAGCCGACCGCCTCCGTCCGGGTCAGCGGGCCGACCTCGATCCGGGCCAGACAGCGGCCGGGGCGGACCACCGCGGGGTGCAGGCGCTCCAGGTCCTCGTTGGTCGTGACGCCCACCAGGACGTTGCGGCCCTGGCCGAGCAGCCCGTCGGTCAGGTTGAGCAGCCGCGACAGCGCCTGGCCCGCGGTGTGCTTGGCCTCGCCGCGGATCAGCTCGTCGCAGTCCTCCAACAGGAGCAGCCGCCAGCGGCCCTTGGCGTTGCCGTCGTCCTCGCCGATCGCGATGTCCATCAGATAGCCGACGTCGTTGAAGAGCCGCTCCGGGTCGAGCACGCAGTCGACCTGGCACCAGTCGCGCCACGACCGCGCCAGCGTGCGCAGCGCCGAGGTCTTCCCGGTGCCCGGCGGGCCGTGGAGCAGCAGCAGCCGGCCCGCGATGTCGTCCGGGGTCACCTTCATGAGGCGGTCCATGGCATCGGCCACCGGCGCCGTGTAGTTGGGCCGCACCTCGTCCCACGTCCCCGCCGCGATCTGGCGCGTGGTGCGGTGCGGGCCGCGGCGCGGCGACACGTACCAGAACCCCATCGTGACGTTCTCGGGCTGGGGTTCGGGCTCGTCCTCCGCGCCGTCGGTGGCCTGCTTCAGCACCTGCTCGGCCAGCTCCTCGGTGGTGGCGGTGACCGTCACGTCGGCGCCGCGGTTCCAGCGCGAGACGAGCAGCGTCCAGCCCGGGCCCTCGGCGAGCGTCGCGCTGCGGTCGTCGTCGCGGGCGGCGCGCAGCACCTTCGCGGCGGGCGGCAGCAGGGTGAGGCCCTTCTTGACGCGGTCGATGGAGGAGCTGTGCGAGAACGGCTGCTCGCCCGTGGCGAAGCGGCCGAGGAAGAGCGCGTCGACGACGTCGGACGGCGAGTCGCTGTCGTCCATGGTCAGCCGGATCGGCAGCGAGGCCTCTGGGGTTGCGGACATGCGCCCATGATCCGGCACCACGTCCGCACGCGCACGTGTTTTGTCCCGTCGGGGGACCGGGGGGCGTTCCGGCGTTGTTACGGGAAAAGCGGGCGGAACGTCAACTACCGCCCATACGCTGGCTGTTGATGGAACGTCACCGAGGAGTCGCCGTCCGGCACCAGGGGTCACCGGTCACCCGGCCCCGGCGCCGTTCCGCCCGGGCCCTGGCCGCGGCCGTCCTGGTCACGCTCGCCCTGCTCCTCGCCGTCGGCTGCACCGGCGGCCACGACGGCGAGGCGGGCCCCGGCCCGACCGGCCCCAGCAACACCGACCCCGCCCTCGGCTGGGGCTTCACCCACACCCAGTACAGCGCGGACTCCGGCGCCGACGCGGCCGTGACGCGCGCCCGGGCCCTGCTCTCGGCGCAGGGCCTGCCGCAGGACCAGGCGATCATGGGCTGGGGCGCGGGCAACCCCGAACCCTCGCCCGGTCACTACGACTTCTCCGACCTAGACCGCCGCGTGGGCTACATCCGCTCCACGGGCGCCACCCCCGTCATCACCCTGTGCTGCGCGCCGGACTGGATGAAGGGCGGCCGGGCCGGGGCGGGCAGCACGGACTGGAGCGTACGGTCCCTGGAGACGGCCCCCCTGCCCGCCCACTACCAGGACTTCGCGGACCTCGCCGCCAAGGTGGCCCGGCGCTACCCCGACGTGCGGCACTTCATCGTGTGGAACGAGTTCAAGGGGTTCTACGACGACAGCGCCCAGCGCTGGAACTACGAGGGCTACACCCGGCTCTACAACGCGGTGTACACGGCGCTGAAGAAGGTGCGCGAGGACAACCTCGTCGGCGGCCCCTATCTGGCCATGGACAGCTACGGCCCCCAGGACCAGTCCTTCGCCTCCGCGCTCAAAGGCCCCTGGGGCTCGGTGGACCAGCGGGTGCTCGACGCCTTCACGTACTGGAACGAGCACCGCAGGGGCGCCGACTTCGTGGTGGTCGACGGCGCCAGTTTCACCCGCACCGACGAGCTGCTCCCCGACGCCTTCGCCGCGACGGACAAGTTCACCGCGGTCAGCACATGGCTGCGCGAGCGGGCCGGTCTGCCGCTGTGGTGGGCCGAGTACTACGTGGAGCCCCAGGGGTCCGGCTGGAGCGAGCAGCGGCGCGTGGCCACCCAGGCCGCGGGCATGATGGCGCTCGCGCGCGGCGGCGTCGGCACCGCCCTGTACTGGAGCCCCGAGGAGAAGAGCGGCCCCTGCCCCGGCTGTCTGTGGTCACCGACCCAACACGGCGACGGCGGCCGGGAGTTGCCCATGTACACGCTGATCGCGCGGTTCGCCCGGGCGTTCCCGCCCGGCACCCGCTTCACCGATGTCGACATCGCCGCCGCCGACGTGGCGGACGTCCGCGTGCTGGCGAACGCCAAGAACGTTCTCGTCGTCAACACCCTCGACCGTGCCGTCGACGCGACGGTGGACGGCAGGACCCTGTCCATGGACGCCTACGAGGTGCGCTGGCTCACCCGTTGACATGAGGCGCACCCCCTGACGAGAAGGGGGCCGTCGGCCCGGCCGGCGGCCGGGCCGCTCTCAGTCGCCGGTCAGGGCGCGGTTCGCCCGCCGGGCCGCGCGGAGCACCGCATAGCCCTTGGTCAGGACGCGGTCGGCGGCGAAGGCGCGCCGGATCTCGCGCCCGCCGCCCGCGACGAGCCGCTCGAAGGCGTCCAGGTCCGTGCCGCGCCGGACCGTCACCCGCTCCAGGGCGTAGGGGCCCTGACGCCGCTCGGCGAGCCCGTTGCCCACGGCGAGCGCCTGGGCGAAGCCCGCCGAGCGCACCGTGCGCCGCACCCGGCGGCTGGAGTAGCCGTAGGGGTAGGCGAACGAGAGGGGGCGGGCGCCGAGCTCGTCGGCGATGATCTCCCGACAGCGCAGGGTCTCGAACCAGAGCCGCTCGTCGCCGAGTTGGTCGAGCTGCTGATGGCTGTGGCTGTGGCCGCCGATCTCGGTCCCGGCCGCCGCGAGCGCGCGCACCTGGTCCCAGTCCAGCATCGTGTCCAGGGCGCCGCCCCCGTCGTGCGCGCCGCGCAGCCAGCCCGTCGACACGAAGAGCGTGGAGACGAAGCCGTACGTGGCGAGCACCGGCAGGGCGTGCCGGTGCACCCCCTCGTAACCGTCGTCGAAGGTGATCAGGACGGGGCGGCGGGGCAGCGCGCCCGCGGTGCGCCAGGCGTGCGCCAGCTGGGCGGTGGTGATGGGCGTGCACCCCAGCTCGCTCAGCAGCTCCATCTGGTCGGCGAACGCGTCCGGCGAGACGGACAGCGCGAACGCCGCCTTCGCGGGGCTGTGCGCCACCGAGTGGTACATCAGGACGGGTACGGGTCCCGTGCGGGCCGCTGTCATGCCGCCTCGCCCTCCTCGGCCCGCTCGGGGTGTCCGGCCTTCCCGGCCGGCTCGGCGGACGCGGACTCACCGGCCGGCTCCGGGCCCGCGGGCGCTCCCGCAGGTTCCGGGGACGCGGGCGTCCCGGCAGGCTCCGAGGGTGCGGGCCCCGCGTCCGGGCGCGGGGTGCGGACGCGCTCGATGGGTGCCACCGTGAAGCCGCCCCCGCTCCGCGCCGCCCGCGCCGCGCCCACCAGGTAGCCGCCGGCCGCGAGCGCCACCCCCGCCACGATCGCACCCGCCCGGCCGGCGCCGCCGGCCCGGCCGAGCACCGCGTCCCGTACCCCGCGCGCCACCCCGGCCGGAAGCACCCGGGTGGTGTAGCGCCGCTCGGACTCAAGTCCCTTGTCCGCGCCGACACTTCGGGCCACCAGAGCCTTGGAGAGCCCTTCGGCGTACGCCCGGGTGCGGAAGTAGCCGAAGCGCTCCCGGGCGGCCGGCACCCGGTGGTGGATGACCGCACGGTCGTCGATGAGCAGCACGGACCCGGGCAGCGCGCGGCTGAGCCGGATGCACAGCTCCGTCTCCTCGCAGCCCAGCGGCCGTTTGTCGCCGTCGCGGCCGATGCCGGTGGCGAAGCCGCCCGCCGCGTCGAAGGCGCTCCTGCGGAAGGAGGCGTTGCCGCCGAGGACGTTGCGCACTTCGACGCGGCCCGGAGGCAGCCCCCGGTAGGTGCAGCCCACGATCCAGTCGAACTCCTCGGGAAACCATCCGGGCCTGCGTCCCGAGGACCAGACGGGCAGGGTGCGGCCCCCGACGGCCATCACGCGCGGGTCGTCGTAGCCCTGCGCGAAGTGCCGCAGCCAGTCCCGCTCGGCCACGGCGTCGTCGTCGAGGAACGCCACGAACTCGCCCCTGGCGACCGCGATGGCGGTGTTGCGGCCGGCCGAGAGGCCACGGGGGCCCGCGTTGGCGAGCACCCGCACCTCCCCGCTCGGGGCGTACCGTCCGAACTCCCGGCCGAGCCGCTCCCTGAGCCGCTCGTTGTGGTCGACCACGAGCAGCGTCTCCAGGGCGGGCAGCGACTGCGCGCGCACCGAGGAGACCGCCGCCAGGATGTCCTCCCAGCGGTCCTCGGTGTACACGCAGATCACCACGGAGAAGTGACGGTGCGTCAAGAAACCTCTCCCCGCCTGGCGTTGAGGAAGACGGCCTGCCGGCGCCGGTGTGCCCGGGGCACCGCCTTCTCCCGCAGGATCACCTTGAGCACCCGGATGCCGTCGCGCACCGCGCTGAGGTTGGAGACGCCGTGGATGCGGTTGTACTCGTAACTGGGGACCTCCTGGACGCGCAGGCCCGCCTTCACGATCCGGATGTTGATCAGCGTCTCTATCTCGAACCCGGAGCAGTCGAGCACGATCTTGTCCAGGCAGTGCTTCCAGAAGGCGTTGTAGCCGTAGCAGAGATCGGTGTAGCGCGCGCCGAACTTGCGGTTGACGATGCCGCACAGCACGGCGTTGCCGAGCCTGCGGATCGGGGTCATGTCGTCGGTGCCGCCGCCGTTGGCGAAGCGGGAGCCCTTGGCGAAGTCCGCGCCGCCGACCAGGGCCGAGACATAGCTGACGATCTCCTCGCCGTCCGCGGATCCGTCCGCGTCGACCATGACGATGATGTCCCCGGTGCAGGCCGCGAAGCCGCTGATCAGTGCGTCGCCCTTGCCCTTGCCGACCTGCTTGACGACCTTGACGTCGGGCCGCAGTTCGCGGGCGACCCGCACCGTGTCGTCGGTGGAATTCCCGTCGACCAGGACGACTTCGTGGATCCAGTCCGGAAGTGTCTTGAAGACGTAGGGAAGATTCTCGGCCTCATTCATCGCCGGGATGACGACGCTCACCGGCGGTGCAATGGCGAGGTTTTCCGAAACCGGCCGATAAGCGGCGGATATTCGGTCGTGAGCACCGGACGCCGTGTGGCCGGCCGTCGAATCCGCCATTGATTGATCTTGGCCCGGAACGGCCGGGCGCACGGAAGGAGTCATGAGGTATTGCGGTCCCTCTCGTCCGGTGGACCGCCCGCCCCCGGGTGGTCCTGATTGGGTGTCCGGTTACGAAAGGGGGGTTCTCACCCGGTCATGACGGCATGGCGCACCGCACCCCGTCGGGTGAGCTGGCTTGCTGGCCGC
Organism: Streptomyces sp. NPDC048111; assembly: GCF_043202815.1. Taxonomy (NCBI): domain Bacteria; kingdom Bacillati; phylum Actinomycetota; class Actinomycetes; order Kitasatosporales; family Streptomycetaceae; genus Streptomyces; species Streptomyces sp. NPDC048111. The sequence continues at coordinate 87,939 of NZ_JBIDBD010000008.1, forward strand.
GCGGTCCGTGGTCCGGTCGGCGCAAGGCGAAAACCGGGCACGGTACCCCCCTACCGCGCCCCGCGGCGGTATCCATCGCGACGCGTAGGCCCTCCCCAGGACGCCGTGCGTGATGGACCGTTGCGGGTGGATGTAAGACGGTATTGATGTGGGCGACTGTAGGGCAAGACCCCGTCCGGGACCTTACGTTTCCGTGATGTCCACCGGATTTCCACGGCCGGCCCCCGGGCGAATCACCCCCGTTCCGAGCAGGAAGAGGAGAAAGCTGATCGCGCCCACCGCGGTGACGCCGTTGCGGGCCGACCAGAGGTGAAGAGCCGCCATGCTTTCGGCGGTCGCCAGGTCGATGAGGACTGCTCCTGACAGCGACGCCACGATGCGCGTGAGCGGTTCCAGCCGGCGCAGGGAGAATGCGGCCGCCTCCGCGGGCGCGGCCACCAAGGAGAAGAGCGCGAGCGGCGCGCGCAGCGGAGAGTCCAGGCCGGCGAACGCCAGGGCGCCGCCCGCGGCGGAGGCGGCGAGCACCGCTCCGGCGAGAACGGGCAGCGCGTCGTCGGCGATGGGCGTGCGCGCCGCCGATCTGTCCCTGATGGTCTGCATTGGCGACGGTTCCCCCCGATGCGCCGGATGCGAGGCTTCAATGTGGCGCAGTCCGGACAGGTCCGTCAAGACGCCAACGCGCCGACGGTGAACGGCACTTGGCGCGCCGTCGGCGGAGTGTGGCGCTCCGGTGAAGGATTACTCGCGAGTTGCTGATGGATCCTCAGATAGGCGGAGATGTCCGCCGGTTGTTCTTGGCATGGACACTTCCCGCGGCCCGTGGGGGCTGGTACCACTGCCGTGGCGGAAAACCCGCTACAAGGAGGTTCCATGAAACTGTCCCGAATCGCGGCTTATGCATGGGCGCTCGTACTGGCCGTCCCGCTGTCCCTCACCGGGGCCGGCGTGGCCGCCGCGGCAACCCAGGCGGCCGGATCCCACTACGTGGCCCTCGGCGACTCGTACTCCTCCGGTGTCGGCTCCGGGAGCTACGACAGTTCGAGCGGCAGCTGCAAGCGCTCCACGAAGGCCTACCCGGCCCTGTGGGCGGCGGCCCATTCACCCGTCTCGTTCAACTTCACCGCGTGCTCCGGCGCTCGTACGGGTGATGTCACGTCGAGCCAGCTCGGCCCGCTCAGCTCCACGACCGACCTCGTCTCGATCACCATCGGAGGCAACGACGCCGGCTTCTCGGACGTCATGACCACCTGCGTCCTGTACTCGGAGTCCACCTGCGTCAACAAGGTTGCCGCCGCGCGGAGTTACGTCGATTCGACGCTGCCCGGACTGCTCGACTCGGTGTACTCGGCGATCAGATCCAAGGCGCCCAACGCGCACGTCGTGGTCATCGGCTACCCGCACTTCTACAAGATCGGCGGCAGCTGCATCGCCGGTCTGAGCGAGACGTCACGCTCGGCGATCAACGGCGCCGCCGACGAGCTCAACTCGGTGACCGCCAAGCGCGCCGCCGACCACGGCTTCAGCTTCGCCGATGTCGTGGGGGGCTTCACCAACCACGAGATCTGCTCCTCCAGCCCGTGGCTGAACAGCGTGGTGTGGACCAACATCGGCGAGTCCTACCACCCGACCGCCGCCGGCCAGTCGGGCGCCTACCTGCCCGCCTTCACGCGCGCGGCCTGAAACCGCCCGGCCGAGGGGGAGGCTCCGTCCGCCGGGGCCTCCTTCTCGCTCGTCACCGTTGGGCCAGGTGCCGACCGGTGCCGACCGGTGCCGCCCAGTGAACGGCATGGCCCGGCGCGTAGGAACACGGCTCGCGACTGTGCGTGACGAGCCATCAGCAAGGTGTCCAACTCGCCCTGGAATCAGGTGTATTCGGGGCATCACCGTCAACCCGCCGCCCCGGAAAGGTGAATCCTGCCACCGGATTCACGCGTGTGACGCCGGGGCGATAGGGTTAACCTGCCCGGGGCCGGGTGCCCTCGTACGGGTGGGGAGTGACATGGAACAGATAACAGTGCGCGGCAGGGCACGAGTGCCTGCCATCACCTGCGGGAGCAGCGCGACCAGTTCGCGGCTCGACCGCCACCTCTCGGTGCTCGGCGGCCCTGCCGTCCCGCAGCGCGAGGCGGCCGAGGCGACGTTGCTGATGCGTGAGCTGACCTCGCGTGACCTTGCGCACACCCGCAGGAGCAGGAGCGCTCGCGTCTCGCTCTTCGCACCGCTGCGGCGGCTGCGCCGCTCGCTCTTCGGCAGCCGCGGCTGAACCCACCCCCGAGACCCGGCGCACGCGTTCAGGCGATCACGCCGTCCCGGCGCACCTCTGCCACCTGCTCGTCCGTCATTCCCAGGGCACGCAGCGTCGCGCAGGTGTGCTCGCCGAGCGCGGGCACCGCACCCTTGCACGCCTCCTGACTGCCGCCCAGATCGATGGGCGGCAGTAGCGCCCGCAGTGGCCCCACCGGTGACTCCACCTCCCGCCGGCGCCCGCGCGCCACGAGCTGCGGATGCGCGGCCCGATCCGCGACCGTGTGAGCCAGGCACGGGCGATGCCATAGCCGTACCTGTCGCGGACCGGCCGCCCTTGTCACCTCGCGGCGCCGTTCAGCGCCCGTTGTGCGCGTAGCGCCGCACCGCGAGCGGTACGAAGAGCGCGAGGAGCGCGCCGCACCAGAGGAGCGAGCCGGCCACCGGATGGGCCACCGGCCAGGCCGCGCCGGCGGCGGGCGAGCCCTGGCCGCACAGCTCGCGCACGGCCGAGGCCACGGCGCTGATCGGGTTCCACTCGGCGAGGGTGCGCAGCCAGGAGGGGAGCCGGTCGGTGGGGATGTAGGCGTTGGAGAGCAGCGGCAGCATGAACGTGGCCGAGCCCAGCTGTCCCGCGGCCTCCTCGCTGCGGGTGAGCAGGCCCAGGTAGGAGCCGATCCAGGTGGTCGTCAGGCGCAGCAGCATCACGAGGGCGAAGGCGCCGAGCGCGGCGAGCGGCCCCGCGTCGATCCGCCAGCCGACCGCGAGCCCCACGAGCATCAGCGGCACCATGCCGAGCGCGGTGGTGAGCAGATCGGCGGCGCTCTGGCCGACCGGTACGGCGGCCCGGCTCATCGGCAGGGTGCGCAGCCGGTCCATCACCCCGCGGTGGGAGTCCTGGGCGGCCTGGAACATCCCGGTCATCAGGCCGTTGGCCGCCGTCGCCACCAGCAGGCCCGGCACCAGATAGGCCCGGTACTCCCGGCCCGGCACGGCGAGCGCGCTGCCGAAGACGTAGCCGAAGAACAGCAGCATCGAGACGGGCATGCTCTGGGTGAGGATCAGCACGCCCGGCGCGTGCTTGAGGCGCTGGAGCTGGCGGCCCAGCATGGCGGTGCTGTCGAGGGCGAGCGAGGTCATGTCACGAGCTCCTTGCGGGAGTTGGCGGGGTCGGGGGCGTCGGTGAGGCGCAGGAACACCTCGTCGAGGGTGGGCGGGCGCAGGCTCACGTCGAGGATGGCGACCCCGGCCCCGTCCAGGGCGCGCACGATGCGGGGCAGGGTGAGCGTCGGGTCCATCGACAGGGCGCTCACCGTGCGGGTCGCGGCGTCGAGCCGGGGCTCGGCGCCGGTGAGCTGGTCGAGCACGGCGGCGGCCTGGTGCAGCGCGTCGCCGCTCGCGACGGCGACCTCGGCGCGGGCGCCGATCCGGGCCTTGAGGTCGGCGGGGGTGCCGGTCACGGCGGCACGGCCCCGGTCGATCAGCACGATGTGGTCGGCGAGCCGGTCGGCCTCCTCCAGGTACTGGGTGGTGAGCAGCACCGTGGTGCCCCGCGCGGTCAGCGCGCGGACCGCGGCCCAGATCTCACCCCGGCTCGCCGGGTCCAGACCGGTGGTCGGCTCGTCGAGGAACAGCACCCGGGGGTGGGTCACCAGGCTCGCCGCGAGGTCGAGGCGGCGCCGCATGCCACCGGAGTAGGTGCCCGCCGCCCGGTCGGCCGCCTCCGCGAGCCCGAAGCGTTCCAGCAGGTCGCCGGCGCGCTCGCGGGCCGCCGCGCCGCGCATTCCGTGCAGCCGGGCGAACAGGCGCAGGTTCTGCCGCCCGGTCAGCTCCACGTCCACGGAGGTGGACTGGCCGGTCACGCCGATCGCGCGGCGCACCGCGTCCTGCTCGCGCACCACGTCGTGCCCGGCGACCCGGGCCGAGCCCGCGTCCGGCGCGAGCAGCGTCGTCAGCAGGCGTACGGCCGTCGTCTTGCCCGCGCCGTTGGGCCCGAGCACCCCGCAGACCGTTCCCTCCGGCACCGCGAGGTCGAGCCCGCGCAGTGCCCGCACAGCGCCGAAGCGCTTCTCCAGACCTTCACTAAGTACAGCGTACGTAGTTGCCATGCGGCCCACCATAGCGCACTACGTACGACGTACGTAACTACGATGGAGGCCGAGGTGATGATCCATGGCAGGGCGACCTGCTGAACCAGAAGTGATCTGGGCGCGCCCCGAGCGCGCCGGACGCGGCCCACGGCCCGCTTTCAGTCGTGCCGACATCGCGGCCGCCGCCGTGCGGATCGCGGACGCGGACGGCATCGACGCGGTGACGATGCGCCGCGTCGCCGCCGAGCTGAACTGCGGAACGATGTCGCTGTACAACTACGTGCCGCGCAAGGAGGACCTGTACGAGCTGATGGTGGACGCGGTCAGCGCCGAGTACGAGTTCGGCGGTCCGAGCGGGGACTGGCGCGCCGACATGCTGGGGCTCGCCCACCAGACCCGGGCGCTGATGCACCGCCACCCCTGGATGCCGCGCCTGATGTCCCCGGTGTACGGCTTCAGCCCCAACGCCCTGCGCTATCTGGAGCACTGCATGACGTGCCTGGATCCGCTGGAGACGCCGTACGGCACCAAGATGGAGCTGATCGCCTCCGTCAACGGCGTCGTCACCACCTACGTCGCCAACGAGATCGCGACCGCCGAGCGGACCCGCTCGCTGCCCTGGTCCCCGGAGCAGGAGCAGGGCGTGCGGATCGCCTACCTCTTCAGCCAGGTCGCCACCGGCCGCTATCCCCGGCTGGCCGCGGCCTTCGCCGAGGACTCCGGCCCCATCGACCTGGACGCGGTCTTCGACCGTGCCCTGGCCAGGACGCTCGACGGGTTCGCCCCGTAGGGCATGTCCTTCGGATCCTGCCGGGGTCGCGGGGGCCGGCAAGATCCGAAAGGCGGGGCCCGGGCGCGCGGCCCGGGCGCGGGGGCCGATTTCCGGCTCGGCGCCCGGGCCGGGCAGGATGGCCCCATGACCGAGATCCGCACCCCCCGCCTGCTGCTGCGCCGCTGGACCGACGACGACCTCGCCCCCATGGCGGACATCAACGCCGATCCGGAGGTCATGCGCTGGATCGGCGACGGCTCGGTGCGCGACCTGGAGCGGACCGCCGCCGACATCGAGCGCTGGGAGGAGGAGTGGGACGACGAGGGCTTCGGGCTCTTCGCCGTCGAGCTCCTCGGCTCCGGCGAGCTGATCGGCTTCACCGGTCTGTCCGTGCCGTACTTCCTGCCCGAGGCCGAGCACGAGGTGGAGATCGGCTGGCGGCTCGGCCGGCCGTTCTGGGGCCAGGGCTACGCCTCCGAAGCCGCCCACGCCTCGCTGGAGTTCGCGCTCCAGGACCGGGGTCTCGAACGGGTCATCAGCATCTCGCGGGTGGGCAACGACGCCTCCGAGAACGTGATGCGCAAGCTCGGCATGAAGCTGGAGCGCGAGACGGTCCACCCCGCGTTCGGGCACGCGCTCAACATCCACGCCATCGATCTGACGGAGTATCAGGCCTGAGGCCGAGGCGGCCGGTTCCTCGTCAGATCAGGGCGAACTGGCCGCCGGGCCCCTCCTCGTGGTGGTCCAGCACGGACGCGGGGCGCCGCGCCGCGTCCGGCACGGGCAGCACCCCGGCGGCGCGCAGCTGCTCGCGGGTCAGCGGCCGGCCGAGAGAATCCGCCAACTCGGCCTGGCGCGGGCGCAGTTCACCCAGCAGGGCCAGCACCGTGATCAGTTCGAGCAGATCGGACGTGCGCTCCTGGGGCCAGTCGCGCGGGCCGAGCGCGGCCAGCGTGCCCGCCCCGGCGGCCCCGGTGCGCCGCTGGAACCACAGGTCGAGCACGCGCACCCCGCCCACCCGGAACTCCCAGGCCTCGGCCGGCACCGGAGAGATCCGGCCCTCCTCGCCCACCCGCAGGGTCTCCTCGCCGGCGTCGTAGTGCAGCTCGCCCGGCCCCGCGCCGATCGGTGCCCGCACGTAGGGCCGCCGCCCGCCCGGCAGCCGGTGCTTCTCGCCGCCGTGCGCGCCGCGCGTCATCAGGGCGCACATCCGGTGCCCCAGCGCGACGCCGTCGGCCCAGAGCCGGGGATCGTCCGGTAGCGGCACCACGCACCCCGCCGCGCTCGGGCGGGCGCTCGCCACGGCCCAGGCCAGCACATCGGCGGGCGCAACCGCGCACCCGTACGTCCCCGAGAGGAACGGGAGCAGACCCGGGGCGAGGTTCGGTTCGAGGGCGCCGGGGCGGCGGAACAGGGGACGGATGCGGCCCGGGCGCCCGGCGGGGGAGCGGCCGTCGGGCAGCAGCGCCGAGACGGTCAGCGCGGGCCCCGCCTGGGCCGGACCCTCGCCCTTCGTACGGGCTCGGGGTGCGGCGGCCGGCATGTCGCCCGGCTCGACCGCGAAGAGCTGGTGCCCGTCGGCCACCCGCCACAGCTCCGGCCGGGCGGCGTCGAGCAGGCGCTGGTCCGGTATCAGCCACTGCTCGTCGAAGGGCCCGCACTGGACGCGCACGGGTGGCGGGCACGCCCCCCGCTCCTGCGCGAGGGGGCCGGTGCGCGCGGCCCTGCCGGGCAGCGCGGCGGCGGGCGAGCGCAGTGTGCGGGCCCGGCTCGGCTCGAACAGCCGCTCCCGCTCGGCCCCTTCGGCGCGGATCAGCGCGTCCCAGCGCGTGCGCAGCGTCCGCTCGTCCGGCGCCACCACCCAGTCGCGGCCCAGCCGCAGCGCGGCCACCGACCAGGGCATCAGGTCGTCGAGGAGAGGCACGTCATCGCTCACAGCCAGCATGCTAGTGAGAACAGCCGGTGTCCTTCGACCGCCCGCCCCCGGCCCGCCCCCGGCCGTCACCGTGCCCCGGCCACCGGCCCGTCCGGAGCCTCAGCGCGCCTCGACGGTCACCGAGAACGAGAAGCGGTCGCCGCGGTAATGGATGCGGGCGACGTCCACGACACGGCCCGCGCCGTCGTACGTGATGCCGGTGTAGTGCAGGATCGGCGAGAGCAGCGGCACCTGGAGGAGCTCGGCGGTGACCGGGTCGGCGAGCCGGGCCTCCACGGTGTCCGTGATGCGGGCGATGTCCACGCCGACCGCGTCCCGCAGCACCTTCGTCATCGGCCAGCGCGTGAGGTCGGCGAGGTCGATCGCGGCGGCCACCTCCGGACGCACCGCGTTGTGGGCCCAGTTGGTGGGCTCGCCGCTCTTCTCGTCGCAGCGCAGCCGGCGGTAGGTGACGACCTCGGCGCAGCCGGGGAAGTGCTCGACCAGATCACCGGGCACCCGCTCCGGTCCGTGGTCCAGGATCGTGGTGCGCTCGCCCGACTGCTGGGCCACGATCGCGTCGATCGAGCCGAGCAGCCGGACGGGCGAGGCCCGGCGGGCGGCCGGCTCGATGAACGTGCCGCGCCGCCGGTGCCTGCTGATCAGGCCCTCCTCCTCCAGCTCCTTGAGCGCCTGGCGCATCGTCAGCACGCTGACCCCGTAGTGCGTCGCGAGCTGCTCCTCGGTGGGCAGGCGCAGCGAGGCGTCGGGGGAGCGGCCCAGTATCGAGGCGCGCAGCGACTGGGAGACCTGGTACCAGAGCGGCAGCTTCCGGTTCAGGACCAGGGAGTCGGGTGCGAAGGAGGAGGTCACAGGGATTCCGTATCAGGTGGTGCTCAGGAGCGGAAGTGGCGCTGGAGACCCTGCCACACCTCGTCGTAGCCCCGCTGGAGGTGTCCGGCCGTCGCCGCCTGCTCGGTGGCGGTCACCGGCCAGCGCGTCTCGAACATGAAGGCCAGGCCGTCGTCGATCTTCTGCGGCTTCAGCTCGGCGGCGCTCGCCCGGTCGAAGGTCTCGCGGTCGGGGCCGTGCGCCGACATCATGTTGTGCAGCGAACCGCCGCCGGGTACGAAGCCCTCCGCCTTCGCGTCGTAGGCGCCCTCGATCAGGCCCATGTACTCGCTCATCACGTTGCGGTGGAAGTACGGCGGGCGGAACGTGTCCTCGCCGACCAGCCAGCGCGGCGCGAACACCACGAAGTCGACGCCGGCCAGGCCCGGGGTGTCGGACGGCGAGGTGAGCACGGTGAAGATCGACGGGTCGGGGTGGTCGTAGCTGATGGTGCCGATCACATTGAAGGTGCGCAGGTCATAGACGTACGGGGTGTGGCTGCCGTGCCAGGCGACCACGTCGAGCGGGGAGTGGTCGTAGGTCGCGGTCCAGAGGTTGCCGCAGAACTTGTTGACGACCTCGACCGGGCCCTCCACGTCCTCGTGTGCGGCGAGCGGGGCCCGGAAGTCCCGCGCGTTGGCGAGGCCGTTGGCGCCGATCGGGCCGAGCTCGGGCAGCTCGAAGGGGCGGCCGTAGTTCTCGCAGACGTAGCCGCGGGCGCTCGCGTCCAGGAGCTCGACGCGGAAGCGGACCCCGCGGGGGATCAGGGCCACCTCGCCGGGGCGGGCCGCGAGCAGCCCGAGTTCGGTGCGCAGCAGCAGCCCGCCGTGCTCGGGGACGATCAGGAGCTCGCCGTCCGCGTCGCTGAACACCCGTGATTCCATCGGGGCGTTGGCGTGGTAGAGGTGCACGGCCATGCCGGTGCGCTGCGCCGCGTCGCCGTTGCCGCCGAGCGTCCACAGGCCGGCCAGCCAGTCGGTGCCCGCCGGGGGCTCGGGCAGCGGGTTCCAGCGCAGCCGGTTGGGGTCGGGGACGGTCTCGGTGAAGGGCGCCGTGCGCACATGGCCGTTGTCGGTGCGGGTGAACGGCGGGTGGGCGGCCGATGGCCGGATCCGGTACAGCCAGGAGCGGCGGTTGCCCGCGCGCGGCTCGGTGAAGGCCGAGCCGCTCAGCTGCTCCGCGTACAGGCCGAGCGGAGCGCGCTGCGGCGCGTTGCGGCCGTGCGGAAGAGCGCCGGGAACCGCCTCCGAGCTGTGCTCATTGCCGAATCCATGGGAGTAACCGAGGCCCTCCGCGATCTTCCTGGCCTGCTCGCCGCTGGGTGTCGTCATCGTGCGCTCTCCTGCTCCCGTGCCGGAATCCTATGCTCAACCGTAGGATTACGATGCGGTCGCGTCAACGGGAAAACCGGCCGGGCGGGAGATGATGGGCGGGTGTCTCCTGCTCCTGATCTCCACGCCAACCTCCGCCGGGCACCCGTGCAGCAGCGCAGTGCCGAGCGGCTCTCCCGGATACTCGACGCCTGTGCCGAACTCCTCGACGAGACCGGCTACGAGGACCTGTCCACGCGGGCCGTCGCCCAGCGGGCGGGCGTGCCCATCGGCTCGGTCTACCGCTTCTTCGGCAACAAGCGCGCCATGGCCGAGGCGCTCGCCGCGCGCAACCTCGACCGGTACGCCGGCATGATCAACGCCCGGCTCGAAACGATCGAGGCGGCCGACTGGCGCGCCGCCGTGGACGCGGTCCTGGACGAGTACCTCGTCCTCAAGCAGACCGTCCCCGGCTTCAACCTGGTCGACTTCGGCGGCCCCCAGCCGGTGCCCGACCCGGACACCGACTCCAACCACCTGCTGGCCGACCGGCTCGCCCAGCTGCTGCCCGCCCAGTTCGGCCGCACCCTGGACGCCGAGCTGCACCGGGTCATCCTGGTCGCCGTCGAGGCGGCGGACGCCACCTTGCGCCTGGCTTTCCGCACCGACCCGCAGGGCGACCCCGGCATCGTCGCGGAGACCCGTCAGCTGCTGCACGCCTACCTCGCCCGCACCCTGGACTGACCCGGGCGAGGGCCTCCCGTACATGCCTACCGGTCGGTATGCTCCAGGGGCCCGCGCGCCGTCGCCCTGGGAGGACGTATGTCCCGCACCGCCCTGCGTATCTGCCCGCTCTGCGAAGCCACCTGCGGGCTGAGCCTGACGCTCGACGGGAGCCGGGTCACCGGCGCCCGCGGGGATGCGGACGACGTGTTCAGCAAGGGGTTCATCTGCCCCAAGGGCGCCTCCTTCGGGGAGATCGACGGCGACCCCGACCGGCTCACCGCCCCGCTCGTGCGGCGCGGGGGCGAACTGGTGGAGGCCACCTGGGACGAGGCGTTCGACCTGGTGGCCGCGAGGCTGCGCCCCATCGTGGAGCAGCACGGGCCGAACGCGGTCGGCGTGGTCCTCGGCAACCCCAACGTCCACACCATGGCCGGCGCGCTCTATCCGCCCGCGCTGCTCGGCGCGCTGCGCACCCGCAACCTCTTCACCGCCAGCACCCTCGACCAGATGCCCAAGCACGTCTCCAGCGGGCTGCTGTTCGGCGACCCCTTCGCCATCCCGGTGCCCGACCTCGACCGCACCGGCCATCTGCTGCTGCTCGGCGCCAACCCGCTGGAGTCCAACGGCAGTCTGTGCACCGCCCCCGACTTCCCCGGCAGGCTGCGGGCGCTGCGCAGGCGCGGCGGCACCCTCACCGTGGTCGACCCGCGCCGCACCCGCACCGCCGCACTCGCCGACCGGTACGTGGCGATCCGGCCCGGCACCGACGCCCTGCTGCTCGCCGCGCTCGCCCAGGTCCTCTTCGCGGAGCGGCTCACCGCACCCGGCCCCCTTGCGGAAAAGCTCGACGGCCTGGACCAAGTGGCCGCTGCGATACGGGAGTTCACGCCCGAGAAGGTCGGTCCGCTGTGCGACGTGGCGCCCGACGACATCCGGGCCATGGCCCGCGAGCTCGCCGCCGCCCCCACCGCCGCCGTCTACGGCCGGATCGGCAGCTGCACCGTCGAGCACGGCACCCTGGCCAGCTGGCTCGTCGACGTCCTCAACACCGTGACCGGCAACCTCGACCGGCCGGGCGGCGCGCTCTTCCCGCTGTCCGCCACCGACCGGGCACCCCGCCCGCCGGGCCCCGGCAAGGGCTTCGCGCTCGGGCGCTGGCACAGCCGGGTCGGCGCGCACCCCGAGGTGAAGTCCGAACTGCCGCTCGCCGCCCTCGCCGAGGAGATCGAGACCCCGGGCGATGGCCGCATCCGGGCGCTGATCACCTCGGCCGCCAACCCCGTCCTGTCCGCCCCCGACGGGGACCGGCTCGACCGGGCGCTGGCCGGGCTCGACTTCATGGTCAGCGTCGACCCGTACCTCAACGAGACCGCGCTGCACGCCGACGTCGTGCTCCCCCCGCCGCCGCCCGCGCAGAGCGCCCACTTCGACTTCGCCTTCAACGGCTTCGCCGTCCGCAACCAGGTGCGCTACACCCGGCCCGCCGTGCCGCTCGCCGAGGGGCGCATGGACGAGTGCGAGATCCACGCCCGCCTGGTACTCGCCGTGAGCGGGCTGCACGGCGCCGACCCGGACGCCGTGGACGCGATGGTCATCGAGCGCACCCTGGCCAAGGCGGTCACCGATCCGCACGCTCCCGTGCACGGCCAGGACCCCGAGGTCCTCGCCGCCCGGCTCACCGGGCAGAACGGCCCGGAGCGCCGGCTGGACCTCATGCTCAGGCTCGGCCCCTACGGCGACGGCTTCGGCGCCGATCCGGACGGCCTCACCCTGGACCGCGTGCTCGCCCACCCCCACGGCATCGACCTCGGTCCGCTGCGACCGCGCCTGGAGCAGGTGCTCAGGACCCGCAGCGGGCGGATCGAGCTGTTCCCCGCCCCCATCGCCGCCGACCTGCCGCGGCTGCGCGCCGCCCTGGCCGAACGGCCCGCCTCCCTCGTCCTGGTCGGCCGTCGCCATCTGCGCTCCAACAACAGCTGGCTGCACAACATCCCCGCCCTGAACGGCGGTTCCAACCGCTGCACCCTCCAGATCCACCCCGAGGACGCGGCCAGGCTCGGGCTCGCGGACGGCGCGGGGGTGCGGATCACGGCGGACGGGGGCACGGTCGAGGCACCCGTGGAGATCACCGACAGCGTGCGCGAGGGCGTGGTCAGTCTGCCGCACGGCTGGGGCCACACCCGTCCCGGCAGCCGTCTTGCGGTGGCCGCCGCGAGCCCCGGCGTCAACGTCAATCAGCTCCTGGACGGCTCCCGGCTCGACCCGCTCTCGGGCACCGCGGTGCTCAACGGTTTCCCCGTCGCGCTCGCACCACTGCCGTGACCTGGACTTTTGCTCGTATTGCTCGCGTGTCAACGTCTTGTTAAGGAGGAAAACGGCGACCTAACGTCATCCGCACCGCCAGCGGCTGGTGGGAGTTCAAGGGTGAACGTGAGGTGTCCCGCATGCTGACCATCCTCGGCTTCGGCATGATCGCGACCTTTCTGGTCCTGATCATGCTGAAGAAGATGTCGCCCATCGCGGCGCTGGTCCTGATTCCCGCCCTCTTCTGCGTCTTCGTCGGCAAGGGGGCCCATCTCGGCGACTACGTCATCAAGGGCGTCGGCTCGCTCGCGCCGACGGCCGCGATGCTGATGTTCGCGATCATCTACTTCGGCGTGATGATCGACGTGGGCCTCTTCGACCCCGTCGTCCGCGGCATCCTGCGTTTTTGCCGGGCCGACCCGATGCGGGTGGTCGTCGGCACCGCCGTGCTCGCCGCGATCGTCTCGCTCGACGGCGACGGCTCCACCACCTTCATGATCACGGTGTCGGCGATGTACCCGCTGTACAAGCGGCTGGGCATGAGCCTCGTCGTGATGACGGGCGTGGCCGCCATGGCCAACGGCGTGATGAACACGCTCCCCTGGGGCGGCCCCACCGCGCGCGCCGCGACCGCCCTGAAGGTGGACGCCTCCGACATCTTCGTCCCGATGATCCCCGCGCTCGCCGTCGGCCTGGTCGCCGTGTTCGTCCTCGCCTACGTACTCGGCCTGCGCGAGCGCAAGCGGGTGGGGCACCTCTGCCTGGAGGAGGTCCTGGAGCCGCGGGCCGAGACGGTGCTCGTGGCCGCCGGCGGCGCCGGGGACCCGGACGGGGCCGACGGAGCGGCCCGCACCGCGACGGGCGGCGACACCGATCTGCCCCGCGGCACCGACCTGCCCGGCGGGGACGGTTTCCAGGGGCTCGACGCCGCGCGCGCGACCCTGCGGCCCCGGCTGTACTGGTTCAACGCGCTGCTCACCGTCGCCCTGCTCACTTCCATGATCATGGAGTGGCTGCCGATCCCGGTGCTCTTCCTGATCGGCGCCGCCCTCGCGCTCACCGTGAACTTCCCGCACATCCCGGACCAGAAGGCCCGCATCGCGGCCCACGCCGACAATGTCGTCAACGTCTCCGGCATGGTCTTCGCCGCGGCGGTCTTCACCGGCGTCCTCAACGGCACCGGCATGGTCAAGCACATGGCGGACTGGCTGGTCGGCGTGGTGCCGGACAGCATGGGCTCGCAGATGGGCCTGGTGACGGGTCTGCTCAGCCTGCCGCTCACCTACTTCATGTCGAACGACGGCTTCTACTTCGGCGTCGTGCCGGTGCTCGCCGAGGCGGGCGCCGCCCACGGGGTCTCCCCGCTGGAGATCGCCCGCGCCTCCCTCGCCGGGCAGGCCCTCCACATGTCGAGCCCGCTGGTTCCGGCCGTGTACGTCCTGGTCGGCATGGCCAAGGTGGAGTTCGGCGACCACACCCGGTTCACCGTGAAGTGGGCGGCCCTGACCTGTCTGGTGGTGCTCGCGTCGGGCATCCTGTTCGGCATCATCTGAGCCAGGCCCGCCGGGCACCCCTGGCGCCGAAAAACTAACGGCGCTAGTTTGAGCGCGGACGACGCCTGCTCCGCCCGGGAGGAATGTGATGAAGGCCCACGACGGCATGTACATCGACGGTGAATGGCGGGCCGCCGCGGGCCGCGAGACCATCGCGGTCCACAACCCCGCCGACGAACAGGTGCTGGGTCACGTCCCGGCAGGCACGGCCGAGGACGTCGACACGGCGGTGCGCGCCGCCCGGGCCGCCCTTCCCGGCTGGGCCGCGACCTCGCCCGCCGAGCGCGCCGCCCGGCTCGCCGCGCTGCGCGACCGTCTGATCGCCCGCAAGGACGAGATCGCCGAGACCATCAGCGCCGAGCTGGGCGCCCCGCTCCCCTTCGCGCAGGCCGTGCAGACGGGCCTGCCGATCGCCATCGCCGGCTCGTACGCGGAGCTGGCCGGCACGTACGCCTTCGAGGAGCGGATCGGCAACTCCACGGTCTACCAGGAGCCGGTCGGCGTCGTCGGCGCGATCACGCCCTGGAACTATCCGCTGCACCAGATCGTCAACAAGGTGGCGCCCGCCCTCGCCGCGGGCTGCACGGTCGTCCTCAAGCCCGCCGAGGACACGCCCCTGACCGCGCAGCTCTTCGCCGAGGCGGTGCACGAAAGCGGTCTGCCCGCCGGGGTGTTCAACCTGGTCACCGGCCTCGGCCCGGTCGCCGGCCAGGCGCTCGCCGAGCACGACGGGGTCGACCTCGTCTCGTTCACCGGCTCCACGGCGGTCGGCCGGCAGATCGGCGCCACGGCCGGAGCCGCCGTCAAGCGCGTCGCCCTGGAACTCGGCGGCAAGTCCGCCAATGTGATCCTGCCGTCCGCCGACCTCGCCAAGGCGGTCAACGTCAATGTCGCCAACGTCATGAGCAACTCCGGCCAGACGTGCAGCGCCTGGACGCGGATGCTGGTCCACACCGACCGCTACGACGAGGCCGTGGAGCTGGCCTCGGCCGCCGCCGCCAAGTACACGGTGGGCGACCGCGTCGGCCCGCTCGTCAACGCCAAGCAGCTCGCGCGGGTGCGCGGCTACATCGAGAAGGGCGTCGAAGAGGGCGCCCGCATCGTCGCGGGCGGTCCCGAAGCACCCCTGGAGCAGGGCCACTACGTGAAGCCCACCGTGTTCGCGGACGTGACGCCCGAGATGACCATCGCGCAGGAGGAGATCTTCGGCCCGGTCGTCTCCATCATCCGGTACGAGGACGAGGACGACGCCCTGCGCATCGCCAACGGCACCGTGTACGGCCTGGCCGGCGGGGTCTGGGCGGGCGACGACGCCGAGGCGGTCGCGTTCGCGCGCCGGATGGACACCGGCCAGGTCGACATCAACGGCGGACGCTTCAACCCCCTTGCTCCGTTCGGCGGTTACAAGCAGTCGGGGGTGGGCCGCGAACTGGGCGTCCATGGTCTGACCGAGTACCTCCAGACCAAGTCGCTCCAGTTCTGAGACCCCTTTTCCGTCCCCCCTTGCGTCCGCCGCCCGTCCCCTTCCGCCTCCGAACGCGCAGGAGTCACGCCCACCATGGTTCGCGCCGCCGTACTGCCCGCCGTCGGCTCTCCGCTGGAGATCACCGACATCGACCTGCCCGCGCCGGGCCCCGGCCAGGTGCGGGTCCGCCTGGCCGCCGCCGGGGTCTGCCACTCCGACCTCTCGCTCACCAACGGGACCATGCGGGTGCCGGTCCCGGCCGTCCTCGGCCACGAGGGCGCGGGCACCGTCGTCGCCGTCGGCGAGGGCGTCACCTCCGTGGCGCCCGGCGCCGAGGTGGTGCTCAACTGGGCTCCGTCCTGCGGGAGTTGCCATCCCTGCTCGCTCGGCGAGGTGTGGCTCTGCGTCAACGCCCTGAACGGCGCGGCCTCGGTGTACGCCCGCACCGCCGACGGCACCGACCTGCACCCCGGGCTGAACGTGGCGGCGTTCGCCGAGGAGACCGTCGTCGCCGAGAACTGCCTCGTCCCGCTCCCCGAGGGCATCCCGCTCACCGAGGCCGCGCTGCTCGGCTGCGCGGTCCTCACCGGGTACGGGGCGATCCATCACTCGGCGAAGGTGCGGCCCGGTGAGACGGTCGCGGTGTTCGGCGCGGGCGGGGTGGGACTGGCCACGCTCCAGGCGGCCCGGATCGCGGGCGCGGAGCGGATCATCGCCGTCGACCTCTCCCCGGAGAAGGAGGGGCTGGCCCGTGAGGCGGGCGCCACGGACTTCGTCGTCTCCTCGCCCACCACGGCCAAGGAGATCCGCGCGCTCACCGGCGGCCAGGGCACGGACGTGGCCGTGGAGTGCGTCGGCCGCGCCGCCACCATCCGCACCGCCTGGGAGTCGACCCGGCGCGGCGGGCGCACCACGGTGGTGGGCATCGGCGGCAAGGACCAGCAGGTCACCTTCAACGCCCTGGAGATCTTCCACTGGGGCCGCACCCTGGCCGGCTGCGTCTACGGCAACTGCGACCCGGCGACCGACCTCCCGGTCCTGGCCGACCACATCCGCGCGGGCCGCCTGAACCTGAAGGCCCTGGTGTCCGAACACATCACCCTGTCCGACATCCCGGCAGCCTTCGACACCATGCTGTCCGGCAGGGGAGGCCGAGCCCTGGTCCTCTTCTGACCGGCCCCGGCCCCGCAAGGGGCGCGGGGAACTGCGCGCCCGGCCGGCCACGGCCCGCGGCTGACAACGGGCATGCGGGAGCGCTCAGTTGACCCGCTCCCCGGCGCTGCCCTCGGGGCCGACCTCCCCGGGGGCCGAAGGGGCCAGGGGGGCCGAGGGCGCCCGCCGGGGCCGGGAGCGGGAGACGGCGACCCCCGCGAGGCACAGCGCCCCACCCCCCAGCGTCAGCGCCGCAGGCACCTCCCCCAGCACCGTCCAGGACATCAGGACGACCAGCGCCGGCACCACGTACGTCGTCGCGCCCATGCGGCTCGCCGAGGTGCGGGCCAGCGCGTACGCCCACGTCGTGAAGGCGAGCGCGGTCGGGAACACGCCCAGGTAGATCATGTTCAGGGTGGAGGAGAGGGGCGCCGACGCCGCGTCGGAGAGGAGCTGCCCGCTGAAGGGCAGGCAGACCAGCGTGCCCACCAGGCAGGCGAAGAAGGTGACTTGGAGCGGGCTGCCGTGCCGGAGCGCCGGCTTCTGGAGCACCACCCCCGCCGCGTACGTGGCCGCCGCGACCAGGCAGAGCGCCACCCCCAGCACCGAGGTGTGCCCCCGGCCCGACATCGAGAGCCCCACCGTGACCGCGCCCGCGAAGGACACCGCCATGCCGGCGACCAGGCGCGGCGGCAGCGCCTCGCCGAGGAACCGGGCGGCGAGCAGAGCCATCAGGACGGGCCCGATGTTCACGATCATCGCCGCGGTACCGGCGTCGACCTGCTGCTCGCCCCAGTTCAGGGCCACCATGTAGCAGGCGAACCACAGCACCCCGGAGGCCACGATGCCGGGCCGGGCGGCGCGCGGCGGCAGCCCCTCGCGGCGTATGAGCACGATGAGGCCGAGCACGAGCGTCCCGGACAGCAGCCGGCCGAGCGCGAGCGCGCCGGGGGAGTAGGCGGCGCCCGCGCTGCGGATCGACACGAAGGCCGAGGCCCACAGCACGACGGAGACCGCCGCCGCGGCCAGGGCGAGGCGGGCGGAGCGCCGCTCGGGCGAGAGGTTGGTCGAGGTCATGCCAGGACCCTAGGCGCAGGAGCGCTTGGATCCGGCCAGATTTTTCACGGGCCGCCGTCCGGTGGGTGAACTCCCTTGCGAGGAGGCCCACTTGGACCCGGTGCTCAGTCCGCCAGCGCCGCGTACTGGACCGAGAGGCCGTCGAGCAGTGCGGTGAGGCCCGTCTCGAAGGCGCCCTCGTCGATCTGCTCCTGCCGCTCGGCGAGGAGGTGGGCCTGGCCCAGGTGCGGGTAGTCGGCCGGGTCGTAGGCGGCCTGGTCGTCCACGAAGCCCCTGGCGAACGACCCGAGCGCGGAGCCCATGATGAAGTACCGCATCAGCGCGCCGATCCGGGTCGCCTGCGCCGCCGGCCAGCCCGCCGCGACCATGGCGCCGAACACCGCGTCCGCGAGCCGCAGCCCGGCCGGGCGGCGCCCGGGCCCCTGGGCGAGGACGGGGACGATGTTGGGATGGCGGGTGAGGACCGAGCGGTAGGCGAGCGCCCAGTCGTGCAGGGAGGTGCGCCAGTCGCGCCCGTCGTCCGCGTCGAACATCGACAGGTCGACCTGGGCGGACGTGGCGTCCGCGACGGCCTCCAGGATCTCGTCCTTGGTGCGGAAGTGGTTGTACAGCGAGGGCCCGCTGACCCCGAGCTCGGCGGCGAGCCGCCGGGTCGACACGGCCGCGAGGCCTTCCGCGTCCACGAGCGCGCTCGCCGCCGCCACGATGCGGTCGGTGCTCAGGAGGGGCTTGCGCGGTCGGGCCATGCGGCACATAGTAGGGCCTGCCAACCAAAAACTAGCAGTGGTAATTAAATCTGGGGTGCAGCCACGATGAACCTGGAGCTGAGCGAGGAACAGACGGCGGTGCGGCGGCTCGCCGCGGAGTTCGTCGAGCGCGAGATCGCCCCGCACGTCATCGCGTGGGACCGCGCGGAGAGCGTCGACCGCTCGATCGTGAAGAAGCTGGGCGCGCTCGGCTTCCTCGGGCTCACCATCGACGAGGAGTACGGCGGCTCCGGCGGCGACCACCTCGCCTACTGCCTGGTCACCGAGGAACTGGGCCGCGGCGACTCCTCGGTCCGCGGCATCGTCTCCGTCTCGCTCGGCCTGGTCGCCAAGACGATCGCGTCCTGGGGCGGCGAGGAGCACCGGCGCACCTGGCTGCCGAGGCTCACCTCGGGCGAAGCCCTCGGCTGCTTCGGCCTCACCGAGCCGGGCACCGGCTCCGACGCGGGAAGCCTCGCCACCAGGGCGGTGCGCGACGGCGACACGTACGTCATCAACGGCAGCAAGATGTTCATCACCAACGGCACCTGGGCCGATGTGGTGCTGCTCTTCGCCCGCACCAACGACACCCCGGGCCACCGCGGCGTCTCCGCCTTCCTGGTCCCCACCGACACCCCGGGCCTGACCCGCCGCGCCATCCACGGCAAGCTCGGCCTGCGCGGCCAGGCCACCGCCGAACTGGTCCTGGAGGACGTCCGGGTGCCGGCGGGCGCGCTGCTCGGGCCCGAGGGCAAGGGCTTCTCCATCGCGATGTCGGCGCTCGCCAAGGGGCGGATGTCGGTCGCGGCCGGCTGTGTGGGCATCGCGCAGGCCGCGCTGGACGCGGCGGTGACGTACGCGGGCGAGCGCGAGCAGTTCGGCAGGCCGATCGCCCACTACCAGCTCGTTCAGGAGCTGATCAGCGACATCTCGGTGGACGTGGACGCGGCCCGGCTGCTGACCTGGCGCGTCGCCGACCTCGTCGACCGGGGCCAGGAGTTCGCGACGGCCGCCTCCAAGGCGAAGCTGTTCGCCTCCGAGGCGGCGGTGCGCGCCGCCAACAACGCCCTCCAGGTCTTCGGCGGCTACGGCTACATCGACGAGTACCCGGTCGGCAAGCTGCTGCGGGACGCCCGCGTGATGACGCTGTACGAGGGCACGAGCCAGATCCAGAAGCTCATCATCGGCCGCGCGGAGACCGGGGTCTCGGCCTTCTGACCGGAGGTGCCGGGCGAGTCCGGCTGAGTACGTCCTGAGTACGGGAGCGGATGTGGCGGGCGCCACGTCCGCTCCATGCTGTGCGCCATGAGTGAGACACCGGTCAAGCAGCAGAACACCACGGCCTATTACGGCCAGGCCGTCGCCGCCTTCGTGATCGCCCTCGCCGCCACCGCGATCGGCATCCTCCGCCTCCAGGCGGACGCCTGGGTGCGCGCCTTCCTCGCCATGGCGGTCCTCTACCTGGTGACGTCCGCCTTCACCCTGGCCAAGGTGATCAGGGACCGGCAGGAGGCCGGCCAGATCGTCAGCCGGGTCGACCAGGCCCGTCTGGAGAAGCTCCTGGCCGAGCACGATCCCTTCCAGAAGCTCTAAGCGCTTGCTCACCTCGGGGTATGGTGTTCGTCCCGCTGAACGAAAGCGCTGACGAACGGAAGGGGCGAGCGATGGGTACGGCTGACGTGACCGAGGGGATGGCCGGCGGCGAGGAGAAGCCGTGGGGCGAGGTCACCCCCGAGGCCGCCAGGCGGCTGCTCGTCGCCGCCGTCGAGGCGTTCGCCGAGCGCGGCTACCACGCCACCACCACCCGGGACATCGCGGGCCGGGCCGGCATGAGCCCGGCCGCGCTCTACATCCACTACAAGACCAAGGAAGAGCTGCTCCACCGGATCAGCCGGATCGGCCACGACAAGGCCCTGGAGATCCTCGAATCCGCCGCCCAGGGGCAGGGGGGCGCGGCCGACCGGCTCTCCGACGCCGTGCGCTCCTTCGTCCGCTGGCACGCGGGCCACCACATGACGGCCCGCGTGGTCCAGTACGAACTCGACGCCCTCGGCGCCGAGCACCGCACCGAGATCGTGGAACTGCGCCGGCGCAGCGACGCCGCAGTGCGCCGCATCCTCAACGAGGGCGTGGCCGCGGGGGAGTTCGACGTGCCGGACGTGCCGGGCACCACGCTCGCCGTCCTGTCGCTCTGCATCGACGTGGCCCGCTGGTTCAACACCGAGGGCCGCCGCACGCCCGACGAGGTCGGCGCGCTCTACGCCGACCTCGTGCTGCGCATGGTGGGGGCCGCGCAGAAGTAGCGTCCCCCGGGCGCTCGCGAGGGGCGCGGGCGGGCTCGGCGGACCGGCTGGGCGGGCGGACGGGCTCCCGGGGCGGACGGGGTCGCCGGGCGGGCCGGCTCAGAAGAAGTAGCGCGAGACCGACTCCGCCACGCACACCGGCTTGTCGCCGCCCTCGCGCTCGACGGTGACCTTCGCGGTCACCTGGACACCGCCGCCCGCCTCGACCACCTCCGTCAGCACCGCGGTGGCGCGCAGCCGAGAGCCGACCGGCACGGGGGAGGGGAAACGGACCTTGTTCGTCCCGTAGTTGATCCCCATTTTCATGCCCTCGACGCGCAGCACCTGCGGCACCAGGGACGGCAGCAGCGACAGGGTCAGATAGCCGTGCGCGATCGTCGTGCCGAACGGCCCGGCCGCCGCCCGCGCGGGGTCCACGTGGATCCACTGGTGGTCGCCGGTGGCGTCGGCGAACAGGTCGATCCGCTTCTGGTCGACCTCCAGCCAGTCGCTGTACCCGAGCTGCTCGCCCACCCCGGCCGTCAGCTCCTGTGCGGACGTGAAGATCCTCGGCTCCGTCATGTCCCTCGTCCCTGCCTCTCGCGACGCTTCCGCCATGCTGTCTAAGCGCTTGCTCAGCCCGCCCAGCATGGTGGGGCCCGCCGGTCCTGTCAACGACGCACGGGACGGGTGGGGTGCCCGCGCGAAAGGGGGCGGGGCGCGGCGGGGGCGGGCCGGGGCCCATTAGGGTTCGAGGGGTGCCGCAGATTCCAGAGAAGATCCACGAGCTCACGGTCGGGCAGCTCTCCGCGCGCAGCGGGGCCGCCGTCTCCGCCCTGCACTTCTACGAGTCCAAGGGCCTGATCGTCAGCCGCAGGACCTCGGGCAACCAGCGCCGCTACGAGCGGGACACCCTGCGCCGGGTCGCCTTCGTCCGGGCCGCGCAGCGCGTCGGCATCCCGCTGGCCACGATCCGGGACGCCCTGGCGGAACTCCCCGAGGAGCGCACGCCCACCAAGGAGGACTGGGCCCGGCTGTCCGAGAACTGGCGGGCCGAACTCGACCGGCGCATAGCCCAGTTGGGCCGTCTGCGCGACCACCTCTCGGACTGCATCGGCTGCGGCTGCCTCTCCCTGGACAACTGTGTCCTGTCCAACCCGGACGACGTCTTCGGCACCACGCAGATCGGCTCCCGGCTGCTCGCCGAGCGCAAGGTCTGAGCCCGCCCGTGCCGGGCGCGGGGCGCACGCCGGCCGCCCGGGCCGCGCCGGCCGGGGGCATGATGGAGACAGGGCAGGGCGGGGGAGAGTCGGCTCGCCCCCGCGCCGCTCACGCCACCGATGCCAGTTCCCCGCGCCGCGCCGCCTTGGCGCGGATCAGTGCCTCCGTGGTCAGTACCGGCTGCGGCACCAGGATCCCGCAGCCCGAGCAGACGGGCCCGAACCACGGCTCGTGGGACAGCTCCTGGTTCCACACCAGCCGGCTCTCCCCGCACACCGGGCACAGCGCGCCCGGCTCCGCCCGCAACGCCGCGATCATGCGGCCGAGCACCTCGGCCAGCGGTTCCTCGGGATGCGTCGTCGGGTCGTCGCACCAGGCCACGCCGAAACCGCCCCAGGTGCGCCGGTGCCAGTCGTCGAACGAGCCGGGACGCCGCAGGCCCGCGTGCTTCTCACGCTTCCTGCGGGCCGCGAACTCGACCTCGTAGGCGAGCCAGACGGTCCTGGCCGCCTCCAGTTCCTCCAGCGCGGCCACCAGCCGCGCCGGATCGGGGGCCCGGTCCTCGGGCCCGATGCGATGCCTGCGGCACAAGTGGTCCCAGGTCGCCCGGTGCCCATAGGGGGCGAACCGCTCCAGACACTTGCGCAGCGAATAGCGCCGCAACGCGAGATCGCTCCTCGCATCACGCACTTGTCTTGCCAGACTGCGGAATCCAGCCATGGCCCTGCCACCTCCGTCGCTCGTACTTCGGCGTCGAGGAATGGACGTACCGGACGGCGATCCGGCTCCATCGAATTTCCGATGAAGTCCATTACGGGGGATTCGCCTACCCTGTCCCAAGGGTTGGAATCCGATTCTCAGCAAGTCCTCAGAACGTGGCCCATAACCACCGGTGACCCCGCCGACCTGCAAGAACGCCCGAAGTGCCAGGTGGGGGGCGCGCCGTGGGAGCGCGGAGGCCGGCGCCGCCCACCGTGGTCCGGCGTATCAGGAATACCTTCAACGCATCTGAGCACTCGGGGTACTTGGGCCTCACCGGCACCTCGCGAGGGCTGGTGCCCCAGCGCGATCCGGGGAGCGGATCGGGCGGGCGTGTGGGGATTCGGAGAAGGTGACGCATGTTCACCTTACGAGAGGTCGTACCCCCCAGTAGCCTCCCGCGCATCGGCCCCCACTAGGAGCGCGCATGCGACGACGCACCGCAAGGCTCACAACACCCGCACCCCTCACCGGACTTCGGCGCGCGACGGGTGGTGTGCGCGGCAGAGCCGCCGCCTGCGCCGCCACCGTCATCGCCCTGTCCGCCGCCCTGCTCGGCCCGGCCATACCCGCCGGCGCCGCCGAGCCCGCCGACGGCGACCACTGCCAGGGGCAGTGCTCCGACATCCTGCCGCCCGGCGCCAACGGCAATGCCACCCTCGTCGAGATCCTCGGCAACAAGCTGTTCGGAACGCACCCCGCCCACAGCGACGACGAACTCGGCAAGTACGACGCCCTGGTGGCGGGCCAGTCCTCGCTCACCGACGACAAGCTCAACGCCTTCTTCAACGACGCCTCGTTCGGGGTGCCCGGCGGGCAGGCGCAGTCGACCACGTCGCCGCGCCCCGACGTGACCATCACCCGCGACAAGGCGACGGGCGTCCCGCACATCAAGGGCAGCACGCGCTACGGAACCGAGTACGGCGCCGGGTACGCGGCCGGGCAGGACCGGCTCTGGCTGATGGACCTCTTCCGGCACATCGGACGCGGCGAGCTCACCTCGTTCGCGGGCGGCGCGCTCGCCAACCAGGGTCTGGAGCAGGAGTTCTGGCCGCAGGCCCCGTACACCGAGGCCGATCTCCAGGCCCAGGTCGACCGCATCCGCACCGCCAACGGCGCCCGCGGCGAGCAGGCCATGGCCGACGCGCAGGCCTATGTGGACGGCATCAACGCCTACGCCAAGCAGTCCAAGGACGGCCGCTACTTCCCCGGCGAGTACGTCCTCACCGGCAAGATCGACTCCATTACGAACGTGGGGGAGATCCAGCCCTTCAAGCTCACCGACCTGATCGCGCTGGCCTCGGTGGTCGGCGGGCTCTTCGGCGGCGGCGGGGGCGGCGAGGTGCAGGCCGCGCTCTCGCTCCAGGCCGCACAGGCCAAGTACGGCGTCGCCGAGGGCACCAAGGTCTGGGAGTCCTTCCGCGAGCGCAACGACCCCGAGGCCACCCTCACCGTCCACGACGGCACCAGCTTCCCGTACGCGGGCAAGCCCGCCAACGCCCGGGGCGCCGCACTGCCCGACCCCGGCTCGGTCGTCCCCGAGCAGCTCGTCTACGACCGCACCGG
Organism: Streptomyces sp. NPDC048111; assembly: GCF_043202815.1. NCBI lineage: Bacteria > Bacillati > Actinomycetota > Actinomycetes > Kitasatosporales > Streptomycetaceae > Streptomyces > Streptomyces sp. NPDC048111. The sequence continues at coordinate 112,012 of NZ_JBIDBD010000008.1, forward strand.
CTCGGCCGGCACCGGCGCCAAGGCGGACGTGAAGGTGCCGCCGAAGCTGAAGCCCCTCAAGGGCATGTACGACAACGGAGCGCTGCCCGGCATCGACCTCGGCGGCCCGCGCGGCATGTCCAACGCGCTGGTGGTGTCCGGCTCGCACACCGCGAGCGGCAACCCGGTGGCCGTCTTCGGGCCCCAGACCGGCTACTTCGCACCGCAGTTGCTGATGCTCCAGGAGATCCAGGGCCCGGGCATCAGTGCCCGCGGCGCCTCCTTCGCCGGCGTCGGCATGTACGTACAGCTCGGGCGCGGCCAGGACTACGCCTGGTCGGCGACCTCGGCGGGCCAGGACATCACCGACACCTACGCCGTCGAGCTGTGCCAGGACGCCACCCACTACGTGTACCGCGGCGCGTGCACCGCGATGGAGAAGCTGGAGAAGACCAACTCCTGGAAGCCGACCGTCGCCGACACCACCGCGGCCGGCTCCTACCGGATGCAGGTGTGGCGCACCAACTACGGCATCGTCACGGCCCGGGCCACCGTGGGCGGCAAGCCCGTCGCGTACACCTCGCTGCGCTCCACCTACCGGCACGACGCCGATTCGATCATCGGCTTCCAGATGATGAACGACCCCACCTTCGTCAAGGACGCCGCGTCCTTCCAGGAGGCGGCCCAGTCCGTCGACTACACCTTCAACTGGTTCTACGCCGACTCGCGCACCGCCGCCTACTACAACAGCGGCCTGAACCCCGTACGCAACCCCGACGTGGACCCGTCGCTGCCGGTCAGGGCCGAACAGGCCTATGAATGGCAGGGGTTCGACCCCGCCGCGAACACGGCGTCCTACACCCCGCCCGCCCAGCACCCGCAGTCCGTCGGCCAGGACTACTACGTGTCCTGGAACAACAAGCAGGCCAAGGACTACTCCACGGCCGGCTTCGGCGACGGCTCGGTGCACCGGGTCGACCTCCTCGACGGCCGGGTCAAGGCCCTGGTCGCCCAGGGCGGCGTCACCCGTTCCTCGCTGACCCGGGCCATGGCCCAGGCCGCCGTCACCGACCTGCGCGGCGAGGACGTCCTGCCCGAGCTGCTCAAGGTGCTGCGCAGCGCGCCCGTCACCGACCCCCAACTGGCCACCGCCGTCCAGCAGTTGGAGGCGTGGCAGGGGGACGGGACGCAGCGCCGCGAGAGCGCGCAGGGCTCGCACACCTACACCCACCCCGACGCGGTGCGGCTGATGGACGCCTGGTGGCCGTTGCTGGTCGAGGCCGAGTTCCGGCCCGGGCTCGGCGACCCGCTCTACAGTGCGCTCACCGCGAACCTCGGCATCGACGAATCGCCCTCGGCCGGACACGGGCCCACCGGCGCCCACGCCGGGTCGGCCTTCCAGTACGGCTGGTGGAGCTATGTCGACAAGGATCTGAGGTCGGTGCTCGGCGAGACCGTGCGGGGTCCGCTGGGCCGCGCCTACTGCGGCGGCGGTCAGCTCGCCGCCTGCCGCGACACTCTGCTCACCACCCTCAAGCAGGCCGCCGGCAAGACGCCGGCCCAGGTCTACCCCGGGGACGCCGGCTGCTCGGCGGGTGACCAGTGGTGCGCCGACAGCATCACGCAGCGCCCCCTGGGCGGCATCACCCAGTCCACGATCAACTGGCAGAACCGGCCGACCTACCAGCAGGTGGTCGAGTTCCCCAGCCACCGTTAGGGCGGAGGCGGCAGCCACCGCCGGGACGTGCCCGGCCGCGGGTCAGGATCCGGTGATCCGGCCCGCGGCCAGCACCACCCGGGCCAGTTCCGGATGGCAGATGTCGCTGTGCGCGCCCGAGGGCGGGCCGCCCGCCTTCACCACGGCGGCCGCGTCCACGCTGACGCACCCCGAGTCGGGCACCCCGTCGCGCAGCGCCTCGGCGAGGGTGAGCGTGGTGCACGGCCGTACGGCCTGGATGCCGTCGTGGCCGGTCGCCCACCACCGCCGGTCGAGGCCCGGCAGGGCGCTCGCGTAGTCACCGGCCAGGGCCGAGGCCAGCGGGTAGATCACCCCGAGCGCGGTGTCGAAGCGCGAGTAGCAGGACACCAGCGGCCCGTCCACCCGCTCCTGCGCGTCGCTCAGCGCGCCCGCGCCCGCGAGCCCGTCCGGCAGCCGCTCGGCGAAGGCGTAGTGCGAGAAGGCCCCTTCGAGCAGCGTCACCGACTTCACGTTGCGCGCCGTGCGCGGCAGCCCCGCCAGCGCGAACGCGACCAGCCGCGCGCCCTGGCTGTGGCCCACCAGATGGATCCGCAAGTCCGGCCGTGTCAGCGCCAGTTGGCCGAGCAGCGGGCCGAGACCGAGCCGGCCCACGGTGCCCGCGCGGTGCTTCATCTCGTAGTACGTCGTCTGGCGCAGCACCTCCTTCGCGCCGTCCCACAGGTGCTTGAGGGAGCCGCCGATCGAGAACGCGGGGCCGGGCGGCCCCGGCTCCACGGCCAGACCCGTCTCGGCGAGCGCGGCCGTGAACCGCCGGCACAGCGCCAGGACGTCGTCGGTGAGCAGGGCCGACGGCGCCCCGGGCCCGCCCTCGACGGTCAGGTCGCCCGCCGCCCCCGGCCCGCCCCCGGGAGCCGTCACCAACTGCCGGGTCAGCCGGCCGAATGCGGCGAACGCGTCCTCGGAGTCCGGCTGTGCGGCGAGCAGGCCGGCGATGGTGTCGAGCGCCGCATCCTGGCCGGGGAAGAACGCCTTCAGCGCGGTGACCGTCGCGCCGTCGAGGGCGGAGCCGGGGGCGGTCGTGGGGGAGGCGGCGGGGGTGGCCGCCGCGGTGGCGTGCGGGAAGTCGGGGACGGCCTCGTCGGTGAAGCGGATGGACGGCCAGACGAGGCCGCCGTAACCCAGGCGTACCGCGGGGGCGCCCGCCACCAGCGCCGGGAACGCGGCGAAGAACGCCCGGAACATGCCTCTCGCGGTGCCGGGGGTGTTGTTCCAGCCGTGCGCGAACAGCACCAGATCGGTGGCGTCCACGTCGGCCAGGGCGGCGCGCTGGGCGGGATCGGCGTCGCCGTCCGCGTCGAAGGTGATCTCCCGGTACGGCTCGACCCCGATGTCCGTCATGCCCCGACCTCCGGTCCGCTCGACGATGAGCGCCCCCATCGTCCCGCCGGGTCGGCGAGTCGGCCAGATGCGGGGACCTATCCGTCGTACATGAGGTACGTGCGGCGTACGGCCCGGAACGCCGCGAGGCCCGGCTGCCAGGCGGCGACGATCTCGTCCGTACCGGCCCCGGCGTCGATCATCGTCCGTACCAGGGCCGAACCCGTGAGCTTGTCGATCCAGTGGTCGGCGCGCCAGGCGAAGCCGCTCCACACCTGGCGCGCGGTCACCAGGAGGGCGATGCCCGTGCGTACGGGATCGAACAACTCCCGCCGGTGCACGTGGAGTTGGACGCCGCCCACGGTCCTGCCCTGGAACTTGGAGAACGTCGGCGCGAAGTAGGCCTCGCGGAACCGGACGCCGGGCAGGGCCAGTTCACCGAGCGCGCTCGCCCACCGGCCGTCGATCCCCTCGGCGCCCAGCAGCTCGAACGGGCGGGTCGTGCCGCGGCCCTCCGACAGGTTGGTGCCCTCGAACAGGCAGGTGCCGGAGTAGACGAGCGCGGTGTCGGGGGTCGGCATGTTGGGGCTCGGCGGCACCCAGGGGAGCGCGGTGTCGTCGTAGAAGTCCGAGCGCCGCCAGCCGCTCATCGCGACCGTCGTCAGGCGCACCTTCCCGTCCAGGAACTCGGCGTTGAACAGCCGGGCGAGTTCGGCGGCCGTCATCCCGTGCGCCTGGGCGATCGGTCTGCGGCCGACGAACGTGGCGAACGCCGGGTCGAGGACCGGGCCCGAGGCGGACCGCCCGCCCACCGGGTTCGGGCGGTCCAGGACCATGAAGCGCTTGCCGGCCAGGGCGGCGGCCTCCATGCAGTCGTAGAGCGTCCAGATGTAGGTGTAGAAGCGGGCTCCGACGTCCTGGATGTCGAAGACGACGGTGTCCACGGCGGAGGCGGTGAAGATGTCGGCGAGGGCCTGTCCGCTCCTGGTGTACGTGTCGTACACGGGCAGCCCGGTCGCCGGGTCGTCGTAACGGCCCTGGGAGCCGCCGGCCTGGGCGGTGCCGCGGAAGCCGTGCTCCGGGCCGAAGACGGCGGTGAGGCGCACGCGGGGGTCGGCGTGCATGACGTCCACGATGTGCCGTACGTCCGGGGTGACGCCGGTGGGGTTGGTGACCAGGCCCACGCGTTGGCCGGCGAGGGGGCGGTAGGCGTTCTCCGCGAGGCGGTCGAAGCCGGTGCGGGTTCGCTGCCGCCCGGCCCGCTCGCGCGGTTCGGCCGCGTCGGCGGGGGGTGCCACTCCCGTGGCGAGGGTGGCGGTCAGTAGGCCCCGTCTGGACAGGGGCATGTGGGCCTCCTCGGGGGTGCGGGGGGTTCCGCCGCCCACGCTAGCCCCCAACGCCCCACCGGGGAACGAGGCGCGTCTTCCTGGGGCCACCCCGGCGGGGGCTGCGCCCCCTGCGCCCCCCTTTCGCGCCTGAACGGCGCTCGTCCTCAATCGCCGGACGGGCTGAGGTGGCCTGCTGCTGCCCCAGCACCGGTCCCGCCAAGGTGCGCGGGGAACTGCGTGGGGTGGGGTGCGGACCGCGTGGGGGTCGGGGGGTTGGGGGTTCCCAGGTACATACCGACTGGTTAGTCTGTCGGGGCATCCCCCAGAGAGGCGGCACTTCATGGGCTCGGTCCAGAACACCACCGTGGTCGTCACCGGCGCGGGCGGCGGCATCGGCGCCGCCCTCGCCCGCAGATTCGCCGCGGAGGGCGCCCGGGTGGTCGTCAACGACCTCGACGCGGACAAGGCCCGCCGCACCGCCGAGGAGATCGGCGCCATCGCCGTCCCCGGGGACGCCTCCACCGTCGTCGGCCCCGCCCGCGAGGCGCTCGGCGGCACCATCGACGTCTACTGTGCCAACGCGGGCCTGGGATCGGGCGGTTCGGAGGCGGCCGACGAGGACGTGTGGGCCGCGGCCTGGGACGTCAACGTGATGGCGCATGTGCGCGCGGCCAAGGAACTGCTGCCGGACTGGCTGGAGCGCGGGACCGGGCGCTTCGTGTCCACCGTGTCCGCCGCCGGGCTGCTCACCATGATCGGCGCGGCCCCGTACAGCGTCACCAAGCACGGCGCGCTCGCCTTCGCCGAATGGCTGTCGCTGACCTACCGGCACCGCGGTGTGAAGGTGCACGCCATCTGCCCGCAGGGCGTGCGCACCGACATGCTGGCCGCCACCGGCACCGCCGGTGACCTGGTGCTCAGGCCCACCGCGATCGAACCCGCCGCCGTCGCGGACGCGCTCTTCGCCGCGATGGCCGAGGACCGGTTCCTGGTGCTGCCCCACCCCGAGGTCGCCGACTACTACACCGCCCGCGCCGCCACCCCGGACCGCTGGCTGACCAGCATGAACCACCTTCAGCAGAAGTGGGAGGCCAACGCCGAATGACCTCGATCTACGCGGCGAGGCCCTGGCTCGCGCAGCTCAGCGACGCCCAGCGGGCGGACATCGACCCGCCCGCGACCGTGCTGCACGCCTTCCGCGCCGCCGTCGCCCGCGCCCCCGAACGCACCGCGCTGGCCTACTTCGACGGCCGCCTCAACTACCGCGAACTCGACCGGCTCTCCGACTCCGTGGCCGGACACCTCGCCGCCCGCGGCCTGCTGCGCGGCGAGCGCGTCGCGCTGATGCTCCAGAACACCCCGCACTTCGTGATCGCCCTGCTCGGCGCCTGGAAGGCCGGGGCCGTCGTCGTCCCGCTCAACCCGATGTACAAGGCGGGGGAGGTCGGACATGTGCTGGACGACGCCGAGGCGGGCGCGCTGATCTGTTCCGACCGGGCCTGGGAGGGCTATCTGCGCGAGGCCGCCGCCGCGTCCCCGGTGCGCATCGCGCTCACCGCCTGCGAACTCGACCTGCAGACGCTGAACGACGAGCGGGTGCTCGGGTTCGAGCGGCTGCCCGTGCCCGACGACGCCGACGACCTCGTCTCCGTCGCGCGCCGCGGCCTCCCCGCCCCCGCGGACCGCCAACTCGCCTCCCACGACACGGCGTTGATCAGCTACACCTCCGGCACCAGCGGCACCCCCAAGGGTGCGACGAACACCCACCGCGGCATCACCTACAACGCCGAGCGCCAGCGCACCGGTCATCCGGTCCCCGAGGGCGCGGGCTACTTCGCGCTCGCCCCGCTCTTCCACATCACCGGCATGGTCTGCGAACTGGCCGCCTGCCTCGCCAACGCCGGCACCCTGATCCTGGCGTACCGCTTCCATCCGGGCGTCGTCCTCGACGCGTTCGCCGAGCACCGGCCGGCGTACACCGTCGGGCCCTCCACGGCCTTCATGGCGCTCGCCGCCGCCCCGGGCGTCACCCGGGACCACTTCGCCTCCTTCCGGGTCATCTCCTCGGGCGGCGCCCCGCTGCCGCCCGCGCTCGTCGAGAAGTTCCGCGCGGACTTCGGGCCGTACATCCGCAACGGCTACGGCCTGACCGAGTGCACCGCCCCCTGCGCCTCGGTGCCGCCCGAGAAGGAGGCGCCCGTGGACCCCGTGTCCGGGACGCTCTCGGTCGGCGTGCCGGGGCCCGAGACCGTCGACCTCGAAGGCAACGACGTACCGTTCGGCGAGCAGGGCGAGATCGTGGTGCGCGGACCGCAGGTCGTGCCCGGGTACTGGCGCCGCCCCGAAGCCACCGCCGAGACCTTCCCGGACGGCGAGCTGCGCACCGGGGACATCGGGTTCATGGACCGCGAGGGCTGGCTCTACGTGGTCGACCGGATGAAGGACATGATCAACGCCTCCGGCTTCAAGGTGTGGCCGCGCGAGGTCGAGGACGTCCTGTACACCCACCCGGCGGTGCGCGAGGCGGCCGTCGTCGGCGTCCCCGACGCCTACCGCGGGGAGAGCGTCAAGGCGTACGTCAGCCTGCGCCCGGGCGCCGCGGCGGACCCGGCCGAACTCGCCGCGTACTGCAAGGAGCGGCTCGCCGCCTACAAGTACCCGCGCCAGGTGGAGATCCTGACGGAGCTCCCCAAGACCACGAGTGGGAAGATCCTCAGGCGGGAACTGCGCGGCCAGGCGTAGCTCCCCGGGTACCGGTCGAGGTACCGGAGCAGCAGGACCGGAACAGGGCGGGGGCCGCGGCCCCCGCGCACGGACGAGAGAAGGGCGGCGGCGATGGCCAAGGCGACGGACACGAGCGGCACCACCCCCGTGCCCCAGCGGCTGCTCGCCGCCGCCACCCGCCTCTTCGCGGAGAACGGCTACGACCGCACCTCCGTCCAGGAGATCGTCGAGGCGGCCGGCGTCACCAAGGGCGCGCTGTACCACTACTTCGGCTCCAAGGAGGACCTCCTCCAGGAGGTGTACGCGCGGGTGCTGCGCCTCCAGCAGGAGCGGCTCGACGCGTTCGCCGGTGCGGACGCGCCCGTCGAGCAGCGGCTGCGCGAGGCGGCGGCCGACGTGGTGGTGACCACCATCGACAACCTGGACGACGCGGCGATCTTCTTCCGCTCGATGCACCAGCTGAGCCCCGAGAAGAACAAGCAGGTGCGCGCCGAGCGGCGCCGCTACCACGAGCGCTTCCGTGCGCTCGTCGAGGAGGGCCAGGCCGCCGGGGTGTTCTCCACCGCGACCCCGGCCGACCTGGTGGTGGACTACCACTTCGGCTCGGTCCACCATCTGTCCACCTGGTACCGGCCCGACGGCCCGCTCACCCAGCAGCAGGTCGCCGATCACCTCGCCGACCTGCTGCTGCGCGCGCTGCGTCCCTGAACTCGTTTTCTGCCAGGGGTACTTGTGCGACTACAGGTACTTCTTCAGCTCGCGGCGGGCCAGTGAGCGCTGGTGCACCTCGTCGGGTCCGTCCGCGAGGCGCAGCGTCCGCGCCGCCGCCCACAGTTCGGCCAGCGGGAAGTCCTGGCTCACGCCGCCCGCGCCGTGCAGCTGGACCGCGTCGTCGATGATGCCGACCACGGTGCGCGGGGTGGCGATCTTGATGGCCTGGATCTCGGTGTGCGCCCCGCGGTTGCCGACGGTGTCCATCAGCCAGGCCGTCTTCAGGACGAGCAGCCGCAGTTGCTCGACGGCGACCCGGGCGTCCGCGATCCACTCCTGCACCACGCCCTGCTGGGCGATGGGCCTGCCGAACGCGGTACGGGCCACGGCCCGGCGGCACATGAGCTCGATGGCCCGCTCCGCCATGCCGATCAGACGCATGCAGTGGTGGATCCGGCCGGGGCCGAGCCGGGCCTGCGCGATGGCGAAGCCGCCGCCCTCCTCGCCGACGAGGTTGCTCACGGGCACCCGGGCGCCGTGGAAGACGACCTCCGCGTGGCCGCCGTGCGCGTGGTCCTCGTAGCCGTACACCCGCATGGCCCGGCGGACCTCCACGCCCGGGGTGTCGCGCGGGACCAGGATCATCGACTGCTGGCGGCGCACATCGGCGTTGCCCGGGTCGGTCTTGCCCATCACGATGAAGATCTTGCAGTCCGGGTTCATGGCCCCGGAGATGTACCACTTGCGGCCGGTGACGACATAGCTGTCGCCGTCGCGCTCGATGCGCGTCTCGATGTTGGTGGCGTCGGAGGAGGCGACCTCGGGCTCGGTCATCGCGAAGGCCGAGCGGATCTCCCCGGCGAGCAGCGGTTCCAGCCACTGCTTCTTCTGCTCGTCGGTGCCGAACTGGGTGAGGACCTCCATGTTGCCGGTGTCCGGGGCCGCGCAGTTGAGGGCGGTGGGCGCCAAGTGCGGGGAGCGGCCGGTGATTTCGGCCAGCGGGGCGTACTGGAGGTTGGTGAGCCCCGCACCGTACTCGGCGTCCGGCAGGAACAGGTTCCACAGGCCCTGGCGGCGCGCCTCGGCCTTGAGGTCGCCCACGACGCGCGGGGTGTCCCAGGGGGAGGCGAGCAGGGCGTGCTGCTCGTGCGCGACGGCCTCGGCGGGGTGGACGTACTCGTCCATGAAGGCCAGGAGCCGGGTGCGCAGCTCTTCGGTGCGGGCGTCGAATGCGAAGTCCATGGCGGGCGTTCAGCCTTCCTGAAGGGTGGTGAGGCCGTGCTCGATGAAGACGGGGACCAGGTCGCCGATGCGGTCGAACCCGGCGCCCACGGTCTGGCCGAGGGTGTAGCGGTAGTGGATGCCTTCGAGGATCACGGCGAGCTTGAACCAGGCGAACGCCGTGTACCAGGCGAGGGCGGAGGTGTCGCGGCCCGAGCGGGCGGCGTAGCGCTCGATCAGCTCGGCGGGGGAGGGGTGGCCGGGCGCGCCGGCCGTGGTGGAGACCGGCGAGTCGGGGAGTTCGAGCCGGGCGCTGTACATCACGAGGAGGCCGAGGTCGGTCAACGGGTCGCCGAGCGTGGACATCTCCCAGTCGAGGACGGCCTTGATCCGGTCGTCCTCGCCGAGCAGGACGTTGTCGAGGCGGTAGTCGCCGTGCACGACGGTGGCCGCGGGCGAGTCGGGCAGCTCGCGCCCCAGCGCCGCGTGCAGTTCGTCGATCCCGGCGAGTTCGCGGTTGCGCGAGGCGTCGAGCTGCTTGCCCCAGCGGCGCAGCTGCCGGTCGAGGAAACCGTCGGGACGCCCGAAGTCCTGGAGCCCGACCGCTTCGGGGTCCACGGCGTGCAGGTCGACGAGGGTGTCGACCAGGGCGAGCACGGCGGCCCTGGTGCGCTCGGGCCCGAGCGGCGCGAGCTGTTCGGCGGTGCGGTACGGGGTGCCTGCCACGTACTCCATGACGTAGAACGGCGCACCGAGCACCGACGGGTCGTCGCAGAGCAGCACCGGCTCGGGCACCGGCACGGCCGTCGGGTGCAGGGCGCTGATGACCCGGTGCTCGCGCTTCATGTCGTGCGCGGTGGCCAGCACATGGCCGAGCGGGGGCCGGCGCACGACCCACTGCCCCGACCCGTCCGTGACGACGTAGGTCAGGTTCGAGCGGCCCCCCTCGATCAGCCGGGCTGTGAGCGGGCCGCCCACCAGGCCCGGCCGCACGCGGTCGAGATGGGACCGCAGCTGCTCCGGGTCGAGGCCTGGCGGGGGGACTGTGCTCATGAGGGGCACCTCCGGAACGGAAGACGGGTCGGGCAGCCTGTGCGAGGGACACGCTACCGACCAGTCGGTATGCCGTCCAGGGCGGACCGCGACGGAGGTACGGAGCCGGCCTGCCGCCGCGCCGGGTGCGTCGCGTCCCGCGCGGGGGTGTCGCGGTCCTGTGCCGGGGCATCGCGCCCCCTGGGCCGGGACCCGGCCGCCCGGTGCGGCAGCCCGCGAGGGGCCCGCCCCTCAGAACAGCGTCACGACCGCGAAGCACGCCAGCGCCACCGTGCAGGCCACCGCGCCGAGCGCGGCGCGCACCCCCAGCACACGGGGGCGGGCGTCGCCGCTCAGGGTCTGGATGCGGCGGTGCGCGACGGCCAGGAACCCGAGCCAGACCAGCGCGCTGAGCGTGACGGCGGTCAGGGCGAGCGGTGAACCGCCCCGGTGCACCGCCTGCTTGGCGGCGAGCACGGCCGCCACCGTGCAGGACAGGGTGGTGCGCCGCCAGGCGAGCCGGGTCCGCTCGGGCTGGAGCCCCGGATCGCGGGCGGCGTCGGGCGAGGACATCAACCGGCCCAGCCGAAGACCACGACCACCACCATCGCCACGGCCACCACCGCGACGGCCAGGCTCAGGAAGGTGGGGAAGCGCGACACCGGCAGGTCCTCGCCGCGCCGCATCGCGCGCTCGCAGCGCACCCAGTGGTTCACCGCCCGCAGCGCGCACAGCACGCCGGCGGCCAGCAGCGCGAGGGCGAGCGCCACCCGGACGCCCCAGCGCAGGTCCGGCAGGAACTGATCGACCGCGAACCCACCACCGACCAGCGCGAGCGAGGTCCTGATCCAGGCCAGGAACGTCCGCTCGTTGGCGAGCGAGAACCGGTAGTCCGGGGTCTCGCCCTCCTCGCCGATGCGCTGGGGCGCGAACCACAGCCGCAGGGTCTGCACGATCGTGATCACCCGCCGCACCCTACCCGGCGGCCCCTCAGGAGGGCCCGAGCCCCGAGGCGCGCAGCCGCCGCCAGGCCGCGAGGCCGTCGGGCACCCACTCCCAGGTGCCGATCCTGCGCTCCAGCTCGGCCAGGGGCAGGAAGCCGTGCCAGGCGACCTCCTCGGTCTGCGGGTTCACCGGCAGCTCGCAGCGCACCTCGTACACCGCCGACCACCAGCTCCGCCCGGCGCTCTCGTAGAGGAACGTGAACAGGGGCGTCGGCCGGGGCAGCCCCCGCACGCCGAGCTCCTCCTCGGCCTCGCGCAGCGCCGCGTCGTCGTACGACTCGCCCGCGCCCACCACCCCGCCCACGAACATGTCGTACAGGGAGGGGAAGACGAGCTTGTCCGGGGTGCGGCGGTGGACGAAGATCCGGTCCGCCGCGTCGCGGGCCAGGACGAACACGCAGCGGTGGCGCAGGTTGTGCGCATAGGCGTCGGCGCGCCGGGCCTGGCCGATCACGGTGTCGTGCTCGTCGACGATGTCCAGGATTTCGTCAGCCGGGTTCATGGGCCCATCCAAGCACCGGCGGCCCGGCCCGGGCAGGGCCGCCGGGCGCCCCGCCCGGCAGGCTCAGTGGGGCTGGAGGTCGCGGGACTCCGGCGCCGGCGCCGTGCCGGACGGCATCGCCGGGTGCAGCCCGAGGAGCACGATCCCGGTCACGATCGCGGCGAGCCCGGCCGCCTCCCAGGCGAGCGCGCCGGTGTCGGTGCGCAGCTGATCGCCGAGGAAACCGACCCCGCAGGCGATCCCGGCCAGCGGCTGCGCCGCGGTCAGGGCGGGCAGGGACATCCGCAGCGGCGCCGTCTCGAAGGCGCTCTGTACGAGCACGAGCCCGCTCACGCCGAGCGCGATCACCACGTACGGCTGCCAGCTCGTCATCAGCTCGGGCCAGCCGCCGCGCGACAGGTGCTGTCCGCTGATCCGGGTCAGCGCGTCCTGGAGCCCGTACAGCAGCCCCGCGGCGACGGCCAGCATGACCGGGGCCGCCACGCTGAGCCGATCGTGTTTGGCGAGCCCGGCGAGCAGCAGCGCGCTGCCCACCACCAGCCCCACGATCAGCCAGTGCCGCAGCGCCCCGGCCTCCGCGACGCCGCCGCGCGGCTGGCCCGCCACGATGAACGCGCTCACCCCGCCCGCGAGCAGCGCGAGCCCGGCCCAGCCCTGCCGGCCGAGCGGCTGACGGGTCTGGAGCCGCGACAGCCACAGGGCGAAGAACAGATTGGTCGCCACCAGCGGTTCGACCAGCGAGACCTCGCCCGAACCCAGGGCCAGCGCGCTCAGCACCATGCCCGCCACCATCAGGCCTATCCCGGCCAGCCAGCGCGGCATGCGCACCAGGTCGAGCAGCAGCCGGGGCGACAGGAAGTCGCCCAGCGGGGCGTGCTGCGCCGCGTTCTGCTGGAGCACGAATCCGAAGCCCAGACAGCACGCCGCGCTCACGGCGAGGACGAGGACCAGAACCGACACGACGGGTACACCTCAAGTACGGCCGGGGAGCGCCGACTTGGCCGACCCTAGCGCCCCGGGAGCGCTCCTGCCTCCCGGGTGCCCGCCACCGGGCGGTTGACGCCGGGTGGCGGCCCGCCGAAGATCTGACGCACGGGTGACCCGGCGGACGAGCGGAGTGAGCGGCCCATGGCGTACGACGCCGATGTGATCGTGATCGGGGCGGGGCTCGCGGGCCTGGTGGCCACGGCCGAGCTGGCGGAGGCCGGCCGGAAGGTGATCCTGCTCGACCAGGAGCCCGAGCAGTCGCTGGGCGGTCAGGCCCACTGGTCGTTCGGCGGGCTCTTCCTCGTGGACTCGCCCGAGCAGCGCCGGATGCGGATCAGGGACAGCCGGGCGCTCGCGCTCCAGGACTGGTTCGGCACGGCCGGCTTCGACCGCGCCGAGGACCACTGGCCGCGCCGCTGGGCCGAGGCGTACGTGGACTTCGCCTCGGGCGAGAAGCGGGCGTGGCTGCACGCCCGGGGGGTCCGGTTCTTCCCCGTCGTGGGCTGGGCCGAGCGGGGCGGCTACGACGCCAACGGGCATGGCAACTCCGTTCCCCGCTTCCACATCACCTGGGGCACCGGCCCCGGTCTGGTGGCCCCGTTCGAGCGGAGGGTGCGGGAGGCCGCCGCCCGGGGGCTCGTCCGATTCGGTTTCCGGCACCGGGTCACGGGGCTCGCCCGTACCGCCGGGGCCGTCGACACCGTGAGCGGCGAGATCCTTGAGCCGTCCGGCGCCGAGCGAGGGACGGCCTCCACCCGGACCGTCACCGGGTCCTTCGAGCTTACGGCGCAAGCGGTCGTGGTGACCAGCGGCGGCATCGGCGGCAACCACGACCTCGTTCGGGCCCAGTGGCCCGAACGGCTCGGCACCCCGCCCGAGCACCTGCTCTCCGGCGTGCCCGCCCATGTCGACGGCCTGATGCTCGGCATCACCGAGCGGGCCGGCGCCCACCACATCAACCGCGACCGGATGTGGCACTACACCGAGGGCATCCAGAACTGGAACCCGATCTGGGCCCGGCACGGCATCCGCATCCTGCCCGGGCCCTCCTCGCTCTGGTTCGACGCGCGCGGCAACCGGCTGCCCGTGCCGCTCTTCCCCGGCTTCGACACGCTGGGCACGCTCGACCACATCATGAAGACCGGGCACGACCACACCTGGTTCGTCCTGGACCGAAGGATCATCGGCAAGGAGTTCGCGCTCTCGGGCTCCGAGCAGAACCCCGACCTCACCGGCAAGTCCGTGCGGGGCGTCATCGGGCGGGCCAGGGCCGATGTGCCGGGCCCGGTGCGGGCGTTCATGGACCACGGCGCCGACTTCGTGGTGGAGAAGGACCTGCCGGCGCTGGTGCGCGGGATGAACGCGCTGACCAAGGAGCCGCTCATCGACGAGGCCGCGCTGCGCCGCGAGATCGTGGCCCGCGACCGCGAGATCGCCAACCCGTTCACCAAGGACCTCCAGGTCACCGCCATCCGCGGGGCCCGCAACTACCTCGGCGACAAGCTCATCCGCACCGCGCCCCCGCACCGCATCCTCGACCCCGCCGCGGGTCCGCTGATCGCGGTCAAGCTGCACATCCTGACCCGCAAGTCGCTCGGCGGCCTGGAGACCGACCTGTCCTCGCGGGTGCTCACCGCCGGCGGCGACCCTCTGCCCGGCGTGTACGCGGCGGGCGAGGCGGCCGGGTTCGGCGGCGGCGGGGTGCACGGCTACCGCTCCCTGGAGGGCACCTTCCTCGGCGGCTGCATCTTCTCGGGCCGGGCCGCGGGCCGTGCCGCGGCCCGGGCGGTGTCGTAGGCCGCCGAGGGGGCCGCGCCGCCGGCGACGAGGAACGGCACCGGATCTCGGCGGCCGGCCCGGATCTGACGGAACGGTGACATACGGCCGCGGGCCCTGGCAGGAGCGGCCCCCGGGTGTTCGAATCGAGAGGTGACACCAGAACCGACACCGCCTCCCTCGCGGGGCACCCCCGTGGGGCGCCGGCTCGTGCTGGGGATGCTCGGCCTCGGCGTGGCCGGGGTCGCCTCGGCGCGCTCCGTACAGGGCGGGCTCGAAGCGTTCCTCGGCGCCGCCGCCGACAAGGACCCCACCGGCCTGACCAGTCTGCTGCCCAACGGCGGCGGCTTCCGCTACTACTCGGTGGCCTCGTCGGTGCCCGACCGGAGCGCCGCCGACTACCGGCTCACCGTGGACGGCCTGGTCACCAGGCCCGCCACCTACACCCTGGACGCGCTGCGCGCCCTGCCGCAGACCAGGCTGGTGCGTGACGTGCAGTGCGTGACCGGCTGGCGGGTGCCGGGCACGCCCTTCGCCGGGGTCCAGCTGTCCCGGCTGCTGGACGCGGCCGGGGTGCGTCCCGGCGCCGGAGCCGTCCGCTTCACCTGCTTCGACGGTGCGTACAGCGAGAGCCTGACCCTCGAACAGGCGCGCCGCGACGACGTGCTGGTCGCGCTGAGCATGCAGGACAAGCCGGTCAGCCACGCACACGGCGGGCCGGTGCGCCTGTATGTGGCGCCCATGTACTTCTACAAGTCGGCGAAATGGCTGTCCAAGATCACCGTGACGCGGACGGTGGAACCGGGATTCTGGGAGGAGCGAGGCTATGACGTCGACGCCTGGGTCGGCCGGTCCAATGGACGCGAAGACACCCCCACCTCCTGAACTCCCTTACACGGTAAGGCGGTTCACGCCGGGGGTGCGGTGGGTGCACCGGGCCACGGCCTGGCTGATGGGGGCCTGTGTGGTCACCGCCGCCGTCCTCTACGTCCCGCAGTTCGCGGAGGCGGTCGGGCGGCGCGAACTGGTGGTGCGGGTGCACGAGATCTGCGGCGTCCTGCTCCCGGTGCCCGTGCTCATCGGTCTGGTGTCACGGGCGCTGCGCGCCGACCTCGGACGCCTCAACCGCTTCCAGCCGTACGACAGGGTCTGGCTGCGCAGCGCGCTGCGGCGGGTGCGCGAGCCGCGTCCCGCCGGGAAGTTCAACGCCGGGCAGAAGCTGTACGCGGGCTGGATCGCGGGGGCGGCCCTGGTGATGCTGGGCACCGGGTTGCTGATGTGGTTCACCCACCTCGCGCCCATCGAGGTGCGGATCGGGTCCACGTTCGTGCACGACTGGCTGTCCTTGGCCGTCGGGATCGTCGTCGCCGGCCATGTGTGGATGGCGCTCGGCGACCCGATGGCACGCCGTGGCATGCGCACCGGGTCGGTCGACCGGGACTGGGCGCTGGACGAACACCCGTTGTGGGAGCCGGAATCGGACGAGGATCCGGACTCGGCCGGCTCGGGCCCGGCCCGGTCGCGCCGCCCCTAGCCGAGCCGCGCCTGGCCGAGCCGCCCCTGGCTCAGCCGACCCGCGCCGGGGACGAGCCGTGCCGGGGACGAGCCGTGCCTGGACGAGCCGTGCCTAGACCACGAGGGAGAGCAGCAGCACGAAGCCGAGCGACACCACGGAGATGATCGTCTCCATCACCGACCAGGTCTTGACGGTCTGCCCGACGGACAGCCCGAAGTACTCCTTCACCAGCCAGAACCCGGCGTCGTTGACATGGCTGAAGAAGAGCGAGCCGGCACCCACGGCGAGCACGAGCAGGGCCGCGTGCGCGGTCGACATGTCGGCCGCCAGCGGTGCCACCAGACCCGCGGCGGAGATCGTCGCCACGGTCGCGGAGCCCGTCGCCAGCCGGATGGCCACCGCGATCAGCCAGGCCAGCAGCAGCGAGGGGATCGCCCAGTTCTTGGAGAGGTCCAGGACCATCTGGCCCACGCCCACGTCGATCAGGGTCTGCTTGAACCCGCCGCCCGCGCCCACGATGAGCAGCACACCCGCGATCGGCGCGAGGGACTTCTCGACGGTCACCGAGATCCGCTCCCTGGTGAACCCGGCGGCGCGGCCCAGCGTGAAGATGCCGACCAGGACCGCGGCGAGCAGCGCGATCAGGGGCGAGCCGATGACGTCGGTGACCCGCTGGAGGTGGTTCTTGGGGTCGTCCACCACGATGTCGACCAGCGCCTTGGCCAGCATGAGGACGACCAGGAGCAGGACCGTGACGATGGTGGCGCCGAAGCCGGGCCGCTTGGTGAGGTCCTCCGAGGGACGGGTGGGAACCATCGTGTCCGGGGCGGGCACGTCGACCCAGCGGGCCGCGTACTTCGAGAACACCGGCCCCGCGATGATCACCGTCGGAATGGCGACGACGACGCCGAGCGCGAGCGTCACCCCCAGGTTGGCGCCGATCGCGTCGATGGCGACGAGCGGCCCCGGGTGCGGCGGGATCAGGCCGTGCATCACGGAGAGACCCGCGAGCGCCGGGATGCCGATCCGCATGAGCGAGTAGTTGCCGCGCTTGGCGACGAGCAGCACCACGGGGATCAGCAGCACGATGCCGACCTCGAAGAACAGCGGCAGCCCGATGATCGAGGCGATGGCGACCATCGCCCAGGGCATCGCACGGCCCCCGGACTTTCCGGCCCTGGCCAGGATGGTGTCGACGATCTGGTCCGCGCCGCCGGAGTCGGCGAGCAGCTTGCCGAGGATCGCGCCGAGCGCGATGAGCACGCCCACGCCCGCGACGGTGCTGCCGAGCCCGGCGCTGAAGCTGGTGATGACCTTGTCCAGCGGGGCGCCCGCGAAGGCGCCGAGTGCGAGCGAGCCGATGGTCAGGGCCAGGAAGGCGTGCAGTTTGAACCGGGTGATGAGCAGGACGATGACGGCGATGCCCGCGAGTACGGCAATGCCCAGCTGGGTGTTGCCGGCCGAGGTGATCGGCTGCGTGGCGTCCGCTGCCAGGAACTCGACGCTGAGTCTGGTCACGGTGGGGATCCTTAGATGGTGAGCGGTCGCAGAGCGGCGGCGGCCCGCTCCGCGATGTCCTCGGGGGTGCCGGACACGTCGACGGCGACGCCCGCCTCGTCCGCGCCGAGCGGCTGGAGGGTGGCGAACTGCGAGTCGAGCAGCGCGGGCGGCATGAAGTGGCCCGTGCGCTCGGCCATCCGCCGCTCGATGAGCGCGCGGTCGCCGGTCAGGTGCAGGAAGACGAGGCCGGGGGCGGCGGCGCGCAGCCGGTCGCGGTAGCTCCGCTTGAGTGCCGAGCTGCTGACGACCCCGCCGAGCCCGGCCCGGCCGTGCGCCCAGGCGCCGATCGCGTCGAGCCAGGGGAGGCGGTCGGCATCGTCCAGCGGGATGCCCGCGGACATCTTGGCGACGTTCGCCTCCGGGTGGAAGTCGTCGCCCTCGGCATAGGGGACGCCGAGCCGGGCCGCCACCAGCGGCCCGATGGTCGTCTTGCCGGTTCCGGCCACGCCCATCACGACGACGGTCAGGGGGGAGTTCATACGGGTGGTGCCTCGCTGTCCTCATCGACATCGATGTCCGTCGCGCACACTCAAACCCATTAGGTACGACATATTCAAGAGTTCGTGATGTAAAAGTCATACTTTTAAGCGCGGAGTGCCCCACCGTAGGCTTGGCCCATGACGACTGGGGCCCGGGGCCTTCACACGCACGTGCTCGACAGCCTGGGCCTGGCCATCACGGCCGGCGAGTACCCCCCGGGCAGCGTGCTGCGCACCGATGAACTCGCCCAGCGCTTCGACGTCTCGCGCACGGTGATCCGCGAAGTGGTACGGGTCCTCGAATCCATGTACCTGGTCGAGTCCCGGCGCCGGGTGGGCGTGACCGTCCAGGTGCCCGAGCAGTGGAACGTGTACGACCCCCAGGTCATCCGCTGGCGGCTCGCGGGCGCCGACCGGCCGCGCCAGCTGCGCTCGCTGACCGTGCTGCGCTCCGCGGTGGAGCCGGTGGCCGCCGGGCTCGCCGCCCTGCGGGCCACCCCGGCCCAGTGCGCCGACCTCACCGAACAGGCCCTCGGCATGGTCGCCACCTCCCGCGGGCGCCAACTGGAGGCGTACCTCGTCCACGACGTGGCCTTCCACCGGATCGTGCTCGACGCGTCCGGCAACGAGATGTTCGCCCGGCTCGGCGACGTGGTGGCCGAGGTCCTCACCGGCCGCACCCACCACCAGGTGATGTTCCCCGACCCCGATCCGGCCGCCGTCACTTTGCATGTGCGGGTCGCCGAGGCGGTGCGCGCGCGGGACGCGGCCGAGGCGGAACGGCTGACCCGGGAGATCGCGGTCGGCGCCCTCCACGAGCTGGACGTCCTGGCCCCCTAGGTACCCTGGGCAACAAAAAAAGCCCGTCGGATACCTTTCGGTTACCTCAGAAACAGCTCAAATCTGTCCGTACGTGACATTGACCACTGCCAAACTGTGCCGACAGCCGGGACCATGGGCCGCCGGTCCGTGTCATGGTGTCGCGTGCGCCTGCCACGGTGGCCACCCGCATCACCGGCCCGGCCGGTCCCGCACGACCGCATGACCCCTCACAAAGGCGAACTACTCCATGAGTGACCGCACCATGCCTGCGGCCGAGACCCAGAGTGCCCCCGCGGGGGCGACGACGGGCACCCCCCACATCGACGCCGGTGATGCCGGTTACAGCAAGGACCTCAAGTCCCGCCACATCAACATGATCGCCATCGGCGGCGCGATAGGCACCGGACTCTTCCTCGGGGCCGGCGGCCGGCTGGCGGGCGCGGGCCCCTCGCTCGCGATCGCCTATGCGGTCTGCGGCGTCTTCGCCTTCTTCGTGGTCAGAGCCCTCGGCGAGCTCGTGCTCTACCGCCCCTCGTCCGGCGCCTTCGTCTCCTACGCCCGTGAGTTCATGGGGGAGAAGGGCGCCTACACGGCGGGCTGGCTGTACTTCCTGAACTGGTCGACCACCGCCGTCGCCGACATCACCGCGGCCGCGACCTACGCCCACTTCTGGGCCATGTTCAGCGACGTCCCGCAGTGGGTCTGCGCGCTGGTCGCGCTCGCGGTCGTCCTCACCGCCAACCTCATCTCGGTCAAGTACTTCGGCGAGATGGAGTTCTGGTTCGCGATCATCAAGGTCGTCGCGCTGGTCGCCTTCATGCTGGTCGGCATCTACCTCGTGGTCACCCAGCACGACGTGGACGGCTCCACCCCCGGCTTCTCCAACATCACCAGCCACGGTGGCGTCTTCCCGATGGGCATGCTGCCCATGCTGCTCGTCATCCAGGGCGTCGTCTTCGCGTACGCCTCGGTCGAGCTGTGCGGCGTCGCCGCGGGCGAGACGGAGAACCCGCAGAAGATCCTGCCCAAGGCGATCAACTCGATCATGTGGCGCGTCGGCATCTTCTACGTCGGCTCCGTGGTGCTGCTCGCCCTGCTGCTCCCGTACACCGAGTACTCCGAGGGCCAGAGCCCGTTCGTCACCGTCCTCGACAAGATCGGCGTGCCGGGTGCGGCCGGCGTGATGAACCTCGTGGTCCTCACCGCGGCGCTCTCCAGCCTCAACTCCGGTCTGTACTCCACCGGACGCATCCTGCGCTCGATGTCGCTCGCGGGCTCCGCGCCCAAGTTCGTCGGCGTGATGAACAAGGGCAAGGTCCCCTACGGCGGCGTCCTGTTCACCGCCTTCTTCGGTGTCATCGGTGTGGCCCTGAACAAGGTCGTGCCGGACGACGCCTTCGAGATCGTGCTGAACTTCGCCTCCATCGGCATCCTCGGCACCTGGGCGATGATCATGATCTGCTCGCTGCTCTTCTGGCGCCGCGCCAAGGAGGGCCACCTGGAGCGGCCCTCCTACAAGCTGCCCTGGGCGCCGTACACCCAGCTCGTGACGCTGGTCTTCCTCGCGTCCGTGGCGTTCTTGATGTGGTACGGCGGGGGAGTGGGCCGCACCACGATCTACTGTCTGCCGATCATCGCGGCGCTGCTCGTCGGCGGCTGGTACGTCGTGCGCAAGCGGGTCGGCGCCATCGCCTCCGCCTCCGCCGCGTCGTCCGGCTCGTCCGCCGCGACCACCACGGAGAAGTAACGCCGGCACCACCTCGAAAGGGCGGCGCCCCCGGCCACGGGGGAGCCGCCCTTCGTCATGCCCGGACGTGCCGCAACCGGGCCTCGGCGGCGGCGAGCATCATCTCCAGGGCGGCCGGATAGGCGCTGCGGCCCATCTCCGCGACCAGGGTCGCAGCCGTCGCGGCCACATGCGGGTGGGTGTCGGCCGGCAGCCGTGCGTACCGCTCGCGCCAGGTGCGCTCCTCGGCCGCGCGGGACGGCTGGTCCAGGGTGAGCACCGTCGCGTCCAGCGCCGCGAACGCCAGCGTCTGGTCCACGAACACGTGGTAGATCCGCACCGCCTCGGCGTCCGGGAACCCGGCCTCGCGCAGGATCTTGAGGATCGTCTCCACCGACCGCATCTCGTGCGCCCGCCCGGTCACCCGGGTACAGGTCAGCACCGCCGCCCGCGGGTGGGCCTGGTAGTCGGCGTGGATGCGCAGGCCGAGCGAGCGCAGATCGGCCCGCCACGCGCCGGTCGGCCGCCAGGACCGCAGGGTGCGCCCGATCAGCTCGTCCGCCACCGCGAGCAGCAGGTCGTCGGTGTCGTGGAAGTACCGGTAGAGCGCGCTGGGATCCGCGCCGAGGGCCGTGCCGAGCCGGCGCACGGTCAGCGCCGCCGCCCCGTGCTCGCCGATCAGGCGCAGCGCCGTCTCGACGATCAGCGCCTCCGACAGCACCGTGCCCGCCTTCGTCGGCCGGCGCCTGCGCCGCTCCCCGTCCGCCACGACCCGCTCGCTCATGCGCGGCACCCTAGTGACCGGCGCGCCTTATGACAACGCCGTTGACGCACCCGCTCCCCCCGGAGTTCGATGTGCCGCCATCGGGGCCGAACAGCGCCCCCGGCGAAGGAGCGTCCGTGCGCACTCCCCACGGCATTCCCCACGGCAGTGACGACCCACCCCAGCTCCGCAAGAGCCTCGGCGTCCTCGACTGCGTCGCCATCGCCGCCTCCTCCACGGCGGCCACCACCAGCATCGGCATCGGACTCGGCGTGACGGCCGGCGCCGTCGGACCACACCTCCCGATCGTGATGCTGCTCGCCTTCCTGCCGATCCTCGGCATCGCGAGCGCCTACACCCGGCTCAACAAGGTCGAGCCCAACATGGGCAGCGGCTATGTGTGGGTGGGCCGCTCGCTCAGCCCCTGGCTCGGCTTCCTGACCGGGTGGATCGGCATCGTCTCCACCGTGGTCTTCCTCGCCTACACCACCGCCGTCACCGGCTCCGCCCTGCTCCAGCTGGCCGGCGAGACGGGCTTGCACACGCTCGGCGGGCTGCGGCTCGACCCCGACTCCACGGCCCAGTCCACCGCGATCGGCATCGTGGTCCTGGTCGCCGTCACCTTCACCGCGGTCGTCGGCACCCGCTCGGCGGCCACCCTCTAGAAGTGGCTCCTCGTCTTCGAGTACGCCGTGCTGCTCGGCTTCTGCGGCTACGGACTCCTCAAGGGGCCCCACCCCTTCAGCCTGGACTGGCTGAACCCGTTCACCATTCCCTCGGGCCAGGGCCTCGCCCAGGGACTCCTGCTGTCCGTCTTCTGCTACTGGGGCTTCGAGTCGACGTTCAGCGTGAACGAGGAGGTCCGCGACCCCCAGGACGCCTCCAGGGCCGGGCGCATCACCCTGTTCACCATGCTCGGCCTCTTCCTGCTCGGCTCCTTCGCCTTCCAACGGGTGCTCAGCCAGGACGAGTTGATCGGCCACGGCGCCCAGGGGCTCACCTACTTCGGTGACCGCCTCGCCGCCCAGCCCCTCGCCGCGCTGCCCCTGGTGGCCCTGACCTTCTCGGCGGTGGCCTCGCTCCAGTCCGGCGTCATCCCCACCGTGCGGGGCATGTTCGCGATGAGCCGGGACCGCACGCTCGGCCCGCTCTGGCTCCGGGTCAGCCCCCGGTACGGGACCCCGGCCGCCGGCACGGTCGCGATCGGCTGCGTGGCCGCGGCCATCGCCGTCCTGTCGCTGCTCATCCCGAGGATCGGCGATCTGATCCTCGCCTCCGTCAACGCCATCGGGATCGTCGTGTCCCTGTACTACGCGCTGACCGCCCTGGCCGCCGCGAGCCGCTTCCGCGGGGCGCTGGGGCAGGGTGCGGTCGAGGCCGTCCGGGCCGTCGTGCTCCCGGCCCTGAGCGCGCTGTTCCTGCTCGGTCTCGGCGCCTACCTGGCCTGGACGTTCTACACCTCGGCCGACCACTTCGAGGTCGGTCCGGACAACGGGTGGTTCATGCTGATGTGCCCCGCGGTCATGGTGTTGAGCGGCTTCGTGGTCGCGGCCTGGGCCAAGTGGGCAAGGAAATCACCGTACTTCGAGACCGGCCGCTCCACCATGGAGACCGATCCGGCGCCGCTCGGCCCCTCCCCGGAAACCGTCTGAACCGCACCCCGGCACCGCCCCCGCGCCGCTCGCTCCGGCACCCGACCCCGCCCCGCTGCCTGACCGGCCCCCTGGGTAGAAGACCCCTCCCCGCTGCCCGCCCGACCTCCGCACCCGACCCCGCCGCACCCGACCCCGCACAGAACGGAACCCCGCATGCGCCACACCCCCGCCGACCTCGTCTTCACCGGCGGCCCCGTCCTCACCCTGGACGCCGCCCGCTCGCGTGCCACCACCGTCGCCGTCACCGGCGAGCGCATCACCGCCGTCGGCCACGACGAGGTGCGGGAGCTGATCGGGCCGCGGACCGAAGTCGTCGACCTGGCGGGCAAGTTGCTGGTCCCCGGCTTCCAGGACGCCCATGTCCACCCCGTCTCGGCCGGCCTCGAACTGGCCCGGTGCGACCTGACGGGCCTGCACACGGCGGACGAGACCCTCGCGGCCGTACGCTCCTACGCCGAGGCGAACCCCGGCCAGGAGTGGATCACCGGGGGCGGCTGGTCGATGGAGGCCTTCACGGGCGGCAGCCCGACGCGCGACCTGCTCGACCGCGTCGTCCGCGACCGGCCCGTCTACCTGCCCAACCGGGACCACCACGGCGCCTGGGTCAACACCCGCGCCCTGGCACTCGCCGGCGTCACCCGGGACACCCCCGACCCGGCCGACGGACGCATCGAGCGCGACGCGTCCGGCGAGCCGACCGGCCTCCTCCAGGAGGGCGCGATGAACCTGGTCGGCCGGCTCACCCCGCGCTCCACCCCCGCCGACCGGCTCGCCGCCCTGCTGCGCGCCCAGGCCCACCTCCACGCGTACGGGATCACCGCCTGGCAGGACGCGATCGTCGGCACCTTCGGCTCGATGGACGACCCGGCCGACGCCTATACGACCGCCGCCCGCGACGGCTCGCTGACCGCGCGGGTGGCCGGCGCCCTGTGGTGGGACCGCGAGCGCGGCGCCGAGCAGATCCCCGAACTGGTGGAGCGGCGGCAGGAGTTGAGCCACGGCCGGTTCCGCGCCGGATCGGTGAAGATCATGCAGGACGGCGTCGCCGAGACCGGCACCGCCGCCCTGCTCGGCCCCTACCTCGACGCCTGTGGCTGCGCCACCGCCAACACGGGCACCAGTTTCGTGGACCCGGACCGACTGCGCTCCTACGTCACGCAGTTGGACGCGCTGGGCTTCCAGGCGCACTTCCACGCGCTCGGCGACCGCGCGGTGCGCGAGGCGCTCGACGCGGTGCAGGCGGCGCGCGAGGCGAACGGCTGGCGCGACACCCGCCCGCACCTCGCCCACCTCCAGATCGTCCACCCCGACGACATCGACCGCTTCCGCGCCCTCGGGGCCACCGCCAACATCCAGCCGCTGTGGGCCTCCCACGAACCCCAGATGGACGAGCTGACCATTCCCTTCATCGGCGCCGAGCGGGCCGGGTGGCAGTACCCGTTCGCGGCGCTGCTGGCCTCCGGCGCGACCGTGGCGGCGGGCTCGGACTGGCCGGTCAGCAGCCCGGACCCGATGCAGGGCGTCCACACCGCCGTCAACCGGATCGCCCCGGGCGAACGCGGCCCGGTGTTCCTGCCCGCGCAGCGCATCACCCTGACCGCGGCCTTCGCCGCGTACACGGCGGGGACGGCCCATGTGAACCACCTCGACGACACCGGCTCGGTCCGCGCGGGCGCCCTCGCCGACCTCGCGGTGCTCGACCGCGACCCGTACGCGGGCCCGCCCGAGGCGATCGGCGACACCCGGGTGCACGCGACCTACGTCGCGGGGCGACGCGTGCACCAGGTCTCCTCATAGGGTGTATTCCTGATACGTCCGACGGCAGGAACAGGGAGTGGCGGCATGGCGCAGCAGGTCCGAGGGGTCATCGCACCGGGGAAGAACCAGCCGGTGCGAGTGGAGACCATCGTGGTGCCCGACCCGGGCCCCGGTGAGGCCGTGGTGAAGGTCCAGGCCTGCGGCGTCTGCCACACCGACCTGCACTACAAACAGGGCGGCATCAACGACGACTTCCCGTTCCTGCTCGGCCACGAGGCGTCCGGCGTCGTGGAGTCGGTGGGCGAGGGCGTCACCGACGTCGCGCCCGGCGACTTCGTGATCCTCAACTGGCGTGCGGTGTGCGGAAGTTGCCGCGCCTGCCTGCGGGGCCGCCCGCAGTACTGCTTCAACACGCACAACGCGCGGCAGAAGATGACGCTCCTCGACGGGGGCGCCGAGCTGTCGCCGGCCCTCGGCATCGGGGCGTTCGCCGAGAAGACCCTGGTCGCGGCCGGGCAGTGCACCAAGGTCGACCCGGCGGTCTCGCCGGCCGTCGCGGGCCTGCTGGGCTGCGGCGTCATGGCCGGCATCGGCGCGGCCATCAACACCGGCAACGTCGGCCGGGGCGACTCGGTCGCCGTCATCGGCTGCGGCGGCGTCGGCGACGCGGCGATCGTGGGGGCGCGGCTCGCGGGCGCGGCCCGGATCATCGCCGTCGACATCGACGACCGCAAGCTGGCGACGGCCCGGACGATGGGCGCCACGCACACCGTCAACTCCCGCACCCAGGACGCCGTCGAGACGATCCGCGAGCTGACCGGAGGCAACGGCGCGGACGTCGTCATCGAGGCGGTCGGGCACCCCGAGACGTACAAGCAGGCGTTCTACGCCCGCGACCTGGCGGGCACGGTCGTCCTGGTCGGCGTGCCGACCCCGGACATGACCCTGGAGCTCCCCCTCCTGGACGTCTTCGGCCGCGGCGGCGCACTGAAGTCCTCCTGGTACGGCGACTGCCTGCCCTCCCGCGACTTCCCCATGCTGATCGACCTGCACCAGCAGGGCCGCATCGACCTCGGCGCGTTCGTCACCGAGACGATCGCGCTCGACGAGGTCGAGAAGGCCTTCGAGCGGATGCACGAGGGCGATGTGCTGCGATCGGTGGTGCAGTTCTGATGGCGGTCCGCGCGCGCATCGACCACCTGGTCACGTCCGGCACCTTCTCTCTCGACGGCGGGACGTGGGACGTCGACAACAACGTCTGGATCGTCGGGGACGACGAGGAGGCCGTCGTCATCGACGCGGCGCACGACGCCGAGGCGATCCTGGCCGCCCTCGGGGGCCGCACGCTGCGGGCCATCGTGTGCACGCACGCCCACAACGACCACATCGACGCGGCGCCCGCCCTCGCCGACGCGACGGGCGCGCCGATCCTGCTCCACCCCGCCGACCTCCCGCTCTGGAAGCAGACCCACCCCGACCGGCTCCCGGACGGCGAACTCGCCGACGGCGAGGCGGTGTTGGTGGCGGACGTGGCCCTGAAGGTCCTGCACACCCCCGGCCACGCGCCGGGCGCGGTCTGCCTGTACGCCCCCGCGCTCGGCACGGTCTTCACCGGCGACACCCTGTTCGCCGGCGGCCCCGGCGCGACGGGCCGCTCGTTCTCGGACTTCCCGACGATCATCGCGTCGCTGCGGGAGAGGGTGTTGTCGTTGCCGGGGGGGACGGTGGTGCGGACGGGGCACGGTGAGGAGACCTCGATCGCCGCCGAGGCCCCCCACCTCCCCACCTGGACCTCCCGAGGCCACTAACCCCCTGGGGCCCAGCCCCGGCCCCCTCCCGGCTCCCCGGCTCCCCGGCTCCCCGGCTCTCGTGCTGCGCAGAGCCCCGCTTGCGCCCGGGGGGGGGCGGGTGCTGGGTGCGCCGTTCCCCGCGGCCCTTGGGGGTGCTGGGGGGGGCTGGGGGTGGCCGGTTTTGCGCAGTTCCTCGCGCCCCTGGCGGGGCTTGGGTGCTGGGGGTTTGTGCGTTTCTCCGTGTGGCTGTCCTCTCGGCCGTGTGCGGGTCGTGGTCGCTCTTCGCGCAGTTCCCCGCGCCCCTTGGCGGGGCTGGTGTTGGGCGGGTTGCGAGGTGCCCCGCCCCCAGAGCCCCTTCGGTCATGTGCGGACCGTGGGTGCTTCTCGCGCAGGTCCCCGCGCCCCTAACGGGACCGGTGCTGGTCCGCATGCGCATCCTCAGCCCGTCCGGCGTTTGAGGACGAGCGCCGTTCAGGCGCGAAGGGGGGTCCGGGGGCGCAGCCCCCGGAAGGGGTGCAGGGGCGGAGCCTCCGCGCGGGGGTGCTGGGGGCGGAGCCCCCGCCGGGGTTCGAGGGGCGGAGCCCCTCGGGGGGTCTGGGGCGCAGCCCCAGGGCCAGCACCCTCCAACCCGCTGCACGGGCGGGCGGGTGGGCAAACCCCCCGGGGGTGCAGGGGCGAAGCCCCGCCGGGGTTCGAGGGGCGGAGCCCCTCAGCGGGTCTGGGGCGCAGCCCCAGGGCTCAGCTGATCCAACCCGCTGCACGGGCGGGCGGGTGGGCAAACCCGCCGGGGTCCGAGGGGCGGAGCCCCTCAGCGGGTTTGGGGCGCAGCCCCAGGGGCCGGGCCCGAACCCGGGGCAAGCTGCGGCCACTCCGCAAGCCGCAACCCACTCTCGAACCGAACCACACCCCCCTCCACCGGATCGGTGAACTCCAGCGCCCGGGCAAGCAGTTGGAGCGGCCGGTCGAAGGACTCCCCGGCGTCCGGCAGCACCACCGGGTAGACCGGGTCGTGGAGGATCGGCAGGCCGAGCCGGTTCATGTGGACCCGCAGCTGATGGGTGCGACCGGTGGCGGGCAGCAGACGGTAGCCCCCGAGATCACCGTGCCGGGCGGCGAGTTCGACCCGGCTCTCCGCATTGGGCTCGCCCGCCTCCTCGTACGCGGCGATCACCCCGCGCTCCTTCACGATCCGGCTGCGCACGGTCGCGGGCAGCGAGACCCCCGCGTCGTACGGCGCCACCGCCTCGTACTCCTTGCGCACCCGGCGCCCGCCGAACAGGTTCTGGTACGCCCCCCGGTCCTCGGGCCGCACCACGCACAGCACGAGCCCCGCCGTCAGCCGGTCGAGACGGTGGGCGGGCTGGAGCGTGGGCAGCCTCAGGTCCCGCCGCAGCCGGGCCACAAGGGTCTCGGTGATGTGCCGGCCGCGCGGTGTGGTGGCGAGGAAGTGCGGCTTGTCGGCGATGACGATCCGCTCGTCCCGGTGGACGATCCCCACCTCGAACGGCACCGGCACCTCCGGCGCGAAGTCCCGGTGGAACCAGACCGACGTTCCGGCCCGGTACGCCTCCGTGCCGTCCAGCGCCCCGTCCGTGCCGACGAAGCGCCCCTCGCGCAGCATCGCGTCCACCCGCTCCGCGCCGATCGCCCCCGCGAACCGGCCGCGCAGATGGTCACCGACCGTGGGCCAGGCTCCCTCCGGATCCGCGGGCAGCCGCACACGCACCGGATCGATGCCGTTGCGCTGCGCGAGCGGGGCGGCCGGGGTCCTGGATCTGCGTCTCACGGAACCAGAGAACCCCACCCGACCCCGCCGGAGCAAGAGAACCCCAGGTCAGCGAGACAGCAGCCGGACCCCAGCGGTCGGTCGGCCGCAGGGGGCCCACTCCCTGGCCTGCTATCCGGGCGAACGGGAGGCATGCTGCCTGAGGAGATTGTGCGTAATTTTCGTACATGGCGTAAACGACGCGAAGGTCTGCAATGAGCGAAGAGTCGGTTATGGGTGGTGCGTGCTGGCTGCTCACCACGGGTGAACTGGTCCCCGGGGACGTCATCGCGACGGACCCGGACGGCCCCTGGCTCGTCGTGGTGCGCACCGCGCCCGCGACCGAGACGAAGACCCGGCTCCAACTGCGCCCCCTGACCGGCGGCCCCGACCTGGAACGGGTGCTGCCGCGCTACGAACGGCAGGTCGTCCGCACCACGCGGGTGGACCCGGCCGATCTCCCCGACCCGGCCCAGCGGGTGGACCCACGGCGTCGCCGGGTCGTGGTGACCGGCCTCGGCGCGGTCAGCCCGCTCGGCGGCGACGTACCCGAACTGTGGCAGGGCCTGCTGGACGGCCAGTGCGGGGTGTCGGTGATGGAGGGGCCCGAGTTCGACGGCCTGCCGGTGCGGCTCGCGGCCCCGGCCGCGATCGACCCCGCGGGCCTGCTGCCCAAGCCGGTCGCGCGCCGGATGAACCGCTCGGCGCAGTTCGCCCTGCTCGCGGCCCGCGAGGCCTGGCGCGACGCCGGCCTCGACCCCGGCGGCACCGTCGCCAGCGGGCTGCGCCCCACCCGTACCGGAGTGTCGATGGGCACGATCATCGGCGGCGCGCCCGTGATGGTGCAGAGCCGGCTCACGCTCGACGCGCGCGGCCCGCGCGCGGTCTCCCCGCACACCAGCCCCATGACCGTGCCGTCCGCCGCCTCCGCCCAGATATCCCGGGACCTCGACATCCGCGGCGAGGCCAGGACGTTCGTCTCCGCCTGCGCCTCGGGCACCGAGGCGATCGGGCAGGGCATCGACGCGATCCGGTCCGGCCGGGTCGACCTGGTCGTAGCGGGCGGCACCGAGGCCGTGATCACCCCCGAGATCCTGGCCGCCTTCGCCGCGATGCGCGCCGTCTCGACCCGCAACGACCAGCCGGAGCACGCCTCGCGGCCCTTCGACGAGGCCCGCGACGGATTCGTCCTCGGTGAGGGCGCGGGCGTGCTGGTCCTGGAGGACGAGGAGCACGCCCGGGCCCGCGGCGCCCGCATCTACTGCGAGGCGGCGGGCTGGGGCCTGTCCGCGGACGCCTTCCACATGGCGGCGCCCGAGCCGGAGGGCCGCGGCATCGAGGCCGCGGTGCGCTCCGCCCTCGCGGACGCCGGTGCCACGCCCGGCGACGTCGCCCACGTCAACGCGCACGCCACCGCGACCGCCGAGGGCGACCGCACGGAGGCCCTCGCGCTCGGGCGGCTCTTCGGCAGCCATGTCCGCGACATCCCCGTCACCGCGAACAAGGGGGCCCTCGGGCACCTCCAGGGCGCGGCGGGCGCGGTGGAGGCCATCGCCGCAATCCTCACCCTGCGGGACGGTCTGATCCCGCCGACCGTGGGCTGCGACCACCCCGAGGAGGGCCTCGGCCTCGACGTCGTCCGCGAGACGCCCCGGGCCCTGCCGCCGTGCGGCGACATCGTCCTGAGCAACTCCTTCGGCTTCGGCGGCCACAACGCGGTCCTCGCCTTCCGCCGCTTCTGAACGCGCGACGGGGCCGCACAGCGCGTCCGGGTGGGAGCGAGGGCGGGGTACAAGGTGCGGGCGGCCCGAAACGCGAAAGAACCCCACCGAGGTGGGGTTCCTGCTGGTGTCCGAGGGGGACTTGAACTCTCCACTCGGACACCAGCACTTTAGATAGCTGACCTGCAAGAACATGGCCGACACGCGGGAGAGTTGACGGCCCCTGTTGGTTATGCGTTGGTCACGTAGCCAACCCTCAGGCGCTCGTGACTAGTCAGGATGCAAGATCGTCTACCCGACAACGCGAATATTGGCGAAGTGCCATAGACCTGGCATGCGGGCCCGGCCTACCGTCCTCCTGGCGGCAGGGAACGCCCCTGCACCCGAGGAGGGGAATCATGGCGCGTGAGGAACTGACCCGCCTTACCGGCAACGTCGGCGGACCCAACTGCGACGACGATGATTGTCCGAACGTCTACCGGACGAAGGGCGGCTCGATCGTCGTCCAGGGCGACGTGTCCGGTGCGTTCACTCCACCCTCGGGCGAGGGACTGGTGGAGATCCCGGAGCACATTTTGAGGGAGGCTGTTCATGCTCTTGGATGGTGACGGCTGGCGCCGCTTCTTCGACGCCTTCGAGCGCGAAGCGTGGCGGTTTGAGGCGCAGCCCACGTACACCATGCCCAAGGAGCAGGAAAACGTAGCCCGCTTCCTGCGCGGTGAGGACAAGCCCACCGGCCACAATGCCCGCTGGCACGAACGAGTGCGCGGGTACGTCGAATCCGGTAAGTACATCGGACGTGTCCGCATCGTGCGTCAGCCGCTCACCAACTACCAGCGATATCAATTCGCCTGGGGCATCCCTGGAAACATTTCTGCTGGGGAAGACATTCGCATCTTGGATGTGACGTGTGGCGACTTCGGGTTGCCGCTCTCAAGCCGAGATTGGTGGATGTTCGATGATTCCCGCATCGCTCATCTGAACTTCCGCCCGGACGGAAGTCAGGTGAATCGCGAAGCGTACGAAGGTGAACTGGCACCCTACCGGGAGTGGAAGCGGGTCGCCCTGGAGCATGCAGTACCTTTCGAGGAATACGTGAGAGGCCTTGACGCTTGACCCTGACCAGCTAGGCCAGTCGAAAGCTGACCTAGCGGAAACTCTCCGCGGCATCCGAAAGCGAGCCGGGCGTACTCAAGTCTGGCTCGCTCAGCGCTGCAATATCTCTCAGACCAAGCTGAGCAATATCGAGACTGGTCGAGTCACCCCTGGTCTTGTCGATGTCGAGTTGATTCTTAGAGCCCTCGATGCGCCTCCGGAACTCTTGGCCGAAGTTACCGCCCTGGCGCGGCTGGCCAATACAGAGTGGCAAGGTAAGCGGGCGTCGTGGCGAAGAGGGCTGGAGAAGCGACAAGCCGAGCTGGCCAGCCTTGAAAGGGAAGCCTCGGCGCTCCGCTACTTCCTGCCTGCGATGGTGACGGGACTCCTTGCCACACCTGAATACATCAGGGCCAGCCTCAGCAACTCTCCAGTGGATACAACCAAGACAATCGCCAGGAAGCTGGAACGGCAAGCGGTCCTCTACGAAGGCACGAAAAATTTCACATTTCTGCTAACAGAACAAGCTGTCAGGTGGGCTGTTGTCCCGCCTGTAGCCATGGCCGTCCAGATGGATCGGCTCGCCTCAATTTCCCACCTGTCCAATGTGCGTATCGGGGTCATCCGTACAGGAACAATTATGGGTCGTGGGCCCATGAACACCTTCACCGTTTATGACCAACGGCTAGCGACTGTCGAGACATTCACCGGCCGTATCGTTTTCCAGGACGCCAGGGATATTGCGGAACACCTCGAAGTTTTCCGCATGTACGAGCGTCACGCATTGTTCGGCGACGAAGTCAGAGATTTGCTCGGCCGGTGGGCCGCGGACTGCCGCGCGTGATCATTTACCCCACAATGACAATAAAGGCGGGGCAACGGCAACAGCGGGCAGACACTTGTCAGGCACCAACGACGGCGCCGACGAGAGGGAGCCATGACCACTCCGTTGAAGTACCCACAGCCCCCCGTGGAGTTGCCCGGGGCGGTGGAAGCCTTTCTGTACGACTGCACGCCGGCCGATGACTGTGGGGTATGCGTGGCGCTCGGGACGGAGCTGGAAGAGGCCAGGGCCGCTGAGAGGTGGCGTGACGCGTACGACGCTGCGGCGGAGGTGCGGAACCACCCGCACGCGAAGCGGGGCCGTCGATGATGAACACCCAGGACTGGCACGCGGCGTGGGATCACGCGCAGGACGCGACGGACGCGCTCAGAGTGGCCCTGAGTGACTTGGGGGCCGGGGCGTCTCAGCTCATGCACCTGCGTCCCATGGTGACCCGTAGAGGGACGGCCTGGGTGGACGTGGGTCAGTTGCCCGCCGATCTGGCCGTGAAGCTGGCGGAAGTGATCCGGGTCGGGACCCTCGACAACATCGGTCGCTCATGAGCCAACAGGCTGCCTGCCCGCGCGATGACTGCCCGTACCTTGTCGGTCGGAGCCGCGGTGCGGGTCTTGTGCTCGCCTGCCGCTACGAGGGCGGCGACGGCCCGGCCCGGCCTCTCACCCCTGGTCTGACCAGGCAACTCTCTGGGCTGTCGGGCTCGTGGTCGGTCACGCCACACCCCGGAAAAGCAAAAAACCCCAGCTCAACTGGGGTCTTAGCTGGTGTCCGAGGGGGGACTTGAACCCCCACGCCCGATAAAGGGCACTAGCACCTCAAGCTAGCGCGTCTGCCATTCCGCCACCCGGACAAGGTGTCTGTCTCGCGGGCCGTGCCCGTTCCGACGTGGAAAACAATAGCAAACATCCGGGGGTGCTCGATCACCCCTTTGGCCTGCGTGAACTCCGCATGTCGGCGGGATGCCGCCCTTGGGCGCCGAGGAGGTCGGAGGGAGGATGGGGAGGGACCACACGAGCGACAGCGGGAGGAAGCAGCGTGAGCGAGTCGAGCACGACCCGGACCGGCGGCGTGACCGGCGAGGACGAGGTCGTCGACCTCTGTCGCGAGCTGATCAGGATCGACACCAGCAACTACGGCGACCACTCCGGACCCGGCGAGCGGGCGGCCGCGGAGTACGTGGCGGAGAAGCTCGCGGAGGTCGGCCTCGAACCGAAGATCTTCGAGTCGCACAAGGGACGCGCCTCCACCGTGGCCCGGATCGCGGGCGAGGACCCCTCGCGCCCCGCGCTGCTCATCCACGGCCACACCGACGTCGTGCCGGCCAACGCCGACGACTGGACCCACGACCCCTTCGGCGGCGAGATCGCCGACGGCTGTGTGTGGGGCCGTGGCGCGGTCGACATGAAGGACATGGACGCGATGACCCTCGCGGTCGTCCGCGACCGCCTGCGCAGCGGCCGCAGGCCCCCGCGCGACATCGTCCTGGCCTTCCTCGCGGACGAGGAGGCCGGCGGCACCTACGGGGCCCGCTTCCTCGTGGACAAGCACCCCGAACTCTTCGAGGGCGTCACCGAGGCCATCAGTGAGGTCGGCGGCTTCTCCTTCACGGTGAACGAACAGCTGCGGCTCTACCTGGTCGAGACGGCTCAGAAGGGCATGCACTGGATGAAGCTCACCGTGGACGGCACCGCCGGACACGGCTCGATGATCCACAAGGACAACGCCATCACCGAGCTGTCCGAGGCCGTGGCGCGCCTGGGCCGCCACAAGTTCCCGGTACGGGTGACCAAGACGCTGCGGCACTTCCTGGACGAGCTGTCGGACGCGCTCGGCACCGAGCTCGACCCCGAGAACATGGACGACACGCTCGCCAAGCTCGGCGGCATCGCCAAGCTGATCGGCGCCTCCCTGCAGAACACCGCCAACCCGACTCAGCTGGGCGCCGGTTACAAGGTCAACGTCATTCCGGGCCAGGCCACCGCCCATGTCGACGGGCGCTTCCTGCCGGGCTACGAGGAGGAGTTCCTCGTCGACCTCGACCGGATCCTCGGGCCGCGCGTCAAGCGCGAGGACGTGCACGCCGACAAGGCCCTGGAGACCACGTTCGACGGCGCCCTGGTCGACGCGATGCAGACCGCGCTGCGGGCCGAGGATCCGATCGCGCGCGCCGTGCCGTACATGCTCTCGGCCGGTACCGACGCCAAGTCCTTCGACGACCTCGGCATCAGGGGCTTCGGCTTCGCACCGCTGAAGCTGCCCCCGGAGCTGGACTTCGCCGGGATGTTCCACGGCGTGGACGAGCGGGTTCCGGTGGACGGTCTGAAGTTCGGGGTGCGCGTGCTTGACCGGTTCATCGATGCCTCCTGACGCCCCTACGGGGTGGCCGGGCTCGAACGTGTGCGGACGCCGGCCCGCCGGATTCGTCCGGACGTACGCATTCGACTGAAAAGAGTGAATGCACTCATATGCTCGTAGCCCCATAACTTCCCCCTCGTTACAGGGAGTGCGGTCCGCGGCTGGGATCGCACATATGCCAACAAGGAGGAAGTAATGATCAAGAAGGTCGTCGCTGCTGCGGCTGTCACTGGTGGTCTGGTTCTCGCGGGTGCGGGTCTGGCTGTCGCCGATGCGGGTGCTCAGGGTGCCGCGGTGAACTCCCCGGGTGTCGCTTCCGGCAATGTCATCCAGGTCCCCGTGCACATCCCCGTGAACCTGTGCGGCAACACGGTCTCCGTGATCGGGCTGCTGAACCCCGCCTTCGGCAACACCTGCGTCAACAAGTGACGTTGTGCCTCAACCCGTGAGGGTCTGAGCCGGGCGGCCCCGGAGTGCGCGCCATGCACTCCGGGGCCGCCGGCGTTCCGGCCCGGGCGCGACGGCGCGGCCGGGCATTCCGCAAGGCAGAGGGCAGGGAACGAATCATGCGACAGGTCACCCGCAAGGGACTGATCACCATGGCGGCCGCGAGCGGCGTCATCGCCATGGGCAGCGGCGCCGCACACGCCGACTCGGCGGCCCGGGGCGCCGCCTCCGACTCGCCGGGCGCGCTGTCCGGCAACGCCGTCCAGGCGCCGGTGCACGTGCCGGTCAACGCCTGCGGCAACACCGTGAACGTGATCGGCGCGCTCAATCCGGCGTTCGCCAACCACTGCGCCAACACGGGCGGCGGGCGGCACGCGGGCGGCGCGTCAGCCCGCGGTCACGCCACCAACTCGCCGGGCGTGGGCTCCGGCAACCACATCCAGGCACCCGTCGACGTCCCCGTGAACCTGTGCGGCAACAGCGTGAGCGTGGTGGGCATCGGCAACCCGGCGTTCGGCAACGACTGCGCGAACGTCGAAGGGGGCCACGGCGGGCACGCCCAGCACCCCGGGCACCCGGGCCAGCCGGGTCACCCCGGGCACCCCCAGCACCCGGGCCACCCCCAGCACCCGGGCCAGCCGGGTCACCCCGGGCACCCCCAGCACCCGGGCCACCCCCAGCACCCTGGGCAGCCCGGTCAGGAGCACCCCGGGGTTCCGCAGCAGCCCGGTGTCCCGCAGCACCCGGTCGGCCCGGTCTCGCACCGGCCCGGCACGCCCACGGGGACGGTCGGTGTCACACCGGGCGCCCCGGCCGGCCCGGCCGTGGCCGCGCCGCACGCCCCGGCCGCCCAGCTGGCGCACACCGGCTCGGACGGCATCGGCTACGCCGTTCCGGCCGCCGCGGGACTGCTCCTCGGCGGAGCCGTGCTCTACCGCAGGGGCCGCGCCGCGCAGTAGCGGCGGCGACCCCAACGGGCCGTCCACGACGGTCCTCGCGACGGAGCGGGCCCCATGCGTGAGGGGCCCGCTCCGTCATGTGTCCACGTTCACCACGTGGCGCGCACCTGGCGGATGATCCGCCTGCGGAGCCGCACCCTGCGGCTGCCGTCCCGGTGCAGAGTCAGTCGGTCCAACTCCCAGTGTCCGTACTCGGCATGGTCGGTCAGCAGACGCGTCGCCTCCTTGCGGGAGACCCCGCGGGGGACGTACACGTCGACAAATTCGTATTCCGGCATCGCATCTATTGTGCGGGCAGAGGCCCGGTACGGATAGCGTCTGCACTATGTCTGATGCTGCGCAGCCCACCGCTGCCGAGGTACGTGCCGCCGCCGAGGCGGTCAAAGCCGCGCTGGACCGTCACCTCGATGCGGTGGAACGCCGCACGGGGGACGACGATCCCGATGTGTACGAGGCCTTCAACGCGCTCGCGGCGGCGGCCGAGGCGTACGACGAGCGGCTCTACGACCGCTACGACGAGGTGACCCCCTTCGAGATCCCCGGGGCGGACGACACGCTGCCCCCCTACGCCGGCCCCGAAGAGCCCAACGCCCTGAGCGTCCTCATCCGGCGCGACTACGCCGTGGCCGAGCCGCAGCGGCTGCTCGCCCAGGCCCAGCGCATCACCGACCTCGACCCCGAGGCGGTCGAGGACGAGCACTCCGCCCCGGCCGTCGCCACCAGCGTCCACGCCGCGCTCGGCGTGCTCTTCGGTGAGTACGAGCCCGATGAAATCGCCTCGCGGCACAAGGAGTTCGGCCTGGAGGAGGGCGACTCCACGCTGTGGGTCTCGGCCGCCGACGAGCTGCCGGAGCCCGGCGAGTGGCTGAGCACCCCGTTCGACCACGCCGATCCGCAGCGCGTGGTGTGCCGCTTCGACGTGAGCGCCGTCTTCGACGAGGAGGACCTCGACGACGACCTCGACGGGGAGGACGGCCTGCGGTCCCCCTCCTGACCTGGCCGGACAGGACGAGGGCTGCCACCCGCGCGACGAGGGCACCCACGTGACGAGGGCCGCCCACCGCGCGTACGACGCGGTGGGCGGCCCTCGGCATTCGGCATGGGGAACACGGGCCGTGCGGGCTACTCCGCGGGCTTCACCAGGCCGTGCAGGAGCGGGGTGAGGCGGGTCGTGCGGGGCGCGGGGAGCAGCTCGGCCACCGCGCGGGGGAGGGCCTGGTCCACGCCGTGGACGACGGACAGGTGCCGCTCGGCGCGGCCGAACGCCGTATAGACCCAGGCCCGGTTGAGGCCCTGCGCCGCGTCCCCGGGCAGCACCGCGACCACCGCGGGCCAGCGCATCCCGACCGCCTGGTGCGCGGTCAGCGCCCAGCCGTGCCGCACCGCCGCCTCGACGCGCTCCTTGGGCACCAGGACGGGCGTGCCGGCGCAGTCGAGCCGCAGGCCCTCCGCGTCGGCCCCGGTGACCGTGCCCACCACCGTGCGGCCGGGAGCCTGCGCGTACGCGGCCCGGTCCCCGGGGTCGAAGCCGCCGAACCGGCCGGGGCCGGGGTTGAGGCGCTGCTTGAGGGCCGCGTTCAGGGCGCGGGTGCCGGCCGAGCCGCCGTGGCCGACCGTGATGACCTGGGCCTGCTCGACGGGGATGCCGAAGGCCCGGGGGATCGAGTCCGCCAGGAGCTGGACGCAGCGGTGCACGGCCTCGCCCGCGTCCCGCACCGGGACGATGACGACCTCCTTGCCGGGCGCCTCCACCTGGTTCAGCTCGCCGATGCCGATGCCCGACACCAGCTCGCCGACGGGCCCCGGGTCGGGCAGCCGCGAAGCCACGACCGGGCAGATCCGGGCCGAGAGCACGTCCTGGAAGACCAGGCCCGCGCCGGCCGGGCCGAGCACGCCCGGATCTCCGCTCAGCACCAGCCGGCAGCCGTCGGGCAGCGACTCCACCAGGACGGCCGCGGTCTCCACGTCGAGCTGTGTCGCGTCCTGTACGACCAGCACGTCGAGGGCGAGCGCGCCGTCCGCGTCCCGGCCCGGGCCCTCGCCGCCCAGCAGGCCCGCGACCGTGAACGCGGCCAGTGGGCCGGTCAGTTCGGCCAGCCGGCGCCGTCCGTCCGCGGTGTGCGCCGCACCCGCCGCGCGCAGCCCGGCCGCCGCGGCGGCGCTCACCACCGCCGCCGACTCGGCTCGCGCCGCCTCGCCGCCGGTGTGCGCCACCAGACCGCAGGCCGCGACCGCGCGGACCAGCTCACCGCCGTCGGGCCAGACCGAACCGTCCTGTGCCACGGGGGAGTTGAGCAGCCGGGCCAGGCCGTCGGCGAGGCTCTCCTCGGCCAGTGCGTACCGGTCGAGCCCGAGCAGGACCTCGACCGGCTCGGCGGGCTCGGCCGCCTCGACCGTCCCGTCCTTGTTCTCGTCCTCGGGATCCGCCGCGGGTTCCGGCTCCTCTTGCGCCAGGCCGTCCTGGAAGACCAGCACCACGCCCTCGGCGATGGCCTGCTGCACCGCCTCGTCGGGATCGGGCACCGAGCGCCCGGCCAGGGCCGCGCGCACCGCTTCGGCCGTCAGGGCCGTGTGCCCCTGCTCCGCGGCCCGTTCGAGGATCCAGCCGACCAGCGCGGCCGACCTGCGCTCGTCGTCGGGGCGGCACTCGGCGCCGAGCAGCGCCCGCGCGAACCCGTCCGCCTGCTCGGGCCGCACCCCGGGCACGGCGAGGAGCTGCCACGGGTCCGCGTCGAGCCGCTCGGCGGCCTGCTCGCCGAGGGCCGCGGTGGCCTGGCCGGCCAGCGTCTCGGGGGCGCCGCCCCGCGCCAGGACCTGGCGTACGGCGGTGAGGGCCTCGGCCGACGTGGCGGGCGCCCCGGCCGGTTCGGCCGCGCGGGACCGTACCGGGGCGGACTCCTGCGCGGGGCCCGGGGCGGGCCTGCGGGGCGCCGGGGGCGGGCCTTCGAAGAACGCGGCACCCGACTTCTCACCGCTCTCCACGGCCCGGACCGCCGCGAGGAGGTCGGCCGCCTGCCCGCTCAGCTTGGTGCCGGCCGCGATGGGGGCGTCCTTCTCGGCCTTGCGCTGCTCGATCCTGGCCCGCAGCTCCCGCTGGGCCGCGAGCTCGGCGGCGGCCTCGGACACCTCGGGAGCGGCCTCCGCCTTGGCCACCCCTTCCGTGACCTCGGCTCCGTCCGCCCCCTCGGCGCTCTCCGGGCCTTCGGCGGCGCCTTCCGCGGCCTCGGCCTGTTCGGCGCCTTCCGGACCCTCCGCTTCGGCGTCGCCTTCCGCCACCTCGGCCTCCTCGGCACCTTCCGCGCCCTGCGCTTCGGCGGCGTCCGCCCCGGTGTCCCCGCTGCGGGGTCCGGCCTCCTCGGCCCCGTCGCCGTCCGCACCGGTGTCCGCGGCGGCGGGGGCCGCCTCCGGCTCGGCGGGTTCGTCGGCCGTGGATCCAGGGGCCGAGCCCTGGGGAAGCGCAGTCACAGCGTGCTCCAGTCCTGATCGGGATAGCGGTGCACGGGCGCCGACACATCGTCGAGCGCCTGGCAGATCTCGTCAGGAAGACTAAGGGCCTCCACTGACAATGCCGCCGCGAGCTGCTGCGCGGTGCGCGCGCCCACGATGGGCGCCACCACTCCCGGACGGTCCCTCACCCAAGCGAGCGCCACCTGAAGGGGTGTCGCCGCGAGCCCGTCCGCCGCTATGGAGACGGCGTCCACGATCCGGCTCGCCGCGTCGTCGAGGTAGGGGGCCACGAACGCGGACAGGCCCTCGGACGCCCCGCGCGAGTCCGACGGCGTCCCGTGCCGGTACTTGCCCGTCAGGACACCGCGCCCCAGCGGCGACGAGGGCAGCAGCCCGACCCCGAGGTCGAGGGCGGCCGGCAGCACCTCGCGCTCCACGCCCCGTTGCAGCAGGGAGTACTCCATCTGGGTGCTGGCGAGCCGGGTGCGCAGGCCGGGCGCGGCGAGCTGCCACGTCGCCGCCTTGGCCAGCTGCCAGCCGCTGAAGTTGGAGATGCCCGCATAGCGCGCCCGTCCGCTGCTGACCGCGATGTCCAGCGCCTGGAGGGTCTCCTCCAGTGGTGTGCCGCAGTCGAAGGCGTGCACCTGCCAGAGGTCCACGTAGTCCGTACGCAGGCGTTCGAGGGAGGCGTCGAGCGCGTTCAGGAGATGGCCGCGCGAGCCGTCGAAACGGCGGTCGGGGTCGGGCACGCTGCCCGCCTTGGTCGCCAGGACCAGGTCCCGGCGCGGCACGAGGCGCTCCGTCAGCGCACCGAGCAGGTACTCCGCGTCGCCGCCGCCGTACACGTCCGCCGTGTCGACCAGCGTCCCGCCCGCCTCCCAGAACGCCTTGAGGAGGTCGGCGGCGTCCTGCTCGCCGACGTCCCGGCCCCATGTCAGGGTGCCGAGACCGATCCGGGATACACGCAGGCCCGTGCGGCCGAGATGCCTCTGCTCCATGGGCGCTGAGATTACTGGCCAGGGGCCCACGGGGAGAGAGCCTGTGGACAACTCGGCCCTGCCGCATAGCGCCCGCGCGCGCTAGAGTCCCCGCACAGGAACGTTACTCATGAGTAAGACGCGGGAACGGACGCGTGCGTGCGCGTCACGACGAGTAAGGGGATCGGCCATGCGGCTCGGCATCAACCTCGGCTACTGGGGCGCGGGAATGGACGGCGACAACCTCGCCGTCGCCAAGGAGGCGGACAAACTCGGCTACGACGTCTGCTGGGCCGCCGAGGCCTACGGCTCGGACGCCCCGACCGTCCTGGCCTGGGTCGCGGCCCAGACGGAGCGCATCGACGTCGGCTCCGCGATCCTCCAGATCCCGGCCCGCCAGCCCGCCATGACCGCGATGACGGCCGCCACCCTCGACTCCCTGTCCGGCGGCCGCTTCCGCCTCGGCCTCGGCGTCTCGGGGCCGCAGGTCTCCGAGGGCTGGTACGGCGTCAAGTTCGACAAGCCGCTGGCCCGCACCCGGGAGTACGTCGAGATCGTCCGCAAGGCGATGACGCGCGAGCGCCTGTCCTACGAAGGGGAGCACTGGACGCTGCCGCTGCCCGGCGGCCCCGGCAAGCCCATCAAGCTGACCGTGCACCCCGAGCGCGAGCACATCCCGCTCTACATCGCCGCGATCGGCCCGAAGAACCTGGAGCAGACCGGCGAGATCGCCGACGGCGCGCTGCTGATCTTCCCGGCCGCCGAGCACATCGAGGCGACCGCCATCGCGCACATCCGCGCGGGCCGCGAGAAGGCCGGGCTCACCATGGACGGCTTCGACGTCTGCCCGACGCTGCCGATCTCGCTCGGCGCCGACGCCGATGTCGCGGCGCTCGCCGACATGTTCCGCCCGTACACCGCGCTGTACGTCGGCGGCATGGGCAGCCGCAAGCAGAACTTCTACAACCAGCTCGCCCAGCGCATGGGGTACGAGAAGGAAGCCGCCGAGATCCAGGACAAGTACCTGTCCGGCGACAAGGCGGGCGCCGGCGCCGCGGTGCCGCAGCAGCTCATCGACTCGACCACGCTGCTCGGCTCGGTCGAGCGGATCGCCGACCGGATGCAGGCGTACGCCGCCGCCGGCGTCACCACCCTGACCCTGGCCCCGGCCGGCTTCACCCTGGACGAGCGGCTCGCCTCGCTGCGCGCGGGCACCGAGGCGCTGGAGCGCGCGGGTCTCGCGTAGGGGCACCGCCAGAGGGTTTCCGCGGCCGTGGTGGGGGCTCGGGGGTCTTCCCCGCCACGGCCGTCACGACGGACAACGCGCGCGGGGACGGCGCGGTTACGGCGGCGCGGGCACCGCACATTCCTTCGTTCGGCCCAGCGTGGCCCGACCCCTGTTGCCGGGCCCGGCACGCCGCATTTGACTCGGTCCTGACTCGGATCCGCAGAGTCCTGTGCGCACCCCCGGAGGTACGGCGATGCTCTCGGCCAAGAGCCTGTTCCAGGAGATCCTCGACAACGACGAGTCGTTCCGGCTGTTCTGCTCCATCGCGGCCGGCGGCGAGGCCCAGGGCGGCTGGGAGAACGGCCGGATCGCCGCGCTGCTGCCCGACAAGTGCCGGGAGCTCGCCCCCAAGGCGGCGCGGCACGGCGCCGACGAGGACAAGCACGGGCGGATCTTCACCGCGCTCCTGAAGAAGCGCGGTCTGAGCCCCGTCTCCGTACCGGACGACACCGACTACACGATGCTCCTGGAGCGCCGCGGCATCGGGCTCGCGCACACCCGGCTGCGGGGCGACGAGCCGCTCACCGAACGCGAGGTGGTGGTCTACCTCGCGCACAGCAGGGTCACCGAGCAGCGCGCGTCGGAACAGATGCGACTGCTGTGCCGGCACTTCGGCGACCACCCCGAGCTCGGGCGCGC
This sequence comes from Streptomyces sp. NPDC048111, assembly GCF_043202815.1. Taxonomy (NCBI): domain Bacteria; kingdom Bacillati; phylum Actinomycetota; class Actinomycetes; order Kitasatosporales; family Streptomycetaceae; genus Streptomyces; species Streptomyces sp. NPDC048111. The sequence goes on from NZ_JBIDBD010000008.1 coordinate 153,955, forward strand.
GGTACGCATGATCTCCGCCGACGAGGACAACCATCTGGCGTACTGCCACGAGGAGTTGCTGCGGCTGGCCCGCGCCGGACACGGGCCCGTCATCCAGCGGGTGCTGCGCGAGTGCGCGCTCGCCGAGATCCGCGTCTACCGCGATGTCAGCCTCGCCGTGATGTCCCGCATGGGCGCCGTCCTGGGCTGGCCGCGCCCCAAGGCGAAGGCCCTCCAGGCAGGGATCCACGCGGTGTACGCCTATGAGCGGCTCACGGGATGGCGGCGGATGGTCTCCCTCACCATGCCGCGGCGCCGCAACGCCCTGGGCGGCCCCGCCGTCGCCGCACCCGGCCTCGCCTAGGCAGCCACCGCTACAGCCGGCCGCGCCGCTTGAACCGGCGGAACAGGCCGATCACAGCCGGCCGCGCCGCTTGAACAGGCGGAACAGGCCGATCACAGCCAGCCGCGCCGTTTGAACAGGCGGAACAAGCCGATCTCCAGGACCACCATCAGCGCGATCAGGGCCGGATAGCTCCACCCCCAGTGCAGTTCCGGCATGTGGTCGAAGTTCATGCCGTAGATGCCCGCCAGCATGGTGGGGACCGCCGCCATCGCCGCCCACGCCGAGATCTTGCGCATGTCGTCGTTCTGGCGGACGCCCACCTGCGCCAGATGCGCCGACAGGATGTCCGAGAGCAGCCGGTCGAGGCCCTCCACCGCCTCGTTGGTCCGCATCAGATGGTCGTCCACGTCACGGAAGAACGGCTGTGACTCCGCGTTGACGAACGGCACGCCCGCGCTCGCCAGGCGCTGCACGGGCTGCGCCAGCGGACCGGTGGCCCGGCGGAACTCCAGCACCTGGCGCTTGAAGGTGTAGATCCGCGAGGCGGTGTCCTTGGTGTCGCGGCTGCCGACCGGCGCGAAGACCTGCGCCTCCAGCTCCTCCAGGTCGGTCTGGAGCTCGGCCGCCACCTCCGTGTAGTGGTCGACGACCGCGTCGCTCACCGCGTACAGGACGGTGGTGGGCCCGTGCTTGAGCAGCTCGGGCTCGGCCTCGAGGCGCTTGCGCACCGCCTTCAGCGGAGCGCCCTCGCCGTGCCGCACCGTCACCACGAAGCCGTCGCCCACGAACACCATCAGCTCGCCGGTGGTCACGGTGTCGCTGTCCGGCTCGTAGACGACGGGCTTGAGCACCATGAACAGCGAGTCGTCGTACACCTCCAGCTTGGGCCGCTGATGCGCCTTGAGGGCGTCCTCGACGGCCAGTTCATGCAGCCCGAACTCGGTGCTGACCAGCTCGAACTCCTGCTCCGTCGGCTCGTGGAGGCCCACCCACAGGAAGCTGTCGCCGGAGCTGCGCGCCTGGGTCAGGGCATCGGAGAAGTCCGTCGGGCCCTCGGTGCGGCGGCCCTCGCGGTAGATGGCGCAGTCGACGATCATCGAGGGCATCCTCCCGCGAACGGGAGCCGCCCGCACCCCTGGTGCACCGGACGCCTAGGCTGGCGCCCATGGCCACGCTGATCCTCGTACGCCACGGACGTTCCACCGCCAACACGGCGGGGGTGCTGGCCGGCTGGACGCCGGGTGTCGCCCTCGACGAGCGCGGTGCCGCCCAGGCCGCCGCCCTGCCCGCCCGGCTCGCCGGGGTGCCGCTCGCCGCCGTCGTCACCAGCCCGCTGCAACGCTGCCGGGAGACCGTACAGCCGCTGCTCGACGCGCGCCCGGGCCTGCCGCTGCACCCCGAGGACCTGATCGGGGAGTGCGACTACGGCGACTGGTCGGGCGGCAAGCTCGCCGAGCTCTCCGGCGACCCGCTGATGGAGGTGGTGCAGCAGCACCCGTCCAACGCGGCCTTCCCCGGCGGCGAGTCGATGCGCGCGATGCAGGCCCGCGCGGTCGGGGCCGTACGGGACTGGAACGAGCGGATCGAGACGGAGCACGGCCCCGACGCGGTGTATGCCATGTGTTCGCACGGCGACATCATCAAGTCCGTGGTGGCGGACGCCCTCGGCATGCATCTCGACCTCTTTCAGCGCATCTCGGTGGAACCGTGTTCCCTGACCGTGATCCGCTACACGCGGCTGCGGCCCTACCTCGTCCGCCTCGGCGACACCGGGGACCTCGCCTCGCTGGCGCCCCGCGAGACCCGCCCGGACGAACAGGCCGAGGTCGGTGGCGGTGCGGGAGCACCGTGATCGCCGGGCGCAGTAGGGTGGTCGCGCCGAAAACCGCCGCTCCAACTCCGAACTAGGGAGACCAGAACGTGTCCCGTCAGGTGTTCTTCTACGACCCGCCGGACCGTTTCGTGGCCGGCACGGTCGGGCTCCCCGGGCGCCGGACGTTCTTCCTCCAGGCGTCCGCGGGCACCCGCACCACCAGCGTGGCCCTGGAGAAGACCCAGGTGGCGGCGCTCGCCGAACGGATCGACGAGCTGCTCGACGAGGTCGTGCGCAGGACCGGCGGAAACGCTCCTGTGCCGGCCGTGGCCCCGCCCGACGTCACCGACACCGCGCCGCTCGACTCGCCGGTCGAGGAGGAGTTCCGGGTCGGCACCATGGCGCTGGCCTGGGACGGCGACGAACAGCGCATGATCATCGAGGCGCAGGCCCTGGTCGAGCTGGACGCCGACACCGAGGACGATCTCGCCGAGGCCGAGGAGCGGATGCTCCAGGACGAGGAGAACGGCCCGCCGATGCTGCGGGTGCGGCTCACCGGAGCCCAGGCCCGCGCCTTCGCCAAGCGGGCGCTCGACGTCGTGAACGCGGGCCGGCCGCCGTGCCCGCTGTGCAGCCTCCCGCTCGACCCGGAAGGACACGTATGCCCGCGCCAGAACGGATACCGCCGGGGAGCCTGACCTCCGTCGAGCTGCTGACCCGTGGCGAACTTACCGTCCTCGGCCGGATCCGCGAGGCGTCCAACGCGGTCCTGTACTGCTCGGTGACGCTCGGGGACGAGAGCGCGCACTGCGTCTACAAGCCCGTGGCGGGGGAGCGCCCGCTGTGGGACTTCCCCGACGGCACGCTCGCCCAGCGCGAGGTCGCCGCGTACGAGGTGTCGCGCGCCACCGGCTGGGACCTGGTGCCGCCGACCGTGCTGCGCGACGGTCCCCACGGCGAGGGCATGGTCCAGCTGTGGATCGAGCCGGCCGAGGGGGACTCCGGGCTGCTCGCGCTCGTCGAGGACGAGGAGCCGGCCGAGGGCTGGAAGGCGGTCGGTTTCGCCGAGGTCGGTGAGGGGCGCACCGCGCTCCTCGTGCACGCCGACGACGAGCGGCTGCGGCGGCTCGCGGTGCTCGACGCGGTGATCAACAACGGGGACCGCAAGGGTGGGCACCTGCTTCCGGCGCCGGACGGGCGGTTGTACGGGATCGACCACGGGGTGTCGTTCCACGTGGACGGGAAGTTGCGGACGCTGTTGTGGGGGTGGGCGGGGGAGCCGCTCACCTCGGAGGCGGTGGGCGCTCTGAAGGGCCTGGCCGAGGCCCTTCGACCCCGGGAGCCCCTTGCTCTGCGGCTCGCCGCGCTGATCACGGAGTCCGAGCTCCACGCCCTCCGCACCCGAGTGACCACCCTCCTGGCCACCCCCACCCACCCCACCCCGTCCCCCGACTGGCCCCCCATCCCCTGGCCCCCCATCTAGCCCTGAGCCACGCCTCGGCCCCGTCGGTGGTGTGCGGGCCGTCGGTCGTGTGCGGGCCGTGGTCGCTTCTCGCGCAGTTCCCCGCGCCCCTGGGGGTGCTGGGGGTAGCCCGGGGTTTGCGCAGTTCCCCGCGCCCCCAACCCCCTGGCCGTCCGCGGACCGCGGTCGCTTCTCGCGCCGTTCCTCGCGCCCCCAAACCCGCTGTCGGCCTCGCGCCGTGCATGGCTGGTCGCGCAGTTCCCCGCGCCCCTGACAGGACCGGTGCTGGGCCGCACGTGTAGCCCGGCCTGGCTCGCGCAGTTCCCCGCGCCCCTTAACTGCCTGGTGCTGGCCCGCACCGGGCACTTCAGCCCGTCCGGCGTTTGAGGACGAGCGCCGTTCAGGCGCGAAGGGGGGTCCGGGGGCGCAGCCCCCGAAAGGGGTGCAGGAGACGAAGTCCCCGCGCGGGGGTGCAGGGGGCGGAGCCGCCGCCGGGTTCGAGGGGCGGAGCCCCTCAAGGGGGTCTGGGGCGCAGCCCCAGGGCCAGGCACCCTCCAGCCCCCTCCACGGGCGGGCGGGTGGGCAACCCCCTGGGGGTTTGGGGCGGAGCCCCAGGGGCCGAACCCTTCAACCCCCTGCACGGGCGGGCGGGTGGGCAACCCCCTGGGGGTTTGGGGCGGAGCCCCAGGGGCCGAACCCTTCAACCCCCTCCACGGGCGGGTGGGTGGGCAAGCGCCCCGGGGTCTGGGGCGGAGCCCCAGGGAGCCGGGCTTATCCGACCCCCTGCACGGGCGGGCGGGTGGGCAACCCCCCCCCCGCAGGGCCGGCCCCTAGCAGCCCAGGGCGCCCCGGGCAAGGCGGGGGATTCGGCCAAGAGCGGGATCCGGTTCGTATCCGGAACGTGCGTCCGGTTACGCTCAAGACATGCATGCCTGGCCCGCTTCTGAGGTCCCCGCCCTGCCCGGCAAGGGCCGCGACCTCAAGATCCACGACACCGCGACCGGCCACCTGGTCCCCCTGGACCCCGGTCCCGTCGCCCGTATCTACGTCTGCGGCATCACCCCGTACGACGCGACCCACATGGGTCACGCGGCGACCTACAACGCGTTCGACCTCGTTCAGCGCGTGTGGCTCGACACCAAGCGGCAGGTTCACTACGTCCAGAACGTGACGGACGTGGACGACCCCTTGCTGGAGCGAGCCGTCCGCGACGGCAAGGACTGGGTGGAGCTCGCCGAGGGCGAGACCGCGCTGTTCCGCGAGGACATGACCGCCCTGCGCCTGCTCCCCCCGCAGCACTACATCGGCGCCGTCGAGGCGATACCCGGCATCGTCCCGCTCGTCGAGCGGCTGCGGGACGCGGGCGCGGCGTACGAACTCGACGGCGACGTCTACTTCTCCGTCGAGAGCGACCCGCACTTCGGCGGCGTCTCGCACTACGACGCCGACGTCATGAGGGCGCTGTCCGCCGAGCGCGGCGGCGACCCCGAGCGCCCCGGCAAGAAGAACCCGCTCGACCCGATGCTGTGGATGGCCGCCCGCGAGGGCGAGCCCAGCTGGGACGGCGGCACGCTCGGCCGCGGTCGCCCGGGCTGGCACATCGAGTGCGTCGCCATCGCGCTCGACCACCTGGGCATGGGCTTCGACGTGCAGGGCGGCGGCTCCGACCTGATCTTCCCGCACCACGAGATGGGCGCCTCGCACGCCCAGGCGCTGACCGGCGAACACCCCTTCGCCAAGGCGTACGTGCACGCCGGCATGGTGGCCCTGGACGGCGAGAAGATGTCCAAGTCCAAGGGCAACCTGGTTTTCGTCTCCAAGCTGCGCCGCGACGGCGTCGACCCGTCGGCGATCCGCCTCGCCCTGCTCGCCCACCACTACCGGTCGGACTGGGAGTGGACCGACCAGGTGCTCCAGGACGCCGTCGAGCGCCTGGGCCGCTGGCGCGCCGCCGTCTCGCGCCCCGACGGGCCGTCCGCGGACGGGCTGGTCGAGGAGGTCCGCGAGGCCCTCGCCCACGACCTGGACGCGCCGGCCGCCCTCGCGGCGGTCGACCGCTGGGCCGCCCGGCAGGACGCCGAGGGCGGCACCGACGAAGCCGCCCCCGGCCTCGTCTCCCGTACGGTCGACGCCCTCCTCGGCGTCGCCCTCTAGGCCCGCCGGCCCGCCGCGCCCGAAGCGGCGGCAGGCCCTTGACCGCCCCCCGGACTCCTCGTGAGTCCGGGGGGCGGTTTCGTTTTTTCTGTGCTTTTCCTGAGCGCACCCCTTGGTCGCGTGCTCGTTCGTGCGCTAAACACGCTCTATGCAATCACCAATACGCACGAGAGTGGCACTCGCGGGTGCGGCCGTGCTCGGTCTGCTGGCGGTCGTCGCCGGGCCGGGCAGCGCGCAGGCCGATCCGTCCGCCGACGCTCCGGCCGACACCACCGTCGGTGACGTGACCGGCTTCCAGGCATCGGGCGGCTCCGTCTTCACGCTGCACGCGGGCGCGGCCGAGGCCAGGGTCAGTTTCGTGGCGGCCGACACCTTCCGCCTCGAACTCGCCCCGAACGGCACGTTCACCGACCCGACCGGCTCCGACATCGTCCTGCCGCAGGGCAAGCCGCCCGCCGCCCGCTGGAAGGACCGGGGCGACCGCTACGAGCTGAGCACCGACAAGGTCACCCTGCGCGCCTTCAAGTCCCCGCTGCGGTTCGCCCTGTACAAGGCGGACGGCACCCGACTGTGGGCCGAGACCAAGCCGCTCAGCTGGACCAAGGACACCACCACCCAGACGCTGTCGCGCGGCCCCGCCGAACAGTTCTACGGCGGCGGCATGCAGAACGGCCGCGGCAACACCTCGCACCGCGACCAGACCGTCCAGGTGAGCGTGGACGACAACTGGAACGACGGCGGACACCCCAACTCCGTGCCGTTCTACCTCTCGACGGCCGGCTACGGCGTCTTCCGCAACACGTACGCCCCCAATACGTACGTCTTCGGACAGCCGGTCACCGCGAGCGCCAAGGAACAGCGCTTCGACGCCTACTACTTCGCGGGCGACGCCAAGCAAGTCATCGGCGACTACACCCGGTTGACGGGCAAGCCGTTCCTGCCGCCGGTCTACGGTCTCGAACCCGGCGACTCCGACTGCTACCTGCACAACGCCAACCGCGGCGAGCGCCACACCCTCGACGCGCTCAAGATCGCCGACGCGTACAAGACCAACGACATGCCCAACGGCTGGATGCTGGTCAACGACGGCTACGGCTGCGGCTACGAGAACCTTCCCGAGACCAGCGCCGGTCTCCAGAAGGACGCGATGCACATGGGCCTGTGGACCGAGGACGGCCTCGACAAGCTCGCCGACCAGGTGAAGGCCGGCCAGCGCGTGGCCAAGCTCGACGTCGCCTGGGTCGGCGACGGCTACAAGCACGCGCTCGACGGCTGCAAGGCCGCCTACCAGGGCATCGAGGACAACAGCGACGCCCGCGGCTTCACCTGGGCCCCCGAGAGCTGGTCCGGCGCGCAGCGCTGCGGTGTCCAGTGGTCCGGCGACCAGTCGGGCAGCTGGGACTACATCCGCTGGCAGATCCCGACCTACGCGGGTGCCAGCATGTCCGGGCTCGCCTACACCAGCGGCGACATCGACGGCATCTTCGGCGGCAGCCCCAAGACCTACACCCGCGACCTCCAGTGGAAGGCGTTCCTGCCGACCGTGATGACGATGGACGGCTGGGCCGCGAGCGACAAGCAGCCCTACCAGTACGGCGAGCCCTACACCTCCATCAACCGGAACTATCTGAAGCTGAAGGAGTCCCTCCTTCCCTACCTGTACTCCTACGCCCACGAGGCGACGAAGACCGGCGTGGGGCCCGTCCGCCCGCTGGCGCTCGAATACCCCGACGACCCGAAGGCGGCCGGCGACGCGGCCAAGTACGAGTTCCTGTCCGGCGAGGACTTCCTGGTCGCGCCGGTCTACCAGGACACGGCCGTGCGCGACGGGATCTACCTGCCCAAGGGCACCTGGACCGACTACTGGAGCGGGCGCACCTACCAGGGCCCGACCACCGTCAACGGCTACAGCGCGCCGCTCGACACACTGCCCCTGTTCGTGAAGGCCGGCGCCGCCGTCCCGATGTGGCCCGGCATCCGCTCCTACCAGGACCGCACCGCGAACTCCCCGCTCGCCTGGGACGTCTACCCCCAGGGCCGCTCGTCCTTCCAGCTGTACGAGGACGACGGCGTGACCCGCGCCCACCGCAGCGGCGCCTACGCCACCCAGCGGGCCGACGTCAGCGCCCCGCAGCGCGGATCCGGTGACGTGAGCATCCACGTGGGCGCCAGCAAGGGTCGGTTCACGGGCAAGCAGACCGCCCGGCCCTACCAGTTCACCGTGCACACCGGCAGCGCGCCCGCCCAGGTCGAGGTGCAGGGCCGCAAGCTCGCGCGGCTCGGCTCGAAGGCCGCGTACGACAAGGCCGCCGGCGGCTGGTTCTACGACGCGGCCGACCGCGGCGGCGTCGTCCTGGTGAAGACCGCGACGCTGCGCACCGACACGGCGTTCGAGGTGCGGCTGAAGGACACCAGCGCGGTCGGCGGCAGGACACCGGGCGCCGCCGTCACGCTGGCCGCGCCCGTCGCGCAGGAACTGGGCGCGGGCACCCCGGGCACGGTCGCCGTGGACGTCACCGCCGGCGCCAGGGACGCCCGTGACGTCCAGGTCTCGCTCGCCGCGCCGGCCGGGTGGACGGTGGCCCCGGCCGCCCCGCTCGACCGCGTCCCGGCCGGCGCCACCCGGCGCGTCGAGGTGGGGATCACCCCCGCCAAGGACGCCAGGCCCGGCGAGGCCACGCTGACCGTCAACGCGGCCTCCCGCGGCGGCAGTTCGCAGCAGCGCATCGCGGTGTCCGTGATGCCGGCGCCGCCCTCGGGGCAGGCCTGGGCGAGCGACCTGGTCTGGCTGACCTCGTCCAACGGTTACGGTCCGCCCGAGCGCGACCGCTCCAACGGCGAGTCCGGCGCGGCCGACGGCCATCCGCTCACGCTCGCGGGCACCTCGTACGCCAAGGGCATCGGCGCCCACGCCGACTCCGACATCGAGATCTACACCGGCGGGAAGTGCACGGCCTTCACCGCCGACGTCGGCATCGACGACGAGATCAACGGCTACGGGGAGGTGGCCTTCTCCGTGGAGGCCGACGGCAAGGTGCTGTGGACCTCGCCGAAGGTGACCGGCGCCTCGGCCACCGTGCCGGTGGACGTCCCGCTCGCCGGAGCGCGCCACGTCCGCCTGAGGATCACCGACACCAACAACTCCAAGTCCGGCGATCACGGCGACTGGGCTGCGGCGAAGTTCAGCTGCGCCTAGCCGGCACGCGGCGCCGGACGGGGGGCCGTCCCCGTCCGGTGCCGCGCCGTGCACATGTGACGCCTCGTCAGCAAGTGCTTCGGTAGGCGGACTTGTTCCACGGACGGGGTCAGGAGTCGTCGGGCTCCGCCCCGTGCCACACCGTCGTCACGTTGCAGAATTCGCGGATCCCGTGGCCGGAGAGCTCGCGGCCGTAGCCGGAGCGCTTCACGCCGCCGAACGGCAGGGCCGGGTGCGACGCGGTCATCCCGTTGAAGAACACCCCGCCCGCCTGGAGGTCGCGCACGCAGCGCTCCTGCTCGGCCTCGTCCCGGGTCCAGACGTTGGAACTCAGGCCGAACGGCGTGTCGTTGGCGACCGCGAGGGCCTCGTCCAGGTCGCGCACCCGGTAGAGCGTGGCGACCGGGCCGAAGGTCTCCTCGCGGTGGATGCGCATGTCGGCGGTGACCCCGGCGAGGACGGTGGGCAGATAGAACCAGCCCCGGCCGTCCCCCTCGGGTCGGCCGCCGCCGCACAGCGCGGTCGCGCCCTTGCGCACGGCGTCGTCCACCAGCTCCTCCAGATCGGTGCGGCCCTGCTCGCTGGCCAGCGGGCCGACGTCGGTGTCCTCGTCGAGCGGATCGCCGACCTTCAACTCCCTCATGCCCGCGGTGAATTGCTCGGCGAACGTGTCGTAGACGTCGGCGTGCACGATGAACCGCTTCGCGGCGATGCAGGACTGGCCGTTGTTCTGCACCCGTGCGGTGACCGCGGTCCGCGCGGCGCGCTGCACATCGGCGGAGGCGAGCACCAGATAGGGGTCGCTGCCGCCGAGTTCGAGCACGGTCTTCTTGATCTCGTCGCCGCAGATCGCGGCGACCGAGCGGCCCGCGGGCTCGCTCCCGGTCAGGGTCGCCGCCGCCACCCGCGGATCGCGCAACACCTTCTCCACGCCGTCGGAGCCGATCAGGAGCGTCTGGAAGCAGCCGTCGGGGAAGCCCGCGCGGCGGAAGAGGTCCTCCAGGTACAGCGCGGTCTGCGGCACGTTCGAGGCGTGCTTGAGCAGGGCCACGTTGCCCGCCATCAGGGCGGGGGCGGCGAACCGGACGACCTGCCACAGCGGAAAGTTCCACGGCATCACCGCGAGGACCACGCCGAGCGGCCGGTAGTGCACCCGGGCCCGCTCGGCCCCCGAGTCGCGCACGTCGTCCCGGTCGGGCTCCTCGTCGGCGAGCAGCTCGGCCGCGTGCTCCGCGTACCAGCGCATGGCCTTCGCGCACTTGGCGGCCTCGGCGCGCGCCGCCACCAGGGGCTTGCCCATCTCCAGGGTCATGGTGCGCGCGATGTCGTCGCGGTCGGCGTCGAGCAGGTCGGCCGCGCGCAGCACGAGCCGGGTGCGTTCCTCGAAGCGGGAGGTGCGATGGGCGGCGAAGGCGGCGTCCGCCGCCGCGAGCCGCCGCTCGACCTCCTCGGGGCCCATGGCACCGAAGCTCTTGAGCGTCTCACCGGTAGCCGGATTCACCGTGGCGATGGGCATACGTACGACACCTCCTGAAGGCATTGGTCCTTCGACCTTCCCGCGCTCCAGGAGGCGCCGCAACGCGAACCGCGGTCCGGCGGCCGGGCCCCGCCCGCTATTCCTCGGGTGTCTCCTCGCCGGGGTCCTCCGTCTTCGGGGGCTTCGGCGGGCGGGTACGACCGCTGGAGGTGTCCCGCAGATAGGAGCCGTCGCCCTCGGTGGCGTGGCCGCCCGCGGTGCCCTGGCCCGGGCCGGGACCGCCGTCGCGCCGGCGCAGATAGCGCTCGAATTCGCGGGCGATGGCCTCACCGGACGCCTCGGGCAGATCCGCTGTGTCCCGCGCCTCCTCCAGTGTCTGCACGTACTCGGCCACCTCGCTGTCCTCGGCGGCCAGTTGGTCGACGCCGAGCTGCCAGGCCCGCGCGTCCTCGGCGAGCTCGCCGAGCGGGATCCTCAGGTCGATGAGGTCCTCAAGACGGTTGAGCAGGGCGAGGGTGGCCTTCGGGTTCGGCGGCTGGGACACGTAGTGCGGCACCGCCGCCCACAGGCTGACCGCCGGTACGCCCGCGTGCGTACAGGCCTCCTGGAGGATGCCGACGATGCCGGTGGGGCCCTCGTAGCGGGTCTCCTCCAGGTCCATCGTCCGGGCCAGGTCGGGGTCGGAGGTCACGCCGCTGACCGGCACCGGCCGGGTGTGCGGAGTGTCGCCCAGCAGTGCGCCGAGGACCACCACCATCTCGACGCCCAGCTCGTGCGCAAAGCCCAGGATCTCGTTGCAGAACGAACGCCAGCGCATCGACGGCTCGATGCCCCGTACGAGCACCAGGTCGCGCGGCTTGTCACCGCCGACCCGCACCACCGAGAGCCGCGTGGTGGGCCATGTGATCTTGCGGACCCCGCCGTCCAGCCACACCGTGGGCCGGTTGACCTGGAAGTCGTAGTAGTCCTCCGCGTCGAGCGCGGCGAAGACCTCGCCCTTCCACACCCCGTCCAGGTGAGCGACCGCGGAGGAGGCGGCGTCGCCCGCGTCGTTCCAGCCCTCGAACGCGGCGATCATGACCGGGTCGACCAGCTCGGGAACGCCCTCCAGCTCGATCACCCAGTGCCTCCCTCCGAAGTTCCCTTGCGTACGTCTCAACCTTACGGCTTCAGACCTACCCAGCCGCAGCCCCCGTGCACGGGTGCGCGGGCTCGGATTCGTCCGAGCTATGCGGGTTCGGCGTGGACGTTCGTTCAGCGATTCATCCAGGTGCGGGTCGTGGTCGCTCTGTGCGCAGTTCCCCGCGCCCCTGGCTGCGCCGGTGCCGGCCCACGTCGGGCATGTCAGCCCGTCCGGCGTTTGAGGACGAGCGCCCTCAAGGCGCGATCGGGGGCGCGGGGGGCGAGGCCCCCGCCGGGCGGGGCGGGGCGAGGTGGATCGTGGCCCAGGCCCGCGCCGTCTCCGCGTCCCGCCCCCGCAGCGCCCCCAGGATCGCCCGGTGCTCGCGGAGCGTACGGCTCACCGCGTCCTTTTGCGTGAGCCCCCGCCATACCCGCGCCCGCGTCGTCGGCCCGGACAGGCCGTCCAGGAGGGAGCACAGCACCGTGTTCCCGGAGCCCGCCACGATCCCGCGGTGGAATGCGAGGTCGGACGCCGCCAGTTCCGCCACCGACGGCGTGTCCCCGAGCGCGTCCAACTGGGCGCCCAGCGCGTCGAGTTCGGCGTCCGTGAGCCGCGTCGCCGCCATCGCCGTCGCGGCCGGCTCCAGGATGCGGCGCACCGCGAGGAACTCCAGCGCCGTGTCGTCGCGGTGGAAGTCGGCGACGAAGCCCAGCGCTTCGAGCAGCATCTGCGGGTCCAGGCTGGTGACGTAGGTGCCGTCGCCCTGGCGCACGTCCAGGACGCGGATCAGGGACAGCGCGCGTACCGCCTCGCGCAACGAGTTGCGGGACAGGCCGAGTTCGGCCGCGAGTTCGCTCTCCTTGGGGAGCCGGTCGCCGGGCCGCAGTACACCGGAGACGATCATTTCCTTGATCTTCTCGATGGCCTCGTCGGTGACAGCCACGGGGCGACCTCCACACATCCGACGAATCGGCCCCCATTATGCGCGCCGGGGAACGCCGAAGGGGCGGCTCCCGCGAAGGAGCCGCCCCTCAACCGCCGTCGGCGTGGCGTCAGTTCTTCTTCCGCAGCAGGTCGTCGACCTTGCCGCGGATCTCGTCCGTGGCCAGGCCCCGGATCGTCAGGGTCGTACGGCGGCGCAGCACGTCGTCCGCGGTCTCGGCCCACTCGTGGTCGCGGGCGTAGGCGACCTGGGCCCAGATCTCCGGGGCGTCCGGGTGGATGCGCTCGGCGAGCGAGGTGTCCTCGTCGGCCAGCCGCGCGATGTCGAAGGACAGCGAACCGTAGTGCGTGGCCAGGTGCTTGGCGGTGTCGGCCGCCATCTGCGCGCCGGGCGCCCGGCCGTCCAGCATCAGGCGGTGGGCGACGGCACGCGGGTTGGCGATGCCGGGCAGCGGCATCTTGCCGGGCAGCGCGGAGATCGGCTCGAAGTCGTTGCCGAGCGGGTGGCCCGGCAGCTGCTCCAGCTTCTTCATCACGGTGCGGCCGATGTGGCGGAAGGTCGTCCACTTGCCGCCGGCCACCGACAGCATGCCGCCGCGGCCCTCGGTGACGACCGTCTCGCGCTTGGCCTTCGAGGTGTCGCCGGGGCCGCCGGGCAGGACCCGCAGGCCGGCGAAGGAGTACGTGATCAGGTCGCGCGACAGCTGCTGGTCACGGATCGAGAACGCGGCCTCGTCCAGGATCTGCGCGGTGTCCGCCTCCGTGACGCGGACGTCCGCCGGGTCGCCCTCGAACTCCTCGTCGGTGGTGCCGAGCAGGAGCATGTCCTCCCACGGCAGGGCGAAGGTGATCCGGTACTTGTCGATGGGGGTCGCGAGCGCGGCCTTCCAGGGGGCGGTGCGCTTGAGGACCAGGTGCGCGCCCTTCGACAGGCGTATGGAGGGCGCCGCGGCCGGGTCCTCCATCGTGCGCAGGTGGTCGACCCAGGGGCCGGTGGCGTTGAGGACGAGGCGCGCGTCGACACCGAACTCCTCGCCGTCCATGCGGTCCTTGAGCTCGGCACCGGTGACCCGGCCCTTGGTGAAGCGCAGTCCGGTGACCTCGGCGTGGTTGAGCACGACCGCGCCGGCCTCGACGGCGGCGCGCACCGTCATCAGGGCCATGCGGGCGTCGTTCATCTGGTCGTCGCCGTACACGGCCACGGCCTTCAGGTTGTCCGTGCGCAGCTCCGGCACGTCGGCCGCGGCCTTGGCGGGGGAGAGCAGGTGGCCGACGCCGTCACCGAAGGCGGACAGCGCCGAGTAGGCGAACACGCCCGCGCCCAGCTTGGCGGCGCCGTGCGGGCCGCCCTTGTACACCGGCAGGTAGAAGGTGAGCGGGTTGGCGAGGTGCGGGGCCACCTGACGGGACACCGCACGCCGCTCGAAGTGGTTCTCCGCGACCAGCTTCACCGCGCCGGTCTGCAGGTAGCGCAGACCGCCGTGGAGCAGCTTGGAGGAGGCGGAGGAGGTGGCGCCGGCGAAGTCGCCGGCGTCCACCAGGGCCACCCGCAGACCGGACTGCGCGGCGTGCCAGGCGGTGGAGATGCCCAGGATGCCGCCGCCGATGACCAGGAGGTCGTACGTCGCCTTGGACAGCTGCTCCCGGGTCTCGGCGCGGCTCACTGCCTTGAAGGAAGACACAGTGGAGCCGGGGGCCGGGTGCGTCCCTACGGCAGGGACGCTCTGCAGGGTGGTCATGTCGATTACTCCTCGTCCTCGATCCAGCCCATGGTCCGCTCGACGGCCTTGAGCCAGTTCTTGTACTCGCTGTCACGCTGGTCGGCGTCCATGCGAGGGGTCCATTCCGCCGCCCGGCGCCAGTTGGCGCGCAGTGCGTCGGTGTCCGGCCAGAAGCCGACGGCCAGGCCGGCGGCGTAGGCGGCGCCGAGGCAGGTCGTCTCGGCGACCATCGGGCGCACCACCGGCGCGTCCAGGAAGTCCGAGAGGGTCTGCATCAGCAGGTTGTTGGAGGTCATGCCGCCGTCGACCTTCAGCGCGGTCAGCTCGACGCCGGAGTCCTTCGTCATGGCGTCGCTGATCTCGCGGGTCTGCCAGGCGGTGGCCTCAAGGACGGCGCGCGCGATGTGCGCCTTGGTGACGTACCGGGTCAGGCCGGCGATCACACCGCGGGCGTCGGGGCGCCAGTACGGGGCGAACAGGCCGGAGAAGGCCGGCACGAAGTAGGCGCCGCCGTTGTCGTCGACCGAGGACGCGAGCGTCTCGATCTCCGCGGCGGTCTTGATCATGCCCATCTGGTCGCGCATCCACTGGACGAGCGAGCCGGTGACGGCGATGGAGCCTTCGAGGGCGTAGACCGGCTTCTGGTCGCCGATCTGGTAACCGACCGTCGTCAGCAGGCCGTTGTAGGAGTTGACGGGCTTGTCACCGGTGTTCATCAGCATGAAGGTGCCGGTGCCGTAGGTGGACTTGGCCTCGCCCTCGGAGAAGCAGGTCTGGCCGAACAGGGCCGCCTGCTGGTCGCCGAGCGCGGAGGCGACGGGGATGCCGTCCAGGACGCCGCCCTTGGCGTGCCCGTACACCTCGGCGGAGGAGCGGATCTCGGGCAGCACGGCCGCCGGGATGTCCATGGACTGCAGGATCTTCTCGTCCCACGCCATGTCGTGCAGGTTCATCAGGAGGGTGCGCGAGGCGTTGGTGACGTCCGTGACGTGCACACCGCCGTCGGTGCCGCCGGTCAGGTTCCAGATGACCCAGGAGTCCATGGTGCCGAAGAGGATGTCGCCGCGCTCGGCGCGCTCGCGCAGTCCCTCGACGTTGTCGAGCAGCCAGCGCACCTTGGGGCCCGCGAAGTACGAGGCGAGCGGAAGCCCGGTCTGCCGGCGGAAGCGGTCCTGGCCGACGTTGCGGCCGAGCTCGCGGCAGAGCGCGTCGGTGCGGGTGTCCTGCCAGACCAGCGCGTTGTGCACGGGCTCGCCGGTGTTCTTGTCCCACATCAGCGTGGTCTCGCGCTGGTTGGTGATGCCGATCGCCTTGACGTCGGCGGCGGTGATGCCCGCCTTCTCGACGGCTCCGGCCACGACCTCCTGGACGTTGGTCCAGATCTCGGCGGCGTCGTGCTCGACCCAGCCGGGCTTGGGGAAGATCTGCTCGTGCTCCTTCTGGTCGACCGCGACGATGCGGCCGTCCTTGTCGAAGACGATGCAGCGGCTGGACGTGGTGCCCTGGTCGATGGCCGCGATGAAGGGCCCGGTGGAGTGGATCTCGCTCATGGGTGGGTGCTCCTGGGAAGTCCGAAGGGGTTTCTCGACGTGTCTCGTCAGGCGAAGGCGATGTTGTAGATGCCACCGGCGATCGCGCCGCCGACCAGCGGTCCGACGACCGGGATCCACGCGTAGCTCCAGTCCGAGCCGCCCTTGTTGGGCAGCGGGATCAGGGAGTGCACGATGCGCGGGCCGAGGTCGCGGACCGGGTTGATGGCGTAGCCCGTCGGACCACCGATCGAGAGGCCGATGCCGACCACGACGAGCGAGGTGATCAGGACACCGATGACGCCGAGTCCCTTGCCGTCGCCGTTCAGGCCCTGGGTCAGGATGGCCAGCACCAGCACGATGGTGGCGATGACCTCGGTGACCACGTTCTGGACCACGTTGCGGATCTCGGGACCGGTGGAGAACACGCCGAGCACGGGCCCGGCCTCGCTCTCGCGGGCCTCGACCGCCTTGCCGTCACCGATGATCTCGGGGTCGGTCAGATGGGCGTGGAACTGGCCGTAGTAGGCCAGCCACACGAGCACCGCGCCGAGCATGGCGCCGAGGATCTGTCCGCCGAGGTACACGGGGACATCGCTCCACTTGGTGCCGCCCTCTATCGCGAGACCCAGGGTCACCGCGGGGTTGAGGTGGGCACCGGAGAGCGGTGCGGAGATGTACGCGCCGGTCAGGACCGCGAAACCCCACCCGAAGGTGATCGCGAGCCAGCCCGCGTTACGGGCCTTCGAACGCTTCAGCGTGACGGCGGCGCAGACGCCGCCGCCGAGCAGGATGAGTACGGCGGTACCGATGATCTCGCCGATGAAGATGTCGTGGCTGGACACCCGCGACTCCTTTGTCCTTCGTCCAGGGGGAAACCCCAACAGGCAGAACACCGGGTCTCCCCGGTGATCCGCGCCCTCAAGGTTGAGAGCTGCCGGCCCTTGGCGTTGTCACACTCTAACTCGTATTGCCGGTAGGTGTTCGACAATGCCGACCGCTGCACGGCAGTTTTGTCCCCGGGTCACGGCACGTCAAGACTTCTGTGACCGGAATCCCTGATCGTTACCAGGTGGTACGAACCGCCAAACCCGGACCCGGCCGCACGGGCAAGATCATGCACTGGTATGGGCCTACGGGGCCGGGCGCCAGGGGTGGCCTCAGAAGCGGCCGGCGCCCAGGTCGCGCGAGACGGCGCGGGCGCAGTCGCGCACCGCGGCCACGAGCTCGGGCCGCACCTCGCCGTCGGCGCAGACGCGCTCCACGGCGCCGGTGACGCCCACCGCGCCGACCGGCATCCGGCGGCGGTCGTGGATCGGGGCGGCCACCGAGGCCACCCCGTCCCAGGTCTCCTCGACGTCCGAGCCCCAGCCGCGCGCGCGGGTCAGGTCGAGCAGCTCCTCGAAGCCCTCGGGCGCGGTGACCGTGCGCGGCGTGAACGCCTCGTGCACGTTCTCCACGGCTTCGGTGTGCGCGACCGGGTCGTACGCGGAGAGCACCTTGCCGAGCGCCGTGGAGTGCAGCGGCTGCATGGCACCCACCTCCAGCACCTGGCGGCTGTCGTCGGGCCGGAACACGTGGTGCATGATCAGCACGCCCTGCTGGTGGAGCACGCCCACGTACACGCTCTCGCCGCTGGAGCGCGCCAGGTCGTCCGTCCACACCAGGGCGCGGGCCCGCAGCTCGTGGACGTCGAGATAGCTGTTGCCCAGGCGCAGCAGCTCGGCGCCCAGCTGGTAGCGGCCCGAGGCCTGGTCCTGTTCCACGAAGCCCTCGGCCTGCAGGGTGCGCAGGATGCCGTGCGCGGTGCCCTTGGCCAGGCCCAGTGAGGACGCCACCTCGGACAGGCCCAGGCGCCGCTCGCCCCCGGCGAGCAGCCGCAGCATGGCCGCCGCCCGTTCGAGCGACTGGATGTTGCGCGCCATCGCGCTCCCTCCCTTTCGGGCACTGCTGAACCGGCTCCGCCGCCGAGCGGCCGGCTCCCACATCTACTGGTTCGACAATGCTGAACACTATCGGCCGTTGCCGACCTCGTGTCACCGTGGCCGCATCCCTGTGCCCACTTCAGGACAGCGAGCCGCCCCGCGCACCACCCGTCCGCCCGCTGATACGCCCGCGCGCGGCCGGGGGCCGCCCGGTTAGGCTGGCCGCGTGCGCCCTCCCACCGGACGGCGCAAAGCCGACAGCCGTCGCACTCCAGGGAGCACATCCATGGCCTCGTTGCCGACCCCTTCCGCTGACAGCCGGACCCGTATCGACGCCCTCCGTGAGGCGCTCGCCACCCGGGTGGTGGTGGCCGACGGTGCGATGGGAACCATGCTGCAGGCGCAGGACCCCACCCTGGAGGACTTCCAGGACCTCGAAGGCTGCAACGAGGTCCTCAACGTGACCCGGCCCGACATCGTGCGCAGCGTGCACGAGGCCTACTTCGCGGTCGGCGTGGACTGTGTGGAGACCAACACCTTCGGCGCCAACCACACGGCGATGAGCGAGTACGACATCCCCGAGCGGGTCTTCGAGCTGTCGGAGTCCGGCGCGCGGATCGCCCGCGAGGTCGCCGACGAGTTCACCGCCTCCACCGGACAGCAGCGCTGGGTGCTGGGCTCCATCGGTCCCGGCACCAAGCTGCCGACCCTCGGCCACATCGACTACGCCACGCTGCGCGACGGCTTCCAGGCCAACGCCGAGGGCCTGATCGCGGGCGGCGCGGACGCCCTGATCGTCGAGACCACCCAGGACCTGCTCCAGACCAAGTCCGCCATCCTCGGCGCCCGCCGCGCCATGGAGGCGGCCGGGGCCGACCTGCCCCTGGTGGTCTCGCTCGCCTTCGAGACGACCGGCACCATGCTGCTGGGCTCCGAGATCGGGGCCGCGCTGACCGCTCTGGAACCGCTCGGCGTCGACATGATCGGCCTGAACTGCTCGACCGGTCCCGCCGAGATGAGCGAGCACCTGCGCTACCTCACCCGGCACTCCCGCATCCCGCTCCTGTGCATGCCGAACGCGGGCCTGCCCGTCCTGACCAAGGACGGTGCCCACTTCCCGCTCGGCCCCGAGGGCCTCGCGGACGCGCAGGAGAACTTCGTCCGCGACTACGGGCTCTCCCTGGTGGGTGGCTGCTGCGGTACGACACCGGAGCACCTGCGCCAGGTCGTGGAGCGGGTGCGCGGCGCCGCCCCGGGCGAGCGCCACCCGCGCCCCGAGCCGGGTGCGGCCTCGCTCTACCAGACCGTGCCGTTCCGCCAGGACACCGCGTACATGGCGATCGGGGAGCGGACGAACGCGAACGGGTCGAAGAAGTTCCGGGAGGCGATGCTGGAGGGCCGCTGGGACGACTGTGTGGAGATGGCCCGGGACCAGATCCGCGAGGGCGCCCACATGCTCGACCTGTGCGTCGACTACGTGGGCCGTGACGGCGTGGCCGATATGGCGGAGCTGGCGGGTCGTTTCGCGACCGCGTCGACGCTGCCGATCGTGCTGGATTCGACCGAACTGCCGGTGTTGCGGGCGGGGTTGGAGAAGCTGGGTGGCCGGGCGGTCATCAACTCGGTCAACTACGAGGACGGCGACGGGCCCGAGTCGCGGTTCGTGAAGGTGACCGAACTGGCGGTGGAGCACGGCGCCGCGCTGATCGCGCTCACCATCGACGAGGAGGGCCAGGCCCGCACCGTCGAGACCAAGGTGGCCATCGCCGAGCGCCTCATCGCCGATCTGACGGGGAACTGGGGGGTGCACGAGTCGGACATCCTCATCGACACCCTCACCTTCACCATCTGCACGGGTCAGGAGGAGTCCCGCAAGGACGGTGTCGCCACGATCGAGGCGATCCGTGAGCTCAAGCGCCGTCATCCCGAGGTGCAGACCACGCTGGGCCTGTCCAACATCTCCTTCGGCCTCAACCCGGCCGCCCGTGTCGTGCTCAACTCCGTGTTCCTGGACGAGTGCGTGAAGGCCGGCCTGGATTCGGCGATCGTGCACGCCTCGAAGATCCTGCCGATCGCGCGCCTGGAGGAGGAGCAGGTCAAGGTCGCCCTCGACCTGATCTACGACCGGCGCGCGGAGGGCTACGACCCGTTGCAGCGGCTGATGGAGCTGTTCGAGGGCGTCAACATGAAGTCGATGAAGGCGGGCAAGGCCGAGGAACTGCTCGCGCTGCCGCTGGATGAGCGCCTCCAGCGCCGCATCATCGACGGCGAGAAGAACGGTCTTGAGGCCGACCTGGATGAGGCCCTCCAGGACACCCCCGCGCTCGACATCGTCAACAACACCCTGCTCGCCGGCATGAAGGTGGTCGGGGAGCTGTTCGGTTCGGGGCAGATGCAGCTGCCGTTCGTGCTGCAGTCGGCCGAGGTGATGAAGGCGGCCGTGGCGCATCTGGAGCCGCACATGGAGAAGTCGGACGCGGAGGGCAAGGGCACGATCGTCCTGGCCACGGTGCGCGGTGACGTCCACGACATCGGCAAGAACCTTGTCGACATCATCCTGTCCAACAACGGCTACAACGTCGTCAACCTCGGCATCAAGCAGCCCGTCTCCGCGATCCTGGAGGCCGCCGAGGAGCACCGCGCCGACGTCATCGGGATGTCCGGTCTGCTGGTGAAGTCGACGGTGATCATGAAGGAGAACCTGGAGGAGCTCAACCAGCGCAAGCTGGCGGCCGAGTACCCCGTCATCCTCGGCGGCGCGGCCCTCACCCGCGCCTACGTCGAACAGGACCTCCACGAGATCTACGAGGGCGAAGTCCGCTACGCCCGCGACGCCTTCGAAGGCCTGCGCCTCATGGACGCGCTGATTGGCGTCAAGCGCGGTGTGCCCGGCGCCGTCCTGCCCGAGCTCAAGCAGCGCCGCGTTCCCAAGCGGGAGACCCCGCTCCTGGAGGTGGAGGAGCCCGAGGGCTCGGTCCGTTCGGACGTGGCCACCGACAACCCGGTGCCGGCCCCGCCGTTCTGGGGCACCCGCGTCGTCAAGGGCATCCCGCTCAAGGAGTACGCCTCCTGGCTGGACGAGGGCGCGCTGTTCAAGGGCCAGTGGGGCTTGAAGGAGGCCCGCGCGGGCGGGCCCACGTACGAGGAGCTGGTGGAGCACGAGGGCCGCCCGCACCTGCGCGGCTGGCTCGACAAGCTGCACACCGAGGGCCTCCTGGAGGCGGCCGTGGTCCACGGCTACTTCCCGTGCGTGTCCAAGGGCGACGACCTCATCCTGCTGAACGAGGACGGCTCCGAGCGCACCCGCTTCACCTTCCCGCGCCAGCGCCGGGGCCGCAGGCTGTGCCTCGCGGACTTCTTCCGCCCGGAGGAGTCCGGCGAGACGGACGTCGTGGGGCTCCAGGTCGTCACGGTCGGCTCCCGCATCGGCGAGGAGACCGCCAAGCTCTTCGAGGCCAACGCCTACCGCGACTACCTCGAACTGCACGGCCTGTCCGTCCAGTTGGCGGAGGCGCTCGCCGAGTACTGGCACGCCCGGGTGCGCTCCGAGCTCGGCTTCGCCGGCGAGGACCCCTCGGACGTGGCGGACATGTTCGCGCTGAAGTACCGCGGCGCGCGCTTCTCGCTCGGCTACGGGGCCTGCCCCGACCTGGAGGACCGCGCCAAGATCGCCGAGCTGCTCGGACCGGAGCGGATCGGGGTGCACCTCTCCGAGGAGTTCCAGCTCCACCCCGAGCAGTCCACCGACGCCATCGTCATCCACCACCCGGAAGCCAAGTACTTCAACGCCCGATGACCGGCCGCCCCCGGTAATTCAGCGCACGTTCAGCGGCCCGGACGTACACTGGTCGGCCCAGTCAAGGCCGGTCGCTTCTCCCCACTGGGGAAGGCGGCCGGCCTTCTCGTCCCTCCAGGAGGTGTGCCGATGACCAGTACGGTCCCCGCAGCCATGACACGAACGGCGGAAGGCTCCGCCCTCCAGGCCGTCCTGCTCGACATGGACGGCACCCTCGTCGACACCGAGGGCTTCTGGTGGGACGCCGAGCGGGAGGCCTTCGCGGCCCTCGGGCACGTCCTGGACGAGTCGTGGCGCGACATCGTGGTGGGCGGACCCATGACGCGCAGCGCGGGCTTCCTCATCGAGGCCACCGGCGCCGACATCACCCTCCCCGAGCTGACCGTGCTGCTCAACGACCACTTCGAGGCGCGGATCTCCCGCGGGGTGCCGCTGATGCCGGGCGCGGCCCGGCTGCTCGGCGAACTCGCCGCCCACGGCATCCCGACCGCCCTGGTCTCGGCCTCCCACCGGCGCATCATCGACAAAGTCCTGCACTCGCTCGGCCCGTCCCACTTCGCCCTGACCGTGGCCGGCGACGAGGTGGCCCGCACCAAGCCGCACCCCGACCCGTATCTGATCGCGGCCCGCGGCCTCGGCGCCGACCCGGCCAGATGCGCCGTCGTGGAGGACACCGCCACCGGGGTCGCCGCCGCCGAGGCGGCGGGCTGCCGGGTGGTCGCGGTGCCTTCGGTCGCCGCCATCGAGCCGGCCGACGGCCGCGTCGTGGTCGGCTCCCTCGAAGAGGTCGATCTCGCTTTTCTGCGCACGCTGATCACGCGTCTGAACTGACCTGTTCACCCAGCGTGCGTCGTTGAATACGGAAGAACTCATCGCAGCCGCACGTGCCTTTTCCGTGACCTCTCCCGCGCCGAATTCACGCCCTGTCAAAGGGTGTCCCGTCGTGACGTTCATCACCTGCCGGACCCTCGACAGGCGCCCTCCCGGGCCGCTCCGGGCCCCGTGGGGGCACCTTTGTGTCCCGTTTGGTGAGCCGGTGTACGAAACATTCCGGCGCCTCGATATCGGTGCGCCGCCGGGGGGCGGACGGATTGATTCCCCGTACACCAGAGCCAGTTCCAGCTTTTCGCACGGCGCGCACTAATCTCGTCCGAGAACTTCGCCGCACCCTCATCTGCCCCGTCGCACACCCAGCGGACAGGAGCGCAGGTCCGATCGCACAAACCCGGCCCGATCGCCCCGCCCCGAACGGGCGGACGCGGCGGAGTGTCCCGTACACAGCTGTACCCCAAAGTGCCGGACAAGGGAGATCGTCCAGGATGAACCGCAAGACTTTGGTGCTGCCGGCCGTAGTGGCCCTGCTCGCGCCCGTACTCGCCGCCTGCGGTGGTTCGGAGAGCGGGGGAGACGGCGGCAAGACCATCGTCGTGGGCACCACGGACCAGTTCGTGGCGACCAAGGACGCCCCGGCCCCCCTCGATCCGGCCCACGCGTACGAGACCGGCATCTGGAACGTCATGCGGCAGACCACGCAGTCGCTGGTCCACGTTCCGCGCGGCGGCGGCCTGCCCGTGCCCGACGCGGCCTCCGCCTGCAACTTCACCGACAAGGAGAACGAGAGCTACCGCTGCACCCTGCGCAGCGGCCTGGAGTTCTCCGACGGCACCAAGGTGACCGCCGACGACGTGAAGTACTCGATCCAGCGCGTGCTCGACATCAAGGACGACAACGGCCCCGCCGGTCTCCTGGACAACATCGACACGATGGAGACCAAGGGCGACGCCGAGATCGTCTTCCATCTGAAGACGCCGGACGCCACCTTCCCGTACAAGCTGGCCACGCCCGCCGCCGGCATCGTGCCGAAGGACAAGTACCAGGCGAAGAAGCTCCGCGACGGCTTCGACATGGACGGCTCCGGCCCCTACACGGTCAAGACCGACCGCAAGGGCGACCAGGTCGAGAAGTTCACCTTCACCAAGAACCCGAACTACCAGGGTGATGTGAAGCTCGCGAACGACAAGGTCGAACTGCGCTCCTTCCCGACCGCCGAGGCCATGGGCACCGCGCTCGCCAAGGGCGACATCGACATGATGGCGCGCGCCATGACGCCGGGCCAGATCCAGCAGATGCAGGTCAGCCCGAGCAAGGACATCAACCTGGTCGAGATGCCCGGCCTGGAGATCCGCTACCTGGCCTTCAACACCGACGACCCGTCGGTGAAGAACAAGGCCGTGCGCGAAGCGATGGCGCAGGCCATCGACCGCAACCAGCTCGTGAGCAAGGTCTACGGCCAGACCGCCGAGCCGCTGTACTCGCTGATCCCGACGTCGATCGCCGGCCACACCAACTCCTTCTTCAACAAGTACGGCGAGGCCAGCAAGGCCAAGGCGCAGTCCATCCTGAAGAGCGCCAACATCTCGACCCCGGTCAAGCTCACCCTCAACTACACCAAGGACCACTACGGTTCGATCACCGAGGAGGAGTTCAAGAACCTGTCGGCGCAGCTCAACGCGACCGGCCTGTTCAGCACCACGATCCAGGGCACCGAGTGGTCGAAGTTCCGCCCGGCGCAGAAGAAGGGCGACTACGCGGTCTACGGCCTCGGCTGGTTCCCCGACTTCCCGGACCCGGACAACTTCGTGGCGCCGTTCTTCGGCAAGGACAACTTCCTCAACACGCCCTACGTCAGCAACGACATCCGCAACACGCTGATCCCGCAGTCGCGGGTGGCGGCCGACCGCAACCAGGCCGCCAAGCCCTTCGAGCAGATCCAGGACATCGTCGCCGGCGACGTCCCGGTGATCCCGCTGTGGCAGGGCAAGCAGTACGTGGCGGCCCGCACCGACATCACCGGCACCGAATGGGCCATCAACTCCTCCTCCGACCTCCAGCTCTGGGAGCTCGGGCGGGGCAAGAAGTAACACCCGGCCCGGCCGCGCCCCACCGCGCGCCGGGCGGACCTTTCCGCGAGCAGGACTGTGAGGCACGTGCGCGTGAAGATACGGAACCGATGGCTGACGGCCCCGCTCGCGGCGGGGGTGGCGGCCGGTCTCGTCGGTGGCTGCGGGACGGAGCAAGGCGGCGGCGCCGCCTCCGGGGACAGCGGTTCGGTGGTGATGGGGATGTCCGACGACATCCTCGCCACCGACCCGGCCTCCGGCTACGACCCCGGTTCCTGGCTGCTGTTCAACAACGTCTTCCAGTCCCTGCTCAGCTTCCCCAAGGGCAGCTCGACCCCGCAGCCCGAGGCCGCCCAGGCCTGCTCCTTCGACCGGGGCGGCTCCACGGTCTACCGCTGCACCCTGCGCCCCGGCCTCACCTTCAGCAACGGCGACAAGCTGACCTCCGAGGACGTCAAGTACTCCTTCGAGCGCGTACTGAAGATCAACGACGACAACGGCCCGGCGCCGATGCTCGCCACCCTCGCCAAGGTCGACACCCCCAACGCCTCGACGGTGGTCTTCCACCTGAAGGTCCCGGACGCGACCTTCCCCAGCAAGATCGCCTCCGGTGCCGGCTCGATCGTCGACCACACGGAGTACCCGGCCGACCGGCTGCGCACCGACGGCAAGGCGGTCGGCTCCGGCGTCTACAAGCTGGACTCCTTCGGCGAGAAGCAGGCCGTCTTCTCGGTCAACTCCTCCTACCGCGGCACGGTCGAGGCCAAGAACTCCGGACTCACCCTGAAGCTGTTCCACGGCGACCAGAAGGCCCTGGCCGCGGCCCTGAACAAGGGCAGCGTCGACCTCGCCTACCGGGGCCTCACGGCCAAGGACACCGCCGACCTCCAGACCTCGCCGACCGCCGACAAGAAGGGCATCAACGTCGTCGAGGGCAGCAGCGCCGAGGTCCAGGACCTCGTCTTCAACATGAAGGACCCGGTCGCCGGCAAGCTCGGCGTGCGCAAGGCGATCGCCTACCTCGTGGACCGCGAGGCCCTGGTGCGCGACGTCTACTCCTCCACCGCCAGCCCGTTGTACTCGGTCATCCCGAGCGGCATCACCGCGCACAGCACCGCCTTCTTCGACCAGTACGGAGGCAGCCCGCAGCCCGCCAAGGCGAAGGCGGCGCTGCACTCGGCGGGCATCAACGGCAAGGTCAAGCTGACCCTGTGGTCCACGCCGAGCCGCTACGGACCGGCCACCGACGACGAGTTGAGGGCGATCGCCGGCCAGCTGAACGTGAGCGGCCTGTTCGACGCCGAGGTCAAGTCGGTCGAGATCAAGCAGTACGAGAAGGACATCGCGGCCGGCAAGTACGGCGTCTACGTGAAGGGCTGGGTGCCGGACTACCCGGACCCGGACAACTTCACCCTGCCGTTCTTCGGCAAGGGCAACGTGCTGTCCAACAACTACGCGAACAAGCAGATCACCGACGAGATCCTCCCCGCCACCGCGGGCACCGCGGACCGTGCCGCCACGGAAGGCCAGTTCGCGAAGCTCCAGGACATCGTCGCCGACGAGATCCCCCTCCTGCCGCTGTGGCAGGGCAAGCAGTACGCGGTGGCCCGCACCGGCATCACCGGCCTGGAGTGGACCCTGGACGCCTCGACGGTGTTCCGCTTCTGGGAGATCAAGAAGGGCTGACCACGGCGTCCGGGGGCCGGGCCCCCGGACACCTCCGGGTGTCGCCCCGCGCTACTGCGCGCCGGGCCGCACCAGCCCGCTCTCGTACGCGTAGACCGCCGCCTGCACCCGGTCCCGGAGCCCCAGCTTCGTCAGGACGTGCCCCACGTGCGTCTTGACCGTCGTCTCGCTGACGAACAGGTCCGCCGCGATCTCCGCGTTGGAGAGCCCGCGCGCCACCAGCTTCAGGACCTCGACCTCACGGTCGGTCAGCGTGTGCAGCGTGTCCGGCACCGCCTCCTCGCCGGACGGCAGATGGTCCGCGTACTTGTCGAGCAGGCGGCGCGTGATGGACGGCGCGAGCATCGCCTCGCCCGCCGCCACGACCCGGATCGCCTGCACCAGCTCATGGGCGGGCGCGTCCTTGAGGAGGAAGCCGCTGGCCCCCGCCTTGAGCGCCTCCACCACGTACTCGTCGAGGTCGAACGTCGTCAGCACCAGCACCTTCGCGGGGCCGTCCTTGCCGGGCCCGCTGATCTGGCGGGTGGCCTCCACCCCGTCCATCCGCGGCATCCGGATGTCCATGAGGACCACATCGGGCTGGAGCGCCCGCACCTGGTCGAGGGCCTGCAGACCGTCACCGGCCTCGCCGACCACCGCGATGTCCTGCTCGGCCTCCAGGATCATCCGGAAGCCGGTGCGCAGCAGCGGCTGGTCGTCGACCAGTAGGACGCGGATCGCCACGGGTACTCCTCATCAGGATTGCTGGACCCGGCCCATTCTGCCCTGCGCACCGAGGGCCGGTGCGGGCGGGCGCGGGCCGGGGCCGCCGCCCCGCCGTGCGGCACCCGGCAGCCGGGACGCCGCCGCTCCTCAGACTGCCGACTCCGGCACCGCGACGACGGACAGCGGGTACACCGGGGGAGTCCCGCCGAATTCCGGACAGACCGCCTGGTGGTCGCACCAGCCGCACAGCTTGGTGGGCCGGGGCCGCCAGTCGCCCGTCTCGGTGGCGAGCCGGATCGCCTCCCACAGCGCGAGCAGCTTCCGCTCCACCTGGAGGAGGTCCGCCTCCACCGGGTCGTACGTCAGCACATCGCCGCTGCCCAGGTACACCAGCTGAAGGCGGCGCGGCACGACCTGTTTCAGCCGCCACACCACCAGCGCGTAGAACTTCATCTGGAACAGCGCGCTCTCCGCGTACTCCGGCCGCGGCGCCTTGCCCGTCTTGTAGTCGACGATGCGGACCTCGCCGGTGGGCGCCACGTCCACCCGGTCGATGACTCCGCGCAGACGCAGCCCCGAATCCAGCTCGGTCTCGACGAAGAACTCCCGCTCCACCGGTTCGAGCCGCGTCGGATCCTCCAGCGAGAACCACCGCTCCACGAGCCGCTCGGCCTCACCCAGCCAGCGTGCCAGCCGCTCGCCCTCGGTGTCCTCGGCGAACAGCTCGGTCAGCTCGGGCTTCGCTTCGAGCAGCCGGTCCCACTGCCCGGGGATCATCGACTTGGCGCGCGGCGCGGTGCGCTCGGCGGCCGGATCGTCGAAGAGCCGCTCCAGCACGGCGTGCACCAGCGTGCCCCGGGTGGCGGCCTCGCTCGGCTTCTCGGGCAGGCGGTCGATCACCCGGAACCGGTACAGCAGGGGGCACTGCATGAAGTCGTTCGCCCGCGACGGCGACAGCGACGTGGGCTGCTGTGCGGCCGCGGCCCCACCGGTGCTCGTACTCATGACACAGACCCTACGACCCGCCACTGACAGCGAGCGGAATACCATCGACTACAGGCGCCCTCACCCTGCATGATCGAGACATCGCATGCAGCGAACACGCGGCGGACCCAGGAGTCCGGCCGGGGCTCCGGGGCAGGTTACCGGAGCAGGCACAGCACCGACGAAGGGAACCCGTGGAAGACAGCGGCGAGAGCGGCGAGCGCGGACGGCCGCAGTCCG
Source organism: Streptomyces sp. NPDC048111 (assembly GCF_043202815.1). Taxonomy (NCBI): domain Bacteria; kingdom Bacillati; phylum Actinomycetota; class Actinomycetes; order Kitasatosporales; family Streptomycetaceae; genus Streptomyces; species Streptomyces sp. NPDC048111. The sequence continues at coordinate 181,933 of NZ_JBIDBD010000008.1, forward strand.
GCGCGGAGGGCAAGGACCCCGGTGGACACGGCCCCGGGGACGGGAACCGGGACAGGGGCGGACGGGGCAACGGCAAGCAGGCCAGGCCCGGCCCCGGCGGCGGCATCCTGATGGGCCGTCCGTTCGGCGTGCCCGTCTACGTCGCCCCCAGCTGGTTCCTGGTCGCGGCCCTCATCACCTGGGTCTTCGGCGGCCAGCTCGACCGCGTCCTGCCCGAGCTCGGCGCCGCCCGCTACCTCGTCGCCCTCTTCTTCGCCGTCGCCTTCTACGCCTCCGTCCTCGTCCACGAACTCGCCCACACGGTGGCCGCGCTCCGCTTCAGGCTGCCGGTGCGCCGCATCCAGCTCCAGTTCTTCGGCGGGGTCTCCGAGATCGAGAAGGAGACCGAGACGCCGGGCCGCGAGTTCGTCCTCGCCTTCGTGGGACCGCTGCTCTCGCTCGTCCTGTCCGGCGTCTTCTACCTCGGCATGAAGGCCGTCGAGCCCGGCACCGTGCCCGGCGTCCTGCTGGCCGGCCTGATGATCTCCAACCTCATCGTGGCCGGATTCAACCTGCTGCCGGGCCTGCCCCTGGACGGCGGCCGGATGCTCCGGGCCGTCGTCTGGAAGATCACCGGCCGGCCCATGAGCGGCACCGTCGCCGCCGCCTGGGTCGGCCGCGCGCTCGCCGTCACCGTCCTCATCGGCCTCCCGCTGCTCACCCAGACCGGCGTCCTCGGCAACTCGCCCGACGAGGTCAGCGGCATGGACACGGTGACCGACGCCCTGCTCGCCGCCATCCTCGCCGCGATCATCTGGACCGGCGCCGGCAACAGCCTGCGCATGGCCCGGCTGCGCGAGCACCTCCCCGAGCTGTGCGCCCGCACCCTGACCCGGCGCGCGGTGCCCGTCGAGTCGACCACGCCGCTGTCCGAGGCGCTGCGCCGCGCCAACGAGGCGGGCGCCCGCGCGCTGGTCGTCGTGGACGGCCACGGCGATCCCACCGCCCTGGTCCGCGAGGCCGCCATCGTCGGCGTGCCCGAACACCGCCGCCCCTGGGTCGCGGTGAGCGGCCTCGCCCAGGACCTCACGGACGGCATGCGCGTGCCCGCCGAACTCGCCGGCGAGCCCCTGCTCGACCTGCTCAGGGCGACCCCCGCCACCGAGTACCTGGTGGTCGAGGAGACCGGGGAGATCTACGGCGTGCTCTCCGCGGCCGACGTGGAGAAGGCCTTCGTCGCGGCCATGGCCAGGCCCGGGTCGTAACGCCGGCCCCGGCCCGGGGCCCTCCCGCCGTGGCGTTCGGGACCTGGAACGGCCGGTACTCTGGTCGTATGTCCGAACCGACCGGTGCCGCCCGCCGTCGCGGGCCCTTCAAGGTCGGGGACCAGGTCCAGCTCACCGACCCCAAGGGACGCCACTACACCTTCACGCTCGAAGCCGGGAAGAATTTCCACACCCACAAGGGTTCCTTCCCGCACGACGAGCTGATCGGTGCTCCCGAGGGCAGTGTTGTCCGTACCACGGGAAACGTCGCCTACCTCGCGCTGCGCCCCCTGCTCCCCGACTTCGTCCTGTCCATGCCCCGCGGCGCCGCCGTGGTCTACCCCAAGGACGCGGGGCAGATCCTGGCCTTCGCCGACATCTTCGCCGGCGCCCGCGTCGTCGAGGCCGGGGTCGGCTCGGGCTCGCTGAGCGCCTTCCTGCTGCGCGCCATCGGCGACCACGGCATGCTGCACTCCTACGAGCGCCGCGAGGACTTCGCCGAGATCGCCACGCAGAACGTGGAGCGCTACTTCGGCGGACCGCACCCCGCCTGGCAGCTCACCGTCGGCGACCTCCAGGACAACCTGACGGACACCGACGTCGACCGCGTCATCCTGGACATGCTCGCCCCCTGGGAATGCCTGGACGCCGTGTCCAAGGCGCTCGTGCCCGGCGGCATCCTGTGCTGCTACGTGGCCACCACCACGCAGCTGTCGCGCACCGTCGAGTCCATCCGCGAGATCGGCTGCTTCGCCGAGCCGCAGCCCTGGGAATCGATGATCCGCAACTGGCACGTCGAGGGCCTGGCCGTCCGCCCCGACCACCGGATGATCGGCCACACCGGCTTCCTGGTGACCGCCCGCCGCCTCGCGGACGGCGTGGAGCCGCCCATGCGCCGCCGCCGCCCCGCCAAGGGCGCGTACGGCGACGACTACGAGGGCCCCAACAAGGACTGACCACGTCCTGAAGCTGGGCCTCGTACAACGAACCGGCGCCGCCGCCGAGTTCCCGGACCGACACGGGAACTCGGCGGCGGCGCCTTTACGTTGAGCCTGTCGCCCCAGTGTTCCGCCCGCCTGTGACGTGTGGCACGATGCTGGCCACCCCCACCTCCCGCACCGCCCCTCACAGGAGACCTCCCGCGTGCAGAATGCCGCCGTCCCTGAGCTCGCGCACACCCACGCCCGCCCCCTGCACTGGCTCGCCACCGCCACCGCGATGGCCGCCGTGGTCGCCCTCGCGGGCCTCCTGACGCCGGACGCGGCGAAGGCCTCGCAGGCCCCCGGTGAACAGGGCGCGCCCCTCACGACGGCAGCCGCCCCCGACGCGGCCGCGGCCGCCTTCCCCCTCGACTGCGGGCCGCTCGGCACGGTGGTGGCGCAGCGGGCATCGGGCGACCTCGACGGCGACGGCACCCCCGAGACCGTCGCGGTGGTGCACTGCGACGCGGGCGGCGGCACCCCGCCCAGCGGCGTCTACGTCCTGACGCCCGGAGCGGTCAAGGGCGCGCCCCCGCGCGTGGTGGCCACGCTGGTGGATCCGAAGGACCGGCAGAGCGCCACCGGCCTCGCGGTGCGCGACGGCGTGGTGGCGGCGACGGTGCTGGGCTACTCCTCCGACGACGTCCCGCGCTTCGCCCCCGATGTGCGCCAGGACGTCAAGTGGCGCTGGCGGGGCGGGAAGTTCATCCGCTCGACGGGCGCCGCCGCGATGGGCGCCTGAGAGCCGGCCGCCGTCGCGGCCGGCCGTCCGGGCCCGCCGGAGGCCCGGATGCCACCGTTCCGGCGACCGGCGGTCACTGCGCGCTCACTGCGCGTCGGGCCCGTACACCTCGACGCTGTCCGAAACCCGACGTACGTGAATGCAGTCGCCCGGGCACTCCTTGGCGGAGTCCACGACGTCCTGGAGCAGGGGCAGCGGCACCGGCGTGGAGGCGCCGGGGGACTGCAGCAACTCGTCGTCGGAGCTCTTCACATAGGCCAGCCCGTCGATGTCGAGCTCGAAGACCTCGGGGGCGTACTGGACGCAGATGCCGTCGCCGGTGCACAGGTCCTGGTCGATCCAGACTTCGAGAGCCTCGTTCATGTGCCTGCCGTTCCTGCGCGAGTGAATCAATCGGTGCCAGCCCTGACGGGTGTTGGCCCATCGACGATAACAACCGCCCGCTTTCCGATGTTGCTGGGTGGGTATCCCCCTGACGTGAGGGAGAGCGCAAGGGTGAAGATCGGACACACCCCAGAGTCTTTGTGATCTAGGGGTTTCAATCACCACCGGCCCAGGTAGGGTCAGGAAGCGTCCAGCTCCCCTTGGAGGAGGTGAGGACCGTGGCAGCCCACGACGACGACATCAACCGCGGCATCCGGCCCGGGCGGGGGTCTGAGGACCCAGCCGGCCAGGTTGCCTATCTAGAGCAGGAAATCGCCGTCCTGCGACGCAAGCTCGCCGACTCGCCGCGTCATACGAGGATTCTCGAAGAGCGGATCGTCGAGTTGCAGACCAGCCTGGCGGGCGTGTCCGCACAGAACGAGCGGCTCGCCAACACCCTGCGCGAGGCCCGCGACCAGATCGTGGCCCTCAAGGAGGAGGTCGACCGGCTCGCACAGCCGCCGGCCGGCTTCGGTGTCTTCCTGCAGTCCAACGAGGACGGCACCGTCGACATCTTCACCGGGGGCCGCAAGCTCCGGGTGAACGTCAGCCCCAGCGTCGAACCCGACGAACTGCGGCGCGGCCAGGAAGTCATGCTCAACGAGGCGCTCAACGTGGTCGAGGCCATGGAGTTCGAGCGCGCCGGGGACATCGTCACCCTCAAGGAGATCCTGGAGGACGGCGAGCGCGCCCTGGTGATCGGGCACACCGACGAGGAACGGGTGGTGAGGCTCGCCGAGCCGCTCCTGGACATCACCATCCGCCCCGGCGATGCGCTCCTGCTGGAACCCAGGTCCGGCTACGTCTACGAAGTGGTCCCCAAGAGCGAGGTCGAGGAACTCGTCCTCGAAGAGGTCCCCGACGTCGACTACGACAAGATCGGCGGTCTGGGCAACCAGATCGAGCTGATCCGCGACGCGGTCGAACTCCCCTACCTCTACCCGGACCTCTTCAAGGAGCACGAACTGCGGCCGCCCAAGGGCATCCTGCTCTACGGGCCGCCGGGATGCGGCAAGACGCTGATCGCGAAGGCGGTCGCCAACTCCCTTGCCAAGAAGGTCGCCGAGGTGACCGGACAGCCCGCGGGGAAGAGCTACTTCCTCAACATCAAGGGCCCCGAGCTCCTCAACAAGTACGTCGGTGAGACCGAGCGGCACATCCGCCTGGTCTTCCAGCGCGCACGGGAGAAGGCGAGCGAGGGCACCCCCGTCATCGTCTTCTTCGACGAGATGGAATCCCTCTTCCGCACCCGCGGATCCGGTGTCAGCTCGGACGTGGAGAACACCATCGTCCCGCAGCTGCTCGCCGAGATCGACGGTGTGGAGGGCCTGGAGAACGTCATCGTCATCGGCGCCTCCAACCGCGAGGACATGATCGACCCCGCCATCCTGCGGCCCGGCCGGCTCGACGTGAAGATCAAGATCGAGCGTCCGGACGCGGAGGCGGCGAAGGACATCTTCGCCAAGTACCTCAGGTCCTCGCTGCCGCTGCACGCCGACGACCTCGCCGAACACGGCGGGGACGCGGACGGCACCACCCACGCGATGATCCAGTCCGTGGTGGAGCAGATGTACGCGGAGTCCGAGGAGAACCGCTTCCTGGAAGTCACGTACGCCAACGGCGACAAGGAAGTCCTGTACTTCAAGGACTTCAACTCCGGCGCCATGATCCAGAACATCGTGGACCGGGCGAAGAAGATGGCCATCAAGGCATTCCTCGACCAGAACCAGAAGGGCCTTCGGATCTCCCACCTCCTCCAGGCATGCGTGGACGAGTTCAAGGAGAACGAGGACCTGCCGAACACCACCAACCCGGACGACTGGGCCAGGATTTCCGGAAAGAAGGGCGAGCGGATCGTATTCATCCGCACCCTGGTGACCGGAAAGCAGGGCGCGGACACCGGACGTTCCATCGACACGGTGGCCAACACCGGTCAGTACCTGTAAAAGGCAGGCCGGCTGCGGATGCCCGGGCGGGCATCCGCAGCCGACTGCTTTTCAGGCCATCAGCAGCCGACAGCAATTGACGGAATCGATCTCCCCACCAGGGCAATGGCGTTCTAGTCTCTTCCGTACCGCCGAGTCGCGCAGTGCGGGGACGGGCACCGCACACGCATCGGAGAACCAGCGGTACTTGAGCGCCGCTCCCGCGGGGGAGCGCCGCCGGGCAAGGAGGGCCGCATGACCGTACGGCGAGTAATGGGCATCGAGACGGAGTACGGCATCTCCGTCCCCGGCCACCCCAACGCCAATGCCATGCTCACCTCGTCCCAGATCGTCAACGCCTACGCGGCGGCGATGCACCGGGCGCGCCGCGCCCGCTGGGACTTCGAGGAGGAGAACCCGCTGCGGGACGCCCGCGGCTTCGACCTCGCCCGCGAGGCCGCCGACTCCAGCCAGCTCACCGACGAGGACATCGGCCTCGCCAACGTCATCCTCACCAACGGGGCGCGCCTCTACGTCGACCACGCCCACCCCGAGTACAGCTCGCCGGAGGTCACCAACCCGCTCGACGCCGTCCTGTGGGACAAGGCGGGCGAGCGCATCATGGCCGAGGCCGCCGAGCGCGCGGCCCAGCTGCCCGGCGCCCAGCCGATCCACCTGTACAAGAACAACACCGACAACAAGGGCGCCTCGTACGGCACGCACGAGAACTACCTGATGAAGCGGGAGACCGCGTTCTCGGACATCGTGCGCCACCTGACGCCGTTCTTCGTCTCGCGCCAGGTCATCACGGGCGCCGGCCGGGTCGGCATCGGTCAGGACGGCCGCGAACACGGCTTCCAGATCAGCCAGCGGGCCGACTACTTCGAGGTCGAGGTCGGCCTGGAGACGACCCTCAAGCGCCCGATCATCAACACCCGCGACGAGCCGCACGCCGACGCGGAGAAATACCGCCGCCTGCACGTCATCATCGGCGACGCCAACCTCTCGGAGATCTCCACCTACCTCAAGCTGGGGACGACCTCGCTGGTCCTCTCCATGATCGAGGAAGGCTTCATCAACGTCGACCTGGCCGTGGACCAGCCGGTGCGCACCCTGCACCAGGTCTCGCACGACCCCGCGCTGCACCACCTCGTCACGCTGCGCAGCGGCCGCAGCCTGACCGCGGTGCAGCTCCAGATGGAGTACTTCGAGCTGGCCCGCAAGTACGTCGAGGAGCGCTTCGGGGCGGACGCCGACGAGCAGACCAAGGACGTCCTGGCCCGCTGGGAGGACGTCCTGAACCGCCTGGAGAACGACCCGATGAGCCTGTCGGGGGAGCTCGACTGGATCGCCAAACGCGAACTGATGGAGGGCTACCGGCGCCGGGACGGCCTGGACTGGGACGCGGCGCGGCTGCACCTGGTGGACCTCCAGTACGCCGACGTACGGCCCGAGAAGGGCCTCTACAACCGCTTGGTGGCCCGCGGCAAGATGAAGCGCCTGCTGGACGACCAGGGCGTCCTGAGGGCCCAGACGGAGCCTCCGGAGGACACCAGGGCGTACTTCCGGGGCCGCTGCCTCGAGCAGTACGCGGACGACGTCGCGGCGGCCTCCTGGGACTCGGTCATCTTCGACCTGCCGGGCCGTGACTCGCTCCAGCGGGTGCCAACCCTGGAGCCCCTACGCGGAACGCGTAACCACGTGAAGGCGCTGCTCGACCGGTGCCGCACGGCCGAAGATCTGGTGCGGGTGCTCTCGGGGGGCTGAAAGCCCCGAGGTGTGGGAAACACAGAGGTAGGCCCACGCGTTCCACCGAGTGCGGGGCCGACGTCGGACCCGGCTTGTAGGGTCTGATCAAGGACTCTGATCAAGGACATCGAACCGAGCGGGGTGAGGTAGATGGCGACCAAGGACACCGGCGGCGGCCAGCAGAAGGCGACGCGCTCCACCGAGGAGACCGAGGAGCAGACGCAGGACGCGCAGGCCTCGGAGGACCTCAAGGAACGGCAGGAGAAGCTGTCGGACGACGTGGACTCGGTGCTGGACGAGATCGACGACGTACTTGAGGAAAACGCAGAGGACTTCGTGCGCTCATTTGTGCAAAAAGGTGGTCAATAGGCGTTATGTCCGATTCAGTCGATGTGAAGAAATGCACCGGCTGCAAGCGGACCCTTTCTCTCGACTCTTTCGCTGCCGACAGGAACAGGCGCGACGGCCTTCAGGTCAGGTGTCGGGAATGCGTGGCGGAGTACGGGGCTGCGCATTACCGACGCCGACGTGAGGCCGAAGGCAAGAGTGTGCGCGAGAAGGTGGACGTCCCGCCGGGCTGCAAAGAGTGCCGCTCCTGCGGCGAAGTGAAGCCTCACAGTGAGTGGCACCGCAATGTGACCGCTTCTGATGGCCTCTCCACGCGCTGCAAGGCGTGCAGGGCCATCGAGGGTCGTGCGGGGCACCTCAAGCGCCAGTACGGCATCACCGAAGACGACCGTGACCGGATGATCGCCGTGCAGAAGGGCCTCTGCGTCATCTGCCTCTCCGTCCCCGCCGTTCATGTGGATCACTGCCACAAGACGGGTAGGGTCCGAGGCGTACTCTGCTTCAACTGCAATTCGGCCATCGGCAAGTTGGGAGACGATCCCGACACCGTCCGTCGCGCTGCCGCCTACTTGGAAGGAAACTCGTGGAAGCCAACACTCGTGGCACCGGGCGTCTACCAGCTGCCTTCCTGACGCCCGGCTCCTCCTCATTCATGGACTTCCTGTCCGACCACTCGCCCGAGATGCTGCCCGGCAAGCGCGTCCTGCCGCCCGTGCAGGGGCACGTCGAGGCGCCGCACGGCACGACGATCGTGGCCGCGACGTTCCCCGGCGGGGTCGTCCTGGCCGGTGACCGGCGGGCCACGATGGGCAACATGATCGCCCAGCGCGACATCGAGAAGGTCTTCCCGGCCGACGAGTACTCGGCGGTCGGCATCGCCGGCACCGCCGGCCTCGCGGTGGAGATGGTCAAGCTCTTCCAGCTGGAGCTGGAGCACTTCGAGAAGGTCGAAGGCACCACGCTCTCCCTGGAGGGCAAGGCCAACCGGCTCTCCACGATGATCCGTGGCAACCTGGGCATGGCCATGCAGGGCCTGGCCGTGGTCCCGCTCTTCGCGGGCTACGACGTGGACCGCGACAAGGGCCGCATCTTCTCCTACGACGTCACCGGCGGCCGCTCCGAGGAGCACGGTTTCGCCGCCACCGGATCCGGCTCCATCTTCGCCCGGGGCTCCATGAAGAAGCTCTACCGCGACGACCTGACGGAGCAGGAGACGACCACGCTCGTCATCCAGGCGCTCTACGACGCCGCCGACGACGACTCGGCGACCGGCGGCCCCGACATGGCGCGCCGGATCTTCCCGATCGTCACCGTCATCACGGAGGACGGCTTCCGCAGGCTCACCGAGGCGGAGTCCTCCGAGCTCGCCCGCTCGGTCCTGGCGCGGCGGCTGGAGCAGCCCGACGGCCCCCGGGCCGCCCTCCTCTGAGGCCCGCGCAGCCCCTGAGATGACCCAGCCACTGACAGAAAGGGACGGTTAGCCGGTGTCGACCCCGTTCTATGTCTCACCCCAGCAGGCCATGGCCGACCGTGCGGAGTACGCCCGCAAGGGCATCGCCCGCGGCCGCAGCCTGGTCGTGATCCAGTACGCCGACGGCATCGTCTTCGTCGGCGAGAACCCGTCCCGCGCGCTGCACAAGTTCAGCGAGATCTACGACCGGATCGGTTTCGCGGCGGCCGGCAAGTACAACGAGTACGAGAATCTCCGCATCGGCGGCGTCCGCTACGCCGATCTGCGCGGATACACCTACGACCGCGACGATGTGACGGCCCGTGGGCTCGCCAACGTCTACGCCCAGACGCTCGGCACCATCTTCTCCAGCGTCGGCGAGAAGCCGTACGAGGTGGAGCTGGTCGTCGCCGAGGTCGGCAGCACCCCCGAAGAGGACCAGATCTACCGGCTGCCGCACGACGGCTCGATCGTGGACGAGCACGGCTCGGTCGCGGTCGGCGGCAACTCCGAGCAGATCAGCACCTTCCTGGACCAGCGCCACCAGGACGGCATGTCGCTCGCGGAGGCGCTGATGCTGGCGGTGCAGGCCCTGTCCAACCAGACCAACGGCGCCGACCGGGAGATCCCCGCCGAGCGCCTTGAGGTCGCGGTCCTCGACCGGACGCGGCCCCAGAAGCGGAAGTTCAAGCGCATCGTGGGCCGCCAGCTCTCCCGGCTGCTCCAGGCCGACGTGGCCAAGACCGAGCCCACCGAGGCCCCTTCGGACCTGGAGGAGACGGAGGACGAGTAGTCCCGCCCCGCTTCCGCCGCGCCCCGGTTCCGCCCTCAGGCGGGCCGGGGCGCGGCCGTTGAGCCCCGCACGGCGAGCGCCACCGGCAGGTCCCCCCGCTCCACGGGGCGCCCCTCAAGGACGGCCAGCAGGGCCGCCATGCCGCGGGCGCCCACCTGCTCGGCGGGCAGCGCGAGCGTGGTCAGCTCGGGTTCGAGGGCGGTCGCGAGCGTCAGCCCGTCGAAGCCGGTGACCGAGACGTCGTCCGGTACGCGCAGCCCGAGCCGGTGCGCGGCCTTGCAGGCGCCCGCGGCCAGGAAGTCGTCGTCGCAGACCAGGGCGGTCGGCCGGGCGCCGGCGTCCAGCGCGCGCTCCGCGCCCTGCCGGCCGCCGTCCACGCTGAGCGGGGCGCGGACCGTGGTCAGCTCGGCGTCCGCCACCTCGTCGAGCGCCGCGGCCAGCGCGCGGGCGCGCACGACGAACGTCCAGGAGTCCACGTCGGCGGCGATGTGGGTGAAGCGGCGGTGGCCGAGGGCGAGCAGATGCTCCGTCAGACGCCGTACGCCGCCGGCGATGTCGAGGTTCACGTGGGCCGCGGGCCCCGGCTCGGCCGGATCGCTGTCCAGCATCACCAGGGGCAGGTCGGTGCCGCGGATGGTGGCCAGCGCGTCCGCCGCCATCGAGGAGGCGATGACGCCGTCGAGCGCGGTGCGCGCGGAGTCGAAGGGGTCGCGGGCCGGGCCGATGCCCTCGGGGGAGGGGTAGAGCACCACGCCGAAGCCGTGCTCGGCGGCGACCTTCGCCGCGCCCGCGTAGACCTGCGCGAAGAACTCGCTGGTCATGGCAGGCACCACCAGGAGCGCCGTACGGGTGCGGCCGAGCCGCAGGCTGCGGGCCGCGAGGTTGGGGCGGTAGCCGAGTTCCCGCGCGGCCTCGCGCACCAGGCCCGCGGTCCGCTCGGAGACCCTGCCCCGCCATTTGTCGCCGAGCACCAGGGACACGGTGGCCTGGGACACTCCGGCGGCGCCCGCCACGTCCCGGCTGGTGGGCGGCCGGGCCCCGGCGAGCGCGGCCCGGGCGGCCCGGACCCCCGCGCGGGCCGGGACCGGTGCGGGTTCCGGGGCGTCCGGGCTGGTCACGGGTCCTCCAGGGCGGTGGGCGGGCGGGCGCGGGGTGGACCCGCGGACTTGCCACATGGTACGTATGACCTCGGACGTTATACGTAACACTTGAGGAGTGGCCATGGCGGCCGGATACGCGGAGATCCTTCGGACCCGGCACGCCGGGCGGCTGCTCGCGGGCACGCTCACCGGGCGGCTGCCCAACGCCACCGCCGCCATCGCGGTCGTCTTCTTCGTCCGCGCCGAGGGCGGCAGCTACTCGCTCGCCGGCGCCCTGACCGCCGTGTACGGCGTGGCCACGGCCGTCGGCCAGCCGCTGCTCGGGCGGGCGGTGGACCTGTACGGCCAGCCGCGCGTGATGCTGCCCGCGGCCCTGCTGTCCGCGCTGGGCATGAGCGTGCTGGCCGTCGTGGGCATCGAGCCGGTGGCGGTGGCCCACGCGGCGGTCCTGGTGGCGGGGCTCGCCACCCCGCCCCTGGAGGGCGGGCTGCGGGCGCTGTGGCCCGGCGTCCTGGAGCGCGAGGACCAGGTGCACACCGCGTACGCCATGGACGCGATAGCCCAGGAGGTCATGTTCACGGTCGGCCCGCTGCTCGTCACTGTCCTCATCGCCCTGTGGTCGCCCGCCGCCGCCCTGGTACTGATCAACGCGCTCGGGGTGCTCGGCGCGCTCAGCGTGGTGCTGTCCCGGCCGTCCAGGGCCTGGCGTTCGGCGCCCCGCGAGGCGCACTGGCTGGGCGCGCTGCGCTCACCCGGGCTGCTCGCGCTGCTCGGCTCGTTCTTCTTCGTCGGTCTCGCGCTCGGCGCCATCATCGTGGCCGCGTCCGCCTACGCCGACGACCACGGCAGCGGCACCGTCTACGGCTGGCTCATGGCGGCCAACGGGCTGGGCGCCCTGGTGGGCGGTCTCGTCTACGGGGCCCGTCGGTGGAGCGGCGCACCGGAGAAGCGGCTGCGCGTCCTGGTCGGGCTCCTCGCCGTCGGCTATCTGCCACTGACGCTGGTGCCGGGTGTGCCCGCGATGGCCGCGCTCACCGTCGTCTCCGGGCTCTTCCTCGCGCCGTCCATCGCCTGCGCGTTCATCGTCGTGGACCGCCACGCCCCGCGCGGCACCGTCACCGAGGCGTTCTCCTGGCTGGTGACGGCCTTCGGCGTGGGCACCGCGCTGGGCACGGCCGCGGCCGGACCCGCGGTCGAACTCGGCGGAACGGGCGCCGGTTTCGCGGTCGCCGGCGGTGGTGGAATCGCGGCGCTGGCCGTGCTGCTCCTGACGCAAAGGGTGCTTGCGGCTCCCGGCCCGCGGCGCGCCGCGGCGGCAGTTGAGGAAAATGATCAAAACCGTGCCGTCGAACCCGGTTTCAGCTCAGGCCATCAGGCGTAATGTTCACTCATGGACCGCCGCATTTTCGGGCTGGAGAACGAGTACGGCGTCACGTGCACGTTCAGGGGACAGCGCCGACTGTCTCCTGACGAAGTGGCGCGCTACCTCTTCCGCCGTGTTGTGTCATGGGGCCGCAGCAGCAACGTCTTTCTGCGGAACGGCGCCCGCCTCTACCTCGACGTGGGATCGCATCCGGAATACGCAACTCCCGAATGCGACAACGTGACCGAACTGGTCACCCACGACAAAGCCGGCGAGCGCATTCTCGAAGGCCTGCTCGTCGACGCCGAACGCCGCCTGCACGAGGAGGGAATCGCGGGCGACGTCTATCTCTTCAAGAACAACACCGACTCGGCGGGAAACTCCTACGGCTGCCACGAGAACTATCTGGTCGCCCGGCACGGAGAGTTCTCCCGGCTCGCGGACATCCTCATCCCGTTCCTCGTCACCCGCCAGCTGATCTGCGGCGCGGGAAAGGTGCTGCAGACCCCGCGCGGCGCGGTGTACTGCGTCAGCCAGCGCGCCGAGCACATCTGGGAGGGCGTCAGCTCCGCCACCACCCGCTCGCGTCCCATCATCAACACCAGGGACGAGCCGCACGCCGACGCCGAGCGCTACCGGCGCCTGCACGTCATCGTCGGCGACTCGAACATGTCCGAGACGACCATGCTCCTCAAGGTCGGCGCCACCGACCTCGTGCTGCGCATGATCGAGGCCGGCACCGTCATGCGCGACCTCACCCTGGAGAACCCGATCCGGGCCATCCGCGAGGTCTCCCACGACATCACGGGCCAGCGCAAGGTGCGCCTGGCCAGCGGCCGCGAGGCCTCCGCCCTCGAAGTGCAGCGCGAGTACTACGAGAAGGCCGTCGACTTCGTGGAGCGCCGGGGCATCCGCACCGGCACCGTCGACCAGGTCCTCGAACTGTGGGGCCGCACCCTCGACGCCATCGAGGCCGAGGACCTCGACCGGATCGGCACCGAGATCGACTGGGTCATGAAGTACCAGCTCATCGAGCGGTACCGGGCCAAGAACAACATGACCATGTCGCACCCCCGGGTCGCGCAGATAGACCTCGCCTACCACGACATCCACCGCCGGCGGGGCCTGTACTACCTCCTGGAGCGCAAGGGCCAGGCGGCCAGGATCTGCAACGACCTGAAGATCTTCGAGGGCAAGTCGGTGCCCCCGCAGACCACCAGGGCCCGGCTGCGCGGCGACTTCATCCGCCGCGCCCAGGAGCAGCGCAGGGACTTCACGGTCGACTGGGTGCATCTGAAGCTCAACGACCAGGCGCAGCGCACCGTGTTGTGCAAGGACCCGTTCCGTTCGGTGGACGACCGGGTGGAGAAGTTGATCGCCGGTATGTGAGGCGGCGTCAGCCGTGCTGAGCGGGGGGGGGGGGGGGGGGGGGGGGGGGGGGGGGGGCGCCGGGCGGCCCGCGGGGGGGGGGGGGGGGGGGGGGGGGGGGGGGGGGGGGGGGGGGGGGCCGGCCCCGCCCCCCCCCCCCCCGGGCATGCCGGACCCTTGTGGTGCAGGAGTGGGGCCGTAGAGTGGCGGCTCCGACCGTTCCAGCTACCCCCGAGGACCACTGTGCGACGCCGACTTGCTGCCGCGCTCATCGTGCCGGCCTTGATGCTCACCGCGGCCTGCGGAGGAGGTGACGACGACGCAGCGAAGAAGAAGGACCCGTCCGCTTCTCCCTCCGGCTCGGCGTCGCAGGCCCCGGCCCCCAAGCCGGTGTCCGACGCTTCGCCGATGCCCACCGTCGCGGGTGACGCGGGCAAGAAGCCCACGATCACCATTCCCAAGGGCGACCCGAGCGGCAAGTTCGTCGTCAAGACGCTGACCGCCGGCACCGGCGCCGAGGTCAAGAAGGACGACCTCGCGGTGACCAAGTTCACCGGGAAGATCTGGAAGAGCGGCAAGGAGCTCGCCGGCTCCTACGACCAGGGCGGCGCGCCCCAGGTCATCCCGGCCGGCTCGCAGACGTACATCCCGGCGTTCAGCGAGGCGGTGCTCGGCCAGAAGGTCGGCGCCCGTGTCCTGGTCGTCGCCCCGCCGGCCGCCGCGTTCGGCGCGGCGGGCAAGCAGGAGCTCGGCGTCTCCGGCTCCGACAACCTCGTCTTCGTCCTCGACGTCGACAGCGTGATGCCGAAGAAGGTGGACGGCACCCAGGCGTCGATCCCCTCCGACCTGCCGCAGATCAAGGCGGACAAGGAGGAGGCCGCCACGATCACGGTCCCGAAGAACGACCCGCCCAAGAAGCTGGTCGACCAGGTCCTCATCGAGGGCAAGGGCCCCGAGGTCAAGAGCGGCCAGACCGTCTACATGCAGTACAGCGGCGCCACCTGGAAGCCCAACGAGGGCGCGGCGCAGGCGAAGCTCTTCGACACCTCGTGGAAGACGGGCGCCCCGTTCGCCACGGCCATCGGCCAGGGCCAGGTCATCGAGGGCTGGGACAAGGGGCTCGTCGGCAAGAAGGTCGGCAGCCGCGTGCTGCTCGTCATCCCGCCGGAGCAGGGCTACAAGGACAAGGCCCAGGGCGCGGACATCCCGGCGAACTCCACCCTGGTCTTCGTCGTGGACATCCTCGGCGCAGTGTAAGACTGTCCCGGTTGCCCATAGCGATAAGTAGGAGCATGACGTGAGCATCGACAAGCCCGAGATCGACTTCCCCGAGGGTCAGCCGCCGACGGACCTGGAGATCAAGGAGATCTGGGAGGGCGACGGCGCCGTCGCCAAGGCCGGGGACAAGGTCAAGGTCCACTACGTGGGCGTGGCCTTCTCCACCGGCGAGGAGTTCGACGCCTCCTGGAACCGCGGCGCCCCGCTGCAGTTCCAGCTCGGCGTCGGCCAGGTCATCGCCGGCTGGGACCAGGGCATCCAGGGCATGAAGGTCGGCGGCCGTCGCCGTCTGACCATCCCCGCCCACCTCGCCTACGGCGACCGCGGCGCCGGCAGTGCCATCGCCCCCGGCGAGACGCTGATCTTCGTCTGCGACCTGGTCTCCGTCTGAGACGCACCGCGACCGGTCCCGAGCGATCGGACCTGATCGGACCGAGGGTCCATGCCTGCGGGCATGGGCCCTCGGCTTTTGCCCCGGCAGCGCGGAGCGGTACGGTCAACGGTCGTAGCGCACAACGAGAGAGGGCGTAGGGCATCGATGGCGATTGCCAAGGCGGAGCGGCTGATGAATCTGGCGCTGTGTCTGCTCGGGACACGGCGCGCACTCAGCAAGCGGGAGCTGCGCGAGTCCATCGAGGCCTACCTGGAGGCCGGTTCCGACGACTCCTTCAACCGGATGTTCGAACGGGACAAGGAGGACCTGCGCGAGCTCGGCCTGGTCATCGAGACCGTCGAGAACCTGGACGGTGAGACCGGCTATCTCGCCCGCCGGGACAGCAACCGGCTGCCCCCCGTCCAGCTGGACGCCGAGGAGGCCGCAGCGCTCGGCCTCGCCGCCCGTGTCTGGCAGCAGGCCCGGCTCGCGGGAGCGGCCAGCGGCGCGCTCCAGAAGCTGCGCGCCGCCGGTATGCCGGAAGCCGACAATCCGTATGAGCACAGCGCGATCGAACCGCGCATCCCGGTCCATGAGACGGCCTTCGAGCCGCTGATGCTGGCCTGCCGCGACCGGCGCCCGGTCGTCTTCGACTACCGCAAGGTCACCGCCGTACGCCCCGAGACCCGCCAGGTCGAGCCCTGGGGCCTGGAATGCTGGCGGGGCCACTGGTACCTGGCCGGCTGGGACCGCGAGCGCGGCGCCGAGCGGGTGTTCCGGCTCAGCCGCATCAGCGGCAAGGTCCGCTCCCGCGCCGGCGCCTTCACCGCGCCGGTGCCCGACGTGGTGACCGTCCGTGAGACCGTCGAGACCTGGGCGGGGGAGACCGCCACCCGCTCGGCCCGGATCCGGCTGCGCTCCGGCGCCGGCTACCCGCTGCGTTCGCGGGCCACCTCCACCCGGGAACTCGCCGACGGCTGGGACGAGTTGGAGATTCCGTACGGGCACGGGCTCGACGCCCACCTGGTGGAGTTCGGGCCCGACGTGGTCGTGCTGGAACCGGCCGATCTGCGGGCCGATGTGATCGAGCGGCTGCGCGCCGTGGCCAAGGCCTGAGGGGGACCGTACGACCATGGCTGCCAACGCCATCGACCAGACGCGGCGGATGCTGTCGCTGGTGACCTATCTGCGCGAGCGCCCCGGCGCCCATGTCGCGGACGTCGCCCGCGCCTTCGGCATCACCGAGGACGAACTGATCTCCGACCTGGACGTGCTGCCCATGTGCGGCACGAGCTTCCGCGGCGGCGACCTCCTGGACATCGACACCGACGGCGACCGCATCTGGTGGCACAACCCGGACGACGTCGCGGCGCCGCTGCGGCTCGCCGCCGACGAGGCGACCGCGCTGCTGGTGGCGGCCCGGGCCGTCTCCACCCTGCCGGGCCTGCGCGAAGGCGACCGGCAGGCACTGCTGCGCGCCACCGCCAAGCTGGAGGCCGCGGCCGGCGAGGCGGCGGGCGCCAGCTCCCGGCTGTCGGTCACCTTCGAATCCGAGGGCGGAGTGTTCGCCGAGGTCGACCGGGCCATCTCCGAGCGCCGCCGGCTCTGGGTCAGGTACTACTCGCCGGCCCGCGACGAGCTGACCGAGCGCGAGGTCGACCCGATCCGGCTCTTCGCCGTCGGCCACACCTACATGGAGGCGTGGTGCCGCCTCTCCGAGGCCCGGCGCACCTTCCGGCTCGACCGCGTCGCCGAGATCCGCCTCCTCGACGAGGCGTCGGCGCCGCCCGAGCTGGAGCTGCGCGACCTGTCCGAGGGGCTCGTCCAGCCCTCGGCCGAGGACCCCGAGGTCGTCGTCGAGGTGGGCCCCGGCGGGCGCTGGGTCGCCGAGTACTACCCGCACGACAGCGCCGAGGAGCTGCCCGACGGCGGTCTGCGGATCACCCTGCGCACCCCCGACCCGGCCTCGCTGCGCCGCCTCGCGCTGCGGCTCGGGCAGGACGGCCGGATCGTCGCGCCCGACGACCTCGCCGAGAGCGCCCGGCGCGTGGCGCGCGAGGCGCTGGCCGGCTATGAGGAACCGCCCGTGCCCGACCACCAGCGCTGAGGAGAATTGCGGAACATGTCGGTACTGCCCGGTATTTCCCGTCCGGTCGTCCCGGTCCTCTTCAAGGCGGCCTGCCCGCAGTGCCGTGCCCGCTTCGAGCTCGGGGCGCCCGCGCTGCGGCTCGCCATCGGCGCCAGCCGCCGCACCACCTTCTACTCGTTCACCTGTCCCGAGTGCGGTTCGGCCGTCCGCAAGCCCGCCGGAGAGCGCATCATCGAGCTCCTCACCGGCGGCGGCGTCAGCACCCTCCGCCTCCACTCCACCGTCTAGGGTCCGCATCCATGTTCTGGCCGATGACCGCCATCGCCCTCGGTTTCCTCGGGATCGCCGTGCTCGGCGTCCTCGCCGTCAAGGTCTTCGTCGAGGCGCAGCGGCTCGGCCGTCAAGTGGCCGAGACCACACGGCGGATCAACCGGGCCGCCGACGACCTGGAACGCGCGGCCGTGGACCTCGCGGGTGCCGGGGAAACGCATCGATGACCGGTGCGCTCTGATGTCGCCCGATTCGGGGCGGTACGCTGCACAAAGCGGCCCTGGTAGCGAGGCCCGGTCCGCAAACGGGAGTACGCACGGGGATTGCCCGGCGTTCACCCCTGCGCGTTACGATCGCTGCACGTAAGACGGTCGGACACCAGTCCGGCCGGCAACCGGCAGCCCCCACCCCTGCAGCCTCGGTGAGAAGGTAAACGCTTATGTTCGGAAGGCTCGGCGCCCCCGAGATCATTCTCATCCTCATCGTCGTCGTCCTCCTGTTCGGCGCGAAGAAGCTCCCGGACATGGCGCGGTCGCTCGGCAAGTCGGCCCGCATCCTCAAGAGCGAGGCCAAGGCCATGAAGTCCGAGGGCCAGCAGCCCGCCCCGGCCGACCCGCCGGTCCCGGGCGAGCAGCCCCCGGCCCAGCGCACGATCCAGTCGGCGCCCGGCGATGTGAGCAGCGCCCGTCCGGTGAACGAGCCGACGGACACCACGCAGCGCTGACACCGGGCCGACAGCAGGCGCTGCTCACCTCTGTGACCAAAGTGACCTGCCGCACGAGATGAGGACGTGGGTTGCTCAAGTCTGCCCGCAAACAACAGAGGGACCCCGAGGGCCGGATGCCGCTCTCGGACCACCTTCGCGAGCTGCGCAACCGGCTCGCGAAATCGGTGTTCGCGATCCTGGTCTGCGCGATCGTGGCGGCGTTCTACTACAAGGACATCGCCGGTCTGATCACCAAGCCGATCACGCAGTCGGTCGGCTGCCCGTCCGACTTCCACGAGCTGACCAGCAAGAACAAGGACACCTGCGGCAACATCACGATGTCCGGCCTGATGGGGCCGTTCACGCTGATGATCAAGGTGTCGATGGTGGCGGGCATCGTCGCGGCCAGCCCGGTCTGGCTCTACCAGCTGTGGGCGTTCGTGGCGCCGGGCCTGCACAAGCACGAGCGGCGCTACTCGCTGAGCTTCGTCGCGGCCGGCGTCCCGCTCTTCGTGGCCGGCGGCTGGTTCTCGTACCACGTGCTGCCCGCGGCGGCCGAGGTGCTCCTCGGCTTCACGCCCTCGGGCGTCACCAACCTGCTGCCGCTCAACGAGATCATCGACCTCGTCACGCGCATGATCATCGTCTTCGGCCTCTCCTTCGAGCTGCCGCTCTTCCTCGTCATGCTCAACTTCAGCGGCATTCTCACCGGCCGCCGGATGCTGGGCTGGTGGCGCGGAATGATCATGGGTGTCACGGTCTTCGCGGCCTTCGCCACCCCGACCGTCGACCCGGTCTCGATGCTCTCGCTCGCCACCCCGATCGTCGGCCTCTACTTCGTCGCCGTGATCATCTCGATGCTGAACGACAAGCGGCGCCGCGAGCGGGCCGCATCCGGCCCCGCCGACGACGAGGCCTCCGACCTGGACCTCACCCCCGAGGACATCGGCACCGTCGAGCCCGTGACCTCGCCGGCCACGCTGCCCGAGCAGTCCGACGGCGGACGCTCCAGCAGGCTGGGCGGCTACGACGACGTCACCTGACCTTGACCGTGGCGCCGGAGCTTGTAGGGTCCGGCGGGTGACCAGCGAGATCACCCTCTTCGTCAATCCCACCGCTGGACGCGGCCGGGGCGCGCACGCCGCGCAGCCGGCCGCTTCCGCGTTGCGGGACGCCGGCTTCTCCGTGCGCACCGTCCTCGGCGAGGACGCCGACGACGCGCTGCGCCGCGCCCGCGAGGCCGTCGGCGCCGGTACCGGGGCGCTCGTCACCGTCGGCGGCGACGGCATGGTCAACCTCGCCCTCCAGGCCGTCGCCGGAACCACCACGCCCCTCGGCGTGATCGCCGCCGGCACCGGCAACGACTTCGCCCGCGCCCTCGGCCTGCCCCTGCGCGATCCGGCGCGCGCGGGACGGCACGCGGCCGAGGCCCTCGGCGGCGGCCACCTCACGGACATCGACCTCGGCCGCACCGGCGACCGCTGGTTCGCCACCGTCCTCGCCTCCGGTTTCGATTCCAAGGTCAACGACCGCGGCAACCGGATGCGGTGGGGCGGACGCTTCAAGTACGACCTCGCCATGCTCGCCGAACTGGCCGCCTTCCGGCCCGTCCCGTACAAGATCACGCTGGACGACGGCGAGACCCGCGAGATCGAGGCGACCCTCGTCGCGGTCGGCAACGCGTCCTCCTACGGAGGCGGCATGCGCATCTGCGCGGACGCCGACCTGACCGACGGGCTCTTCGACGTCACCGTGGTCGGGAACTGCTCGCGCACGACCCTGCTCAAGGTCTTCCCGCGCGTCTACCGGGGCACCCACCTCGGCCACCCCGCGGTCACCACCCACCGCGTCGCCTCGATCACGCTGGCCGCCGACGGCATCACCGGCTACGCGGACGGGGAGCGGCTGGGCCCGCTCCCGCTCACCGCGGAGTGTGTACGGGGTGCGGTACGGGTATTGACACCGGTACCGGCGCCCGGCCGGAAGGCCGCGGAACCCGGCCTCCAATAAAGATCGCGACCTCTGTCAGAGGCGGCGGGTAGGCTCGAAGACAAGATGACAGAGGACCTCTCACCAGCCGAAGCGTACGCAGCTGCCCGGCTCCGCGCCGTCGAGCAGGCCACCGCGCTCGCACCCTTCCGTGACCTGTACGACTTCGATCTGGACCCGTTCCAGATCGAGGCCTGCCAGGCCCTCGAAGCCGGAAAGGGCGTGCTCGTCGCGGCCCCCACCGGCTCCGGCAAGACGATCGTCGGCGAGTTCGCCGTGCACCTGGCCCTGCGGCAGGGCCGCAAGTGCTTCTACACCACCCCCATCAAGGCGCTGTCCAACCAGAAGTACGCCGACCTGCAGCGGCGCTACGGCGCCGACAAGGTGGGCCTGCTGACCGGGGACAACAGCGTCAACGCGGACGCGCCGGTGGTCGTGATGACCACCGAGGTGCTCCGCAACATGCTGTACGCGGGCTCCCAGGCGCTGCTGGGCCTCGGATACGTCGTGATGGACGAGGTGCACTACCTCTCCGACCGCTTCCGCGGCGCCGTGTGGGAAGAGGTGATCATCCACCTCCCCGAGTCCGTCACGCTGGTCTCGCTGTCCGCGACGGTCTCCAACGCGGAGGAGTTCGGCGACTGGCTCGACACCGTCCGCGGCGACACCGAGGTGATCGTCTCCGAGCACCGGCCGGTGCCGCTGTGGCAGCACGTGATGGCCGGGCGCCGGATGTACGACCTCTTCGAGGAGGAGTCCGACCACGGCGGCCGCGGCGTCGCCCGGCGCGAGGTCAACCCCGACCTGCTGCGCATGGCGCGGATGGAGAACCAGAAGACGTACAACCCGCGCGACCGCCGGCGCGGCAAGATGGTGCGCGAGGCCGACCGCGAGCGCGAGCGCCGCCAGCGCTCCCGGATCTGGACGCCGGGGCGCCCTGAGGTCATCGAACGGCTCGACGCCGAGGGCCTGTTGCCCGCCATCACCTTCATCTTCAGCCGCGCCGCCTGCGAAGCGGCCGTCCAGCAGTGCATGTACGCGGGACTGCGGCTCAACGACGAGGAAGCGCGCCAGAAGGTGCGCGAGATCGTCGAGGAGCGCACCGCCTCCATCCCCGGCGAGGACCTGCACGTCCTCGGCTACTACGAGTGGCTCGAAGGCCTGGAGCGCGGCATCGCGGCCCACCACGCGGGCATGCTGCCCACCTTCAAGGAGGTCGTGGAGGAGCTGTTCGTACGGGGCCTGGTGAAGGCGGTGTTCGCCACCGAGACCCTCGCGCTCGGCATCAACATGCCCGCGCGCTCGGTGGTGCTGGAGAAACTCGTCAAGTGGAACGGCGAGCAGCACGCCGACATCACTCCCGGCGAGTACACCCAGCTCACCGGCCGGGCCGGCCGCCGCGGCATCGACGTCGAGGGCCACGCCGTGGTCCTGTGGCAGCGCGGCATGGACCCGGGCGCCCTGGCCGGCCTCGCCGGCACGCGGACGTATCCGCTGCGCTCCAGCTTCAGGCCGTCGTACAACATGGCGGTCAACCTGGTCCAGCAGTTCGGCCGGCACCGCTCGCGCGAACTCCTGGAGACCTCCTTCGCGCAGTTCCAGGCCGACAAGTCGGTGGTGGGCATCTCGCGCCAGGTCCAGCGCAACGAGGAGGGCCTCGACGGCTACCGCGAGGGCATGCACTGCCACCTCGGGGACTTCGAGGAGTACGCGCGGATGCGGCGCGACCTGAAGGACCGCGAGACCGAGCTGGCCAAGCACGGCGCGGCCCAGCGCCGCGCGGCCGCCGCGGCGTCCCTGGAGAAGCTGAGGCCGGGCGACATCATCCAGGTGCCGACGGGCAAGTTCGCGGGCCTCGCCCTCGTGCTCGACCCCGGCATCCCCGCGGGCCGCACCAACGGCCACCGCGGCTTCGAGCAGCACGACGGGCCGCGCCCGCTGGTGCTCACCGCCGAACGGCAGGTCAAGCGGCTCGCCGCGATGGACTTCCCGGTGCCGGTGGAGGCCCTGGAGCGGATGCGCGTGCCCAAGTCCTTCAACGCGCGCTCGCCGCAGTCGCGCCGGGACCTGGCGTCCGCGCTGCGCACCAAGGCCGGGCACATCGTGCCCGAACGGCACCGCAAGGCCCGCTCGGAAGCGGCCGACGACCGCGAGATCACCCGCCTGCGCGCCGCCCTGCGCGCCCACCCCTGCCACGGCTGCGACGAGCGTGAGGACCACGCCCGCTGGGCCGAGCGCTACTACCGCCTGCGGCGCGACACCCAGCAGCTGGAGCGGCGCATCGAGGGCCGCACCAACACCATCGCGCGCACCTTCGACCGCATCGTGGCGCTGCTCACCGAACTCGACTACCTGCGCGACGACGAGGTCACCGAGCACGGCAAGCGCCTGGCCCGGCTGTACGGCGAGCTCGACCTGCTGGCCAGTGAGTGTCTGCGCGCGGGCGTCTGGGAGGGTCTGAGCCCGGCCGAACTCGCCGCGTGCGTCTCGGCGTTGGTGTACGAGGCGCGCCAGTCGGACGACGCGGTGGCGCCCAAGACGCCGTCAGGCAACGCCAAGGCGGCGCTCGCCGAGATGGTGCGGATCTGGGGCCGGCTCGACGCCCTCGAAGAGGACCACAAGATCAACCAGGCGGAGGGCGTGGGCCAGCGCGAGCCCGACCTCGGCTTCGCCTGGGCCGCCTTCCAGTGGGCCAGCGACAGGGGCCTCGACGAGGTGCTGCGCGAGGCCGACATGCCGGCGGGCGACTTCGTCCGCTGGTGCAAGCAGGTCATCGACGTCCTCGGGCAGATCGCGGCGGCGGCGCCGCGCGAGAACAGCACGGTCGCGAAGAACGCCCGCAAGGCGGTGGACGCGCTGCTCAGGGGCGTGGTGGCGTACAGCTCGGTCACCTAGGCGAGCCTCCGGACCACGGAGCGGCCCCTGCCGCGGCGCGAGCCGGGCGGGGGCCGCTCCGTATGCCAACTCCCCCGACGGGGCCGGGCGTTACTGCGCCGAGCGGTGCGGCTCCGTCCCTGTGGAAAACGGCGTGACCCGCACGGGGGACGGGGCGGGGACGCGGTTGTCCACAGGGGTGGCGGGGGCCGGGCGGGTCGGGTTGCATGGACGCAGACGCCGCTGATCCACATCAGCGCATCGAGGCGTCGGCACCGAGGGGGAGACGGGATGACGACCACCGGCACGACCGCGAACGCAGGGGCAAGTACCGCGCCACGACGGGTGGTTGCCGGGCCGCGGGGATGGCCGTTCCTGGGGAGCCTGCCCCGGTTCGGCAAGGACCCGCTGTCCTTCTTCGAACAGCTGCGGAACCGGGGCGACTTGGTGCACTGGAGATTCGGCCGGACGACCTCGTTGTTCGTCGCCGACCCCGAGTGCATCGGTGAATTACTCGCCCACACGGAGCACACCTTCGACCAGCCGGACCTCGGTGTCGCCTTCCGTACGCTGCTGGGCAACGGGGTCGTGGTCGCCAAGGGCAAGGACTGGCGCCGCAAGAGGTCCCTGGTCCAGCCCTCGGTGCGGCCCAGCCAAGTGCGGTCGTACGCGGCGACGATGGCGGCCTGCGCGGTGGCCCTGGCCGACAGCTGGACGGAGGGGCAGCGCATCGACGTGAAGCGCGAGATGTCCGCGCTCACCCAGCGGATCGCGGTGCGCACCATCTTCGGCGTGGACACGGCCGCGGACGCCGACGCGATCGGCCGGGCCATGGAGGTCGCCCAGCACGAGATCGGCGCCGAGTTCAGCGGGATCGGAGCACTGCTGCCGGACTGGGTGCCGACCCCCGGCCGCGCCCGCATCAAGAAGGCCACCGCGGTCATCGACGCGGAGGTCGGCCGGATCGTGGCCCGCCACCGCGCGGGCGACACGGACCGGCCGGACCTGTTGAGCCGGCTGCTCGCGGCACAGGACGAGAGCGGAACGCGCCTGACCGACCGCGAGATACGCGACGAGACGGTCACGCTCTACATAGGCGGCCACGAGACCACGAGCAGCACCCTCGTGTGGGCATGGCACCTGCTGTCCGCCAACCCGCGGGTGCGCGAGGCCCTGACCGACGAGCTGGACCGCGTCCTGGGCGACCGCACGCCCGGCTTCGACGACTACGCCCAGCTCACCTACACCCAGGCGGTCGTGAAGGAGACGCTCCGCCTGTACCCGACGATCTGGCTGCTCACCGGAGTCGCGAAGCAGGGCGCGAGCCTGGGTGGCCGCACCATCCCGCCCGGCACCCGCATCTGGACGAGCCAGTGGGCGACGCACCGCGACCCCCGCTGGTTCCGCGACCCGCACGAGTTCCGCCCCGAGCGCTGGATGGACGGCGCCGAGGAGATACCCGAGTACGCCTGGTTCCCCTTCGGCGGCGGCCCCCGAGCCTGCCTGGGCACCCGCTTCGCCCTGGTGGAATCCGCCCTGATCCTGGCCGCCCTCTCCCACCACCACACCCTGACCGTCCACCCCCGAACCCTCACCCCACTCCCGGGCCTGACCCTGCAGGCGGCGGGGGAGGTGGAAGGGACGGTGCGGAGGCGGAAGTGATGGGCGGGGGTTGCTTCGGCAAGGCGAGGCCGAGGCGGGCCCCGGGCCACCGGTCATGGCGGAGCCGGTGCGAGCCGATTGTGGGGGCCCGCGTCGGCGGTCATGTGGTGGGGGCGGGTGCGGGGGAGCCGGGAGTTACCAGGCCTGATTCGTAGGCGGCGATCACTGCTTGGGCGCGGTCGCGCACCGCGAGCTTGTCGAAGATGCTGGTGATGTAGTTCTTGACCGTGGACACGCTGATGTCCAGGTCCTGGGAGATGGCCGCGTTGTCGAGGCCGGTCGCCATCAGGCGCCACACCTCCACCTCGCGGGGGGTGAGTTCGGCGGTGGGGGTGAAGGACGGGCGGGGTTCGCGGGGGGTGGTGACATAGGTGGAGATCAGGCGGGTCAGCAGGCGCGGGGCCACCACCGCCTCACCGGCGTGCACCGTGTGGATCGCCGCGCTCAGGTCCTCGGGAGAGCTGTCCTTGGGCAGGAACCCGTACGCCCCGGCGCGCAGTGCGCCCACCACGTACTCGTCCAGATCGAAGGTGCTCAGGGCCAGGACGCGGCAGCCGGGCACGGCGGAGGCGAGTGCGGCGGTGGCGGCGACGCCGTCCAGCACGGGCATCCGGATGTCCATGACCACGACGTCGGGGCGCAGTTGGCCGGCCAGGGTGACGGCCTGCGCGCCGTTCTCGGCCTCGCCCACCACCTCGAACGCCGGGTCGGGGGAGAGGATCAGGGACAGTCCGCGGCGGACCAGCGGCTGGTCGTCGGCGATCAGGACGCGGATCGCCCGCGGGGTCGTCCCGCTGTCGGGGCCGGTCATCGCAGCGCTCCCTCGGGTGCGTGCTGGACGGCCGCACCGGCCGCCTCGTCCTCGGTCAGGGGCAGTTCGGCCAGCACGGCGAAGCCGCCGCAGGGGTGCGGGCCCGTGGTGAGCGTGCCGCCGTGCAGGGCGACGCGCTCGCGCATGCCGACCAGGCCGTAGCCGCCCGGGCTCGGCGTCGCGGGTTCCAGGGGCGGGCGGCCCCCGCCGTCGTCGCGTACCTCGACGACGACCCGGTCCTGACGGTACGTCAGGTCGAGTGTGGCCCGAGCCGTGGGGCCCGCGTATTTGCGGGCGTTGGTGAGCGCCTCCTGCGCGATCCTGAACACCGTCAGGTCCAGGGTCGGCGGCAGGTGGCGCGGCTCGCCGGTGACCGTGAACTCCGTTGGCAGCCCTGCCTGTTGAGAATCATCGACCAGGCGCGGAAGGTCGTCGGTGCCGGGCTGTGGCCGGCAGGGCGCGTCCTCCGGTTCATCGCCGGCCCGCAGGACGTCGAGGAGCTGGCGCATCTCGCTCAGCGCGAGGCGGCCGGAGGACTCCAGGGTGACCAGGGCGTCCCGGGCGACGTCGGGCCGGGACAGGTTGGCCCGGGCGCCGCCCGCCATCAACTGCATCGTGGTGATGTGGTGGGCCACGATGTCGTGCAACTCCCGGGCGATGCGCCGGCGTTCGTCGGCCACGGCGCGGTCGGCCAGAAGCTGTCGGTTGGCGGCCACCTCACGCTGCCAGCGGCCCACGGCGAGGGCGATGGCGACGACGATCGAGGGGGACAGAACCGAGGAGAGGGTCGCCTGCCAGGGCGGGATCTGTCCGTTGCTCTGGCACAGCAGGTTCAGTGAAATCGTCGCGATCGTCGCGGCAGCCGTCACCCGGCCCGAACACGCCCTCGCGACGGAGTACAGGGCCAGGACGAGGACCGCGCCGAAGTGGATGGAGAGATGGAGGGCGAGCGAGGCGGCGGAGTCGAGCGCGAGGGTGCCGGCGAGGGCCAGGACCGGGTGGGTGCGCCGCACGAGCAGGGGCACGGCCGCCAGGGCGACGAGGAGGAACCCCACCACGCTCGCCCCGCCCCGCCCCTCGGCGTCGCTGACGAACACATAGCTGAGCAGGTTGATGGCACAGGCTCCGCCGGTGAGCAGCGCCTCGTTGCGGCTCCAGGCACCCTCGCCCCCCGCGTCCCCGGAACCGGAACGGCCCACCCCCGGTTCCGCCCCGCTGCCGCTGCCGCTGCCGCTGCCGCTGCCGCTGCCGCTGCCGCTGCCGCTGCCGCTGACCATCGATCTGCCGGACCTGCTCGACCCGCCCATGCGCATCCCTCGCCCCCGAACTCTCGACCTCCTGTTCCCCCGCACCAGCCTCGCACAGCCCGCCGGGGTGCGGGACCGGCCGTGGGGGGAGGGGGGACCAGGACCGTGGTCCTGGGGTGGACGGGGGTTGGGAGTCAGGGCCCGGGGCGGGATCATCCCTGGCCAGGACGCTGAAGGGGGCCTCGCGGTGATGGGCTTGGAGCCTGCCGGGAACCCCCGGTCGCTCCGTACGCACCACCGTCCGCCGGAGGACATCGTGATCCGCGCCCTGACCGGATTCTCCACCCGACATCCCTGGAAGGTGATCGCCCTGTGGGCGGTGCTCGGGGTCGCCCTGAGCGCCCTGACACCGACCCTGTTCGGCCGCGTCACCCAGAGCCAGGCGGGCGACTTCCTGCCCCGCGAGTACGACTCGGCCGCCGCGCTGCACATAGCCGAGGAGCGGTTCGGGGTGAACCCCGGCGCCACCACGGTGACCGTCCTGGTGGCCAGAGCGGACGGAAAGCCCCTCCAGGCCGCGGACCGCGCGCGGATCAAGGACGAGGCGGCCGGGCTGGGCGGGCGCCGGGTCACGATGCCGCGCAAGGACGACACCCCGTCGTTCATGGTCCCCGACCGCTCGCAGACGCCCCGGGTCACCCCCGCGATGACCGCGCCCGACCGCAGCTTCGAGCTGCTCGGCGTCGAACTGACCGGCAACCCCTCGGACCCGGGGGTGCAGGACGTCTTCCGGGCGTTCCGCGACGATGCCAGGGAGCGGTTCGCCGAGGCAGGGATGCGTACCGGATTCACCGGCTCCCTCGCCAACATCGTCGACACGACCGACGAGCACGAACTGGCCACGAAGATCGGCGGCGCACTGGTCACCGCGCTGATCGTGCTGCTCAACGTCCTGGTGTTCCGCAGCGTCCTCGCCGCCCTGCTGCCGCTGCTCGCCGTCGCGATGATCGGGTTCGTGGCCGCGGGAGCCGTCGCGGGGGCCGCGATGCTCACCGGACTCAAGCTCGACGCGAGCACTCCGGCGCTGCTCAACGTGGTCCTGCTCGGCATCGGCATCGACTACCTGCTGTTCCTGCTGTTCCGCTTCCGCGAACACCTGAGGGAGCGTCCCGAGCAGCCGGCCCGCGAGGCCGCAGCGCAGGTCTGCGCCCGGGTGGGCAGCGCCATCACTTCGGCCGCACTGACGATCGTCGCCGCGTTCGCCACGCTCGGCCTCGCCACCTTCGGACAGTTCCGCTCGCTCGGCCCGGCCATCGCAGCCGCCGTCCTGGTGATGCTCGTCGGCAGCCTCACGCTCATGCCGGCGCTGCTCGCGGCCGCCGGACGCAAGATGTTCTGGCCCTCGAAGAAGGCACTGCGCCGCGAGCCGCGCGAGGGCCGGGCCGCCCGGCTCGGCGTCCTGGTCGCGCGGCGGCCCGTGCTGATGCTGGCCGCCTCGCTCGCCCTGCTGGCCGCGCTCGCCGCCGGACTGACCGGCATCCGCATGGACTACGGCCAGGGCGGCCCCGACAACAAGACGGCCGCCGCGGCCACCGCCACCGAGATCTCCCGGGCGCTGCCGGCCGGCGTGTCCGACCCGACGAGCGTCTTCGTCCTCGCCAAGGACGGCGGCACCCTCACCACCAGCCGGCTCGACGGCCTCTCCCAGGCGCTCACCCGGGTCACGGGCGTGGGCAAGGTCGCCCCGACCGTCCTCAACCAGGACCACCACGCCGCCCGCATCGACCTCTACCCGACCGCAGACCCGCAGAGCCAGCAGGCCCGCGACCTGGCCTCGGGGCCCATCCGGGACGCGGTCGCCCGCCACACGCCCGACGGCACGACGGCCCATGTGGGCGGAACGGCCGCGATCTTCGCCGACATCGCGACCGCCGTCGACCACGACCTCAAGGTGGTGTTCCCGGTCGCCGCCGCGCTGATCGCCCTGATCCTGCTGCTGCTCCTGCGCAGCCTGCTCGCCCCGGTCGTCCTGATGCTCTCCGTCGGGCTCGGCTTCGCGGCGACCCTCGGCGCGGCCACCCTGCTCTTCCAGCACGGCCTGGGCGAGCCGGGCGTCAACTTCACCCTGCCGCTGGTGCTGTTCCTGTTCGTGGTGGCCCTCGGCACCGACTACAACATCCTGATCACCGACCGCGTCCGCGAGGAGATGCGGCGGCCGGGTCCGGCCCGCGCCGCCGTGGCCCGCGCGGTGCGGCACACGACGCCGGCCATCGCCTCGGCCGGTGTGGTCCTCGCCGGGTCCTTCGCGACTCTGGCCACCTCGCCGGGCAACGAGCAGATGGCCTTCGCGATGGCGCTGGGCATCCTGCTCTCCGCGCTCGTCCTGTCCCTGGTCCTCGTGCCCGCGGTCGCGGCCCTGCTCGGGCGGGCCCTGTGGTGGCCGCTGCGCCCGGGAGCGTCCGCGGACGCCGGCCACGGTGACCCCGCGCAGGCGCGGCCGGCCCGCGAGGCGGAGCGGGTCCGCGCGTACTGAGCGGACGGACGCGCCGGGCCCGCCGCGTGAGCGCCGGGCCCGGCGCGTGAGCGCGGGACCGCCAACGGGCTTGCCGCTAGCGGGGGTTGCCGTTCGCCGCGAGACGGTCGCTCATCTCCTGGTTGGCGCGCTCGGAGTGGGCGTTCTCCGGGTCGTGCCGCAGCCGCAGGTAGTCGTAGAGCACCTGGACGCACTCGTCCCGGGTCGCGTAGGAGGCGTCCGGGACGAGGTCCAGGCTCTTGGTGACCTCCATCAGCCGCCCGTCGGACGCCGTGTACAGCGGGTGCCAGATCAGTTTGACCGCCGGGTGCAGCGCCATCACCAGGCGGAGCTGGGGCACTTCCTGGGCGATCAGCACACTGTCCGGGTTGTAGGCGCGCAGGAAGATGTGGACCGGGCCGCGGGCGCGGTCCACGAACGCCTTGGACAGGACGTTCCACATCGGCGTCTTCAGCTTCCAGTCCTTGGTCAGCCGCATCTTGTCGATGATCCCGCCGAACGGTGTGGCCTCCAGCGGGGTGTGGCCCTTGGAGCGGGCGTACACGCTGGTGTCGATGCCGCCGGACCACAGCGCCATCGTCGGCCGGTCGATCTCCAGATAGTCCCCGATGAGCTGGACCAGCTCCTGGTACCAGGTGTTGGACGCGCGGTGGTCGCGCTGCGCCTGGCGCTCGGTGAACCGGCTCATCGCCTCGTCGTTGAGCTGCCCCTGCTCCGCGAGGCCGCCGAGCACCAGTTGCCAGGCCGCGTCCGTCACGCTGTTGGGGAACCCGGCCTCCGCCATCATGTCGCGGAAGGTGCTCCACTCGCCGTGCCCCGTCGGGTCGACGGCGTTCTTCCGCGCCTCGGCGTTGGCGTCGGACCCCGGGGTCTCCTGGCGCTGGATCCAGTGCGCCACGGCCGCGTTGCCCGCCGTCCCCTGGTACGTGGTGACCCCGGCGCGGTGCGGCGCGTGCCCGCCCGCCGAGTCCGCGGACTCGCCCCGTGCCGCCTCCCGGCGCGGCACCGCCGTGGTCGTCGCCGCCACCGGCGGTGTCCCTGTCTCTCGCACGCGCCCGGCCTCCAGTTCGCGGTCCCGCTCCGAGCGGCCGAGGTTAGGGGGCGGGGGCCCGGGCCGCGAGGACTGAAAGGGCAGACCTGAGGGCAGTCGGGCCGACGTCCCCCCGGTGCGGGCCGCGCAACGCCTCCGCCGCCCCTGCCGCACAACGCCCCCGGCACGGATCGCGCCACGGTGCCCCCCCCGGCCGCGAATCGCCCAACGGCGAACCCCCCGGCCGCGGATCGCGCAACGGCGAACCCCCCGGCGCCGCGCGGCGCCGGGGGGTTCGGGGTGCGGGGGAGCGGATCAGGCGGCCGGGGCCTCCTGCTCGCGCTCCACCTGCTCGTTCCACTCGCGCTTGACCGCGCGCCAGGCGTCGTCGTCCTGGCCCAGCCGCCAGTAGCCGGAGATGGACAGGCGCTCGCGCGGCACCTGGCGCTCCACGCGCAGCAGGGCTCGCAGCTCCTTCACGAAGCCCGCCTCGCCGTGCACGAAGGCCTGCACGTCGCCGACCGGGAACTCCAACTCCTTGACAGCGGCGACCAGTTGGGAGCCGACCGGCGCGTCCCCGCGGTGCAGCCACGTCACCGTGCCGCCGTCGGGAGTGCTGATCTTCTGCTCCTCCTCGGGGCCCGCCACCTCCACGAAGGCGTGCACCACGGCGCCCGCCGGCATGCGCTCCATGGCCGCCGCGATCGCGGGCAGCGCGCTCTCGTCCCCCGCGAGCAGGTGCCAGCCGGCCGCCGCGTCCGGGGCGTACCCGCCGCCGGGGCCCAGGAAGCGGACGGTCTCGCCCGCCTGGACGCGGGTGGCCCAGGGCCCGGCGAGGCCCTCGTCGCCGTGCACCACGAAGTCCACCGACAGCTCGGCGCGCTCGGCGTCCCAGGCGCGCACCGTGTAGGCGCGGGTGCTGGGCCACTGCTCGCGCGGGAACTCGGCGCGGATCCGCTCCATGTCGAAGGGCTCCGGGTAGCTCACGCCCGGCGCCGGGAACAGCAGCTTGACGTAGTGGTCGGTGTACTCGCCGATGTCGAGGCCGGCCAGCGACCCGCCACCGAGTACGACGCGCACCATGTGCGGGGTGAGGCGCTCGGTGCGCACCACCTGCGCCTCGTTGATCTTCGGTGCCTTGCGAGACGGGCGTTCTGCCACTGTGCGCTCCCCTGATTCACCATTAGTTAGGTTTACCTAACTTAACACCCCCGGCCGTCTGCCGTCCTCAGTGGCCCAGCGTCGTCAGCAACCGGCCGGTCGCCCCGGCCAGGCCCCATCGCTTCACCAGGTCCTCCAGGGCGGCCGGGTCGCGCGGTGCGGTGGGCAGCGTGGCGTCGAAGGGCGGCAGTGCCACGTCCATCGCGACCCGCACCACCTTCGGCGCCACGTCGAGGTAGTCGGCGGCCTCCAGGATCCCCCTGCGCTTGGCCGGGGTCAGCCGGGAGAAGCGGTCGGCGGCGGCCGAGCGGACGCCCGCGAGGTCCCCGTACTCGTTGATCAGTTGGGCCGCCGTCTTCTCGCCGATGCCCTTCACGCCGGGCAGCCCGTCGCTGGCGTCACCGCGCAGGGCCGCGAAGTCGGCGTACTGGTCGGGCCGCACCCCGTACTTCGTACGGATCATCGCGGCATCGACCAGGTCGCAGTCGCCGACGCCCTTGCGCGGGTAGAGCACCCGCACGCCGCGCTCGTCGTCGACCAGCTGGAACAGGTCGCGGTCGCCGGTGACGATGTCGACGGGGCCGGGCGCGAGGCCGGACAGGGTGCCGATCACGTCGTCCGCCTCGTAACCGGCGACGCCGACGCGGGCGATGCCCAGCGCGTCCAGCACGGCGTCGATCACCGGGACCTGGGGGGCGAGGGTGTCCGGGGTCTCCTCCTCGTCCACCTGCCCGGCCGGGGTCTCCTCGGCGACCCGGTGCGCCTTGTAGGAGGGGATCAGATCGACCCGCCACTGCGGTCGCCAGTCCGCGTCCATGCAGGCCACCAGGTCGTCCGGGCGGTGGTCGTGCACCAGGCGCGAGATGAAGTCGAGCAGGCCGCGCACCGCGTTGACCGGGGTGCCGTCCGGCGCCCGCACCGTGTCGGGCACGCCGAAATAGGCGCGGTAGTAGAGGGACGAGGTGTCGAGGAGCATCAGGCGTCGCGTCACACCCCGATGATGCCGCACCCCACCGACAGCCACCCCCACCAACAGCCACCCCCGCCGGTAGCCCCCTCGCCAACAGTCGCCACCCGCCGTCAGCCGCTGCGCCGCCGGGCGCGGACCGGCCTGCCTGCCTCGTGAACAAGTGAACTGGGTCACTGTTGTGTTTGCCCCCGGGCGGTGAGGGCAGGCGCGTCGCCGGAGCGGACCCAAGTATGGATTTCAACCATTTCTCGGGCTGCGGACCGAATCCGCGCCGCTCCACGGCCCGCCCGCGGGGGATGCGGGCCGTTTTCAGTTCTACCCGTGAGGTGTATGTGTCCAGGCTGCAAGCCGAGCAGCTCTACAAGGTGTTCGGCAGACGACCCGAGGAAGCCGTCAGCAGGCTCGAAGGCGGCGCCGACCGCGACGAGCTGCGGGCGGACGGGACGACCGCGGCGGTGATCGACGCCTCGTTCACGGTGGAACCCGGTCAGATCTTCGTGGTCATGGGGCTCTCCGGCTCCGGCAAGTCCACCCTGCTGCGCATGCTCAACGGGCTCCTCGAACCCACCTCGGGCCGCGTCCTGTTCGACGGCCAGGACCTGACCGCCCTGCCCGCCAAGGAGCTGCGCGCGGTCCGCTCCAGCAAGATCAGCATGGTCTTCCAGCACTTCGCGCTCTTCCCGCACCGCAGCGTCCTGGAGAACGCCGCGTACGGCCTTGAGGTCCAGGGTGTGCCCCGTGCCGAACGGGAGAAACGTGCCGCCGAGGCACTGGAGCTGACCGGCCTGGGCGGCTGGGGCGACTCCTGGCCCGACGAACTCTCCGGCGGCATGCAGCAGCGCGTGGGCCTGGCCCGCGCCCTGGCAACCGACGCCGACCTGCTGCTCATGGACGAGTCGTTCAGCGCGCTCGACCCGCTGATCCGGCGCGACATGCAGGACCAGCTCCTCGAACTGCAGAAGCGCCTCAAGAAGACGATCGTCTTCATCACGCACGACCTCAACGAGGCCATGCGGCTCGGCGACGGCATCGCCGTCATGCGCGACGGCCGGATAGTCCAGCTCGGCACCGCCGAGGACATCCTGCTCACCCCGGCCAACGACTACGTGGCGTCCTTCATCCAGGACGTCGACCGCTCCCGGGTGCTCACCGCGCTGTCCGTGATGACCACCCCGCACCGCCCCGACGCGGGCGACTGCGACTGCGAGACGGTGCTCCCCGAGACGCCCGTCGCCGACGTGTGCGCGGTCGCCGCCCGCGTCCCGCACCCGGTCGCCGTCAAGGACGCCGACGGCACCCTGCGCGGCGTCGTGCCGCAGGAGCGGCTCATCGCCTTCCTGGGGGACGACAAGCAGGGCCCGGCCGTCTGCTCGATGAAGGAGGTGGCGGCGCATGCCTAGGCTCCCGCTCGGCGACTGGGTCGACAGCGCGGTCGACTTCCTCCAGCGCCATCTGTCCTGGCTGTTCGACGCCATCACCCAGGTCGTCAACGGCATGTACGACGGCATCAACACGGTGCTCGACGCGCCGCAGCCACTGCTCTTCGCGGGCATCCTCGCCGTCGTCGCCTGGTGGCTGCGCGGCCTGGTCGCCGGCCTCCTCACCTTCGCCGGCTTCGCGCTGATCGACTCGATCCAGCTGTGGGACGACACCATGTCGACGCTGTCGCTGGTGCTCGTCGCCGCCATCGTGACGCTGGTCGTGGCGATCCCGCTCGGCATCTGGGCGGCCCGCTCCAAGGCGGTCAGCGCCGTCCTGCGTCCGGTCCTCGACTTCATGCAGACCATGCCGGCGATGGTCTACCTGATCCCCGGCATCATCTTCTTCGGCGTCGGCGTGGTGCCCGGCATCATCGCCACCATCGTCTTCTCGCTGCCCCCCGGCGTGCGCATGACCGAACTCGGCATCCGCCAGGTCGACGGTGAACTCGTCGAGGCGGCCGAGGCGTTCGGCACCACGCCGCGCAACACGCTGCTGCGCGTCCAGCTGCCGCTGGCGCTGCCCACCATCATGGCGGGCATCAACCAGGTCATCATGCTCAGCCTGTCGATGGTCGTCATCGCCGGCATGGCGGGCGGCGGCGGCCTCGGCGGCGCCGTCTACCGCGCCATCGGCAACGTCGACATCGGCCTCGGCTTCGAGGCCGGCATCTCCATCGTCGTCCTCGCGATGTACCTGGACCGGATGACCGGCGCGCTCAGCCGTCAGGTCTCCCCGCTCGGCCGGCGCGCGCTGGCCAAGGCGAAGGCGGCGGCCGGCGGCCTGAAGATCTGGAACTACCGCCCCCAGCCCGTCGTCGCGATCGTCGGCGTGGTCGTCCTCGCCGTCGTCGCGGGCGGCATGAACCTGTTCGGCTCCTCCGGTGCGGCCTCCGCCACCGGCGCCAAGGACGTGGGCAAGGGCAAGAAGATCTCCCTCGGCTACATCCCGTGGGACGAGGGCGTCGCCTCCACCTTCCTGTGGAAGGAACTCCTGGAACGCCGCGGCTTCACCGTGGACGCCCGCCAGTACGAGGCCGGCGCGCTCTACACCGGCATGGCCGGCGGCCAGATCGACTTCGAGACCGACTCCTGGCTGCCCACCACGCACGCCCAGTACTGGGCCAAGTACAAGGACAAGCTGGAGGACATGGGCTCCTGGTACGGGCCCACCTCCCTGGAGCTCTCGGTGCCGTCCTACGTCAAGGACGTCAACACCCTCGACGACCTCAAGGGCAAGGGCTCCGAGTTCCAGAACCGCATCGTCGGCATCGAGCCGAGCGCGGGCGAGACCGGCATCCTCAAGGACAAGATCCTCAAGGAGTACGGCCTGGACGGCGAGTACAAGGTCGTGGACGGCTCCACGCCCGGCATGCTGGCCGAGCTGAAGCGCGCCTACGCCAAGAAGGAGCCCATCGTGGTTCCGCTGTGGTCGCCGCACTGGGCGTACAACACGTACGACCTGAAGAAGCTCAAGGACCCCAAGGGCGTCTGGGGCAAGGGCGACGGGGTGCACACCCTGGCCCGCAAGGGCTTCGCCTCCGACAACGCCGAGGTCGGCACCTGGCTGAAGAACTTCAAGATGGACGAGAAGCAGCTCACCAGCCTTGAAGCCAAGATCCAGTCCACCGGCAAGGGCAAGGAGCAGGACGCGGTGCGCGCCTGGCTGAAGGAGAACCCCGGTCTGGCCGACCGGTGGACCCCGGTCGCCTCGTAGCCGCCCGCCGGGTCACCCCCTCCCACCTCCCCCTTCCGCAGCCGCGGCCGGTCCTCCGGCCGCGGCTGCGGAGCATCGCGATCCGGCCCGATGTGCCGCGGAACCCTTGGTGATCTTGGCGGGACGGTCCCCTCGGGGCCCGAAGCTGCGTAGGGTGACGTGCACACAGCCGGTGCGGACGCGGGCCGAGGACAATCGAGGGAAAGAGGAGGGAGCCCGGGAGATGGACGAGAAGGAAACTCTTCGGGTGGGAGTGGCGGTGCGGCGCCTGCGCCGCAGCCTGGGCCTCACCCTCGCCGTGGTCGCCGAGCGCAGCGGACTCTCGGTGCCCTTCCTCAGCCAGGTCGAGAACGAACGCGCCCGCCCCAGTGCCCGCTCCCTGCAGCGCGTGGCGGACGCCCTGGACACCACGGTCGCCGAGCTGTACGACGCCGCCGACTGCGCCCGGACCGTGGACGTCGTACGGGCCGAGCCCGACGGCGGCGGCCACGGTGTGCGCGCCCTGCTGCGCGGCCACCACCAACTGCACGCCATGGAGTTCACCGGCGAGCAGGACACCGGACGCGAATTCCAGCACCGCAACGA
The DNA here is from genome assembly GCF_043202815.1 of Streptomyces sp. NPDC048111. Taxonomy (NCBI): domain Bacteria; kingdom Bacillati; phylum Actinomycetota; class Actinomycetes; order Kitasatosporales; family Streptomycetaceae; genus Streptomyces; species Streptomyces sp. NPDC048111. The sequence continues at coordinate 218,191 of NZ_JBIDBD010000008.1, forward strand.
CGAGTTGATGTACGTGGCGGACGGCGCGGCCGAGGTCGAGGCCGAGGGCCGGGCCTACCGCCTGGAGCGCGGGGACACCCTGTGCCTGTCCGGCGGGGTGCGCCACCGCTGGCGCGCGGCCCTGCCCGGCACCCGGATCCTGGTCGTGGCGGTCGCCGACCACATCGAGGCCATCGAGGAGACCCGCCACTGATGCGGGTGGTCTCCCTCGTCCCGTCCTTGACGGAGGCGGTCGCGGCCACCGGCCCCGGTCTCCTGGTGGGGGTCACCGACTGGTGCACCCACCCGGCCGGGCTCGCCGCGGAGCGGATCGGCGGCACCAAGAACCCGGACGTCGCCCGCGTCGTGGCCCTCGCCCCCGACCTGGTGATCGCCAACGAGGAGGAGAACCGGCCCGAGGACCTGGCCGCGCTCGCCGCCGCCGGGCTCGACGTCCTGGTCACCGAGGTCCGCACCGTGGACCAGGCCTTCGCAGAGCTGGAGCGTGTCCTGGTGGCGGGGTGCGGCCTGGCCCGGCCCGCCTGGCTGGACGCGGCCGAGGAGGCGTGGGCCGCGGTGCGCCCGGGACCCGAGCGCCGGGCCGTCGTGCCGATCTGGCGCAGGCCCTGGATGGTGCTCGGCCGTGACACCTTCGCGGGCGACCTGCTCGCGCGCCTCGGTGTGCACAACGTCCACGCCGGACACGCCGAGCGCTACCCCCGTATCGCCATCGAAGAGCTGAACGCCTCGGGCGCCGATCTGGTGGTGCTGCCCGACGAGCCCTACCGCTTCGGCCCCGACGACGGCCCCGAGGCCTTCCCCGGTCTGCCCGCCGCGCTCGTCGACGGTCGCCATCTCACCTGGTACGGCCCGTCGTTGGCCACGGCGCCGACGGCACTCGGCACGGCGCTGGGCATCGACGTCCGACCCTCGATGCCGAGTGCCCGACACCTGACCCACGGCGTCGGGCACCAGGCACCTGACGTCGGACACCCGGCGCCTGACAGGTGACAGCTGACGTCTGACAGCCGACGTCCGACGTCCCATGCCCGCCCCCCGGTCTACTTCTTCACCGGCGCCGCGAGCAGCTTCCCGTTCACCAGGCCCCGTACGGTGTGGAAGCCCGCCACCAGCCAGGCCGTCACCAGCAGGGCGTACAGGGCCACCGCCAGCCAGTCGAAGGCGTGCAGACCGGTGTGCCGGGCCAGGCCCTCGGCGCCCGTGACACAGGTGCCGACCGGGAAGGTGAAGGCCCACCAGGTCATCGCGAAGCCCATCCCGCGCCGGGCCGCCCGCACGGCCATGGCGAGCGCGAGTGCCAGCCACATCAGGGCGAAGCCCATCACCGGCACCCCGTACAGGACGGCGAAGGCGCTCATGCCGCTGGCGTAGGGGGCGCCGATCGAGCCGGCGGCCACGTCGGCCAGCTTGTTCACGGCGGTGGTCGACTGGCCGAGGGGGCCGAGCACCAGGAACAGGGTGGGGGTGAGGAACAGGGGCAGGGCGCCGCGGTGGATCAGGCGCGAGAACACCACGGGCAGGATGACCAGGGTCGCCAGCAGGCTCATGCCGAACATCGCGTACGAGGCGAGCAGCATCGCCTCGCGCGCCTGGCCCGCGGGCAGATGGGGCACCAGCAGCGGGCCGAGCGTCGCCGACACCATGGGCGCGACCACAGGCAGCAGCCAGACGGGGGAGGCGCTGCCGGGCGCCACGTCGTGCCGCACGACCATCAGGTACGGCACCGCGACCGCGGCCACCAGACCGGTCAGCGTGCCGAGTCCGTACAGCACCCACGCCAGCGGGACGGCCGCGCTCTCGCCGATCAGATCCGCGCCCACCGAGAGCGAGCCGATGCCCACGGCCAGGAACGCCATCGACAGACAGCCGTAGAAGGGTGCGACCGTGGGGTCGAGCAGATGGCCGCGGGCCTGGTCGCGGTGGTGCAGCCAGTGCCCGGCGCGGGCCACGAGCAGCCCCGCTAGCAGGGCCAGCGACAGGGCCCAGAGCACCGGGAGGCCCGGGATGTGGAAGGGCAGGCCCGCACCCGCGTTGGGGATGATCGCGGTGCCCATGACCGCGGCGTACCAGTTGGGGCCGAGATGGCGCAGAACGGGGCGCCGGGGGGTGGCGGCGGTGGGGCGGGTGCGGGGGCGCGCTTGCGCGAGGGTGGCCATGGACCCAGCTTCGGCCCGGTGGTCCGGCCCCGCCACGCCCGTCGGAGCTATGAGCCCATAAGCTGGGTTTATGAGTACGAACGGGTCCGAGAACACCACGCCGCTGGCCCATCGGGTGCCCGACCTCGGCGCCCTTGAGCTGCTGCTGGCGGTGGCCCGGCACGGCAGCCTGGGCCGGGCCGCCCGCGACCTCGGCATCACCCAGCCGGCCGCAAGCAGCCGGGTCCGCTCGATGGAGCGCCTGCTCGGCGTCGCGCTCGTGGACCGTTCCCCGCGCGGCTCCCGCCTCACCGCCGAGGGCGTGCTCGTGACGGACTGGGCGCGGCGGGTGGTGGAGGCGGCCGAAGTGTTCGACGCGGGGGCCCAGGCGCTGCGAGGGCGCCGGGACTCGCGGCTGCGGGTCGCCGCCAGCATGACGATCGCCGAGTACCTGCTGCCCGGCTGGCTGATCGCGCTGCGGTCGGAGCGCCCCGGTACCGCGGTCTCGCTCAGCGCCGGGAACTCGTCGGTGGTCGCCGAGCGGCTCCTGGCGGACGAGGCCGACCTCGGCTTCGTCGAGGGGCTCGGGGTGCCGGCCGGTCTGGACTCGGCGGTCATCGGCCACGACCGGCTCGTCGTGGTCGCGGCCCCCGGGCACCCCTGGGCCCGCAGACGCCATGCCGTGCCGCCGCGGGAGCTGGCCGCGACCCCGCTCATCCTGCGCGAACGCGGCTCGGGCACCCGCCAGGTCCTGGACGCGGCACTGGCCGCGGACGGCGGGCTCGCCGACCCCCTCATAGAGCTCGCCTCCACCACCGCGGTCAAGGCGGCCGTCGTCAGCGGGGCCGGGCCCTCGGTGCTCAGCGAACTCGCGCTCGGCGAGGAGCTGGCGGCCCGGCGGCTGGTGCGGATCCCGGTCGAGGGCGTACGGCTGCGCCGTGACCTGCGCGCCGTGTGGCGCCAGGGCCCGCTGCCCGCGGGGCCCGCCCGCGACCTGCTGTCCCTCGCCCGCCCGTCCTGACGATCCGTCAGGCAGGCACCAGGTGGGGGCTGTTGGCGCTCTCGGCGCGCGTGAGGCGCTGCTCGATGGTGTGCCGCACCAGCGGCCACTCCTCATCGAGCACCGAGTAGAACGCGGTGCCCCGCACCAGTCCGTCGAGCCCGCGGGTGTGCACCCGGCGCACCCCTTCGGACACCGCCCCGAGCCGCTCGATGGCGGCCCGCGAACGGGTGTTGCGGGCGTCGGCGCGCAGCGAGATGCGGCGCACCCGCCACACCTCGAAGGCGTGCCGGAACATCAGGAGCTTGGCCTCGGTGTTGATGCCGGTGCCCTGGGCGTGTGCGGAGAGCCAGGTGCCGCCGATCTCGGCCGCGTCCGGGACGGCGTCTGCGGCGCCGGTCAGCGGGCCGCGCGGCGCCGGAGGCCACACCACGGGCCCGTCCCAGTAGTCGAGTTCGCAGAACCGGGTCGAGCCGACGACCAGGCCGTCGGCCGCCCGTACGGTCGCGAAGGCCAGGCTGCGCCCGGCCTCCTGGTCGGCCAGGGCGCTCTGGATGTAGGCGTACGCCGCGTCCGGCCCGTGCGGCACGGGCGTGAAGGCGTAGGAGGTCCGGTCGGCCGCCGCGGCCGCGGCCAGGGCCGGGGCGTGGCAGGGGGCGAGCGGTTCGAGCCGTACGGAACGGCCCGACAGGATGACGGGTGCGGGCACGGGGCCTTCGGTCCTTCGGGGCGCGGCGGAGCTGCCCCGCGGGAGGGCGGGGCGAGCGGGGACACGGAGGAACACATCGTCAGGATGCGTCCGTGAAATGGCCGGGGAAGGAACGGGTGCGCGAAGAGGAACGAGCGGCCAGGTGAAGGCGAGGAGTCTCGGAGAATCCGCCTGATGAGGGGCGGCGAGAGGAAGATACCCGGCTGATCCCCCGATCGTCACCCCCTCGCGGGGGCGCGGGTTCCCGGGCGTGTCGTACGGCCCGGGAGGGGGCCGGAGCCGGGGCCTGCCGTCGGGGGTTCCGGGGTCTCAGCGGGCCGACGCCGCCCGCACCAGGCCCTCCATCACACGGGTGTCGCCGCCCATCTCGGGATGCCACTGCACGCCCAGGACCCAGGCGGGGCCGGGCAGCTCGGCCGCCTCGACGGTGCCGTCCGCCGCGTACGCCGAGGCGATGAGGCCGTCGCCGAGCCGGTCGAGGCACTGGTGGTGGTAGGTCGGCACATCGGCGGCCTCCGGCACGAGTGAGGCGTACAGGGTGCCCGGTACCGGCTTGACGGTGTGCTCGCCGAGCACGCCCCGGCCGCCGGTGTGACCCTCCAGGTGCTGGACGATGGTGCCGCCCAGGGCCACGTTGAGGAGTTGCAGGCCCCGGCAGATGCCGAGCAGCGGGGTGCCGGTGGCCAGGGCCGCGTCGATCAGGGCCAGTTCCCAGGCGTCCCGCTCGCGGGCGGGCGGCCCGGTGCGGGGCGACGGCTCGGCCCCGTACCTGCTGGGCTCCACGTCCGCGCCGCCCGCGAGGACGAGGGCGTCGAGGCGGCTCACGACGGCGGCCGCGGCCGCCGGGTCGTCGTCGGGCGGCAGCATCGCGGCGAGTCCGCCGGACGCCCGCACGAGCCGGGGGTATCCGGCCGGCAGCAGGGCCGCGGGGAGGTCCCACACGCCCCAGCGGGCGGGCTCCAGATACGTACTGATGCCGATCAGCGGCTTGGACACGACGGCTCTCTCCGTTCGGTGGGCGGGTCAGTCCCGGGCGAGTTCGGCCTCGGCGGCGGCCAGGGCGGCGAACTCCTCCTCGGGGGCGTGGGCGACCAGGTGGTGGCGACTGTAGAAGGCGAAGTAGGCCAGCGCGATCGCGTAGACGCCCAGCGCGATGAAGGCCGCGTCCTTGTCCACCAGGAAGGTGGCCGCCAGCGCGAACAGGGCGAGCACGAAGGCGACCGAGGAGGTCAGGACGCCGCCGGGTGTGCGATAGGGCCGTGCCAGGCCCGGCTCGCGGCGGCGCAGGACGATGTGCGAGAGGGCCATGAGGGCGTAGGAGATGGTCGCGCCGAAGACCGCCACGTTCAGCATCCGGCCGCCGTTGCCGCTCCAGGCGGCCAGGGTGAAGCCGATGGCGCCCGGGATCAGCAGGCCGAGGTAGGGCGATTTGCGGCGGCTGGTCAGGGACAGGAAGCGGGGCAGGTATCCGGCCCGGGAGAGGGCGAAGAGCTGACGCGAACCCGCGAAGATCAGTGAGAAGAACGAGGCCACCAGGCCCGCGAGTCCCGCGTAGTTGACGAAGCGGCTCAGGGCGGTCGGCCCGCCGTCGCCCTGGAGTGCGACCACCAGGGGGTTGCCCGCGTCCTTGATGGCGGCCGAGCCGTGCGCACCGGTGGCGGCGAGGAAGGTCAGCACGGCGAGCAGGACGAGGACCGAGAGCGAGATGGTCAGCGCCCGCGGCATGGACCGCACCGGGTCCTTGGCCTCCTCGGCCGCGAGCGGCACTCCCTCGACGCCGAGGAAGAACCACATGCCGAACGGGAGCGCGGCCCAGATGCCGAGCACTCCGAACGGCAGCCACGAGCCGGAGCCGAACGCCGAGGCGTCCACCGGGACGTCGTCGAGGCGGGCGGCGTCGAAGTGGGTGAACGCGCCGGCGGCGAACACCAGCAGGGCCGCCACCGCGATCGCGGTCACCACCAGGCTGAAGCGCAGTGCCTCGCCCACGCCCCACAGGTGGATGCCGATGAAGACGGCGAAGCAGGCGAGGAGCACGGGCCAGCGGGAGGTGAGCCCGAACAGGCCGAGGGAGGCGACGTAGTCACCGATGAAGAGCGAGATCGCGGCGGGCGCCAGGATGTACTCGATGAGGATCGCGGTGCCGGTCAGAAACCCGCCCCAGGTGCCGAGCGCCCGGCGGGCGAAGCCGTAACCGCCGCCCGCCGTGGGCAGGATGGCCGACAGCTCGGCCAGCGAGAACACCAGACAGGCGTACATGAGGCCCATCAGGACGGTGGCGGCGGCGAGCCCGCCGAAGCCGCCCTTGGACAGGCCGATGTTCCAGCCGGAGTAGTCGCCGGAGACCACGTAGGCGACGCCCAGGCCGGTGAGCAGCAGCCAGCCGGCGCTGCCGCGCCGCAGGGTGCGCCGGTGCAGATAGTCGTCCTCGGCCGGGGCGGAGGACGCGGTGCGCAGATCGGTGCCGTCGGCCATGAGCCGCTCCAGATGATCGTCACGGGGAGATCCGGGGGAGTCCGGTCAAAGGTATGGCTGCATACCTTTGCCGGAGGGCAGGGAGTTGCGCAAGGGGTGTGCGCGAAACCGCGGGTGCGGGGGAGGGAGGAAAGAGGGAGGCGGACCCGGGCCGTGGCGCACGGACCGGCTCAGGTGAGGAAGCCGCGCAGCAGCGCCGCCGTACCGCCGCAGTGCTCCCGCATCACTTCGCGCGCGCCGTCGGCGTCCCCGTCCAGGACCGCCTCGACCAGCGCCGTGTGCTGGTGCTGGGAGTGCTCCAGGTTGCGCACCAGGAGCGGGATGCAGTCCAGGAGGTCGTTCACGGTCGCCCGCACCGCCGCGTACTGGGCGGTGAGCGAGGGGGATCCGGACAGCTCGGCCAGGGTGAGGTGGAGCAGCGTGTCCTGGCGGCGGTAGTCGGTGAGCTCGGCGTCGTGCGTCGCGGCGAGCGCGGCGCGCAGCCGCCCGGCGCCCTCCTCGCTCAGGCCGTTCGCCGCGCACAGGCCGGCCGCCCCCACTTCGAGCACCTCGCGAAAGCGCAGGACGTCCTCCACGTCCACCGACGCGACGCGCCGGCGCAGCTCGTCCTCGCCGCCCCCGTCCGGGCGGGGCAGTACGAACGTGCCGCCGTAGCGTCCGCGTCTGCTCTCCACCAGGCCCTGCTCCTGGAGCACCTTGAGCACCTCGCGCAGGGTGACCCGGCTGATGCCCATCCGCTCCGCCAACTCCCGTTCGGAGGGCAGTCGTTCACCGGCGGGGACGAGGCCGAGACGCAGCAGCTGGAGGATCTGCTCCAGCGCTTCCTCGAAGCCGTTGCCGGCCCGTACGGTCCGCAGGACGGGGACGAACGTGTCCGGCGCGCGCACCTCCGGGCGGTCCGCCGAGTCGATCTTCTTCGCCACGTCGTGGTTTCCCCTTCCCAATCAATGGTCCTACCCCATACCTTATGGCTCTCGGCTGACCCAAGGAGGAGCTTCCCGTGGCAGACCGCACACCCCCGCTCGCGATCGAGGAGCTGCGCGCCCTCGTCGCGAGCGGTGAGATCGACACTGTCGTCCTCGCCTTCCCCGATATGCAAGGGCGGCTGCAGGGCAAGCGCTTCGCCGCCGGGTTCTTCCTCGACGAGGTCCTGGCCCACGGCACCGAGGGCTGCAACTACCTGCTCGCCGTCGACACCGAGATGAACACGGTCGAGGGCTACGCCATGTCGTCCTGGGAGCGCGGCTACGGCGACTTCGCCATGCGTCCCGACGCGGCCACGCTGCGCCGCGTCCCGTGGAACGAGGGCACCGCGATGCTCATCGCCGACCTCGCCTGGAACGACGGTGCCCCGGTCGTCGCCGCGCCCCGCCAGATCCTGCGCCGCCAGCTGGAGCGCCTCGCGGAGCTCGGCTACACCGCCCAGGTCGGCACCGAGCTCGAGTTCATCGTCTTCCGGGACAGCTACGAGCAGGCCTGGGACGCCGGGTACAAGGGGCTCACCCCGGCCAACCAGTACAACATCGACTACTCGGTGCTCGGCACCGGCCGCATCGAGCCGCTCCTGCGCCGCATCCGCAACGAGATGCAGGCGGCCGGTCTGACCGTCGAGTCGGCCAAGGGCGAGTGCAACCCCGGCCAGCACGAGATCGTCTTCCGCTACGACGAGGCCCTGGTCACCTGCGACCAGCACGCCGTCTACAAGACCGGCGCCAAGGAGATCGCGGCCCAGGAGGGCGTCTCGCTCACCTTCATGGCCAAGTACGACCAGCGCGAGGGCAACTCCTGCCACATCCACCTCTCGCTCACCGACGCCGACGGCCACAACGTGATGGCGGGCGACGGGCCCGGCGCCATGTCGCCCGTGATGCGCCACTTCCTGGCCGGACAGCTCGCCGCGCTGCGCGACTTCTCCCTCCTGTACGCGCCCAACATCAACTCCTACAAGCGCTTCCAGCCGGGCTCCTTCGCGCCCACCGCCGTCGCCTGGGGCCACGACAACCGCACCTGCGCGCTCAGGGTCGTCGGCCACGGCGCGGGCACCCGCTTCGAGAACCGCCTGCCCGGCGGCGACGTCAACCCGCACCTGGCCGTCGCCGGCCTCGTCGCGGCCGGCCTGTACGGCATCGAGAACGAGCTGGAGCTGCCCGAGGCCTGCACCTCCAACGCCTACGCCGGCGACTACGCGCACGTCCCGACCACCCTGCGCGAGGCCGCCGAACTGTGGGAGAACAGCCCCATCGCCAAGGCCGCGTTCGGGGACGAGGTCGTCGCGCACTACCGCAACATGGCGCGGGTCGAACTCGACGCGTTCGACGCCGCGGTGACCGACTGGGAGCTCCGCCGCTCCTTCGAACGCCTGTGAGGAACGAGTTGTCCACTGCGTACGAGCTTCAGGTGCTCAACCCGGCCACCGAGGAGGTGATCGCGACCGTCCCCGGCACCACCCCCGCCGAGGTGGACGCCGCGGTCCAGCGGGCCGCTGCCGCCCAGCGCGGCTGGGCCGCCGCGGCCCCCGCCGACCGGGCCCGGCTGCTGCGCCGCTTCGCGGCCGTCGTCGACGAGCACATCGAGGAACTGGCCGGGCTGGAGGTCCGCGAGGCCGGGCACACCATCGGCAACGCCCGCTGGGAGGCGGGCAACGTCCGCGATCTGCTGGACTTCTCGGCCGGGGGAGTGGAGCGCCTGAGTGGCCGTCAGATCCCGGTCGCGGGCGGGCTCGACATCACCCTGCTCGAACCGCTCGGCGTGATCGGCGTCATCGCCCCCTGGAACTTCCCCATGCCGATCGCCGCCTGGGGCGCCGCCCCCGCCCTCGCGGCCGGCAACGCGGTGCTCCTCAAGCCCGCCGAGACCACCCCGCTCACCGCGCTGCGCCTGGCCGGACTCGCCCTGGAGGCGGGGCTGCCCGAAGGGCTCTTCCAGGTGCTGCCGGGCGCCGGACCCGTCACGGGGAACGCGCTCGTGGAGCACCCCGGCGTCGCCAAGATCGTGTTCACCGGTTCCGGCCGGGTCGGCCGGCAGATCATGGCCACGTGCGCCCAGCGCGTGAAGCGGGTCACCCTCGAACTCGGCGGCAAGAGCCCCAACATCGTCTTCGCGGACGCCGACATCGAGGCGGCGGCCGCCGCCACCCCGATGTCCTTCCTCGACAACTCCGGCCAGGACTGCTGCGCCCGTACCCGCATCCTGGTCCAGCGCACCGCCTACGACCGCTTCATGGACCTGCTCGGCCCGGCGCTCACCCAGGTCGTGGTCGGCGACCCGGCCGACGAGAAGACGCAGATGGGCCCGCTGATCTCGCGCGCACAGCTGGACCGCGTCCGGGGCTACGTCCCCGACGGCGCTCCGGGGCTGCGCGGCAGCGCGCCCGAGGGGCCCGGCTTCTGGTTCCCGCCGACCGTCCTGACCGGTCTGGACGCGGACGCGCCCGCCGCCGTCGAGGAGGTCTTCGGGCCGGTGGCCGTGGTGCTGCCCTTCGAGGACGAGGCGGACGCGGTCCGGCTCGCCAACGCCACCGACTACGGGCTGTCCGGATCGATCTGGACCCGCGACCTCGGCCGCGCGCTGCGCGTCTCGCGGGGCGTCGCGGCGGGCAACCTCTCCGTCAACTCCCATTCCAGCGTGCGTCATTCGACCCCCTTCGGCGGCTACAAGCAGTCCGGACTCGGCCGTGAGCTCGGCCCCGACGCGCTGGCCGCCTTCACCGAGACCAAGAACGTCTTCATCAGCACGGAGGCCTGAGCACACATGAGCGACGACACCGCAACGACCGCGGGGGGCTCCCCCCTGACCCCCGTCTGCCGCCGTCTGGTCGGCCGGACCGCCGTCATCACCGGAGCCGGCAGCGGCATCGGTCTCGCCACCGCCAGGCGCCTGGCCGCCGAGGGCGCCAACGTGGTGTGCGGGGACATCGACGCGAGCGCGGGCAAGGCCGCGGCCGAAGCCGTCGGCGGCACCTTCGTCCAGGTCGACGTCACCGACCAGGAGCAGGTCGAGGCGCTGTTCAAGACGGCCTTCGACACCTATGGCAGCGTCGACATCGCGTTCAACAACGCGGGCATCTCGCCGCCCGACGACGACTCCATCCTCACCACGGGACTCGACGCCTGGCGGCGCGTCCAGGAGGTCAACCTCACCTCCGTGTACCTGTGCTGCAAGGCGGCCCTGCCGTACATGCAGCGCCAGGGCCGCGGCTCCATCATCAACACCGCCTCCTTCGTGGCCGTCATGGGCGCCGCCACCTCACAGATCTCCTACACCGCGTCCAAGGGCGGCGTGCTGGCCATGTCACGCGAACTGGGCGTGCAGTTCGCCCGCGAGGGCATCCGCGTCAACGCGCTGTGCCCGGGGCCGGTCAACACCCCGCTGCTCCAGGAGCTGTTCGCCAAGGACCCGGAGCGCGCCGCGCGCCGTCTGGTGCACATCCCGGCCGGGCGGTTCGCCGAGGCCGACGAGATCGCCGCGGCGGTGGCCTTCCTGGCCAGCGACGACTCCTCGTTCATCAACGCCACCGACTTCCTGGTCGACGGCGGCATCTCCGGCGCGTACGTCACCCCCCTCTAGACCGACCGCCCCCGTTGTTCACCCGGGGGTCACGCACCCGGCAGCCGGGCGTCGCACGACGCCCGGCTGTGCCGTCTAGCGTTCCCGACGATCTTCCCGACGACAGGAGTCCTCCCGCGTGTCCACGTCCCTCACCGCCCGCAGGCTGGCGGTCATCGCCGCGGCCCTGTCCCTGGCCGCCGCCGGACTCGCCGCGGCCCCGGCCGCCGCGGCACGCCCGGCCCACTGCCCCCAACTGACCGTCGGCCAGGGGTGGTTCGCGGACAACCAGGACCGTATCCAGGACCTGATCGACACCTACGGAACGTGCGGCGCGGGCGCCGGCGCGCGCCACGGCAAGCGGCCGCTCGCCGTCTTCGACTGGGACAACACCGTCGTCAAGAACGACATAGGCGACGCCACCCTGTACTGGCTGCTGCGCCACTCCAAGATCCGGCGCCCGGCGCACGGCGACTGGCACACCACCAGCCGCTACCTCGGCGACGAGGCGGCGGGGGCCCTCGCCGCGGCCTGCCCGGCGGGCCCCTCCACCACCCTGCCGACCGCCACCGACACCCGCTGCGCCGACGAGATCCTCGCGGTGTACGGCGAGGGCGCCACCAGCGCGGGCGCCCCCGCCTTCGCCGGTTACGACCGGCGCACCATCGAGCCCTCGTACGCCTGGCTCGCCCAGCTCCTGCGCGGCTGGACCCCCGCCCAGGTCACCTCCTTCGCGAGCGCGGCACGCGCCGAGAACCTGGCGGCGCCCGTCGACGCCGTCCAGACCGTGGGCAGCAACACCAGAGCGACGGCCTGGGTGCGCTACTACGACCAGCAGCGCGATCTGATCCGTACGCTGCGGAAGGCCGGCTTCGACGTCTGGATCACCTCGGCCTCGCCCGAGCCGGTGGTCGACGCCTGGGCGCGCGGCGCGGGCGTGGCCCCGGACCACGCGATCGGCATCCGCTCCACCACCGAGCACGGACGCATCACCGCACACCTCAAGGGCTGCGGCTCGGTCCGGGACGGCGCGGACTCGATGATCACCTACATCGACGGCAAGCGCTGCTGGATCAACCAGGAGATCCTCAAGGTGCGCGGCGCGGCGGCCGAGAAGGTGCAGCCGGCGGGCCGGCGGCAGGTGTTCGCGGCCGGCGACTCCGACACCGACGTCTCCTTCCTGCGGGACGCGACCGGCCTGCGCCTGGTCCTGAACCGCAACAAGAACGAGCTGATGTGCCGGGCGTACGACGACAGCGACGGCCGCTGGATCGTGAACCCGATGTTCATCGAGCCCAAGGGGCGGAAGGCGGCGCCCTACCCCTGCGCCGGCACCGCGTACACCGACCACGACGGCCGCACGGGCCCCGTGCGGCGGGCCGACGGGTCGGTCGTTCCGGACCAGTGGGACACGGTGTACGGGGGCTGAACGCGGTTTCCGGGGCGGCGCGCGTCAGCGGGCCGGCCCCGGCCGGTGTCCCCGCCCGGCCGGGGCCGGCGCCCGCCGTCGCCCGAGCGTGCCGGGCTACAGGAAGGGCTACAGGAAGGTGCGGCCCTCGCCCCGGTACGTCGGCACGGTGGCCGTCACCCGGTCACCCTCGATGAGCCTCAACTCCTCGAAGCGCTCGCACAGTTCGCCCGCCTTGGCGTGCCGGAACCACACCTTGTCGCCGATCAGCAGGTCGTCCGCGGCGGAGCCGAGCAGCGGCGTCTGCACCTCGCCCGCGCCCTCCTGCGGGTCGTAGCGCAGCCCCTCCGGCAGATACGGCACCGGCAGCCGGTCCGCGCCGGGCGCGCCCGAGGCCGGATAGCCGCCGCCGAGCACGGTCACCACGCCGACCCCGGGCCGGCGCACCACGGGCTGGGCGAACAGGGCGGCCGGACGGCCGCTGAACGAGGTGTAGTTGTCGAAGAGCCGCGGCACGTACAGGCCCGAGCCCGCCGCGATCTCCGTCACCGCCGCCTCGGCCGCGGTGTGCTGCACGCTCCCCGTGCCGCCGCCGTTGACGAACTCCAGGTCCGGCGCCACCGCCCGTACCGCGCGCACCACTTCGGCCCGCCGCGCCGCCAGCTCCTTGCGGGCCGCCGACTGCATGAGCCGGATGGCCCGCGAGCGCAGCGGGCTGCCCGCCACGGCGTCGCCGACCCCGGCCACGTGCCCCTCGTACGCCATCAGGCCCACGAGCCGGAACCCCGGCCGGCGCGCCACCGAGCGGGCCAGTTCGGCGAGTTGGGCGGGGGTGCGCAGCGGGGAGCGGCGGGCGCCGACGCGTACCCGGCCGCCGAACAGCTGGAGCGCGGTGTCCAGCTCCAGGCAGACCCGCACCTCCTCGCCGGCGCCCTCGCGCGCCCGGTCCACCAGGTCGAGCTGCGCCGGGTCGTCCACCATCACGGTCACGGCCCGCGCCAGTTTGGGGTCCGAGGTCAGCTCGGCGAAGCCGGCCCGGTCCGCGGACGGGTAGGCGAGCAGGACGTCCTCGAACCCGGCCCGCGCCAGCCACACCGACTCGGCGAGCGTGAACGACATGATCCCGGCGAACCCGGGCCGCGCCAGCACGCGTTCCAGCAGGGCGCGGCACCGCACCGACTTGCTGGCCACGCGGATCGGTTTGCCCGCCGCCCGGCGGACCAAGTCGGCCGCGTTGGCGTCGAACGCCTCCAGATCGACGATCGCGACGGGCGCATCGAGATGAGCGGTCGCCCGGTCGTAGCGGGCGCGGTCAGCGGCGCGGGGTGTCATGGCGGAAGCCTGCCAGAACCGGTTACCACAAGGTAGGGGAGGGCGGGCACGGATCTCACGGGCCCCCGGGCGGTCTGCGCCCGCACAGGATCAACCCGTAGAGTGACGGCCTGGCGGTAACGGGCTGAGCTGGACGGCAAGAGGGCACGAGGGGGGCGGATGACCACCGACGCACGACCCCCCGGGCCTCCTCGGACCCCGCCCCCGCGGATCGATCCGGGACCCGTCCTGCCGGACACCCCCCGCCGCGCCAACACCGCCGGCCACCCCAACGCCCCGATGCCGCCCGCCCCTTCGGCATCACGGCCGCCCGAGATACCTCCGCTGCCGGCCGCCCCTTCGGCGTCGCCGTCCGCGATACCCCCGCTGCCGTCCGCCCCGCCGAAGCCGCTGCTTCCCCCCGAACCGCTGTCCGACGAGCCCGGGCCGCTGCGGCCCGTACCGGCGCGCCGCCCGGGGCGGGTGGCCGCCGCCGCGGTCTGCGTGGTCCTCGGCATCGGGCTCATCGGCGGGGCCGCCGCGGGCACCTGGCTGGGCGACGACTCCGCCGGGGCCGAGGACCGCGGCAACTTCACCGCCGCCCGCGCCCTGTGGCACAGCGTGCCGGTCGACACGCTCTTCCCGCCCACCATCCACGGCACCGGCGCGGGCCCCGGCGGCGCGGACCGTGCCTGGACGCGGATCGGGGTCGCCCCCGACAGCGGCTGCGCGGGCGCGCTCGACCCCCTCCTGCTCAAGGTCCTCGAACCGGTGGGCTGCGCCCGCATGGTGCGCGCCACCTACACCGACGCCACCCACAGCAGCGTGACCACCGTCGGCCTCGTCTTCACCGAGGCCGACCCCGCCGCGATGACCGCCCTGGCGAACCGGTTCAGCACCGAGAAGCTGGCCACCCGCACCGATCTGATGCCGCGTGCCTACCCCGTCAAGGGCACCGACGCGGCCTCGTTCGGCGACAAGCAGCGCGCGAGCTGGACGGTACGGGTCCTCACCGACGCCCCCGTGGTGGTCACCGCCGCCTCCGGCTTCGCCGACGGCCGCACCGTGGCCACGCCCCGGCCCGCCGAACAGGCCACCGCGCCCGGGGCGAACGGGCCGGTGGCCGAGGCGGGCCTGGGCCACGACGCCAAGGGCATCGCCGACACCGTCGAACGCGGCCTGCGCAAGAGGGCCGCCGCGAGTCCGGAGCCCGCCAAGTGACCGCCCCAGACGCCCCGTTCGGCCCGCGGGCGCAGCGCCGGGCACCGACGCCCGGGGCCGCCCGGCTGCGCCGCACCGGCGCCCTCGCCTGCGCCGCCGTCCTCACCCTGCTCCTGTGCGCCGCCCCGGCCCGCGCCGACGGCATCCGGGACCGCCAGTGGGAGCTGGCCGCCATGCACACCCAGCAGGCGTGGCGTACGAGCGAGGGCCGGGGCATCACCGTCGCGGTCCTGGACACCGGAGTCGACGACAGCCACCCCGACCTCACCGGGCAGGTCCTGCCGGGCAACGACCTCATCGGCTTCGGGGCCGGCCCCGGCGGCCGCGACTGGGCCCGGCACGGCACCGCCATGGCCGGCATCATCGCCGGTCACGGCCATGGTGCCGGGAACCGGGCCGGGGTGCTCGGCATCGCTCCGCAGGCCAGGATCCTGCCGGTCCGGGTCATCCTGGAATCCACCGACCCGGCCCGCAAGCAGGCCCGCGAGACCAAGGGCGGCGCGCTCGCCGCCGGCATCCGCTGGGCCGCCGACAACGGCGCCGGTGTCATCAACCTCTCCCTCGGCGACGACAGCGCCTCCGCGCACCCCGAACCCGCCGAGGACGCCGCCATCCAGTACGCGCTCGGCAAGGGCGCCGTGGTGGTGGCCTCCGCGGGCAACGGGGGCGACCAGGGCGACCACATCTCCTACCCGGCCGCCTACCCCGGCGTCATCGCGGTGGCCGCCGTCGACCGCAACGGCACCCATGCCTCGTTCTCCACCCGCCGCTGGTACGCCACCGTCAGCGCGCCCGGCGTGGACGTGGTCATAGCGGACCCGGACCGCAAGTACTACGAGGGCTGGGGCACCAGCGCCGCCTCCGCGTTCGTCTCCGGCGCCGTCGCCCTGGTGCGGTCCGCCCACCCCGGCCTGTCCCCGGCGCAGATCAAGAAGCTCCTGGAGGACACCGCCCGCGACGCCCCCGACGGGGGCCGCGACGACGCCCGCGGCTACGGCATGATCGACCCGGCCGCCGCCCTCGCCGCCGCCGCCCGCCTCAAACCGGCCGCCCCGCGCCCGGAGGCCGCCGCGTCCGGCCGTACGTACTTCGGCGCCGGCCCCGACGCGCCCGCCACCCCCGCCGACCCCTCGGACTGGCTGGCCCCGCTCTCCGCCGCCGGCGGCGTCCTGCTGCTCGGGGCCGGGGTCGCGCTCTGGCGCTCCACCCGGGTCAGGACCCCGCGCGAGTGGCTCTGAGCCGGGAGGCCGTGGGCGGGGCGGGGCAGGCGCCCGGTTAGGCTCGTCGGGTGGCGCTCAAGAACATTCCGGATTCCGGTTTCTCCGACGACGACGGCACCGCCGCCCCCGAACTGACCGAGGCACTGGCCGCCTGGGCGAAGGACCGGTCGGCCGAGCCGCGGGTGCTGGCCGCGCTGCGCGGCGCGCGGCTGCTCGTGCCGGTGGTCGCGGTGCTCGGCGAGAGCGAGACCGACGAGAACGGCCTCACCCGCGAGAAGACCAGTGACATGGCGGTGCCCACCCTGAAGGCGGGCGACCGCACGGCGCTGCCCGCCTTCACCTCGACCGAGGCCCTCGCCCGCTGGGACCCGGCGGCCCGCCCGGTCGCCGTTCCGCTGCACCAGGCCCTCGCGGCGGCCGTGCACGAGAAGGCGGACACCGTGGTGATCGACCTCGCGGGCCCGGTGGCGTACGAACTGAGGGGCGCGGCGCTGCTGGCGCTCGCGGAGGGGCGCACCAGCGCGGACCCGCTGACGGATCCCGCGGTGATCGGCGCGGTGCGCTCGGCGGTGGCCGGCGTCCCGGAGGTGGTCCGCGCCCACCTCGGCCCCGGCGCCGCGGACGGCACGCTCGCGCTGGTCCTCGCCGACGGGGCGGCGCCCGCCGAGGCGGGGCGCCGGGTGGCCGAGCTGATCGCCGCCGACGAGACGCTGCGGGCCCGGCTGGTCCGGGGCCTGGACCTCGCGGTGCTGCCGGCCGGGGCCCCACAGCCGAACGAGCCGCTCTTCACCCGCTGAGGGGGAGGAGCGGCCCGTCGGTGCGGCGCTGGAGAAGGGGTCAGCCGAAGACGGCGCCCGTGTACTTCTCGCCCGGGCCCTTGCCCGGCTCGTCGGGCACGACGGAGGCCTCGCGGAAGGCCAGCTGGAGCGACTTGAGGCCGTCGCGCAGCGGGGCGGCGTGGAAGGACGAGATCTCGGTGGCCCCGGCGTCGAGCAGGCCGGCCAGGGCGTGCACGAGCTTGCGGGCCTCGTCGAGGTCCTTGTACTGGTCGCCCTCCTCGGTCAGACCGAGCTTCACGGCGGCGGCGCTCATCAGGTTCACGGCGACCGTCACGATCACCTCGACCGCCGGGACCTCCGCGATGTCGCGGGCCATGGTGTCGAAGTCTGCGGGCTCAGGGGTGGGCGTCTCACTCATGGCCCCCACGATATGCGGTGGGCGGACCGCCTCCGCCCGCGCACTCGATTCGCCCGCCCGTCCGGTTGCTGCTAACCTTGTGTAACGACCGGCCAGGCACGTGTGCCCGGCCCACAAGTGGAGGCTCCGATCTCCCACCCGACCACCCTCACGGGAGGCGGGTCATCCGGTCAGGTGGCCCCCATCGTTCCGTACGGACGATGGAGCCGCCCGATGTGCGCCCCGCGGTGGACCCGCGGCGGTGTTCCGGTTTTCTTGGAGCCCCGCCTGTGTCCGTCCCGGGGCATTTTTTGTGCTCGTGGCGGTTGGTCACGTCATCAGAGACGTACGCGGCTGTCTGCCAGACAGTCGTGTGGTGCTACCGAGGAGGATCCATCAGCGCCGAGCCCCGCATCAACGACCGGATTCGCGTTCCCGAGGTGCGACTTGTCGGCCCCAGCGGCGAGCAGGTCGGAATCGTTCCGCTTGCCAAGGCCCTGGAGCTCGCCCAGGAGTACGACCTCGACCTGGTCGAGGTCGCGGCGACCGCCCGTCCGCCCGTGTGCAAGCTCATGGACTACGGGAAGTTCAAGTACGAGTCGGCCATGAAGGCCCGTGAGGCGCGCAAGAACCAGGCGCACACGGTCATCAAGGAGATGAAGCTCCGGCCGAAGATCGACCCGCACGACTATGACACCAAGAAGGGTCACGTCGTCCGGTTCCTCAAGCAGGGCGACAAGGTCAAGATCACGATCATGTTCCGTGGTCGTGAGCAGTCCCGGCCGGAGCTCGGCTACCGACTGCTCCAGCGCCTCGCCTCGGACGTGGAGGAACTCGGCTTCATCGAGTCCAGCCCGAAGCAGGACGGCCGGAACATGATCATGGTTCTCGGTCCGCACAAGAAGAAGACCGAGGCAATGGCCGAGGCTCGCGAGGCCCAGGCGGCCCGCAAGGCCGAGCGTCAGGGTCACTCGGCCCAGACGGAGGAGTCCGCCCAGGACGAGACCGTCGCCGAGGCGCCCGCCGCCGAGGCCGTGGCCGAGGAACACCCCGCCGAGGCCTGATTCCGGGACAGCCCGTTCCGGAAATCAACCGACATACATGACGCTCCCGAGCGCCGGTCCCCGGACCGGCTGGGGGCGCCACTGACGAGGAGATAACGGCGCTATGCCGAAGAACAAGTCGCACAGCGGTGCCAGCAAGCGCTTCAAGATCACCGGCTCCGGCAAGGTGCTCCGTGAGCGTGCCGGCAAGCGCCACCTGCTCGAGCACAAGTCGTCCAAGCTGACGCGTCGCCTCACCGGCAACGCCGAGATGGCCCCGGGCGACGCCAAGAAGATCAAGAAGCTTCTCGGCAAGTGACGTTCCTCCGCCTCCGCGCCCCGGAGGCGGAACGTCGAGACCGGGACCTATTCGATTTCGGGCCGTGTGAGTCCAACCACGGCCCCGCTACAAGGAGTTAACAAGTGGCACGCGTCAAGCGGGCAGTCAACGCCCACAAGAAGCGCCGGGCGATCCTCGAGGCGGCCTCCGGCTACCGCGGTCAGCGTTCGCGCCTGTACCGCAAGGCCAAGGAGCAGGTCACCCACTCGCTGGTCTACAACTACAACGACCGCAAGAAGCGCAAGGGCGACTTCCGTCAGCTGTGGATCCAGCGCATCAACGCCGCTGCCCGCCAGAACGGCATGACGTACAACCGCCTCATCCAGGGTCTGAAGGCCGCCAACATCGAGGTGGACCGCAAGATCCTGGCCGAGCTCGCGGTCAACGACGCGAACGCGTTCGCCGCGCTCGTCGAGGTGGCCCAGAAGGCGCTTCCGAGCGACGTCAACGCCCCGAAGGCCGCGTAAGCGCCTGACGGTTTGTTGAGCCGGACCGGACCCGCAGGCCGATGGCCTGCGGGTCCGTGCGTTCTTGAGGCCCGGTCCGCCGGGCCCCGCTCCTGTCCGCGGGTGGTGTGTGGCCGGTCGCACGGCGCGCCCCGCGCCCCCGGCGGGGACGGACCCCCGCCCCCTCGTAGAGAGACCGCGAGTACATGCCCACCCCCGAGCTGATCTCCCCGCGTTCCCCGCGCGTCGCCGCCGCCCGCAGGCTCGCCCGGCGGGGCTTCCGTGGCAAGGAACGCCGGTTCATCGCCGAGGGCCCCCAGGCCGTGCGCGAGGCCGTCGAGCACCGCAGCGGCGGCGAGCCCACCCTGATCGAGCTGTTCACCACCGTCGAGGCCGCCGAGCGCTACGCCGACATCGTGGACGCCGCCCACCGGGCGGGCGCCCGGGTGCACTACGCCGACGACGAGGTGCTGGCCGAGGTCTCCCAGACCGTCACCCCGCAGGGTCTGGTCGGGGTCTGCCGCTTCCTGGACTCCCCGTTCGAGGAGATCCTCGCGGCCGGCCCGAAGCTGGTCGCCGTGCTCGCGCACGTCCGCGACCCGGGGAACGCGGGCACCGTGCTGCGCTGCGCGGACGCGGCCGGCGCCGACGCCGTCGTCCTCACCGACGCCTCCGTCGACCTCTACAACCCCAAGTCCGTGCGCGCCTCGGTCGGTTCGCTCTTCCATCTGCCGGTCGCCGTCGGCGTCCCCGTCGAACAGGCCGTCCAGGGCCTGCGGGACGCGGGCGTACGCGTCCTGGCGGCCGACGGGGCGGGCGAGGACGACCTCGACGCGGAACTCGACGCGGGCAGCATGGGCGGGCCCACCGCCTGGATCTTCGGCAACGAGGCCTGGGGCCTGCCCGAGGAGACCCGCGCGCTCGCGGACGCCGTGGTGCGCGTGCCCATCCACGGAAAGGCCGAGAGCCTGAACCTCGCGACCGCCGCCGCGGTGTGCCTCTACGGCTCCGCCCGTGCGCAGCGTGCTCCCGGAGGGTGCCGCTCCGTCACCTCCTCCTAGTAGGGTGGCGGGCTCGGGGGCGCCCACTCATTGCTCCGGAGAGGTGGGGTACGGGGATGGCTGTCGGCATGAGCGGCATCGGCAACGGCACCGCGCTGCATCCGTCCGGCCCTCCTGACGTCCTCGGCTTCGACCCGGACGACCTGCCCGACGGCATCGTGGTGGCCGACGACACCGGGCGGGTGGTCTGCTTCAACGCCGCCGCCGTACGGATCACCGCGGTCCCCCGGCACGAGGCGCTGGGCCTGCCCCTGGAGCGGGCGCTGCCCCTGGAAGACCTCAAGGGCCGCCGCTGGTGGCAGCTCACCGACCCCTACGGCGGTCTCGCCATCCGGGTCGGCCAGCCCGAACGCAACCTGCTGCTGCCCGGCGGACGCGAGGTGCTCGTCTCCGCCCGGTACGTGCGCGAGCGGCCGACCGGGCCGGTGTGCCGGGTCGTGGTGAGCCTGCGCTCCACCGAGGCCAGGCGTCGTACCGAACGCTCGCACGCCGAGCTCATCGCCACCGTCGCCCACGAACTGCGCTCCCCGCTGACCTCCGTGAAGGGCTTCACCGCGACCCTGCTCGCCAAGTGGGAGCGGTTCACGGACGACCAGAAGCGCCTCATGCTGGAGACCGTCGACGCCGACGCCAACCGCGTCACCCGGCTCATCGCCGAACTGCTCGACATCTCCCGCATCGACTCGGGCCGCCTCGAAGTGCGCCGCCAGCCGGTCGACGTCCCGGCCGCCGTCGAGCGCCACCTCCAGGCCCACGTCGCCTCGGGGCAGCGGGCCGACCGCTTCCTGGTCCGCATCGGGGGGCCGCTGCCCGATCTGTGGGCGGACCCCGACAAGATCGACCAGGTGCTCGGCAACCTGCTGGAAAACGCGGTGCGCCACGGCGAGGGAACCGTCACCATTGAGGTGGCGCCGGCACCCCTGCGCATCGACGAGCACGACGAGAAGGGAACGGCCGTCACCGTGAGCGACGAAGGTCCCGGCATCCCCGAGGAGTCGATGGGCCGTGTCTTCACCCGCTTCTGGCGGGGGAGCAAGCGCGGCGGGACCGGGCTCGGCCTGTACATCGTCAAGGGCATCGTCGAGGCGCACGGCGGCACCATCACGGTGGGGCGCGGCCCCGGCGGCGGGGCCCAGTTCCGCTTTGTCCTGCCCGTCGGCGCCCCGGCGTATCTCCAGTAGATCGCCCCCCGGGCCGCCCACGGGCGCATCCGCGTTCCCGCACCCCGTTAGACTCGACCTTTGGCGCGTTTGTGTCCGCGCGCTATCGCGGTATCGCTGTCGCGGTCGCGGGGACCCCAGCCAAGACGATCGGAAGCACGGGAAGAGATGTCGGCACCCAATAAGTCGTACGACCCTGTCGAGGTCGAGGCACTGAAACCGGAAGAGATCGAGCGCATGCGGGACGAGGCGCTCGCCGCCTTCGCCGCCGCCGGCGACCTCGACGCGCTCGCCCAGGCGAAGACCGCGCACGCCGGTGGCACCTCGCCCCTCTCGCTCGCCAACCGCGAGATCGGCGCGCTGCCGCCGCAGGCCAAGGCCGCCGCCGGCAAGCTCGTGGGCATGGCCCGCGGCGCCGTGAACAAGGCCCTGGCCGCGCGCCAGGCCGAGCTGGAGGACGAGCGGGACGCCCGGGTCCTGGTCGAGGAGGCGGTGGACGTCACCCTGCCCCACGACCGCGTACCGGCCGGCGCGCGCCACCCGCTGACCACGCTCTCCGAGCGCATCGAGGACGTCTTCGTGGCCATGGGCTACGAGGTCGCCGAGGGCCCCGAGGCCGAGGCCGAGTGGTTCACCTTCGACGCGCTCAACATCGGCCCCGACCACCCGGCCCGCACCGAGCACGACACCTTCTTCGTGCAGGGCCCCGAGGGGGCGTCGGCCAACTCCGGCGTCGTGCTGCGCACCCACACCTCGCCCGTGCAGATCCGCTCGATGCTCGACCGCGAGCCTCCGGTGTACGTGATCTGCCCCGGCCGGGTGTACCGCACCGACGAGCTGGACGCCACGCACAGCCCGGTCTTCCGCCAGGTCGAGCTGCTCGCCGTGGACGAGGGCCTGACCATGGCCGACCTCAAGGGCACCCTGGACCACATGGTCAAGGCGCTCTTCGGCGAAGGCATCGAGACCCGGCTGCGGCCGAACTTCTTCCCCTTCACCGAGCCGTCCGCCGAGATGGACATGGTCTGCTACGTCTGCCGCGGCGCGTCCGTCGGCAACCCGGACCGGCCCTGCCGCACCTGCTCCTCCGAGGGCTGGATCGAGCTCGGCGGCTGCGGCATGGTCAACCCCAAGGTGCTGACCGCCTGCGGTGTGGACGCCGAGAAGTACAGCGGGTTCGCCTTCGGCTTCGGCATCGAGCGGATGCTGATGTTCCGCCACAACGTAGAAGACATGCGAGACATGGTCGAGGGTGACGTCCGGTTCACCCGGCCGTTCGGGATGGAGATCTGATGCGGGTCCCGCTTTCCTGGCTGCGGGAGTACGTCGATCTCCCCGCCACCGAGACCGGCCGCGACGTGCAGGCCAAGCTGGTCGACTGCGGTCTTGAGGTCGAGACCGTCGAGCAGCTCGGCGCCGGGCTCAAGGGCCCGCTCGTCGTCGGCAAGGTGCTCACCATCGAGGAGCTGGAGGGCTTCAAGAAGCCCATCCGCTTCTGCACCGTCGACGTCGGCCGGGCCAACGGCACCGGTGAGCCGCAGGAGATCGTCTGCGGCGCCCGCAACTTCGCCGTCGGCGACAAGGTCGTCGTGGTACTGCCCGGCGCGGTGCTGCCCGGCGACTTCGCGATCGCCGCGCGCAAGACGTACGGCAGGACCTCGCACGGCATGATCTGCTCCAGCGACGAGCTGGGCATGGGGCCGGACACCACGGGCGGCATCATCGTGCTGCCCCCGGAGCACGAGGTCGGCACCGACGCCATCGCGCTGCTCGAACTCGTCGACGAGGTCCTCGACATCGCGGTCACCGCCAACCGCGGCGACTGCCTGTCGATGCGCGGCGTCGCGCGCGAGACGGCCATCGCCTACGGTCTGCCGCTGCGCGACCCGGCGCTGCTCGACGTGCCCGCGCCCAACTCCTACGGCTACCCGGTCAAGGTCGCCGACCCGATCGGCTGCGACCGCTTCACCGCGCGCACCGTGACCGGTCTCGACCCCGAGGCCCGCTCCCCGATCTGGCTGCAGCGCCGGCTGCAGAAGGCCGGGATGCGTCCGATCTCGCTCGCCGTCGACATCACCAACTACGTGATGATCGAGCTCGGCCAGCCGCTGCACGCCTACGACCGCAGCCTGGTCGAGGGTGCCATCGGCGTCCGCCGTGCCGAGCCGGGCGAGCTGCTCACCACCCTGGACGGCACCAAGCGCAAGCTGGACGCCGCCGATCTCGTCATCACCGACGACCGGGGCCCCATCGGCCTGGCCGGTGTGATGGGCGGAGCCAACACCGAGATCGCCGACTCCGTCACGGACCCCGAGACCGGCGAGGTCAAGGGCACCACCGAGGTCGTCGTCGAGGCCGCGCACTTCGACGCGGTCGCCATCGCCCGCACCGCGCGCCGCCACAAGCTGACCTCCGAGGCGTCCAGGCGCTTCGAGCGCGGGGTCGACCCGCAGGCCGCCGCGGCCGCCGCCCAGCGGACCGTGGACCTGCTCGTGCTGCTCGCGGGCGGCACGGCCGAGGCCGGCGTCACCGAGATCGTCTCGCCGTCCGCGCCGCGCAGCATCGCGATGCGCGCCGACCACCCGGACCGCGTCGCGGGCATCGAGTACGGCCGTGAGACCGTCGTGCGCCGCCTCCAGGAGGTCGGCTGCGACGCGTACGGGCAGGACGAGCTCGTCGTCACCGTGCCGTCCTGGCGCCCCGACCTCACCGAGCCGAATGACCTGGCCGAAGAGGTCATCCGCCTGGAGGGCTACGCCAACCTGCCCTCCACGCTGCCCAAGCCGCCCGCCGGCCGTGGCCTGACGGAGCGTCAGCGCCTGCACCGCAGGGTCGGCCGGGCGCTCGCCGGCGCCGGCTTCACCGAGGCGCCGAGCTACCCCTTCGTCGCCGAGTCGGTCTTCGACCAGCTCGGTCTCGACCGGGACGACGCCAACCGCTCCGTCGTGAAGCTGGTCAACCCGCTCAGCGACGAGGAGCCGGCGCTGCGCACCACGCTGCTGCCGGGCCTGCTCGCCACGCTGCGCCGCAACGTGGGCCGCGGCAGCCACGATCTGGCCCTGTTCGAGACGGGCCTGGTCTTCCACCCGTCGACGACCCCGGGCGTCGCCGCCCGGCTGCCCGTCGACCGCCGCCCCACCGACGAGGAGATCGCCTCCCTCGACGCCGTGCTGCCCGTGCAGCCGCGGCACGTGGGCGCCGTCCTCGCCGGTGCGCGCGAGCAGGCCGGCTGGTGGGGCAAGGGCCGCGCGGCCGACTGGGCCGACGCCATCGAGGCGGCGCGCGCGGTGGCCGCCGAGGCCGGGCTCGAACTCGCCGTGGAGCAGGGCCAGTACGGCCCCTGGCACCCGGGCCGCTGCGCCGAGCTGTACGTGTTCCCCGAGGGCGTCAAGACCCTCGTGGGGCACGCGGGCGAGCTGCACCCGCGCGTCGTCAAGGCGTTCGGCCTGCCCGCCCGCAGCTGCGCCATGGAACTCGACCTCGACGCCCTGGAGCGGGCCGGCGGGGGCGTGGTCCAGGCCCCGTCGATCTCCACCTTCCCGGTGGCGACCCAGGACGTCGCGCTCGTCGTGGACGCCTCGGTCCCGGCCGCCGCGGTGGAGAACGCGCTGCGCGCCGGCGCCGGTGAACTCCTGGAGTCCATCCGGCTGTTCGACGTCTACAGCGGTGAGCAGACCGGCGCGGGCAAGAAGTCCCTCGCCTACGCGCTGCGCTTCCGTGCCGCCGACCGCACCCTGACCGTCGAGGAGGCCTCGGCCGCCCGCGACGCCGCGGTGACCCGCGCCGCCGAGTCCACGGGCGCGGTGCTGCGCGGGGCGTGAGCCCCACCCGCATACGACGAGAGGGGCGCTCCGGGAATCCCGGGGCGCCCCTCTCGTCGTCTTCGCGCTCTCGTGCGTCCGCCTCGCGTGGTGTACGGGGCGCCGCCGCCCTGCCGGGAGTGCCGGGCAGCGCGGACAGGGCGGACGGCGCCGGGATCGGACCGCCGCACTGTTCGAGGGGGAGCCGGCGGCCCGGTCGCCTCGTTGCGAGGCGGTTCAGAGTCAACCGACTGGGGACGCTCGTGGGCAGAGAGCGCGGCGCATAAATGCGGGCATTCGCTTCACACCCCGTGTGAACCGGGCTCGACTACGCTGGCCGCACCGAGCCGACGGAGGGCCCCATGCAGCCCAATACCCTGCTCGACGCCCTGGTGGACGAGGCGGGGATCTCGAACGCCGGGCTCGCCGCCCGGGTGAACCAGGCAGGACGCGCCAGAGGCCTCGTCCTCAGGTACGAACACACCGCGGTGGCGCGGTGGTTGAAGGGCCAGCGGCCCCGCGGCCAGGTGCCCGACCTGATCTGCGAGGTGCTCGCCGGACGCCTCAGGCGCCGGGTCACCCTCGACGACATCGGCCTCGGCGTGCCGGGGGAGCCGTCCTGCGCGCACGGCTCTCCGCTCGCCGGGTTCGTGGAGCGGGCCACCGCCCTGTGGCGCTCGGACGAACAGCAGCGCGCGCACATACTCGACGCGCCCGCGGTGACCGGCACCCCGGCCGTCATGCCCGTGTGGGAGTGGGAGAACCCGCCGGAGGACACCGATGTCTCCCGCGACGGTCAGACGGCCGTGTACGCGTGCGACATCGAGATGCTGCGCTCGGCGCGCGAGCACTACGAGCTGATGTACCGCAAGGCGGGCGGGATCGCGACGCGCGCGCGCATCGTCGGCTTCCTCAACGCCGAGACCGCCCCGCTGCTGCGCGGCGGCTACACCGATGCCACCGGGCGCCAACTGCACCGCGCCACCGGGGGGTTGGTGGCCATCGCCGGGATCTGCGCCTACGACTCCAACGCCCAGGGGCTCGCCCAGCGCTACTTCCACCAGGCGCTGCGGCTCGCGAAGGCCAGTGGCGACAGGGGACTTGGGGCCTATGTCATCGCGCTGCTCGTCAACCAGTCGCTCTTCATGCGGGACTACCGCCAGTCGGTCGCCTTCGCGGAGGCGGCCCTGCGGGCGGCGGGCGGCCGGCTGAGCCCCGCGCTCGCATCCGATCTGCACGCGATGCAGGCCAAGGCGTACGCGCACCTGGGCGACGGGCACAGCGCGCTGTCCTCGATCAGGAGCGCCGAGACGGCGGCCGGCCGGATCAGGCCCGGCCAGGAGCCGGCCGAGACCGGTTACGTCCAGCCGGGCCTCGTCAACGTCCAGGTGGCGGAGGCGCTGCTCAGCCTCGGCGATCTGACGGCCGCGCGCGAACAGGCCGCCCTCGCGGCCGACGAGCCCTCCCACGACAGGGGCAGGGTGCACCGCCTTGCGATGCTCGCCCAGATCGAGCTGCGCCAGGGCGACGCCGACCGGGCCGTGGCCACCGCGGTCGAGATGGCGGAGCGGGCCCGGGGGATGGAGTCGCAGCGTTTGCGTGACCGGCTGCGGGTGGTGCGCGAGCACCTGATCGAGAGCGGTTGCGCCGGCGCCACCGAGGCCGCCGAGCTGATCGACGGGGCGCTTCGCGTTCCCCTGTAACCGTCAGCCTGCTGCGATATTGCCATCTACTTGTCGGAAGGTGGCAGAAACGTGCAGTGGACGAACCTGAACGAACAAACCGTGTATGAGAACCGCTGGTTCCGGGTCAACCTCGCGGACGTGGCGCTTCCGGACGGGCGACACCTGGACCACTTCCTGATCCGGCTGCGGCCGGTCGCCGTCGCGACCGTCGTCAACGCGGCCAACGAGGTGCTGCTGCTGTGGCGGCACCGCTTCATCACCGACAGCTGGGGCTGGGAACTGGCCGCCGGTGTCGTCGAGGACGGCGAGGACATCGAGGCCGCCGCCGCCCGTGAGATGGAGGAGGAGACCGGCTGGCGGCCGGGACCGCTCAAACCGCTGCTCACCGTCGAGCCCGCCAATGGGCTCATCGACGCCCGGCACCATCTGTTCTGGTCGGAGTCGGCCGAGTACATCGGCCACCCCGAGGACGACTTCGAGTCGTCCCGCCGCGAGTGGATCCCCCTCAAGCTGGTGCCCGACATGGTCGCCCGGGGGGAGGTCCCGGCCGCCAACATGGCGGCCGGTCTCCTGCTCCTGCACCATCTGCGGCTAGCCGACGGCTAGCCGCGGGGGGTGCCTCAGCGGCCGAGGGCCTGCCACACGGCGAGCGAGAGCGCGCCGACGGCGGCCAGTACGGTGAGGGCGGGAAGCGGCCACCTCAAATGTTCGAGGGCCGCCACCCGCCCCGCCGTCTCGGTCAGTTCACGCTCCGTCTGCTCGCCCCGCTGGGCGAGCAGCGCGAGCTGCCCGTCCATGTGGGCCATGCCGACTTCCAGGCAGCGGCGTAACTCCGCCAGTTCGTCGACGGTCGAATGTCCCGAGTGGGTGGACACGGCGTGGCTCCTTAGTCCTGGTGCGGACGTGCCAATGAATGGATTGGCTCAGAGTCAACTCGCCGTGCTCCAGGGGCGGGAGCGTGTGCGATGGGCATATGCGGGCTCGTGCCGCACACCCGGTGTGCGCGGCGCGAGCCCGGCTCACGCCTTTCGGACGTACACCCGCCCATACCTCCGAACGCCGACGATTCTCAGGCGTACGAGTAGAAACCGGACCCGGTCTTGCGGCCCAGGCGGCCGGCGTCCACCATGCGCTGGAGCAGCGGGGGAGCGGCGTACAGCGGCTCCTTGTACTCGTCGTACATGGAGTCGGCGACCGAGGCGACCGTGTCCAGGCCGATGAGGTCGGAGAGCTTCAGCGGACCCATCGGGTGGGCGCAGCCCAGCTCCATGCCGTTGTCGATGTCCTCGCGGCTGGCGATGCCCGACTCGAACATCCGGATCGCCGACAGGAGATACGGGATGAGCAGCGCGTTGACCACGAAGCCCGAACGGTCCTGGGCGCGGATGGCGTGCTTGCCCAGGACCTTCTCGACCAGGACCTGGGCGCGGCTGATGGTGCCCTCGGACGTGGTGAGCGCGGGGATCAGCTCCACCAGCTTCTGCACGGGGGCCGGGTTGAAGAAGTGGATGCCGATGACCTGGTCGGGACGCGAGGTGGCGACCGCGAGCTTGACCAGCGGAATGGAGGAGGTGTTGGACGCCAAGATCGCGTCCGGGCGGGTCACGACCTGGTCGAGGACCTGGAAGATCTCCGTCTTGACCTGCTCGTTCTCCACGACGGCCTCGATCACGAGGTCACGGTCGGCGAACTCGCCGAGGTCGGTGGTGAAGCTGAGCCGGGCGAGCGTCGCGTCGCGCTCCTCCTCGGAGATCTTGCCGCGTTCGGCGGCCTTCGAGAGGGAGTTGTGCAGCCGGGTGCGGCCGATCTCCAGGGCCTCGCCGGTGGTCTCGGCGACCATGACGTCCAGGCCGCTGCGGGCGCACACCTCCGCGATGCCCGCGCCCATCTGGCCACAGCCCACAATTCCGACGCGTTCGATGTCGGTCACATCGTGCCTTTCGCTCTACAGCAGTCCCCGGCAGGTCCCCCGTGTGATTCCGGCGCCCGCCTTCGGCCCCTGACGTTACTCCGGACGCGCGCGGGCGCGTGGGGCCGGGGCGGGCCGGAAGTCCGGTAGACCTGGGCCGACGGGATCCGAGTGAGGGGCAGACGTGGGACGAATCACGCGACGGGGCTTCGTTACGGGCACGGCCGGAGCGCTCGGCGGGCTGATCACGGCGGGCGGCGCGGGCGCCGCGGACCGGGACGGCTCCCTGCACCGGGCCGTACGGGACGCCGCCGCGGGCCGCCCGCGGGGGCGGGCCCGGGCGGAGCGGGAGGCGGGCGACGGCACGCGGGGCGAGTTCCGCGGGGTGTGGCTGGCGACCGTGGTGAACCGGGACTGGCCCTCCCGGGCCGGTCTGACCGCCGAGGCCCAGCGCGCCGAGCTCGTCGGCCACCTGGACACGGCGGTCGAGCGCCGCCTGAACACCGTGGTCCTCCAGGTCCGCCCGACCGCCGACGCCCTCTGGCCGTCTCCGTACGAGCCCTGGTCCCAGTGGCTCACCGGGGTGCAGGGCCGCGACCCCGGCTGGGACCCGCTGGGCACCGCCGTCGAGGAGGCGCACCGGCGCGGGCTCGCCCTGCACGCCTGGTTCAACCCGTACCGCGTGGCCAACCACACCGACCCGGGGCGGCTGGTCCCGGAGCACCCCGCCCGCCGCAACCCCGGCTGGGTCGTCCCCTACGGCGGCAAGCTCTACTACAACCCGGGCCTGCCCGAGGTCCGCCGCTTCGTCGAGGACGCGATGCTGGACGCCGTCGGCCGCTACGACATCGACGGGGTGCACTGGGACGACTACTTCTACCCCTACCCGGTGAAGGGGCAGGCCTTCGACGACGACGAGGCGTACGCGCGGTACGGCGACGGCTTCGCGGACCGGGCCGCCTGGCGGCGCGCCAACATCGACCTCCTGGTGCACGAGACGGCCGGGCGCATCAAGGCGCTCAAGCCCCAAGTCCGGTTCGGGATCAGCCCGTTCGGGGTCTGGCGCAACGACTCCAGCGATCCGCTGGGCTCGGCGACCCGGGCCGGTGCCCAGACCTACGACGACCTGTACGCCGACACCCGCACCTGGGTGCGCGAGGGCCGGGTCGACTACCTGTGCCCGCAGCTGTACTGGAACATCGGGCTGCCCGCCGCCGACTACGCGGTTCTGGTGCGCTGGTGGGACGAGGTCGCCCGGGGCACCGGCGTCGACCTCTACATCGGTGAGGCCCTGTACAAGGCGGGCGATCCGGCGCAGCCCGCCGCCTGGCAGGACCCGGCGGAGCTGTCCCGCCATCTGACCCTGGCCCGGCGCCACGCCTCGGTGCGCGGGCACTGCTTCTTCGCGGCGAAGGAGGTGGCGGAGGACCGCTCCGGGGCCATGGCCCGCGTCGTCGCCGACCACTACACCTCCCGGGTCCGCTGACACGGGGCCGGGCCCGCCGGCGTCGGCACCGGCTCAGGACCTGGCCCGCTGGGTCACCACGATGCACACCAGGACTCCCGCCGCGGCGAGCGGCGCGGCGGGGGAGAGGTGCTCGCCGAGCAGCAGCACCGACCACACGAGCGTGAGCAGCGGCTGGGCGAGCTGGAGCTGGCTGGCCCGGGGCACGCCGACCGCCGCGAGCCCGCGGTACCAGACGTACAGGCCGAAGCAGTTCGACCCGGCCGCCAGCCACACCAGACCGGCGATCCCGTGCCCGGTGAGGCGCCAGGGTTCGTGCGTGAGCGCCACCGCGGCCCCGGCCAGGGCGAACGGCAGGCACAGCACGAGCGCCCAGCCGACCACCTGCCAGCCCGGCATCACCGCGGCGAGCCGGCCGCCCTCCACGTACGCGGCGGCGCAGACCAGCAGCGCCGCGAAGAGGTACACGTCCCCCGAGGACAGCGCCCCGCCGCTCTGCTGCACCGTGAACACGGCGACCACCGCGGCCCCGGCCAGCGCCGCGCACCAGAACGCCCGCGAGGGGCGCCGGCGGGTGCGCAGTGCGCCGAGGGCCGCCGTGGCCAGCGGCAGCAGGCCGACCACCACGGCGGCGTGCGCGGTGGTCGAGGTCTGCAGGGCGAGGGTGGTGAGCAGCGGGAACCCGACGAGGGAGCCGCCCGCGACCACGGCGAGGCCCGGCCAGTGCGCACGGTCGGGGAGCGGCACCCGCAGGGCGAGCAGCAGCGCCCCGGCGAGCAGCGCGGACAGCGTGATCCGCAGCGTCACCAGCGACCAGGGTCCGAAGCTCTCCAGACCCCAGGCGGTGCCGGGGAAGGTGAGCGAGAAGGACACCACGCCGAGCCCGGCGAGCAGCGCGCCGCCGCGCCGGCCGCTCCCACCGCCGGCCGGGACGGCCCGGCCGGCGCGCGGCGCGGAGCCGGTCCGGGGGCCGGCGGGCGCACCCGAAGCGGTATCGACGCCAAGCGGCGAGGGCGCGGGCGCGGGCGAGCCCGGGGCCCGGTCGGCGGGAGCCGCGGTGACCGTGCCGGCACCTGCGTGGGCCGTGCCCGTACCGGCTCCTGCGTCGGCCGCCGTACCCGGGCCGACCGCTATCGGACTGGCGGGAGTAGCGCTATCGTGTGCTGTCATGCATGAGCGTAGCAGTGTGACGGAGCTGGCAACATCCCTGCGGAGCGAGCTGAACCGCTACTCCGTGGGGGGAAAGCTGCCGTCGAGCAGGGCGCTGGTCGAGCGCTACCGGGTGTCCCCGGTGACCGTCTCGCGCGCGCTCGCCCAGCTCGTCGCCGAGGGCCTCGTCGTCACGCGGCCCGGCGCGGGCGCCTACCGGGCCGAACCGCGTACGACCGCCGCGCCCGCCGGTGACACCTCGTGGCAGGAGGTCGCGCTCAGCGCGGACGGCGCGACCGACCCGGCGCCGCGCGCCGTGGACGCCACCGGCGTGCTGGCCACCCTCACCGTCCCGGCGAGCGGAGTCATCGACCTCAGCGGCGGCTATCTCAACCCCGGTCTCCAGCCCGAGCGGGCCATGGCCGCGGCCCTCGGCCGGGCCGGGCGCCGCCCCGGTGCGTGGAGCCGCCCGCCCGTCGCAGGCCTGGACGAGCTGCGCGCCTGGTTCGCCCGCGAGATCGGCGGCGCGGTCAGCGCCGCCGACGTGCTGGTCACCGCCGGCGGTCAGACCGCGCTGACCACCGCGCTGCGGGCGCTCGCCGCTCCGGGTGCGCCCGTCCTGGTCGAGTCGCCCACCTATCCGGGCCTGCTGGCCATCGCCCGCGCCTCGGGGCTGCGCCCGGTCCCGGTCCCGGTGGATCGCGACGGCATCCGTCCCGAGCTGCTTTCCCGTGCCTTCGCCGCCACCGGCGCGCGGGTGCTCGTCTGCCAGCCCCTGTTCCAGAACCCGACGGGCAGCCTGCTCGCCCCCCCGCGGGGCCGCGAGGTGGTCCGCATCGCCCATCAGCACGGCGCGTTCGTCGTGGAGGACGACTTCGCCCGCCGGATGGCCCACGAGGACGCCGGCCCGCTGCCCGCCCCGCTCGCCGCCGACGACCCCGACGGCGTCGTCGTCCACGTCTCCTCCCTCACCAAGGCGACCTCGCCGAGCCTGCGGGTCGGCGCGCTGGCCGCCCGCGGCCCCGTCGTCGAACGCCTGCGGGCCATCCAGGTCGTCGACTCCTTCTTCGTGCCGCGCCCCCTCCAGGAGACCGCCCTCGAACTCGTGGGCTCCCCGGCCTGGGGCCGCCATCTGCGGGCGGTGTCGGCCGAGTTGACGGCGCGCCGCGAGGCGCTGGCCGCCGCCCTGCTGCACCGCCTGCCGGAACTCGCCCTGCCGCACGTCCCCTCCGGCGGCTACCACCTGTGGCTCCGGCTGCCCGACGGCGTGCCCGAGAGCGCCGTGGTGTCCGCCGCGCTGCACGCGGGCGTCGCCGTCGCTCCCGGGCGCCCCTACTTCAGCGCCGAACCTCCGGGCGGTCACCTGCGCCTCAGCTTCGCGGGCGTGACGGGCCGTGCGGAGATCTCGGAGGCGGTTCGGCGCCTGCGCACCGCCCTGGACGCCGTCCTCGGATGAGCCCGGCCCGGCGGCCTCCCGGCGTTCCGGCACTTCCGGCGTGGCATCCGCCACTGACATCCGGGCCGCCGCCTGCCAGGCTCCGGGCATGAGCGACGTGATCTTCCGCAATTGTGTGATCTCCAGCGACCCGGAGCGCCTGGACGCCGCCCGGGTCCACCACTGGCTCTCCACGGACGCCTACTGGGCCATGGGCCGCAGCCGTGAGAAGCAGGACGCGGCCATCGCCGGCTCCCTCAACTTCGGTGCGTACGACCGGGGTTCGGGTGAACAGCTCGCCTACGCGCGGGTCGTCACCGACCGTGCCACGTTCGCCTGGCTGTGCGACGTGTACGTCGACCCGGCCGCGCGCGGCGAAGGGCTCGGCACGGCCCTGGTCACCGCCGTCCGCGACCACCTGGAACCGGCCGGGCTGCGCAGGATCCTGCTGGCCACGGCGGACGCCCACGGCGTCTACGAGAAGATCGGGTTCCGGGTACTGGAGACCCCGGGCAAGTGGATGGCGCTCGGCCTGCAATAGGCCCCCGCACCTCTGGCCCCGCCACCCCGGCGGCCCCTCGACCGCGGCCCGCCCGGGCACCCGGGTGAGCCCGGCCCCGGGTGCCCGCTCCCGCCCGGCCCGGGCCGCGCTCAGGTCGGCTCGCGCACCACCCGGGCCGGAGTGCTCGTGCGCCGGGGCCCGGTGAAGAATGCCGCGCGCGGCGCGCGATCCGTGTCGATCCGGCCGGATCCCGTTCGTATAGACAGTGAGGGCCGCCCCGCCGGGGCGCCACCGTCCGAGGAGAACGTCATGACGAACGCGAAGCACTACCTGCTCAGCGTGGTCCAGCCGGCCGACGGCACCCCGCCCGGCGCCGAGGAACTGGCCGCGATCAACGAGAACCTCCAGGCCTTCCACCAGGAGCTCAAGGAGGCCGGGGTCTGGGTCTTCGCGGGCGGCCTCGCGGCTCCCGGCACGGCCACCGTGCTCCGCGAGAAGAACGGTGACGTGCTCACCACCGACGGTCCCTACATCGAGAGCAAGGAGTACCTCGGCGGCCTCTGCATCGTGAAGGCACCCGACCTGGACGCGGCGCTGGACTGGGGCCGCAAGGCGGTGCGGGCGACGACCCTGCCCATCGAGGTGCGCCCCTTCCACGGTGAACCCGACGCATGAGCGCGCCGGAGCCCGGCCGGCCCGGGAAGGCCGCGATCGAGCGGATCTTCCGCGCGGAGTACGGCCGGGCGGTCGCGGTCCTGATCCGCGTCACCGGGGACATCGGCCTGGCCGAGGAGGCGGTGCAGGACGCGTTCACCACGGCCGTCGCCCGCTGGCCCGCCGACGGGCTGCCGCCGAGCCCGGCCGGCTGGATCATCACCACCGCCCGCAACCGGGCAGTGGACCGCATGCGCCGCGAGGCGACCCGCGCCGACCGGCAGGCCGAGGCCGTCCGGCGGGAGCGGCTGTACGCGCCGGACGAGGGGGCCGAGGAGGGCGCCGTGCACGACGACCGGCTCCGCCTGATCTTCACCTGCTGCCACCCCGCCCTCGCACCCACCGCCCAAGTCGCCCTCACTCTGCGGCTGTTGGGCGGCCTGAGCACGGCCGAGATCGCCCGCGCCTTCCTGGTTCCCGAGCCGACGATGGCCCAGCGCCTGGTACGGGCCAAGGGCAAGATCCGCGACGCCCGCATCCCCTACCGCGTGCCGCGCGAGGCCGATCTGCCCGACCGGCTCGACGCCGTGCTCGCGGTGCTCTTCCTCATTTTCAACGAGGGGTACGCGGCGAGTTCGGGCGAGCGGCTCGTGCGGGACGAGCTCTGCGCCGAGGCCGTGCGCCTGGGGCGGCTCCTGGTCGAGCTGATGCCGGACGAGCCCGAGCCGCTCGGGCTGCTGGCCCTGATGCTGCTCACCGAGTCGCGCCGGGCGGCGCGGTCGGGACCGGACGGCGGGCTCGTCCTCCTGGCCGACCAGGACCGCACCCGCTGGGACCGTCAACTCGTCCTGGAGGGGCAGGAGTTGGTGCGCCGCTGTCTGCGCCGCGGCCGGCCCGGCCCGTACCAGATCCTGGCCGCCGTCAACGCCGTGCACAGCGACGCGGTGACCGCGGCGGACACCGACTGGCAGCAGATCCGGCAGCTGTACGACCAGCTGCTCGCCCTCGCCCCGACCCCGGTGGTCGCCCTCAACCGGGCCGTCGCGGTGGGCGAGACCGAGGGCCCGGCCCGGGGGCTGGCCCTGGTCGACGCACTCGCCCTCGACTCCTACCACCTCTTCCACGCCACCCGCGCGGACCTGCTGCGCCGCCTCGGCCGCCCCGAGGAGGCGGCCCGCGCCTACGAGGAGGCCCTGGCCCGCACGGACAACGCGGCCGAACGGGCTTTCCTCGACGGGCGGTTGAGGGAGCTGCGGGGTGGGTGAGGAGGCGCCGGGAAGCACACGGTCACCCGTCGCGCCCGCCCGCCGGCTCGTCCGCTCAGGCCGGTGTGGTGACCGCGTCGCCCGTGCGCTCCGGTTCGCGCACGACGCGGCGGGGCCGCGAGGGCAGGCCGAGGAGCGGGTGGGCGACGCCCCAGGCCGCTCCCTTGCAGACCAGCTCCTTGTACCGGGCGGCCGTCCGTCCGGTCAGGGCGCCGCGTACGGCCCGGTCGTCGGCGGTCACGTACTGGATGAGACCGTCCCCGCGCCCCAGCGAGACGCACTGGTTGAAGTAGCGCAGCGAGGCCCGCGGAACCTTGGTGCCGGTCAGACGGGCCGCGATGGCGTCGGCGGCCTGCCAGGCCATCGGCACGCCCGAGGCGCACGACATGCGCAGCGGCTTGTCGCCCGCGCCCATCGCCTGTGCCGCGTCGCCGACGGCGTACACGTCCGGGTGCGAGAGCGAGCGCATGGTGGCGTCGACCACGATCCGGCCGGCGCCGGTGACCTCCAGGGCGGTGGCTCGGGCGAGGGGATGGACGGCGAACCCGGTGGTCCACACGGTGACGGCGGCCGGGATGTCGGTGCCGTCCGCGGTGGTGACGCGGTCGGCGCCCACGGCGGTGACGGCCGTCCGCTCGTACGTGGTGATGCCGAGCCGGTCGCAGACCTTGCGCACATGCGCGCGCCCCCGCGGCGAGAGCCAGTCGCCGAGGGCGCCGCGGGCGGCGAGCGCGACGTCGAGGTCCGGGCGGGCCTCGGCGATTTCGGTCACGGCCTCAAGGCCGGTGAGGCCGCCGCCGACCACGACCACGGACTCTCCGGCGCCGAGGCGGGCGAGGCGTTCGCGCAGCCTGAGCGCCCCGGCGCGCCCCGAGATCTCGTGGGCGAACTCGGCGCTGCCGGGCACGCCCTGGTCGTTCCAGCCGCTGCCGAGCGCGTACACCAGGGTGTCGTAGGACCGTTCCCGCACGGCGCCGTCCGCCCCCGCCACCTCGACGCCGCGGCGCTCGACGTCGACGGCGGTGACCCGGCCGAGGCACAGCTCGACCCCGGTGCCCGCGAACATCTCGGCGAGGGGCCGCGGCGCCAGGTCCTGGCCGACGGCCAGCTGGTGCATCCGGACGCGCTCGACGAAGTCGGGCTCGGCGTTGACGAGGGTGATCGCGACGTCCTCGCGGTGCAGGCGGCGGGCGAGCCGCCCGGCGGTGATGGCCCCGCTGTAGCCGGCCCCGAGGACGATGATGCGGTGCTGTTGCATGTCCCTGCTCCTGTCTCACGCGGTGTCGCCCCTTGAACCGGGCGGCCCGCCGATTCCTGACAGGCGCGGGATGTGAACCAGGTCACAACCCGCCAGGGCCGTGCGCGCCACCATCGCGCGGCGCGCTCAGAAGGTGTGGTGCAGCGGCTCGGCGTGCTCGGTGGCCGCCCAGCGCCGGGTCGCGCGGACGAGCTTGTCCGGGTTGACCTGGCTGCGGATCGCGACGATGCCCTCGGGCGAGATCTGCGGGCACATGACGCCGATGACCGTGCCGCCGGCGACCACCACCAGGGCCGGGGCGCCGTTGGCGTCCGCCCGGTAAATCTCCACCGTGTCGCCGACCAGCCGCCGCTTGGCCTCGCCGGGCCTGAACAGGCCCCGCAGGAACGTCGCGACCGCGACGGCGCCCTCGAAGGCCCTGGCACGCGCGGGCACCTTGCCGCCGCCGTCGCCGATCGCGATGGCGTCGGCCGTGAGCAGCCGCACCAGCGGCTCGGTCCGCCCGCTGGTGGCGGCGGCGAGGAACTCCTCCACGATCCGCCGCGCCGCCGCGGCGTCGACCTCGGTACGCGCCTTGCCCTCGGCGACGTGCTTCTTGGCCCGGTGGAAGATCTGCTGGCTCGCCGCCTCGCTGATGTCCAGGACATCGGCGATCTCCCGGTGCGGACAGCCGAAGGCCTCCCGCAGGACGTACACCGCCCGCTCGTTGGGGGACAGGCGCTCCAGGAGGGTCAGCACGGCGTACGACACGGAGTCGCGCTGCTCGGCGGTGTCGGCGGGGCCGAGCATCGGGTCCCCGGCGAGCAGCGGCTCGGGCAGCCACTGTCCGACGTACGTCTCGCGCCGGGCCCTGGCGGAGGTGAGCTGGTTGAGGCACAGATGGGTGAGCACCTTCGTCAGCCACGCCTCGGGCACCTCGATGTGCTCCACGCCCGAGGCCTGCCAGCGCAGGAAGGTCTCCTGCACGGCGTCCTCGGCCTCGCTCGCGGAGCCGAGCAGCCGATAGGCAATGGCTTCGAGCCGGGGCCGCGACGCCTCGAACCGGTCTACGTCGTCCGTGGTCAGCGCCATGGCCGGATCCTAACGCCGGACGCCCCGCGAGTCGCCGTGTCAGGAGGCCGCGCCCGCCGGGCGCAGTACGCAGAACTCATGGCCCTCGGGGTCGCTCAGGCACCGCCACGGCACGTCGCCCTGGCCGAGGTCGAGGTCGGTGGCGCCGAGGGCGCGCAGCCGCGCCACCTCGGCCGCGTGGTCGTCCCCCGGGTACGGCAGCAGGTCGAGGTGGACGCGGTCCGGCACGGTCTTGGGGCCGGCCGCGCGGAGGAACTCGACGTAGGGGCCGACCTGTTCCGCCGAGCGCAGCACCGCGTGGTCGTCGTTCACCTCGTGCACCACCCAGTCCGTGGCCCCGCCCCAGAACCGCGCCATCGCCCGCGGGTCCACGCAGTCGACCACGATCGCGGCGAGGGGCCCGGTCCCGCGGTAGGTCTCCCGCGGTTCCAGGACACAGAACTCGTTGCCCTCCGGGTCGGCGAGCACCGTCCACGGCACGTCGCCCTGGCCCACGTCGACCCGCTCGGCGCCGAGCCCTTCGAGCCGGGCGACGAGCTCCGCCTGGTGGGCGGTTGAGGTGCTGGCGAGGTCGAGGTGCACGCGGTTCTTCGTCGCGCCCTTCGGCTCGGCCACCCGGACGACGTCCACGCACACCGCGCTCGCGTCCGGCCACACGAACCCGCCCCCGGGTTCGGCGTTGGCCACCCCTGGCGCCTCGCTCGACAGCTCCCAGCCCAGTGCCGCCGCCCAGAACCGGCCGACGGCCATCTCGTCGAGCGCCTTGATGTTCACGTTCACGGGTCGCAGTGCCATGCGGCTGATCATAGGCAGAGGGTCGCGGAGGGACGGGTGCGAGGCCGCAGGCCCGCATGGTTGCCTGCCCGGGAGGCCGTCCGCGCCCCTGTCGGTGGGTGGGGCTACGGTGCGGAGACACGGGTCCGCTCGCGCGTACGAACAAAGGGGAGACCATGACCACCTTGGAGAACCGGCCGAACACCGCGCTTCTGGTCGTCGACGTGCAGAACGGCGTCGTGGACGGTGCCCACCGGCGCGACGCGGTCGTCGCGACCATCGCGGGCCTGGTCGAGCGGGCCCGGCGGGAGGGCGTCCCGGTGATCTGGGTCCAGCATTGCGACGAGGGGCTCACCCGGGGCAGCGAGGACTGGCGGATCGTCCCCGAACTCGTCCCCGAGGGCTCCGAGCCGCTGGTGGGGAAGAACTACGGCGACTCCTTCGAGGACACCACGCTGGAGTCGGTGCTGGCCGGCCTCGGCGTCGGGCGGCTCGTGATCACCGGCGCGGAGACCGACGTGTGCATCCGCTCGACGCTGCACGGCGCGTTCACCCGGGGCTACGACGCGACCCTGGTCAGCGACGCGCACACGACCGGCGACAAGACGGCCTGGGGCGCCCCGCCCCCGGACCAGGTGGTCGCCCACACGAACCTGTACTGGAACCACCAGGCGGCGCCGGGCCGCACGGCGGGGGCGGTCGAGGCCAAGGACATCGCCCTGGGCGGCGCGTCCTGACCACGCGAGCCCGGGTGCCCCGGACCGATGAGTTCTGGCTCCCGACGGTGTCTGCAGAGGAAGAAGCCCCACGAACGCTCTCTGGAAGCAGGCGGTTCCCATGGACGTGACGCGCGTACTGATGGTCTCCCCGGTGCGGGACATCGGCATCGCGGTGGCCTGGTACGAACGGCTGCTGGGCCGCCCGGCGGACCGTCGGCCGATGCCGTCGCTGGCCGACTGGCATCTCACCGCGGGCGGTTGGCTCCAGGTCTTCGAGGACCCGGCGCACGCCGGTTCGACGCTGCTCAACCTGGAGGTGCCGTCGCTGGACGAGGCGCTGTCCGAGCTGGCCGGGCGCGGTCTTGCGGCGGGCCCGGTGCAGACCGGCGGTGTGCGGACCCGGTTCGCCGCCCTGGAGGACCCGGACGGCAACCGGGTGACCCTGCTGGAGAACCCGGTGGCCTGATCCGCCCGTCGCGCTCTGCCCTGCCCCGCCCTGCCCTGCCCCGCCCCGCCTCGCCTCGAAGGGGACCACAGCTCGTTGCATAAAAGTGCGTAGCTGCGTATAGTCATGCCATCACCGAGGAGGACTGATGGCGGCGGTACGTGCGGCAGTGGCAGGGGCCAGTGGGTATGCGGGCGGGGAACTGCTGCGGCTGCTGGTCGGGCACCCCCGGGTCGAGATCGGTGCGCTGACCGCGCACTCCAACGCGGGGCAGGCGCTCGGGGCGCTCCAGCCGCACCTGCTTCCGCTCGCCGGACGCATCCTTGAGCCCACCACGGCCGAGGTGCTCGCCGGGCACGACGTCGTCTTCCTGGCGCTGCCGCACGGTCAGTCCGCGGCGGTCGCCGAGCGGCTCGGCGACGAGGTGCTCGTCATCGACATGGGGGCCGACTTCCGGCTCAGGGACGCCGGCGCGTGGGAGAGGTTCTACGGCTCGGCGCACGCCGGGACCTGGCCCTACGGGCTGCCCGAACTGCCCGGCGCCCGCGCCAAGTTGGAGGCAGCGCGGCGGATCGCGGTGCCGGGCTGCTTCCCGACGGCCGTCTCCCTCGCGCTCTTCCCGGCGTACCACGGCCGGCTCGTCGAGCCCGACGCCGTGATCGTCGCCGCCACCGGCACCTCCGGCGCCGGGAAGGCCCTCAAGCCCCATCTGCTCGGCAGCGAGGTGATGGGCTCGATGTCCCCGTACGGCGTCGGCGGCGGCCACCGGCACACCCCCGAGATGATCCAGAACCTGAGCGCCCTGGCCGGCGAGGACGTCACCGTGTCCTTCACGCCCACCCTCGCGCCCATGTCCCGCGGCATCCTCGCCACCTGCTCCGCCAGGGCGAAGGACGGCGTGGACGCCGACACCGTACGGGCCGCCTACGAGAAGGCGTTCGCGGACGAACCGTTCGTGCACCTGCTCCCCGAGGGGCAGTGGCCGGCCACCGCCTCCGTGTACGGGTCCAACGCCGCGCAGGTGCAAGTGGCGTACGACGAGAGCGCGCGGCGCGTCATCGCCGTCAGCGCCATCGACAACCTCACCAAGGGCACCGCCGGCGGCGCGGTGCAGAGCATGAACATCGCCCTCGGACTCGACGAGTCGACGGGCCTTTCCACGATGGGAGTTGCGCCGTGAGCGTGACCGCAGCGCAGGGATTCACGGCGGCGGGCATCGCCGCCGGAATCAAGCAGAACGGGAACCCGGACCTGGCCCTCGTGGTCAACACCGGACCCCGCCGAGCGGCCGCCGGTGTCTTCACCTCCAACCGCGTCAAGGCCGCCCCCGTCCTGTGGTCCGAGCAGGTGCTCAAGGGCGGCGAGGTGAGCGCTGTGGTCCTCAACTCCGGTGGCGCCAACGCCTGTACCGGACCCCAGGGCTTCCAGGACACCCACGCCACCGCCGAGAAGGTCGCCGAGGTGCTCGACGGGCACAGCGCGGGCGAGGTGGCCGTGGCCTCCACCGGGCTCATCGGCCTCCTGCTCCCCATGGACAAGCTCCTGCCGGGCATCGAGCGGGCCGCTGCCGAACTCTCCCCGCACGGCGGCGAGAAGGCCGCCATCGCCATCAAGACCACCGACACCGTGCACAAGACGAGCGTCGTCACCAAGGACGGCTGGACCGTCGGCGGCATGGCCAAGGGGGCCGGCATGCTCGCCCCCGGCCTCGCCACCATGCTCGTCGTGCTCACCACCGACGCCGACCTGGACGCCGCCACCCTGGACAAGGCCCTGCGCGACGCCACCCGCCAGACCTTCGACCGGGTCGACTCCGACGGATGCATGTCCACCAACGACACGGTGCTCCTGCTCGCCTCCGGGGCCTCTGAACTGGCGCCGGAATACGACGAGTTCGCCGAGGCGGTGCGGACCGTGTGCGACGACCTCGCGCGCCGGCTCATCGGGGACGCCGAGGGCGCCTCCAAGGACATCCGCATCGAGGTGATCAACGCCGCGAGCGAGGACGACGCCGTCGAGGTCGGCCGCTCCATCGCCCGCAACAACCTCCTCAAGTGCGCCATCCACGGCGAGGACCCCAACTGGGGCCGGGTGCTCTCCGCCATCGGCACCACGAAGGCCGCCTTCGAGCCGGACTCGCTGAGCGTCGCCATCAACGACGTGTGGGTGTGCCGCAACGGCTCCGTCGGTGAGGACCGCGACCTGGTCGACATGCGCTTCCGTGAGGTCAGGATCACCGCCGACCTCGCCGCCGGCACCACCGCGCCCGTCGTCATCTGGACCAACGACCTCACCGCCGACTACGTCCACGAGAACAGCGCGTACAGCTCATGAGCGCCCACCCGTCTCCCGCCACCACCCCGCCAAGGAATGGGCTGCGTCCGTGAGTACCCGTAAACACACCGCTCTGCCCAAGGCCCAGATCCTCATCGAGGCGCTGCCCTGGCTGACCCGGCACCACGGCAAGACCGTCGTCATCAAGTTCGGCGGCAACGCCATGGTCGACGAGGAGCTGAAGGCGGCCTTCGCCCAGGACGTGGTGTTCCTGCGCCAGTCCGGCCTCAAGCCCGTCGTGGTGCACGGCGGCGGCCCGCAGATCAACGCCCAGCTCGACCGGCACGGCCTGGTCAGCGAGTTCAAGGCGGGCCTGCGGGTCACCACGCCCGAGGCCATGGACGTCGTGCGCATGGTGCTCGCCGGGCAGGTCCAGCGCGAACTCGTCGGGCTGCTCAACCAGCACGGGCCGCTGGCCGTCGGCATGACCGGCGAGGACGCCCACACCATCACCGCCACCCAGCACCGCCCCGAGATCGACGGCGAGCTGGTCGACATCGGCCGGGTCGGCCAGATCACCGCGATCGACCCGGGCGCCATCAAGGCGCTCCTGGACGACGGCCGGATCCCGGTCATCTCCTCGATCGCCCGTTCCCAGGACGACGGACATGTCTACAACGTCAATGCTGATACGGCGGCTGCGGCACTTGCGGCTGCTCTGGGCGCCGAGACCCTGATGGTCCTCACGGACGTCGAGGGGCTCTACGAGGACTGGCCGCACAGCGACGACGTGATCAGCAGGCTGACGGCCACCCAGCTGGAGAAGCTGCTGCCCGAGCTCTCCAGCGGCATGGTCCCCAAGATGGAGGGCTGTCTGTTCGCCGTGCGCAACGGGGTCAACACCGCGCGCGTCATCGACGGACGGGTGCAGCACTCGATCCTGCTGGAGATCTTCACGGATGAAGGCATCGGCACGATGGTCGTGCCGGACGGACCGCACACGAGCGAACGGCAGGGGGGAGCGCGGTGACCAACGAGGACCTCACACGGCGCTGGCAGCAGGTCATGACGGACAACTACGGCACGCCGAAGCTGTCCCTGGTGCGCGGCGCGGGCGCGACGGTGTGGGACGCCGACGGCACCGCCTACACGGACTTCGTGGGCGGGATCGCGGTCAACGCGCTCGGGCACGCCCACCCGGCGGTGGTACGGGCCGTCAGCGGCCAGATCGCCTCGCTGGGCCATGTGTCGAACCTGTTCGTCGCCGAGCCCCCGGTGGCTCTCGCCGAGCGGCTGCTCCAGCACTTCGGCCGGCCCGGCCGGGTCTACTTCTGCAATTCGGGCGCCGAGGCCAACGAGGCCGCCTTCAAGCTCGGCCGGCTGACCGGGCGCACCCACATGGTCGCCACCGACGGCGGCTTCCACGGCCGGACCATGGGCGCACTCGCACTCACCGGCCAGCCGAAGAAGCGGGAGCCGTTCCGCCCGCTGCCCGGCGACGTCACGCACGTGCCGTTCGGCGACATCGAGGCGCTGCGGGCGGCCGTGACCGAGGAGACCGCCTTCGTCGTCATCGAGCCCATCCAGGGCGAGATCGGCGTCGCGGTCCCGCCGGCCGGCTACCTGAAGGCGGCCCGGGAGATCACCCGCGCCACCGGGACGCTGCTCGTCCTCGACGAGGTGCAGACCGGCATCGGGCGGACCGGCAGCTGGTTCGAGTACCAGCGGCACGAGGGCGTCGACCCGGACGTCGTGACCCTGGCCAAGGGGCTCGGCGGCGGTCTTCCGCTCGGCGCGACGATCGCGTTCGGCGCCGCGGCCGACCTGTTCGAGCCGGGGATGCACGGCACGACCTTCGGCGGGAACCCGGTCGCCTGCGCGGCCGGCCTCGCCGTGCTCGACACGCTGGCCGCCGACGGGGCGCTCGACCACGTCAAGCGGACCGGCGAGAAGCTCCGCGGTGGCGTCGAGGCGCTGGGGCACCCGTTGGTCTCCCATGTCCGTGGTGCGGGGCTGCTGCTGGGTATCGTGCTCAACGAGCCCCTCGCACCGCGGGTGCAGCAGGCGGCTCAGGATGCCGGCTTCCTGGTCAACGCACCCGCCCCCGATGTCGTACGGCTCATGCCGCCGCTCATCATCGGTGACGCGGAGGTGGACGCGTTCCTCCAGGCCCTGCCCGGTGTTCTCGACGCAGCAGGCGGGGACGGACGATCCGGAGAATGAGACGACGATGACCGACGAGGCGCAGGACTTCGAGCCGGGCGGCCCCGCCGTACCGCAGACCCGCACCGCCCGCCACCGCCGGATCGTGGACATCCTCAACCGGCAGCCGGTGCGGTCCCAGAGCCAGCTCGCCAAACTCCTCGCGGACGACGGGCTGAGCGTCACCCAGGCGACGCTCTCCCGCGACCTCGACGAGCTGGGCGCGGTCAAGATCCGCAACACCGGCGGCGAGCTGATCTACGCGGTGCCCAGCGAGGGGGGCTTTCGCACGCCCAAGGCACCGCTCGGCGAATCGGCGAAGGAGGAGCGGATGCGCCGGC
The DNA here is from genome assembly GCF_043202815.1 of Streptomyces sp. NPDC048111. Classification (NCBI taxonomy): domain Bacteria; kingdom Bacillati; phylum Actinomycetota; class Actinomycetes; order Kitasatosporales; family Streptomycetaceae; genus Streptomyces; species Streptomyces sp. NPDC048111. The sequence goes on from NZ_JBIDBD010000008.1 coordinate 262,389, forward strand.
TGTCCGCGGAACTCCTCATCTCCGCGGAGGCCTCCGCCAACCTCGTGGTCCTGCGCACGCCGCCCGGCGCGGCCCAGTTCCTGGCCTCGGCCATCGATCAGGCCGAACTGCACGACATCCTCGGCACGATCGCGGGTGACGACACCCTGATGCTGATCAGCCGCGACCCCTCGGGCGGACAGGCGCTGGCCGCGCATCTGCTGCGGCTCGCCCAGAACGACCACCGCTGACGGGAGTCGGGGGCCCCGGCCCCCAACTCCCTTCAGCGGCAGGCTGGTTCAGTAGCGCGTGAGGGCCGTCGGGCCGTGCGCCGTGCCGATCGCGATGTGCGGGGCGCGCGCGGGGTCGGCCCACCGCAGGACGCGTTCCATCGCCTCGGCGGGCACCGACACACAACCCGCCGTCGCGCCGCGCCCGTTGACGTGCAGAAAGATCCCGGCGCCGCGGCCGTGCACGGGCCGCCAGTAGTTGAAGCCGATGACGAGCGCCCGGGCGTACTGGCTCGCGTACGCCGTCAGATGCTCCGACTCGCCCGCCCGGCAGTCCCGGGGCAGCCCCTCCACCCAGCGGTTGTAGGCCCGCGACGCGTTGTCCTCGCACCACCAGGACCGCCCGGTGGCCCGCCGGTAGGGGTAGCGGGTGCCGGAGGGCGCCGCCGCCACGCCGAAGGCGTACGGCAGCGGGTAGAGGCCGGTCGGCGTGGTGTCGGTGCCCTGCACCCGGGACGCGCCCTCCACCAGTCCCTTCGCCCCGAACCGCGCGGGCGCCGACCCCACCGCGACCCAGCGCCGCCCCCGCCGGTCCCACCAGGTGAGCCGCCCGGTGGTGGAGCCGGGGGCGGGCGCCTCGGCGGTGAGCAGCTGGGTGCCCCCGCCGGTGTCGGCCAGCCGTTCGGGCAGCGGGGCCTCGTGGGCGGGGACGGCGAGCGGGATCAGCAGGGACGCGAGGAGCACGGCGGCGATGCGCATGCTCCGGACCGTATGCCCTGGCGCGCGGCCGGGCCGCCCGAACCGGCCGGAGTTGCTCCGTACGCGGGACCCGCCCGGACCGGCCGTAACCGGCCGGGTTCAGACCGCGCGCTTGGGGAGCGGCAGCGGCAGGCCCGGCAGGCCGTCGATGCTGGCGGCGATGTGGTCCTTCTTCTCGAAGTACGCGCTCAGACTGTCGTCGTCCTCCCGCGCGAACCGCTTGGCGTGCAGATCGCGGTCCTCGTCGTAGGACAGGAACGGCACCGCGTAACCGCAGGTGTCGCGGACGAGTTCGGCGGTGACGACGATGATGGCGCGCAGGCCGTGCGGGCTCGGGTCGATGGCGGTGAAGTGGCCGAGGAGCTCCTCGAAGCGCGGGTCGTCACGGAAGACGGGCTCGCCCCTGCCGTGGACGCGCACGATGTTCGGCGGCCCCTGGAAGGCGCACCACATCAGGGTGATGCGGCCGTTCTCGCGCAGGTGCGCGATGGTCTCGGCGTTGCTTCCGGCGAAGTCGAGGTAGGCCACGGTCCGTTCGTCGAGCACGGCGAACGAACCGGCGAGGCCCTTGGGGGAGAGGTTGATGGTGCCTTCGCCGTCGAGCGGGGCGGTGGCGGTGAAGAAGACGTGCTGCTCCTCGATGAAGGTGCGCAGCCGTCCGTCTATGCGTTCGTGAGTCTTTCCCATGCACAGGATTGTCCGCCCGTGGAGCCCGTCGGCGTAAGGAAGCGCGTTGACAGAACATACGGAGCCTTGCATAGTTATGCCTAACGCTGGATCGCCGCCAGGCGCGACCTCCGGCAAGCGCGACTCGTTATACGCCCGCCTCCCCGTTCCTCCGCGGCGGGGAGGCGGCCGCACATCCACTTCTGAGGAGCTTGAGCTGTGAGCAGCAACAACGGTGACGTACGGCTCTGGGGCGCCCGGTTCGCCGACGGTCCCGCCGAGGCGCTGGCGAAGCTGTCCGCATCGGTCCACTTCGACTGGCGGCTCGCCCCGTACGACATCGCCGGCTCCCGCGCCCACGCCCGGGTGCTCCACACGGCGGGCCTGCTCACCGCGGACGAACTCCAGCGCATGATCGAGGGCCTCGACCAGTTGGAGAGCGACGTCGCCGACGGGTCCTTCGTCGGCACCGTCGCCGACGAGGACTGCCACACCGCCCTGGAGCGCGGCCTCCTGGAGCGGCTCGGCGCCGAGCTCGGGGGCAAGCTGCGGGCCGGCCGGTCCCGCAACGACCAGGTGGCCACGCTCTTCCGGATGTACCTGCGCGACCACGCCCGCACCATCGGGGGCCTGATCGCCGAACTCCAGGACGCCCTGGTCGGGCTCGCCGAGGCGCACCCGGACGTCGCGATGCCGGGCCGCACCCACCTCCAGCACGCCCAGCCGGTGCTCTTCGCCCACCATGTGCTGGCCCACGCCCAGGCCCTGTCCCGGGACGCCGAGCGGCTGCGGCAGTGGGACGAGCGGACCGCGGTCTCGCCGTACGGCTCCGGCGCGCTCGCGGGGTCCTCGCTCGGTCTCGACCCGGAGGCGGTCGCCGCCGACCTCGGCTTCGAGCACGGCTCGGTCGGCAACTCCATCGACGGCACGGCCTCGCGGGACTTCGTCGCCGAGTTCGCCTTCATCACCGCGATGATCGGCGTCAACCTGTCGCGGATCGCCGAGGAGATCATCATCTGGAACACGAAGGAGTTCTCCTTCGTGACGCTGCACGACGCCTTCTCGACCGGCTCGTCGATCATGCCGCAGAAGAAGAACCCGGACATCGCCGAGCTCGCACGGGGCAAGTCGGGCCGGCTTATCGGCAACCTCACCGGGCTGATGGCGACCCTGAAGGCGCTTCCCCTGGCGTACAACCGGGACCTCCAGGAGGACAAGGAGCCGGTCTTCGACTCCTGCGACCAGCTGGAGCTGCTGCTGCCCGCCTTCACCGGCATGATGGCGACGCTCACCGTGCACCGCGAGCGGATGGAGGAGCTGGCCCCGGCCGGCTTCTCGCTCGCCACCGACATCGCCGAGTGGCTGGTCAAGCGGGGCGTGCCCTTCCGGGTCGCGCACGAGGTCGCCGGTGAGTGCGTCAAGGAGTGCGAGGCGCACGGCATCGAGCTCGACCAGCTCACCGACGAACAGTTCGCGAAGATCTCCGAGCATCTGACCCCCGAGGTCCGTACCGTCCTCAACGTCAAGGGCGCGCTCGCCTCGCGCAGCGGGCGCGGCGGCACGGCGCCCTCGGCCGTGGCCGTCCAGCTCGCGGAGGTCAAGGCGGACCTGGCCGTCCAGCACGCATGGGCGACCGCGAAGAAGTAAGGCCCACACGCCCGCGGCCGACGAGCCCAGGTGAGACACTCATGTCTCACCTGGGCTAGAGTTGTCTCATGACCGTGGACCGAGACCAGGTACTCCGCACCGCCGCCGCCCTCCTCACCCGCAAGGCCACCGCCACCATGGACGAGGTGGCCCGGGCCGCCGGCATCGGGCGCGCCACCCTGCATCGCCACTTCGCCGGCCGCGAGGCCCTGGTCAGAGCGCTCGAAGAGCTGGGCATCCGCGAGCTGGAGGCCGCCCTCGACGGCGCCCGGCTCGACGAGGACGCGGCCGGCGACGCACTGCGCCGCCTGGTCGGCGAGGTGGAGCCGGTCGCGGGGCTGCTCGCCTTCCTCGTCACCGAGAACCAGCTCTTCGAGGGCGAGGAGATGCACGAGGGCTGGGCCCGCATCGACGCCCGGATCTCGGCGCTGTTCCGGCGCGGCCAGGAACAGGGCGAGTTCCGCATCGACCTCACCCCCGCCTGGCTCACCGAGGCGCTGTACGGGCTGATCGGCTCCGGCGCCTGGGCTGTGCAGGACGGCCGGGTCGCCGCCAAGGACTTCCAGTACATGATCGTCGAGTTGCTGCTCGGCGGCGCACGGCGGAGCGTGGAGAAGTGACCGCAACCGATCGGCGGGCCCCCCAGGCCGTCGGCCCGATGGGCCGCTGGCTCGCGCTCGCGGTGCTCGTACTCGCCGTACTGCTCGTCGCCGTGGACGCGACCGTGCTCGGCCTCGCCACGCCCTTCCTCAGCGAGGACCTCAAGCCGACCGGCACCCAGCTGCTGTGGATCGGCGACGTCTACTCGTTCGTCATCGCCGGCCTGCTCGTCTCCATGGGCAGCCTCGGCGACCGCATCGGACGCAAGAGGCTGCTGCTCCTGGGCGCCGTCGCGTTCGGCGCGGTGTCCGTGCTCAACGCCTACGCGTCGAGCCCCGAGATGATGATCCTGGCCCGGGCGCTGCTCGGCGTCGCGGGCGCGACCCTGATGCCCTCCACGCTGGCCCTGATCCGCAACATCTTCCACGACCCCCGCGAACGCAGCCTCGCCGTCGGCATCTGGGGCGCGGCCGCCTCCGCGGGCGCCGCGGTCGGGCCGGTCGTCGGCGGGTTCCTCCTGGAGAACTTCTGGTGGGGCTCGGTCTTCCTCATCAACCTGCCGGTGATGGCGGTCCTGGTGCTGGTCGGCATCAAGCTGCTCCCCGAGTCCCGCGACCCGGACCCGGGGCCCTGGGACCTCATCAGCGTCGGGCTCTCCCTGGTCGGCATGGTCGCCGTGGTGTACGCGGTGAAGGAGGCGGCGGTCGAGGGGTTCCGCTGGGACATCCTCGGCGCGGGCCTGCTCGGTATCGGCGCGCTCGTGTGGTTCGTACGCCGCCAGCGCACGCTCGCCTCGCCACTCCTGGACATCCGGCTCTTCCACCACCGGGGCTTCTCCGGGGCGGTCCTCGCCGATCTGCTGACCATCCTCGGCCTGTCGGGCCTGGTCTTCTTCCTCTCCCAGTTCCTCCAACTCGTCCAGGAACGCTCGCCGTTGCAGGCCGGGCTCATCGAACTGCCCGCCGCCGTCGGGGCGGTGGGGGCCGGGCTCGCGGCCGGCACGATCGCCCGGCGGGCCTCCGTGCGCAGCGCGGTCGCCGGCGGGCTCGCGGCGGTCGGCCTCGCGCTGGCCGCGTGCGTTCTGCTCGGCGCCGACACGAACGTGCTCTCCCTGGGGGTCGCGCTGTTCGTGGGCGGCCTCGGGGCGGGCCTCGCCTTCACGGTGACGGCGGACGTCATCCTGTCCAGCGTGCCCAAGGAGCAGGCGGGGGCGGCCTCCGCGGTCTCCGAGACGGCGTACGAGCTGGGCGCGGCGCTCGGCATCGCGCTGCTCGGGTCCGTGGTGACCGGGATCTACCGGGGGTTCCAGGCGCCCGCCGGCGTGCCCGCGGACGTCGCGGCGGAGGCGCACGACTCGCTCGGCGGGGCGGTGGAGGCGGCGTCCCGCCTGCCGGCCGACCAGGCGCAGGCGATGCTCGCGGCGGCGCGGGACACGTTCACCCAGGGGTTTCAGGCGGCGGCGGCCGTGGGGGCGGGGGTGCTGTTCGCCACTGCGCTGGCGGCGTGGTTCCTGCTGCGCGGGCAGCGCCTGGCGGAGGGTCTGGAGCACCCCTGACGCTGTTTCAGCTCCGCTGAGGTGGCTCGGCTGCGCCGGTGCTGGGGGCTGAGGCCGGGGGTGCTGTTCGGGTGCGGGTCCGTGGTGGCTGGTCGCGCAGTTCCTCGCGCCCCTGAGGGGGTTGGGGGGTGTTGTTTGGGTGCCGGTGTGTGGTGGCTGGTCGCGCAGTTTCCCGCGCCCCTGGGGGAGTTGGGGTGCTGCGCGAGCAGCCGCAGGGGCCGGGGGCCCCCGGGTCAGGCGGCCTTGGCCTTCGTGGCGTACATGTCCACGTACTCCTGGCCCGACAGCCGCATGACCTCCGCCATCACGGAATCCGTCACGGCCCGCAGCACGTACCGGTCCCGATCCATCCCCTCGTACCGGGAGAACTCCATCGGCTCACCGAAACGCACCGTGACCTTGCCCGGCCGGGGCATCCCCGCCCCGCCCGGCTGGAGCTTGTCCGTGCCGACCATCGCGAAGGGGACGACGGGCGCACCCGTCATCAGGGTGAGCCGCGCGACGCCCGTGCGGCCGCGGTACAGGCGGCCGTCGGGGGAGCGGGTGCCCTCCGGGTAGATGCCGAACATCTGCCCGTTCTCCAGCACCCGGCGGCCCGTCATCAGCGCGGCCACCCCGCCGTTCGCACCGTCCCGGTCGACCGGGATCATGCCGACGCCCGTGAAGAACCACGCCATGAGGCGGCCCTTGAGGCCCTTGCCGGTGACGTACTCGTCCTTGCCGATGAAGGACACCTGCCGGTCGCACACGATGGGCAGCACGATCGAGTCGATGAACGTCACGTGGTTGCCGGCGAGGATCACTGGACCGGTGCCCGGGATGTTCTCGGCGCCCTCCACCTGTGGGCGGAACATCAGGCGCATGATCGGACCGAGCACTGCCTTGATGAGCGCGAAGCGGGACAACGGGCCCTCCGGGGTCGTCTGTCTGGGGTCGGATGTGTCGGTGCAGGTGAGGACGATACTCGCGGGTCACCGCTGATCGCACATCGGGTTCACGAAGTGGATACGCGCTGTTGACATGTGTTTGCGCCGCGTTCGGCCCGCGTTGGTCCCCGGGTACCCCCGAATCATCCCGCTTTTCAGGTGGGTCCGCCTACGCTCGACTTCCGCTTCGACAGAACTGACGACCGAGGAGTGTCCATGACTGAGGGTGAGCGGATGAGCCCCGCGCGGCGCAGCGTGCTGGGAGCGGCGGGCGCGGCCGTACTCGGCGCCGCGGCGGCCGGGCTCCCGGCCGCACCGGCCTCGGCCGCGCCGCGCCGAGGCCAGGACCCGTCCGCCTACCGCGACCTGCCCGTCCCGTACGTCATCGGGCACCGCGGCACCGCCGGATACCGGCCCGAGCACACGCTCGGCTCCTATCAGCACGCCCTCGACCTCGGCGCCCACGTCATCGAGCAGGACGTGGTGCCCACCAAGGACGGCCACCTGGTCTGCCGCCACGAGAACGACATCTCGGCGACGACCGACGTGTCCGACCACCCCGAGTTCGCCTCCCGCAGGACCACCAAGAGCGTGGACGGGGTCGCGGTCACGGGCTGGTTCACCGAGGACTTCACGCTCGCCGAGCTGAAGACGCTGCGGGCCAAGGAGCGCATCCCGGCCAACCGTCAGCGCAACACGCTGTACGACGGCCGCTGGGACGTGCCCACCCTGGAGGAGGTGCTGCGCTGGGCGCAGGAGCAGGGCCGCCGCCTGGGCCGCCGGATCTGGCTGCACTGCGAGACCAAGCACCCCACGTACTTCCGCGGTATCGGCCTGCCCCTGGAGGACCGGCTCGCCGCGCTGCTGCGCCGCTACGGACGCCATCGCGCCGACTCGCCGCAGTTCCTGCAGTCCTTCGAGCCGAGCAGCATCCAGCGGCTGTCCCGCCTCGTCGACACGCCCTCGGTGGTGTTGCTCTCCAACGCGGGCACCAGGCCCTGGGACTTCGTGGCGGCCGGCGACCCGCGCACCGTCGACGACCTGGTGAAGCCCGCGGGCCTGCGGTGGATCGCCTCCTTCGCGCAGGGCATCGGCCCGACCCTGGACCTGATCATCCCCAAGGACGCGGACGGGAGGCTGACCCGGCCCACCACCCTCGTACGGGACGCGCACGCGCGCGGCCTGATCCTGCACCCGTACACGATGCGCAACGAGAACACCTTCCTGCCCGCCGACTTCCGGCGCGGCAGCGACCCCAACGCCTACGGGGACGCGTTCGGCGCGTTCCGGACGTATTTCGCGACCGGCATCGACGCGGTGTTCTCCGACAACGCGGACACCGCGCTGCTCGCCGCGGCCGACTTCCGGGCCCGCTGAGGCACCACCCCGTACGAGTGAGAAGCGTCCGCCGCGGAAACCGGACCCCGCGGCGGACGCGTCCCGCCGGGCATGGATCTCGTCACTGAGCTCAGCCCCCTCCTCGCCGCCGAGGCCGCGGCGGAGGCCCCCGGCACCGGGGTGGACGCCGCCGACCTCGAACAGGCCGTCTGGCTGCGGCTGTTGGAGGAGCGGCCCCCGCATCCCCAGGCCCGGGCGCGCTGGGTGCGCAGCGCCGTACGGGCCGAGGCGCGCCGGGCCCGCCGGCTGCGGCGCCGGGAGAGCCCGTACGCCGGCGCGCCGGCCGCCGACCCGGGCCCCGGGCCCGAACTCGCCGCCCTCAGCGCCGAGCGGCGCCGCATCCTGCACGCCGCGGTCGGCCGCACCCCGGGGAACTGCCCCCGTCTGCTGACGGCGCTGCTGTCCCCGAAGGACCCCACCTACCGGGAAATCGCAGGGGAGTTGGATATCTCACAGGGGAGCCTGGGGCCGATGCGTTCCCGATGCCTGGGATGCCTGCGCAGAATGCTGGCGGCGGAGGTTGCCGCTCCTGAACGCGGGGGAAAGGAGCGGTAGACAATCGGGGACCAGTTGAGCGAGAGGCATGCACACATGGGCATGAGCGTGACCATCTCTGCGGCCGGCGCACAGGATGCCGAGCAGATACTGAAGTTGCAGTACCTGTGCTACCAGAGCGAGGCCGAGCTCTACGGCGACTACTCGATCCAGCCCCTGACCCAGACCCTCGAAGAGCTGAGGGCCGAACTCTCCACGGGATACGCCCTGGTGGCCCGGCTCGGTGACGAGATCGTGGCCTCGGTGCGCGGACGGGTGGACGAGTCGGGCACCGGCCGCATCGACAAGCTCATCGTGCACCCGCGGATGCGGGGCCACGGCCTGGGCGGCCGGCTGCTGGACGCCATCGAGGCCCACTTCGCGGCCCGGCTCGACGCCAAGCGCTTCCAGCTGTTCACCGGCCACCGCAGCGAGTCCAACCTGCGGCTCTACCGCAGGCACGGCTACGCGACCGTGGCCACCCGGGCCGTGAGCGGGCGCCTGTCCCTGATCACCCTCGAAAAGGACGCGGCCGCCGAGGAGTTCGTCGCCAGCGCCTGACGAACCGGGTCCGACGAACCGGGCCAGACGAACCGGCGCCCGGTGCCTAGCGCTTGTTGCGCCGCAGCCAGAGCATGCCGAGGACGGGCAGGATCACCGGGATGAACAGATAGCCCATGCCGTAGTCCGACCACACGGTGGCGTCGGGGAAGGCGGAGGCGTCCGCCAGGGTCCAGGTGCCGACGACCAGGACGAAGAGGAGTTCCGCCGCGCAGCACACCATGGCTGCCCGGCGGGCCCTCTCGCCGCCGCGCACCAGCGAGTACGTGATGAAGCCGTACACGCAGGCCGCGATCGCGGACAGGACGTATGCCAGCGGGGCCTTGCCGAAGTCCATGATCATCTGGACGATCGAGCGGGACGCCGCGGCCACGGTGAAGACGCCGTAGAACCAGAGGAGCACCCGGCCGGGCCCGGAGCCCAGCTTCTCGGCGGGCGTGGTGTCCGTGGCGGACTCGGTCATGGTCAGCCTCCCCAGATGTCGTAGAGACGCACTTCGAGCACGGCGAGGACCACGGCCCCCGCGGACACCGTCACCGAGCCCCACTTGGTCCGCTCCGAGAGCGAGAGGAAGCCCGCCGCCGGGACGGCCGCGAACGCTCCGGCCAGATACGCGATGAAGATCGCGACGCCCTGCTCGGGCCGCTCGCCCCGGCCGAGCTGCACGAGCCCGACGACCAGCTGGGCCAGCGCCAGGACGGCGACCACGGCCATGCCGATGAAGTGCCAGTCCTTGGTGGGCTGGTCCCGGTAGGCGGCGTAACCGCACCAGGCAGCGAGGGCGAGCGCGGCGGCGGCGACCGCGACCGTCAGGGCATCGAGCATGGGGTCGAGGGTATTACGGGCCGAAAGGCCCGATGCGCTCACCCCCGCCCCTCGTCCGGCGGACGCGCGGCCGACCGGGCCGCGGGCGGGGCGGCCGTGGCCTTGACCACAGTGCACCGGGTCGGCGGGCACGCCACCGACCCGGCGGCCGGGGGTCCGGCGGCCTTGTCTCCGCAGGCCGGCGTGGGTGGATCAGGGGTCGTCGCGGCGGAGGGACGCCGTCCGCATCGCAGTCCAAGAGTGTCCGGTATACGGACATCGCTGATCCGTCCCCGACCGGTTCTGCTTTACTTGCGACATGACCACGACGAGCAGCCGCACCCTTGCGACCGAGGCGATGACGACGCCCGGTGCTCGTTGTATGTGTCGAATGTGCGCCTTCTGAGGGCCCCCGCCTGAGCCTCGCGCCCCGAAGCGAGACCACGACGGCCGCGCCCGGATCCGTACCCACCCCACGGAACCGGCCCGCCCCCGCGCACACCGTGCCCCCGGTATCCACCGATGAGGCCGAGCCGCGCCCCGAACACGTTTGCCCCGTGCCCGGCATACCCCGCGCCGCGCACTCGACAGTGACGGAAATCCTGTGATCACCACAATGGGCCTGACCAAGGTCTACCAGTCGCGCGGCCGAGACGTCACCGCGCTCGACGGCGTCGACCTGCACGTCCGCGAGGGCGAGGTGTACGGCGTCATCGGCCAGAGCGGCGCCGGCAAGTCCTCCCTCATCCGCTGCGTCAACCTCCTGGAGCGCCCCACGTCCGGCACGGTGACCGTCGACGGCGTCGACCTCACCGCGCTCGCCGGACGCGGACGCCGGGCCGGCAAGGACCTGCGCCGGGCCCGCTCCCGCATCGGCATGGTCTTCCAGCACTTCAACCTGCTGTCCTCGCGCACCGTGCGGGACAACGTCGAGCTGCCCCTGGAGATCCTCGGGGTCTCCGGCAAGGAGCGCTCCCGCAAGGCCCTCGAACTGCTCGACCTGGTGGGCCTCGCCGACAAGGCGCGGGCCTACCCGGCGCAGCTCTCCGGCGGCCAGAAGCAGCGCGTCGGCATCGCCCGCGCCCTGGCCGGCGACCCGAAGGTGCTGCTCTCCGACGAGGCGACCAGCGCGCTCGACCCCGAGACCACGCGCTCGATCCTCCAGCTGCTGCGCGACCTCAACCAGCAGCTCGGCCTCACCGTCCTGCTCATCACGCACGAGATGGACGTCGTCAAGACGATCTGCGACTCGGCCGCGCTGATGCAGAAGGGCCGCGTCGTCGAGTCCGGCACCGTCGGTGAGCTGCTCGCGACCCCGGGCTCGCAGCTGGCCGCCGAGCTGTTCCCGGTGACCGGCGAGGCCACCGGGCCCGAGCGCACCGTCATCGACGTGACCTTCCACGGCGAGTCCGCCACCCAGCCGGTCGTCTCCCAGCTGGCCCGGACCTACAACATCGACATCTCCATCCTCGGCGCCGCCATGGACACCGTCGCGGGCCGCCAGATCGGCCGGATGCGGATCGAACTGCCCGGCCGCTACGAGGACAACGTCGTCCCGGTCGGATTCCTGCGCGAGCAGGGCCTCCAGGTGGACGTCGTCGACGAGAGCGTCGTGACCGACGGCCAGGCGCTCGACCTGGTCAAGGAAGGTGCCAAGTGAGCTGGTCGGAAATGCAGCCGCTGCTGTCCCAGGGAACCTACGACAGCCTGTACATGGTGCTGTGGGCGACCGTCGTCACCATCGGCCTCGGGCTGCCGCTCGGCGTGCTGCTCGTGCTCACCGACAAGGGCGGGCTGCTCCAGAACCGCCCGGTGAACAAGGTCGTCGGCGTCATCGTGAACATCGGCCGCTCGCTGCCCTTCATCATCCTGCTGATCGCCCTGATCCCGTTCACCACCTGGGCCGTCGGCACCTTCATCGGCCCCAGCGCCATGATCGTGCCGCTGTCCATCGGCGCCATCCCGTTCTTCGCGCGGCTCGTCGAGACCGCGGTGCGCGAGGTCGACCACGGGCTCGTGGAGGCCGTGCAGTCCATGGGCGGCGGCATTCCCACCATCGTGTGGAAGGTGCTGCTCCCGCAGGCGCTGCCCTCCCTCGTCTCGGCGGCCACCACCACCGTGATCACGCTGGTCGGCTACTCCGCGCTCGCCGGCGCGGTCGGCGGCGGCGGCCTCGGCTCGGTCGCCATCACCTACGGCTACCAGCGCTTCGAGACCAATTTCATGCTCATCACGGTCGCCGTCCTGATCGTGATCGTCACCGTGGTCCAGCTGCTCGGTGACGGCGCCGTCCGCCTCCTCGCCCGGCGCGGCCGGACCTCCTGAACGTATCTCCCCAAGCCCGCACTCCTTGTCCGGGCGTCCCACCGCACCACCAGAAAGAGGCACTTTTCGTGCGTAAGAACACCAAGATCACCGCTGCCGCCCTCGTCACCGGCGCCCTCGCCGTCGGCCTCACCGCCTGCGGCTCCTCCTCCGACCCGAAGACCGGCGGCAAGGCCGACGAATCCAAGGCGCTCGTCGTCGCCGCGTCCCCGACGCCGCACGCCGACATCCTGAAGTTCGTCAAGGACAACCTGGCGGCCAAGGCCGGACTCAAGCTGGAGGTGAAGGAGTTCACGGACTACGTCCTGCCGAACACCGCCACCGAGCAGGGCCAGGTCGACGCCAACTTCTTCCAGCACAAGCCCTACCTGGACGACTTCAACAAGAAGAACAACACCCACATCGTGCCGGTCGTCGACGTGGAGCTGGAGCCGCTCGGCGTCTACTCCCACAAGGTCAAGTCCTTGGGGGACCTCGCCTCCGGCCAGACCGTCGCCGTGCCGAACGACACCACCAACGAGGGCCGCGCCCTCCAACTCCTCGCCGCCAACGGTGTGATCACCCTGAAGGACGGCGCCGGCGCCGGCGCCAAGCTCTCGGACATCAAGGACGCCAAGGGCCTGAAGTTCAAGGAGCTGGAGGCCGCCACGCTGCCCCGCGCCCTCAACGACGTGGACGCCGCCGTCATCAACGGCAACTACGCGATCGAGGCGAACCTGAAGCCCTCCAAGGACGCCCTCGCCCTGGAGAAGGCCGACGGCAACCCCTACGCCAACTTCCTCGCCGTCAAGCAGGGCAACGAGAACGACCCGCGCGTCCAGAAGCTCGCCAAGCTCCTGAACTCCGACGAGGTCAAGAAGTTCATCACCGACAAGTACGCGGGCTCCGTCGTCCCGGCGTTCGGCCCCGCCAAGTAGCCCTGGCGGTACGGCAGTACGAAGGCCCCGGACACCCCGTCAGGTGTCCGGGGCCTTCGCCGCTGCGGCCACCCGGCCATGCGCGCCGGGGCCCCCATGCTGCATGCTGTGCCTTTACGGTCCCTTATAGGTTCACGGGCCACGGAGGACGCGGGGCCTCCCCGGCCCCCACGGCGGTCCACGGCATGGAGCGGCACATGACTTCCCCCTTTCCGGTGCTCCCGGACATCTCCATCAGCACGGACCGCCTGGTGATGCGCCCCTTCGAGGACGCCGACGGCCCCGCGCTCATCGAGATGATGAACGACGAGCAGGTCGTCGCCTGGACCTCGGCGCCCCACCCGTACACGGCCCGGGACGCCGACGCCTGGATCCGCCGCCTCGCCCCGCGCGAGCGCACCGAGGGCCGAGGAATCGTTCTGGCGGTCACCGAGTTCCTCACCCAGCGCCTCGTCGGCATCGTCCACCTCAAGAACACCGACTGGCGCACCCTGGCCACCGAGGTCGGCTACGTGGTGGCGCCCTGGGCGCGCGGCGAGGGCTACGCCACCGAGGCCGTGCTCGCCACCGCCCAGTGGCTGTTCAGGGACCTGCGCTTCGAGCGTCTCGAACTGCGCACCGCCGCCGACAACACCGCGTCCCAGCAGGTCGCCCAGAAGATCGGCTGCATCAGTGAAGGGGTGCTGCGCAACGCGTGGATAGCGCGTACGCAGACCGAGGACGGCGGCTGGACGGACATCCGCACCGACCTCATCGTGTGGAGCCTGCTCCCCGAGGACCTCGACGGCATGGCCGACCAGCCGGCCGAGGCCGGCTACGCCTCCTACACCGACTGGAACTGAAACCGCCCGCACCGATCCGGCGACCGGCCCTCGGCGGCGGACGCGCCCCCGGGGCGGAGCTACCCTCGCTGAGTACCCCCGGCACCCCCGCCGCCCCGCCGCGACCCCACCTGGAGACTGACGAAGATGGCCGACCGCGTCACGGTGATCGGCTGGGACGGCTCGCCCCTCACTCCGGCGGCCACCTCCGCGCTCTCCGCGGCCACCCTGGTCGCCGGCGCCGCCCACCACCTCGCGCTCCCCGAGGTCCCGGCCGGCGCCGAGCGCATCCGCCTCGGCAGCGTGAGCCTGGCGGCCCGCCGCATCGCCCGGCACCGCGGCAGCGCGGTCGTCCTGGCCGACGGCGACCCCGGGTTCTTCGGCGTCGTGCGCACCCTGCGCGCCCCTGAACACGGCCTGGAGGTCGAGGTGGTGCCCGCCGTGTCGGCGGTGGCGGCGGCCTTCGCCCGGGCCGGGATGCCCTGGGACGACGCCCGGACCGTCGTCGCCCATCCGCGCACCCTGCGCCGCGCGGTCAACGTCTGCCGCGCGCACCCCAAGGTCGCCGTCCTCACCTCGCCCGGCGCCGGACCGGCCGAACTCGCCCTGCTCCTGGACGGAGTGCACCGCACCTTCGTCATCTGCGAGGAACTCGGCAGCGACCGCGAACAGGTCACCGTCCTCACCTCCGAGAACGCGGCCGACCACGCCTGGCGCGACCCCAACGTGGTCATCGTGCTCGGCGGCGGCCCGGCCGGCGAGGGCGACGGCTGGCTCGCCGGTCCCGCCGCCGGCTACCCCTCCGCGCCGCGCGGCTGGGCGCTGCCCGCCCGCGAGTACGGCGACGGGCTCGGCCCGGGGGAGTCCGCCGATCTGCGCGCCGCCCAACTCGCCCGGCTCGGACCGCGCGTCGGCGACCTCGTCTGGGACATCGGCTGCGGCAGCGGCGCGCTGTCCGCGGAGACGGCCCGCTTCGGCGCCGCGGTCATCGCCGTGGACGCGGACGCGGAGGCCTGTGCGCGCACCGAGGCCGCCGCCCGCCGCTTCGGCGTCCAGATCCAGGTCGTCCGCGGGCGCGCCCCGCACGTCCTCGAATCGCTGCCGGAGCCCGACGTCGTACGCGTCGGAGGGGGCGGCGCCGTCGTCGTGTCGGCGTGCGCCGACCGCAGGCCGGAGCGCATCGTGGCGCACGCGACGACCCGTGACGAGGCGGAGGCCGTGGGGGCGGCGCTGAGCGCCGGCGGGTACGAAGTCGAGTGCGCCCTCCTGCAGTCGGTCGACCTCGACACGAGCGCCTGGTCGGAGCGCGAACGCTCGGTCGCCTTCCTGCTGTCCGGAAGGCGGAAAGAAAGATCCCTGTGACTCCTCCGGCGCGTCGCGGGGGGTAGGCTGGCCGATCGTTGTACCGCACCCGGCCGTTCGGCGCCCAGCTCGCCAAGGGCCGGAGAAGGGGCCCGCTTTGGGACCCGGTCGCGGTACGGCACATCCGGGGGACGCGCAACGTGGCGCAGCCCACACGTTCCGTGGCCGGGACCGACCGCCACGGCCGCGGAGGCCCGCGACAATGCATGGTGTCGTTGATGCCTGCGGGCCGCTCGCAACCGTGCGGCGCACGCGTTCCGGGCGACGGGTGCCTCACGCGTCCCGCGTGTGCGGCCCCGGGCGCAGGCCGAAGGAGCACTACAGATGGGCGAGGGGTACGCATGACTGACACCGGCCAGGTCCCGGGCGAGGGACTGCCGGAGAACGCAGGCATGGTGGAACAGCCGGGCGTCCCCGCTCCCGGCGCCTACACCTTCCTCGACCCCTCCGAGAACGTTGCGGACGACGACGATCTGCTCCTGATGCCGGGCGCCCAGGGCGCCTGGATCGACCCGCAGTCCGCGCCCGCCCCCGTCATGGCCCAGGTGCCGTCCGCGCCCGGCCAGGCCGAGCCCGGTACCCACGAGAGCGGCGGCCGCGACACCGGCTCGGTCGATCTGGGCGGCGTGCGCGCCGCGCAGACGCCCGCCGGCGCGACCCCGCCGCCGAACCGCCGCCCGCTGCACCTCGGTCCGCAGGTCCCGGACGCCTCCGCCGGCGTCGTACGCTCCCTCGCCGACCGGGGCCCGGCAGGCGCTCCCGTGAACCCGGCGCCCGCCCGTACCCAGGGGCCGCCGACCACCGGCCCCGAGTACCTGGACATCCCGCGCGACGAGGCCGGCGCCCAGCTTCCGGGGCCGCAGCTCGGTGAGTACCCGCCGCAGCCCGGGATGGCATGGACGCCTCAGCAGCGTTCCGCGCCCCACGCGTCACTCGACACACCCATGCCCTCTGCAGAAACGGTCGTCCCGGAGGACTTCGCGCCGCAGGCCGTGGCGGCGCAACCCGCTGCCGACCACGTGGCCCAGCAGCCCGCGCTCCTCGTGGACCAGCTCGTCGCCCAGCAGGCGGCCCATGCCCGGCCCGCGCCGCAGCAGCCCGGACAGCCGCAGCCGGTCGGCCAGTTCGTGCCGGTCGAGGGCGCGGTGCCGGCCGGCCCGCACCTCGCGCCCGCCGCCGATGGCGGTCCCGGGGAGGCCGCGCCCGCGCCGGACGCCCCCGAGGCGCCCCTCGCGCAGGACGTGCCGCAGCCGTCGGCCGAACCGGCCGGCCCGTCCGCCGAGCCCGCCGCCGCGATCGCCGAGCAGCACGTACCGGTGGCCGGGACGGACGCCCCGGCGCCCGAGCCGCAGGCGGCCGTCGCCGCCGGGAGCGCGGCCCCGATCGCCGTCGAGCCCGAGCAGGCCGTCGCCGGTGAGGCCCCGGCTGCCGAGGTGGCGCAGGCCGACGCCGTCCCTGCCGAGCAGGCCACGGCCCAGCCCGTCGCCGAACAGCCCGCTCCCGAGCCCTCGGCCGCGGCGGTGCCCGCGCCCGCCGACCCCGTGGCCGTCGCCGAGCCCGCCCCGGCGGAGCAGCCGGTCGCCCGGCCCGCCGCTATCGAGGCGCCCGTGGCCGCTGAAGCCCCCGTCGCGGAAAGCGCCCCGGCCCAGCCGCTCGTCGCCGAGCCCGTGGCCTTCGAAGCGGCCCCCGCCGTCGCCGAGCCCGAAGTGGCCGAGCCCGCCGGGGAGGCGGCACCGATCGGTGAGGCGGCACAGGTCGCCGAGGCGGCGCCCCTTCCGCAGCAGCCGACGGCTCCCGAGGCCGCCCCCGAGGCCGCGCCCGCCCCCGAGGCCGCCCCCGCCCCCGAGGCCCAGCCCGCCGCCGTGCCGTCGAGCCAGGCCGCCACCCACGTGGCCGTGCCCGTGCCGCAGATCCCCGTCGAGGAGCAGAGCGCGCCGGAGCCGGCCGCCGAGGCCGTGGGCGTACCGCCCCAGGCCCAGCCGGACCAGGCCCAGCCGGTGGCCGACGAGGCCCAGGCCCAGGCCGAGGCCCAGCCCGCCGAGCCCGTCGTCGCGCCGGCCGCCGAAGCACCCCAGGTACCCCAGACCGACGCCCTCGGCACACAGGCGCCGGCCGCCGCTCCCGCCGGGGTGCCCGCGCCCCAGGACGAGCGGCTCGACGTGGTCGCCGCGCCGCACCCCGAGGCCGTGGCCGGGCCCGCAGCCGGGCCGGCCTCCGGGCCCGAGTCGCCCGCGGCCGAGGAGCCCGCCGCCCCCGCCGAGCAGGCGCCCGCCGCCCCGGGGTACGACGACGCCGAACGCGAGGCCGTCCTGCGCGTGATGCGCGAGCGCCGCGACATCCGCAACGGGTTCCGCAGCGACCCGATCCCGCACGAGGTGCTGCTGCGCGTCCTGGAGGCGGCCCACACCGCGCCGTCCGTCGGGCACTCGCAGCCTTGGGACTTCGTGGTCATCCGGTCCGCCGAGACCCGCCGCACCATGCACGAACTCGCCCAGCGCCAGCGCGAGGCGTACGCCAAGTCGCTGCCCAAGGGCCGGGCCAAGCAGTTCAAGGAACTGAAGATCGAGGCGATCCTCGACACCCCGGTGAACATCGTGGTCACCGCGGACCCGACCCGCGGCGGCCGGCACACCCTCGGCCGCTACACGCAGCCGCAGATGGCTCCGTACTCCTCGGCGCTCGCCGTCGAGAACCTGTGGCTCGCCGCGCGCGCCGAAGGCCTCGGCGTCGGCTGGGTCTCCTTCTTCGACGAGCGCGAGATGGTCCGCGCCCTCGGCCTGCCCGAGCACCTCGAAGTCGTGGCCTACCTCTGCGTCGGCTACGTCGACGAGTTCCCGGAGGAGCCCGAGCTGATGCAGGCGGGCTGGTCCAAGCGGCGTCCGCTGTCCTGGGTCGTCCACGAGGAGACGTACGGCCGCCGCGCGCTGCCCGGCGAGGACCCGCACGACCTCCTCCAGGAGACCGTCGCCGGCATCCGCCCGCTCGACGCCAAGGCGCTCGGCGAGGCCTGGGAGCGCCAGAAGCGGATGACCAAGCCGGCCGGCGCGCTCGGCATGCTGGAGATCATCTCCGCCCAGCTGTCCGGGCTTTCGCGCAAGTGCCCGCCACCGATCCCGGAGCCCGCCGCCGTCGCGATCTTCGCCGGCGACCACGGGGTGCACGCCCAGGGCGTCACGCCCTGGCCGCAGGAGGTCACCGGCCAGATGGTCGCCAACTTCCTCGGCGGGGGCGCGGTCTGCAACGCCTTCGCCCATCAGGTGGGTGCCGAGGTCTGTGTCATCGACGTGGGCGTCGCCTCCGAACTCCCGGCCACACCCGGCCTGTTGCCCCGCAAGGTGCGTCCGGGCACCGGCGACATGACGACCGGCCCCGCGATGTCCCGCGAGGAGGCCATCGCCGCCATCGAGGTCGGCATCGAGACCGCCCGCGACCTGGTCGCCGCCGGCAACAAGGCGCTCCTGACCGGTGAGATGGGCATCGCCAACACCACCGTGTCGGCCGCCCTGATCTCCCTCTACACCGGCGTCGACCCGGCCGAGGTCACCGGCCGCGGCACCGGCATCAACGACGAGACGCACGCCCGCAAGGTCGAGGTCGTCCGGCGCGCCCTCGACCTGCACCGGCCCGACCCGGCCGACCCCATCGGCGTGCTCGCCGCGGTCGGCGGCCTCGAGCACGCGGCCCTGGTCGGCTTCCTGCTCGGCGGTGCCTCGCTGCGTACGCCGGTGATCCTGGACGGCGTCAGCACCGGAGCCGCCGCCCTGGTCGCCCGTGCCATCGCCCCCGAGGTGCTGTCCGCCTGCATCGCGGGCCACCGCAGCGCCGAGCCCGGCCATGTCGCGGCCCTCAACAAGCTGGGCCTGCGCCCGCTGGTCGACCTGGACCTGCGCCTCGGCGAGGGCACCGGCGCGCTGCTCGCCCTGCCGGTGGTGCAGAGCGCGGCCCGCGCGATGCACGAGGTCGCCACGTTCGACTCGGCCGGCGTGACCGAGAAGTAGCCCAGGACGGCACGAGCGGGGGGGGGGGGGGGGGGCCGCCCCCCCCCCCCCCCCCCCCCCCCCCCCCCCCCCCCCCCCGGGGGGGGGGGGGGCCGCGCCGGCCCCCGCGGGGGGGGGGGGGGCGCCCCCCCCCCCCGGAGCCG
>NZ_JBIDBD010000009.1:0-240107 GCF_043202815.1 Streptomyces sp. NPDC048111
CCGGCTGAGCCCTGGGGCTGCGCCCCAGACCCGCTGAGGGGCTCCGCCCCTCGGACCCCGGCGGGTTTGCCCACCCGCCCGCCCGTGCAGGGGGTTGGAGGGTGCCGGCCCCTGGGGCTGCGCCCCAGACCCCCCGAGGGGCTCCGCCCCTCGGACCCGGCGGGTTTGCCCACCCGCCCGCCCGTGCAGCGGGTTGACCCGGCTGAGCCCTGGAGCTGCGCCCCAGACCCGCTGAGGGGCTCCGCCCCTCGGACCCCGGCGGGGGCTGCGCCCCCTGCACCCCCCTTCGCGCCTAAAGGGCGCTCGTCCTCAATCGCCGGACGGGCTGAGGATGCGCATGCTGGCCCGCACCGGCGCAGTTAGGGGCGCGGGGAACTGCGCGAGAAGCGGGCACGGTCCGCAGGCGACCGTGGGGGCAAGGGGCGCGGGGAACTGCGCATGCCCCGGGCACCCAGTACCGCCCGGGGCGCGGCCCCGGAGGTACGGCGTGCCGTGGGGGGCGGGCGGATCTACGCTCGGGGCATGCCCCGTCGTCGGCTCCACCTGCGCCCCCGCACAGAAACCCCCCTGCACACCGCCTTCACCGCACTCCGCACCCAGCTCGACGTACCCCCCACCTTCCCGCCGGAGGCCCTCGCCGAGGCCGAGCGGGCCGCCGCCGGTCCGCGGCTGCCCGCGTACGACGCGACCGGCATCGAGCTCTTCACCATCGACCCGCCCACCTCCACCGACCTCGACCAGGCCATGCACCTGGAGCGCCGGGCGGGCGGCGGCTACCGGGTGTACTACGCGATCGCGGACGTCGCCGCGTTCGTCACGCCGGGCGGCGCCCTGGACGCCGAGGCCCACCGCCGGGTGGCCACGCTCTACTTCCCCGACGAGAAGACCCCGCTGCACCCCACCGTGCTCTCCGAGGGCGCGGCCAGCCTGCTCCCCGGCCGGACGCGCCCCGCCCTGCTGTGGCGGATCGACCTGGACGCCGACGGCGCGCCCACCGCCACCGACGTGCGCCGCGCCCTGGTCCGCAGCCGCGCCAAGCTCGACTACGAGGGCGTGCAGAAGCAGATCGACACCGGCACCGCGCCGGAGGCGCTCGCCCTGCTGCGCGAGATCGGCACCCTGCGCGAGCAGCAGGAGGTCGCCCGCGGCGGCATCTCGCTCAACGTCCCCGAGCAGGAGATCGTCGAGCGCGACGGGCGTTACGGCCTCACCTACCGCGCGCCCCTGCCGGCCGACGGGTGGAACGCCCAGATCTCCCTGCTCACCGGCATCGCGGGCGCCCAGCTGATGCTCGCGTACGGCACCGGCGTCCTGCGCACCCTGCCCAGCGCCCCGGACGGCGCCGTCGCCCGGCTGCGCCGTTGCGCACAGGCGCTGCACATCGACTGGCCCCACCACGTCCCGTACGCGGCGGTCGTCCGCTCCCTCGACCCGCGCGAGCCGAACCACGCCGCCTTCCTCCAGGAGTGCACCTCGCTGCTGCGCGGCGCCGGGTACACCGTGTTCAGCGGCGGCGCCGCCCCCGAACTCGCCGTGCACGCCGCGGTGGCCGCCCCGTACACCCACTGCACCGCCCCGCTGCGCCGTCTCGTCGACCGGTACGCGGGCGAGCTGTGTCTGGCGGCGGTGGCGGGGCAGGACCCGCCGGAGTGGGTGACGGCCGTGCTCGCCGAGCTGCCGAAGGAGATGGCGCAGGGCACGAGCCGCGCCAACACCGTGGAGCGCGAGTGCGTGGACATCGTCGAGGCGGCGCTGCTCAAGGACCGCGTGGGCGAGCTGTTCGACGCGATGGTGATCGACGTCAAGGAGGACCGGCCGACCGTCGGCACCGTCCATGTGAGCGAGCCCGCCGTGGTCGCCCGCATCGAGGGCGGCGGCGCCCTCCCGCTCGGTGAACGGCTGCGCGTCCGGCTCACCCAGGCCGACCCCGGCACCGCGAAGGTCCTGTTCGCGCCGGCCTGAGCGCGCCCTACGGGGCCACGGCCGCCCGCAGCGCCCGGACCAGCTCGCCGGCCTCGTCCGCGTGGAACCGCACGACGCTCACCTCGCGCGCCGGGCCCAGGAGCGGGACGTGGGTGACGGGCCGGGTCAGCTCCATGGTGACGGAGGTCTGGGAGCCGACGGCGAGTTCGAGCACATGGTCCGGCGTCTCGCCGCCCGCGCCCTGGAACCGCAGCTCCCGCCGGATCGAGGCCAGGAGGTCCAGCGGGACGAGCAGATCCACCCGGGCGCCCGCGCGCAGCCGCAGCGCATCGGGGGTGAGCACGTGCGGCCGGGTCACGGCGGCGGCCTGCAGGCCGAGCACCAGGACCACCGTGTAGAGGTCCAGGACGAACAGCACCGCATGCACCACCGGCCACTGGCGCACCAGGAACGACACCCCGACCGTCTCGACGACACAGACGAAGGCGAGCCCGTACACCGTCGCCGCCTGGGGGCTCGCGTAACCGAACGCCCGCCCGTCCGGACCGACTTGAGGGCGACGGCGCCCGAGCCAGAGCCCGAAGCTCCGCAGCACCCGTCCCTCATGGGCGGCCAGCCGTCGCAGCGCTCCCTCGTCCTGTTTCATGTTTTCTCCCCGTTGGGTGCGGAGGCGTTGAGCAGCGCCCGGCGCACCGCCTCGGCCTGCGCGGGCGCGAAGTCGGCGAGGAAGGCCTTGAGGAAACCCTGGTCGGCGGGGCCTGGACCGGCCGTCGCCGCGGTTCCGGCCGTCAGCTCGGGCGGCAGACAGTCGGCGAGCGCCCGCGCGGCCGTGTCGACCCGGGGGTCCGCCGGGTCGGCGTCCACGAGATCGTCGAGCAGCGCGTACACCCGCCGCGCCCGCTCCGCGGCCCCCGGTGCAGTGGTGGCGGAGCGCAGCGCGGACATCAGCTGGTCGCGGTCCTCGGGAGCCGCGGCGGTCTCCATCAGGGCGAGCAGTTCGCGGTCCTTGGCGGCCATCGCGGAATCTGTCGGCTCCTGCCCCAACTCGGCGAAGAAGTCGGCCAGTTCGGGGGACAGTTCGTCGCCGGCGGTCAGCCGGCCCCCCTCGGCCCGGGTGAGCAGCGTGGCGAGCCGCATCCGGCGGGCGTGGATCGCCGCCTCCTGGCGGGCGAGGTCGGCGTCCAACTCCCGCAGGACGTCCGCGAGTTCGTGCCCCGCGTCGTCGGCGATCACGTCCCGCACCTCGTCGAGGCCGAGACCCAGCTCGGTCAGCCGTCGGATGCGGGCGAGCGCGACGGCGTCCCGGACCGAGTACTGCCGGTAGCCGTTGGCCAGCCGGGCCGGTTCCGGCAGCAGTCCGAGGTGGTGGTAGTGCCTGACGGCCCGCGTGGTCACCCCTACCAGCGCGGCAAGCTCCGAGATCCGCATGGGCTCATTAGAAACGTTGACGCTGCGGCAGGGTCAAGCGCGGCTGCCCTTGATCGTCCGGCGCGGGGGCGCGGCCGGTGGGGCGCCGTGCGACGGGTAGCATGGGCGGCACGGCAGACGAGCCGGGCGGACGGCCGCGTGAAGATCTCGATCTTCCCGAGGAACGTCCGGGCTCCACAAGGCAGGGTGGTGGCCAACGGCCACCCGGGGTGACCCGCGGGACAGTGCCACAGAAAACAGACCGCCGGGGGCTTCGGTCCCCGGTAAGGGTGAAACGGTGGTGTAAGAGACCACCAGCGCCTGAGGTGACTCAGGCGGCTAGGTAAACCCCACCCGGAGCAAGGTCAAGAGGGAGCACCTCGGTGCTTCTGCGCGGACGTTCGAGGGCAGCCTGCCCGAGTCCGCGGGTAGACCGCACGAGGCCGGCGGCAACGTCGGTCCTAGATGGATGGCCGTCGCCCCGACGACCGCGAGGTCCCGGGGTACAGAACCCGGCGTACAGCCCGACTCGTCTGCCCCACCCCCCGGGTTGCCCTTAAGCGCTCGTGAACTGCACATATAACTCTTCGTGGCCGTTCGTTCATCCTCCGTGTGGCGCAATGCCCACCGGGGTCGTAGCGTGATCTGCGGTACCGACCGGAAGCCCGCGCTCCGACCCGGGCGGCGGTGGTGCCGCACTGGCCCACTCGGGGACACACGAGGTGAAACGCCGTGCCTTCCCTGCACTTTCCCGTGATGCTCGCCCTCGCGGCGGGAGCCTTCTTCCTCTGGCGCAAAGGCGGCACCAAGCTGTCCCACGCGCTGATCTGCGCCGGGTTCGGCTTCTACCTCGCCGACACGGCGGTGGCCCCCTCGCTGCACACCGCGCTCAACTCCGTCACCGGCATGCTCGGACAACTCGGCTGAGCGGGCGGGTGGCGGAGTCGGCTGCTGTGCCCCGTGCCTGGGGCCCCGCCGTCTAGTCGTCGCCGAGTGAGCGCCGGGCCACCTTCGCGAGGTGGGCGTCGAACACCGCCTCCGCGTCCGGAGTGAGGGTGGTCAGCGCGACCATCGCGGTGACGATCACGTCGCACAGCTCGGACTGCACGTCCTGCCAGCTGTGCGAGACCCCCTTGCGCGGGTTCTGCCCGGTCGCCCCGATGACGGCCTCGGCGACCTCGCCCACCTCCTCCGACAGCTTGAGCATGCGCAGCAGCGTCTGCTGCTCGGCGGGTACGGGGCTGCGCTCGGTCAGCCAGGCGTGCAGCGCGGTCACCGTGGGCCAGGGGGAGTTCCAGGGGGTCTCGTCCATGGGGCCACGGTGCCATCCGGCAGCGCACCAGTGGCGCCGTACCGGCACCTGGGGTGTCCTGGGGGTGTCCCGGGGGACACCTGTTCCCGCACGTTCCCCCTGCCCACCGACCAGGAGAGACCGTGACCATCGCCCTCGACAAGCTGACCGATCCGGCCGTCCGCGCCTTCGTCGGCGCCCTCAACTCCGGTGACCGCGAGGCCTTCGCCGCCGCCCTGGCGCCCGGCGCCACCATGTCCGACGACGGTTCGGACCGCGATGTCACCGACTGGACCGAGCGCGAGATCTTCTCCTCCGGCGGCCACATGGACATCGAGAAGCAGACGCGCGACGGGCTCGGCCTCGTCGCCAACTACCGCAACGACACCTGGGGCGAGATGCGCACCTCCTGGCGCTTCACCGTCGACGGCGGCAGGGTCAGCCGCTTCGAGACCGGCCAGGCCTGAGCCCCAGGGGAGCCCAAGGGGCCCCTGGCGTTCGGCCCCTCGGCCCCTCGGCCCCTCGGCCCCTCGGCCCCTCGGGGCCCCGGACCCCGGCTGCTTCCGGACCCCGGCTGCTCCCGGTGTTCGACTGCGCCCGGTGTTCGGCCTCAGGCGGGGACGGTGGCGGGGATGACGGTCCCGGTGCCGCTCACCCGCACCCGCGCATCGCCCGCGCGCAGCGTTACGGTGAGCACTCCGGGGCGCCCGAGGTCATCGCCCTGGTGCAGGGTCAGGACCGACTCCTCGGCGACCAGGCCGAGTTCACGCGCGTACGCCCCGAAGGCCGCGGCCGCGGCGCCCGTCGCCGGGTCCTCCACGACCCCGCCGACCGGGAACGGGTCGCGCACATGGAACACCGACTCCGAGGCGCGCCACACCAGTTGGACGGTGGTGAGGTCGAGGCGGTGCATCAGCGCGGTGAGCCGGTCGAAGTCGTACGCCAGGTCCGCCAGGCGCTCGCGGGTCGCCGCGCCGAGAACCAGATGGCGGGCCCCGGCGAACGCGATCCGGGGCGGGATCGCGGCGTCCAGATCCCCGGCCGGCCAGTCCAGGGCGGCCAGCGCTTCGGTGAGGTCCTCGTCGTCGACGGGCTCCGAGTGCGGCTCGACGCTGGTTAGCGTGGCCCGCAGGCCGCCGCTCGCCGCATCCTCGGCGACGGTCACCGGGACCGTGCCGGCCGGGGTCGCGAACGTCAGCTCCCCTGTTCCGATCCGCTCGCCGAGCGCGATCGCCGTCGCCACGGTGGCGTGCCCGCAGAACGGAACCTCGGCCTTCGGGCTGAAGAACCGCAGCGTGAACGCCCGCCCCGGCTTCCCGAGCCCCTCCGGCGGCGCCGTCAGGAACGCCGACTCGCTGTAGCCGAGTTCGGCCGCGATCCCCAGCATCGCCGCGTCGTCGAGCCCCGAGGCGTCCAGGACGACCCCTGCCGGGTTGCCACCGGCGGGGTCGCTGGAGAACGCGGTGTAGCGGAGGATCTCGGGCTGTGTTCCCTCACTGGTCATCATGATCAGGCCCAACTGGCTTACGGGCGGCGGTATTCCGGGCGGCCGGGCCGGGCGGGGCGGGGCGGAGCCGGGCCGAGGGGGGTCAGCCTCGGCCGATGTAGGGCATGGCCGTCGCCAGGACCGTGGCGAACTGGACGTTCGCATCGAGCGGCAGCTCCGCCATGTGCCGCACCGTGCGCGCCACGTCCCGCGCGTCCATCACCGGCTCCACCGCCAGCTCCCCGTTGGCCTGCGCGATACCGGTCTGCATCCGCTGGGTCATCTCGGTGGCCGCGTTGCCGATGTCGATCTGCCCGACCGCGATCCGGTACGGACGCCCGTCCAGGGACAGCGACTTGGTGAGCCCGGTCATCGCGTGCTTGGTCGCCGTGTACGCCACCGAGTTCGGCCGCGGCGCGTGCGCCGAGATCGACCCGTTGTTGATGATCCGGCCACCCTGCGGCGCCTGCTCCTTCATGATCCGGAACGCGGCCTGCGCACACAGGAACGAGCCGGTCAGGTTCACATCGACCACCGAGCGCCACGCCTCGTACGACAGGTCCTCCACCGCCACCCCGCCCGGCCCGAACGTCCCCGCGTTGTTGAACAGCAGGTCCACCCGGCCGTGGGCCGCCCCGGCCGCCGCGAACAGGGCGCCGACCTCGTCGGGCGAGGTCACGTCCGTGGGCACGCACAGCACCCGGGCGTCGGCCCCCGCCAGCGCCGCGGTCTCCTCCAGGGCCTGGGCCCGGCGCCCGGCCAGCGTCACCGACCAGCCCGCGCCGGCCAGCTCCAGCGCCACGGAACGGCCGATGCCGGACCCGGCACCGGTCACGACAGCCGACTTCTGCGAGGTGATGTCCATGAGCCCGGAGCGTACGGGAGCAACCGCCTGGTGAGACGACATGTCCACCATTCGGCCACGGCTGTCGGGCCGGCTGCCCGAGCCCGTCGGAGCCCTCGCCGTACGGTCGGCCATCGACCACCCGCGGGGTCCGTGCCGTACGGTCGGCCGTCGATCACCGGGGCAGCCCGTGCCGCCGGTCACTGGAGGGACCGACAGGGCAAGGCCGGCCGCCGACCGCCGGGTGAGAGTCGCCCCCCCCGCCCGGTGTGACCCGTTCCTCCTTTCCTGTGCCGCCCGGATGGTCCCGCCGCCGGGTTCGGGCTGAGAACATGGTTGTTCGATTCAACGTGCGGGAGTGAAACCGATGCCGGAGAGCGGCGGCCAGGAGACCCGGGACGCCCGGGACGACAGTCAGGGCCCCATAGCGAGTGCGGCGAGCGCGGCCGGTGCGCGGGCTCCCGAGGCCGTCGCCACCGCCGCCCTGCGGCGCACGAGCCTTCTGGTCACGCTCGTCCTCGGCGGGCTCACCGCGCTGCCGCCACTGTCCATGGACATGTACCTGCCGGCGCTGCCCCAGGTCACCGACGCGCTGAACTCCCCGGCCGCGACCGTCCAGCTCACCCTCACCGCCTGCCTCGCCGGCATGGCGCTCGGGCAGCTCGTGGTGGGGCCCATGAGCGACAAGTGGGGACGCCGCCGGCCCCTCCTCATCGGCATGGTCGTCTACGTCCTGGCCACCGCGGTCTGCGCCTTCGCTCCCAATGCCGAACTCCTCATCTCCTTCCGCCTGTTGCAGGGCCTGGCCGGCGCCGCGGGCATCGTGATCGCGCGGGCGGTGGTGCGCGACCTCTATGACGGCGTGGAGATGGCCCGCTTCTTCTCCACCCTGATGCTGATCTCCGGCGTCGCCCCCGTCGTCGCCCCGCTGATCGGCGGGCAGGTGCTGCGGCTGACCGACTGGCGCGGTGTCTTCGCCGTGCTGACCGTGATCGGCGTGCTGCTCACCGCCGTCGTGTTCAAGAGGCTGCACGAGACGCTGCCGCCGGAGCGGCGCCACTCCGGCGGCGTCGGAGAGGCCCTGCGCACCATGGGCGGGCTGCTCAAGGACCGGGTGTTCACCGGTTACATGCTCGCGGGCGGCCTCGCCTTCGCGGCGCTCTTCGCCTACATATCGGCCTCCCCCTTCGTGGTTCAGGAGATCTACGGCGCCTCGCCGCAGACCTTCTCGCTGCTGTTCGGCCTCAACTCCGTGGGCCTGGTCGTCGTCGGGCAGATCAACGGCAAGGTGCTCATCGGCCGGGTCAGCCTCGACAAGGCGCTCGGCTTCGGCCTCGCCGTCATCGCCCTGGCGGCGACGGCCCTGCTCCTGATGACCTCCGGGGTCTTCGGCGACGTGGGCCTCGCGCCCGTCGCGGCCGGTCTGTTCGTCCTCATGTCGGCGATGGGCCTCGCGATGCCCAACACCAACGCCCAGGCCCTGATGCGCACCCCGAACGCCGCGGGCTCCGCCTCCGCGCTGCTCGGCACCTCCTCCTTCCTGGTCGGAGCGATCGCCTCCCCGCTGGTCGGCATCGCGGGCGAGGCGACCGCGGTGCCCATGGCGGTGGTCCAGCTGGCGTCCGCCGTCGCCGCCCTGCTCTGCTTCCTGCTGCTGTGCCGGCCCTGGCAGCGTGGGCACGAGCCGCTCATCGGCGCGGCCGGCGACCCGGCGCCGCAAAAGTAGACTCCTGCCGGTGAACCACTCCCTCCCCGTCCCGGACGCCCTGCGCTCGGCCCTGGCCGGACTGCTCGACGGGCTGCCGCCCTCACAGACCACCCGCGCCGTCGACCGGCTGATCAGCCATTACCGCGGTGTCGTCCCCACCCACGCCCCGGTACTGCGCGACCGCTCCGACGTCGCCGCCTACGCCGCCTACCGGATGCCCGCCACCTTCGAGGCGGTGCGCTCCGCGCTCGGCGCGCTCCGGGACGCGACCGGAGAGTGGACGCCCGCCACGCACACCGACGTCGGCGGCGGCACGGGCGCGGCGAGCTGGGCGGTGGCCGAGGCCTGGGAGGACGCGGAGGTCCCCGTCGCCACGACCGTCCTCGACTGGGCGGAGCCCGCGCTCGCCGTCGGCCGTCAACTCGCCGAAGCCTCCGGGCTCCCGGGCCTGCGCTCCGCCCGCTGGGAACGCGCCCGCATCGGCCCGGCCCTCGCCCTGGACGGCGCCGACCTCGTCACCGTCTCCTACGTCCTGAACGAACTCACCCCCGAGGACCGCCGCTCCCTGGTGGACGCGGCGGCCGGCGCCGCGACCGGCGCCGTCGTGGTGGTGGAGCCCGGCACCCCCGACGGTTACGCCCGCGTCATCGAGGCGCGCGACCGGCTCGTCGCGGCCGGTCTGCACATCGCGGCGCCCTGCCCGCACAGCGCCGCCTGCCCCATCGAACCCGGCACCGACTGGTGCCACTTCTCGGCCCGGGTCAGCCGCTCCTCGCTGCACCGCCAGGTCAAGGGCGGCTCCCTGGCCTACGAGGACGAGAAGTTCAGCTACGTCGCGGCGACCCGGTTCGCCCCCGGGCCCGCCTCCGCGCGGATCATCCGGCGGCCCCAGATCCGCAAGGGCCAGGTGCTGCTCGACCTGTGCACGGCCGAGGAGCAGCTGCGCCGCGAGACGGTCAGCAAGCGGCACGGGGCGCTGTACCGGGAGGCCCGGGATGCCGAGTGGGGCGACCCGTGGCCGTCCCACCCCGCAGAGCCGGGCTCCTGACTCCTGACCCGCAGGCGCCCGGCCGGTCCCGTCCGGTCAGGAACGCAGTTCCTGGGTGCAGCACTTCACGCTGCCGCCTCCCTTGAGCAGCTCGCCCAGGTCCATGCCGATCGGCTCGTAGCCCCGCGCGCGCAGCGGGTCGTAGAGGCCGACGGCACCCTGGGGGAGCAGGACGTGCAGACCGTCGCTCACGGCGTTGAGCCCGAGGGCCGCCGCGTCCGGCTCCTCGGCGATCAGGGCGTGCGGAAACAGGCGGGACAGGACGGCCCGGCTGCCCGGCGAGAAGGCCGGCGGGTAGTACATGATCTCGTCGGCCTCGTCGTCCAGGACGCACAGGGCCGTGTCCAGGTGGTAGTAGCGCGGGTCGACCAGGTCGAGGCCGATGACCGGGCGGCCGAAGAACTCCTGGGCCTCGTCGTGCGACAGCGGGCTGGAGCGGAAGCCGCGCCCGGCGAGCAGATAGGAGGCCGTGACGGCGAAGTCGCCCTCGCCCTCGTTGATGTGGGCGGGCTCGTGGACGGTGGTGAAACCGTGGGCACGGAACCAGTCCAGATGGACCCCGGCCTCCGCCGCGCGTTCCGGATGCGCGAAGCGGGCGCCGAGCACCCGGCTGTCGATCACGGTGGCTCCGTTGGCGGCGAAGACCATGTCGGGCAGGTCGGGGCGGGGGTCGAGCAGCTCGACGGTGTGGCCGAGCGCGCGGTAGCGGTCGCGCAGGTCCTCCCACTGGGCGAGCGCCAGCGGCAGGTCGACCGGCTTTTCCGGGTCCATCCAGGGGTTGATGGAGTACGTGACCTTGAAGTGTGCCGGTGGGCACATCAGATAGCGCCGGGGTCGGGCGGTTCTCCGGGTGCGGAGGTCACGGGGTGCACGAGGCAATGAGGGCTCCTCACGGGCGACTTGGGCTGCGCGGGCGCGCAACCGCGTGCAGCCCATGGTCCGCCGTGCGGAGCGTCCGCGCAGTGCACCGTCCGGGTGTTTTTCGCCTGGCCCGTACGGTTCATTCGCACGCTCACGGCTCTTCCGGTGCCGTGCGTCCCTCCTTCAACTTCCGCAGCAGCTCGCGCTTTTGGGCCATCGGATCCATCGGGCCGCCGCCCGGGCCGTGGGCGCCGCCGCCCGCACCGCGCAGCGCCTTGCGCGAGAGCCGGCTCCGGGTGCCGCCGACGCCCAGCATGTTTCCTGCTCCACCTCGGGTCATGACACAACTCCTCTTCCGTCGGTGCCTCGTGGGTGAGGCCCAAGCTGTAGCGAGACGATCCGTCTCGCCTCATGACTTGAGTGTGAACGAGACGACTCGTCTTGTCAGGAGACGATACGTCTCGCCTCGCGAAGGGTTAGACTCGGCGCATGGCAGAGACCAGGGCACCCGATTCCACCCGCCGCAGCGAGCGCTCGCGCCGCGCGATCTACGACGCCGCGCTCGCGCTCGTGGGCGAGGCGGGGTACGGCAGGACGACCATCGAGGGCATCGCGGCGCGCGCGGGTGTCGGCAAGCAGACGATCTACCGCTGGTGGCCCTCCAAGGCCGAGGTCCTCCTGGAGGCGTTCCTCGCCCGGGGCGAGCAGGCCGCCGAGGCCGTGAGCGACCCCGCGCTCCCCGACACCGGCGATCTGGCGGCCGACCTCAAGCAGGTGCTCCGCCTCACCGTCGACGAACTCACCGACCCCGGCTTCGAGGCGCCCTACCGCGCGCTGGCGGCCGAGGGGGTCATCAACCCCGAGCTGGGCGCCCGGTTCGTGAGCCGGCTGCTCGAACCCTCGCTCCAGCTGTACGTCGACCGGCTCCGCGCGGCGCAGGAGGCGGGCCAGGTCGCGGCCGGGGTCGACGCCCGGGTCGCGGTCGAGCTGTTCGTCGGGCCGCTCACCCACCGCTGGCTGCTGCGCACCCTGCCGCTCAGCCACGCCTACGCGGACAGCCTCGTCGAGTACGCCCTGCGCGGAATCGCCCCCCGCTGATCACCGGGGCGGTGTCCGATGGTCATGGGCGGGTCATCTCACACCCCCCGGATGTCCGCTCCGGTCACCCGGGGAGCAGGATGGTGGGACGATGTTCCCCGTGGACGGGAGTCCCCGGGGTCGACGGTGAGGTGAGGGGATAGATGGGCGCTGAGTTCGGCCGTTCGCGCGGCGAGGAGAGCAAACTGTCCCGATGGCTGCGCAGGCGGCCCAAGGACGCTCCGGGCGCGGACGAGGGCCGGCTCTCGCTGCTCCTGGCCGTGGCCGCCGCCGGAATGCCCCTCGCGCCCGCCGCGTATCCCGTCGGCTACCGGTGTTCCTGCGACCGCGTCGGGTGTCCCACGCCCGCCCGCCACCCCGTCTCCTTCGCCTGGCAGACCCAGTCCACCACCGACCGCGGACAGATCGAGCGCTGGGCGCTCGGGCAGCCCGAGGCGAACTTCATCACCGCGACCGGGATGGTCCATGACGTGCTCGACGTACCGCTCGAAGCGGGGCGCGAGGCGTTGGCGCGGCTGCTCTCGGAAGGGGTCGACGTCGGGCCGGTCGCCGAGGCGGCCGGGGACGGGGACCACGGGCGGATGCTGTTCTTCACCGCTACGCGCGGGACGCCCGAGGACGAGGACGAGTGGTGGCCCTGCGAGCTCGACTGCCATCCCGAGACGATGGACGAGCATCCGGGGCTGCGGTGGCACTGTCGGGGGAGCTATGTGCTTGTGCCGCCTGCGCGGTTGCCGGGGGGGCTTGGGGTGGGGTGGGTTCGGGGGGTTGAGCTGGGGCTTCCGGATCCGCTTACCTTGCTTGAGGCGTTGACTGATGCGTGTGCTCGGTACGCGGGGGAGCATGCGGCTGCCTGGCCGCTGGGCAGGTAGGTCTTTCCGGGGCTGCGCCCCAGACCCCCTGGCGTGCTTGTCTTACCCGCCCGCCCGTGAAGGGGGTTGAAGGGTGCCCGGCCCTGGGGCTGCGCCCCAGACCCGCTGAGGGGCTCCGCCCCTCGGACCCCGGCGGGGGCTCCGCCCCCTGCACCCCCGCGCGGGGACTTCGCCCCCTGCACCCCTGCTCAGGGGCTGCGCCCCCGAACCCCCCTTTCGCGCCTGAACGGCGCTCGTCCTCAATCGCCGGACGGGCTGAGGTTGCCCGTGCGGGCCAGCACCGGTCCCGCCAAGGGGCGCGGGGAACTGCGCGAGAAGCGTCCACGACCCGCACCCGACCGAGCCCCGCATGGGCTCCGGCCACAGACACAAGCCCGTCCCGCACCAGCCCTGCCAGGGGCGCGGGGAACTGCGCGAGAAGCAACCGCGACCCGCACCCGACCGAGCCCCGCAAGGCCCCGGCCACAGGCACAAGCCCCTCCCGCGCCAGCCCTGTCAGGGGCGCGGGGAACTGCGCGAGAAGCGACCACGACCCGCACCCGACCGAGCCCCGCATGGGCTCCGGCCCACGGAAACAGCCCGTCCCGCACCAGCACCGCCAGGGGCGCGGGCCCCGCCGGGGGCAGGGTGTGGGCCGGGGCCGGGGCCGGGGCCCGGGTGGCTCGGGGTGGGGGCTACTCGCCCTTCAGGGCTATCAGGCCCTGCACACGGTTCGCCACCACCACATCCCCCTTCGCCGGCACCAGCGCCAGCTCGTTCGAGATCCACTCGCGGGTCAGGGACGCGTTCACCTGGCCCGACAGGAGTGCCCGCTCGTCGGGGGAGATGTCAAGGCGCACCCCCTTCGCCACCGTCTGGCGCTCGAAGTGGCGGGCGCTGAAGAAGATCAGGGCGCGGCCGTCGGCGGTGCGCAGGCCCAGGGGGGCGTAGTCGCCGTCGGTCAGCGGCTGGTCGATGAACTGGCTGATGCGGCCGGACCGTACCGCGTTCTTGCGGCGCGCCTCGCGCCAGCCGCTGGTGTGGTCACCGGTCGCGAACACCGCCGGTGTGCCGTCCTGGAGGTAGGAGGCGTACCGGGCGCTCAGGTCCTTGGGGGCGACCGCGAGGGAGGGGTCGTCGGGGCGTACCGGCTCCGCCCAGCCGTCCTTGTCCGTCTTGAAGGCGGGAACCTCCTTGACGCCCAGGATCGACAAGTAGGCCAGCTTCCAGTCCTGTTCGGGGCCGGAGCGTATGAACAGCAGCAGCCAGCGGGTGTCGCCGGGGCCCTTGTCGTCCTGGTCGCGGTTGGAGTCGGTGTCGGCCACGAACCAGCGCGGCCAGCCCGCCTGCTTGGGGATGGTGTAGGCCGCGTCGGTCAGGGCCAGCGCCGAATGCTGGGCGTTGCCCGCCGGGCTCGTCACGTGGCGGGCCGTGAAGCCCGCCTGGGTCGTGGCGCCGAACGGGCCGGTGACCCGGCCCGCGTCCAGGGCCGGGTCGTACGCCTTGTCGGCCTTGTTGTAGGCGTCGGTGAACTCGGTGAGGGCCCGGGCGGCCTCAGCCTTCGTCGCCGACGGTACGACTTCCCGCTCCCCGTGCACCGTCACGCAGCCGCTCGCGGTCACCGTCAGTACGGTCACCGTCGCGAGCCCCGCCATCAGCCGACTCACCCTGCTCATGGACCGCCTTCTGCCCCTCGACCCTCGTCGTCCCCTCGGACTTCCGGAACCCTACCGGGGCGAAGAACAGGACGAGCGTGGGGATCAGGTACAGGGCCCAGACCGTGACCTGGACGACCGTCGGGTCGGGCTGGAAGTTGAAGACGCCCTTGAGGAGCGTGCCGTACCAGCTGTCCGGCGCGATCGTCGAACTGATGTCGAAGGCAAGGGAGTTGATGCCCGGGAGGAAGTCCGCCTCCTGGAGGTCGTGCACTCCGTACGCGAGGACGCCCGCCGCCACGACCACCAGCATGCGGCCGGTCCACGTGAAGAACTTGGCCAGGTTGATCCGCAGGGCGCCGCGGTAGAACAGCCAGCCGAGGAACACCGCGGTGGCGAGGCCGAGCAGGGCGCCCGCCATCGGCTGCACGGTGCCGTTCTCGGAGCCGGCCGCGTGCACCGACGTCCACACGAAGAGGGCCGTCTCCAGGCCCTCGCGGCCGACCGCGAGGAACGCGGTGGCCACGAGCGCGCCGGTGCCCATGCGCAGCGCCGAGTCCAACTTGCCGTGCAGCTCGCGCTTCAGGTGCCGCGCGGTGCGCCGCATCCAGAAGACCATCCAGGTGACCAGGCCGACGGCGACGATCGACAGCGAACCGCCGAGCGCCTCCTGGGCCTTGAAGGTCATCTCCTGGGAGCCGAACTCGAGTCCGGCACCGAAGGCGAACGCGACGATCACGGCCACCGCGACGCCGGTCCACACCGGCTTCAGGGCGTCCCTGCGGCCGGTCTTGACCAGGTAGGCGATGAGGATGCAGACGACCAGGCTCGCTTCGAGCCCCTCGCGCAGGCCGATCAGATAGTTGGCGAACATGTCTTCCTCTCAGCCGAAGAGTCCCCGGCCCCACCAGTCGCCCTTGTCACGGACGCCCGGCGGGATCGCGAAAATCGCCGAACCCACGTGCTGGATGTATTCGTTGAGCGCGTCGTGGCGGGCCAGCGCGCGCTGGACGGGCAGGAATCCCTTGCGCACGTCGCGCTGGTAGGCCAGGAAGAACAGGCCCGCGTCCAGGCGGCCGAGGCCGTCCGTGCCGTCCGTGAAGGAGTAGCCGCGGCGCAGGATCCGTGCGCCGTCGTTGGAGTCGGGGTGCGCGAGGCGCACGTGCGCGGTCGGCTTCATCGCTTTCAGGAACGGCTCGTCGCGCTCCTTGGCCTTGCCGACCGGGGCGCCCTCGCCCTTGTCGCGGCCGAAGACGTCCTCCTGCTCCTGGAGGGAGGTGCGGTCCCAGGTCTCGATGTGCATCCGGATGCGGCGGGCGACCAGGTAGGAGCCGCCGGTCATCCAGTCGGAGCCGTCCTTGGCGCCGACCCAGACGTGCTCGTCGAGCGCCTTGGTGTCGGTGCCCGCGACGTTCCGCGTGCCGTCCTTGAAGCCCATCATGTTGCGCGGCGTCTGGGCGTCCGGCGTCGTCGAGGACGTCTTGCCGAAGCCGAGCTGCGACCAGCGGATGGCGACCTTGCCCATGCCGATGCGGGCCAGGTTGCGGATCGCGTGCACCGCGACCTGCGGGTCGTCGGCGCAGGCCTGCACGCACAGGTCGCCGCCGCTGCGCGCCGGGTCGAGGTTGTCGCCCGGGAACTGCTCGATGTCCACCAGGGCCTCGGGCCGCCTGGCCTCCAGGCCGAAGCGGTCCTTGGCGAAGAGGGAGGGGCCGACGCCGAAGGTCAGGGTCAGCCGGCACGGCTTGAGGCCGAGCGCCTCGCCCGTGTCGTCCGGCGGCGCCTCGGCGAGACCGCCGTAGGCGCCCTCGCCGACGGGCTTGCCCTCGGTCATCGCGGCGGCCGCCGCCGTCCAGTCCTTGAGGAGCCGCACCAGCTCGGCGCGGTCCTTCGTCGTCACGTCGAACGAGGCGAAGTGCAGCCGGTCCTGGACGGCGGTGGCTATGCCGGCCTGGTGGGCGCCGTGGAACGGCACCGCGGCGCCCGCGTCGGCGGCGGGCACCGCGTCGCTGCCCGAGCCCTTCACGACGGCGACCGTGCCACCCGCGGCGGCCGCGCCCAGCGCGAGCCCCGCCCCGCCCCAGCCGAGCAGGGCCCGGCGTGAGGGGGACCTGCCGGTCCCCGTGGCCTCGGTCGTGTCGCTCATGGTGGTCTCCTCCTGGATGCTGGGTTACTTCGCGACGGCCGCGGCGAGCTTGGAGAGCGGCTCGGCGAGCGCGTTCACGGCGTCCGAGAGCTGCTTGCGGTCACCTTCGCTCACCTTGTCGTACGAAGTGAAATCGTAAGAGGTCTTGTCCGAGCGGTACTTGTCGAGAAGGGTGTTCAGGGAGGCGAACTGCTTGTCCAGGTCGGCGGCGAGCGCCGGGTCGTTCTTGGCGGCGACCGGCTTCAGCAGCTCGTAGGCCTGCTGCGCGCCCTCGACGTTGCCCTTGAAGTCGGACAGGTCGGTGTGGCTGTAGCGGTCCTCCTCGCCGGTGATCTTGCCGGTGGCGACCTCGTCGAGGAGTTCCTTGGCGCCGTTGGCCATCGAGGTCGGGGTGATCTCGGCGGTGCCGACGCGCTTCTGCCAGTCGGTCAGGTCCTTGTCCAGCTGGGTGGCGA
The DNA here is from genome assembly GCF_043202815.1 of Streptomyces sp. NPDC048111. NCBI lineage: Bacteria > Bacillati > Actinomycetota > Actinomycetes > Kitasatosporales > Streptomycetaceae > Streptomyces > Streptomyces sp. NPDC048111. Next base: position 16,774 of record NZ_JBIDBD010000009.1, read on the forward strand.
GGTCCTTCTCCTCCTGGCCGATCTTCCCGTCGACCCAGAGGGACTTCTCCAGGCGGTGCCAGCCGGTCCACTTCTGGCCCTTCTCCAGGCCGTCCTCGCGGGTGTCGGTCAGCGGGTCGATGTCACCGAAGGACTCCGCGACCGGCTCGGTGCGCTCCCAGCCGAGGCGGGAGGGGGCGAACGCCTTCTTGGCGCCCTCCACGTCACCGGCCCGCACGGCGTCGGTGAAGACCTTGACCTTGGGCAGCGTCTGGTCCGCCTGCTCCTGCGCGTACTTGCGGTACGCGGCCACGGCGCCGTCCAGCTGCGGGTTGCGCTTGACGGCGGCGCCGCCGGTGACGCTGACCTTCTGGCGGATGCCGTCGCCCTTCATGCCGGGCTTGCAGGCGACCTCGTACGAGCCGGCCTTGACCTCGGCGGTGAGCTGCTGCTTGAGGCCGGGGCCTATGTTCTCGCGCTCGGCGACGATGCGGTCGTCCGGGAAGAGCAGGTAGACCTCGGTGACCTTGGAGCCCTTGTTCTGGATGTCGAACTTGACGTGGCCGGCCGGGATGTCCGTCTTCGACAGCTTGCAGGAGCTGTCGGTGGCGGTGATCTGGACGGAGCCCGCGGCGCCGTCGGCCTTGGCGTCGCTCTTGTCGGCACAGCCCGTGACGGCGGTCAGGGCCGCGACGGCGGCGGCGGCGGTGACTACGGTGGTACGGACGGGTCGCATGCGGGCTCCACGCTGGGTTCAGGGTCGACAGGTCGACTGAGGCGGACCTAACTTAACCGAGCCTTACCTGACCGATACCCACTGGGTGCGTGATTCAGCTCTCACCGGTCACATCGCGGTCACGCCGGGGTCACGGCTCGCGCCGGGGCGCCGTGGGGCCCGGGCCGCACCCCTGGGGCGGGAGGGCTGCTCTTCCGGCTGCTTGAATGCCTGCGTGAGTGAAGCGAACGCGGCGAACACGCTCCCGGTGCCGGTCGATGTGCTCAGGGTCTTCTGCGGCCCCGACGGCCGGCACGGCAACCGGCTCGGCGTGGTGCGGGAGGGGGCGGCCGTGCCCGGCGAGACGGCGCGCCAGGCGCTCGCCTGCCAGCTCGGCTTCAGCGAGACGGTCTTCGTGGACGACCCCGAGCGCGGCGTCGTCGAGATCTACACCCCGGGTACGCGTCTGCCGTTCGCCGGGCACCCTCTGGTGGGGGTGGCCTGGCTGCTCGACCTGGAGGTCCTCGAACTGCCCGTGGGCGACGTACTGGCCCGCCAGGACGGGGAGTTCACCTGGATCACCGCCGAGGCCGCGTGGGTGCCGCCGCGTACGTTGCGGCAGTACGGCTCGGCCGCGGAGGTCGAGGCGCTCGACGTGCCCGAGCCGGGGGAGTGGGTGTACGCGTGGGCCTGGCAGGACGAGGCGGCCGGCCGCGTCCGCGCGCGGGGCTTCCCCGGCCGGGGCGACGGCATCGACGAGGACGAGGCCACCGGAGCGGCGGCCCTCCTCCTCACCCACTCCCTGGGCAGGGCCCTGAACATCACCCAGGGCAGGGGCTCCCAACTCCTGACGGCCCCCGGCCCAACAGAAACCATCGACCTGGCAGGCCGAGTAACGCTGACAAACACCCCGCAGCCGTACGGCAGTTAACACCGCGAGGGCAGGGGGCAGGGGCGCGAGGAACGGCGCGAGCAGCCCCCAACGACCGGCAGCCGACCGGGTGTTCAGGGGCGCGAGGAACTGCGCGAGCAACCACCCAACGACCCGCAGCCGACCGGGTGTTCAGGGGCGCGGGGAACGGCGCGAGCAACCACCCAACGACCCGCAGCCGACCGGGTATTCAGGGGCGCGGGGAACGGCGCGAGCAGCCCCCAACGACCGGCAGCCGACCGGGGGTTTAGGGGCGCGAGGAACGGCGCGAGCAACCCCCCGCGACCCGCAGTCGAACGGGATTCAGGGGCGCGGGGAACTGCGCAAGAACCCCCAACCCCCCGCAGCTGAAAGCGAGTTGAAGGGGCGCGGGGAACTGCGCGGAGGGCAACGATCACGCCCGGAGCGCGAACTCCTCGCCAAGCTCCCTGAACACAGCCGTGTTCAAGGAGAAGGCCCGCTTGCACTCGTCCACGATCCGCCCCCGCTCAACCCCGTCCCCCCCAATCCCGTCGAGCCGCTCGCGATACCCCCGCTTGAACGCCGCCGGGTTCCCGATCTGCTCGAAGACGTAGAACCGCACCCCGTCGCCCTTGTGGGCGAACCCCCAGGTGCGCTCGGCCTTGTCGCGGATGATCTGGCCGCCCGACAGATCCCCCAGGTACCGGGTGTAGTGGTGCGCCACGTACCCCCCGGGCCACGACCGCGCGCACAGGGCGACGCGCTCGGCGTACGCGGCCGTCGCGGGCAGCGCGGCCGCGCCCTCGCGCCAGCCCGCCCCGCGCAGATGCGCGAGGTCGCGTTCGAGGGCCGCCGTCCGCATCAGCTCGGGCTGGATGAACGGCCCGGCCACCGGGTCGTCGGCCAGTGCGGCGGCGCCCTCCTCCAGGGCGCGGTACACGAACCAGAGCTGCTCGGTGTAGCGGGCGTACGCCTCGACGCCGAGCCGGCCGCCGAGCAGGTCCGCCATGAACGTCGAGGTCTCGGCCTCCGTGTGCTGCTCGTGCGACGCGGTGCGGATCAGCGCGGAGAACGGCGTGGTCACGGGCGTGGTCAAGGCGGGCCTCCGGGGACCGAGGGGTGCGGGAACCAGCTGGATCGTCTCAGGTTAGGTTTACCTAAGTCAATCGGTTCCCGACGTCCTGTCGGTAAAAACGTACCCACTCGGCCACGCGGGGACACATGATCGAAAGAAATCCGGCAGGGTGCCCGGCGCCGCAGAGGCCGGAGCCGGGCCACGCCCTGTCGCGGACGCCGCGCGCTACGGCAGGGTCAGGATCTCCGCGCCGGTCTCGGTGACCACCAGCGTGTGCTCGAACTGGGCCGTGCGCCGGCGGTCCTTGGTGACGACCGTCCAGCCGTCCTCCCACATGTCGTACTCATGGGTGCCCAGGGTCAGCATCGGCTCGATGGTGAACGTCATGCCCGGCTTGATCACGGTCGTGGCGTGCGGCGCGTCGTAGTGCGGCACGATCAGGCCGGAGTGGAAGGCGGTGCTGATCCCGTGCCCCGTGAAGTCCCGCACCACGCCGTACCCGAAGCGCTTGGCGTACGACTCGATGACCCGGCCGATGATGTTGATCTGGCGGCCCGGGCGGACCGCCTTGATGGCGCGCTCCAGGGACTCGCGGGTCCGCTCGACGAGCAGCCTCGACTCGTCGTCGACGTCGCCGCAGAAGTAGGTGGCGTTGTTGTCGCCGTGCACCCCGCCGATGTACGCGGTGACGTCCAGGTTCACGATGTCGCCGTCCTTGAGGACGGTGGAGTCGGGGATGCCGTGGCAGATCACCTCGTTGACCGAGGAGCACAGCGACTTGGGGAAGCCGCGGTAGCCCAGGGTCGAGGGGTAAGCGCCGTGGTCGCACATGAACTCGTGCGCGACCCGGTCGAGCTCGTCCGTGGTCACCCCGGGGGCGATGTGCTTGGCCGCCTCCTCCATCGCCTGCGCCGCGATCCGGCCCGCGGTCCGCATCAGCTCGATGGTTTCGGGGGTCTGCACTTCGGGGCCGGTGTACGGCGTGGGCATGGGCTTCCCGACGTACTCGGGACGCGGGATGCGACCCGGCACGGAACGGGCCGGAGAGATCTCCCCGGGCACGAGCAGGGACTGCGACTTCGGCTGGCCAGACATGCCGGCGAGTCTATCCAGCGGGTGTGGGGCAGCATGGCTTTGAGGTCCCCGCCAACGTCCCAGGGAAAGAGGCACCCATGGCTCTGTTCAAGAAGCGCACCGCCGGCAAACCCGGTGAGTGGTTCTACTGCCTGGTCCACCAGAAGGTCGAGGAGGGCCCGGAGTGCCCGGCCAAGGACCGCTTCGGCCCGTACACCACACGGGAGGAGGCCGAGCACGCGATGCAGAACGCCCAGGAGCGGAACCTGGAGTGGGAGAACGACCCGAAGTGGCACGACAAGTCGGCGCCGCAGGACGGCGGCACCGCGTAGCGGACCTGCGGCACCGCGCGGGCCCGGCCCGCGCGGGCCGGGCCGGACCCGGTGCCTAGGCCGCCGTGGTGGTGGGCTCCTTGGCCGCGCGCCGGCGCGCCGCGTCCTCGTCGGTCGCCGCGTCGTAGGTGACCAGCTTCGGCAGCGCCGCGGCCAGCAGCCCCACCGCCGCCACACAGGCCACACCGCCCGACCAGACCGCCGTCCTCGTCCCCGTCCAGCCGGCCATCGCGCCCGCCCGGACCTGGCCGAGCTGGGGCCCCACGCTGTACGAGAGCACCTCTATCCCGGCCAGCCGGCCGCGCAGTTCCTCGGGGATCGTCTGGTTCCAGATCGTGGAGCGGCCGAGTCCGCTCAGCATGTCGCCCGCGCCCGCCACCGCGAGGCAGCCCAGCACCAGCCACACGTTGCCGAGCAGCCCCGCCCCCGCCATGGCCGCGCCCCAGACGATCGCGCCGACCACCACGAACAGGCCGTGGCGGCGCACCCGCGAGGTCCAGCCGCTGGTCAGGCTGAGCAGCACCGATCCGGCAGAGCCCGCCGCGTACATCAGGCCCAGCGACCAGTCGGCGTCCAGGCTGTCGGCGAGGAACGGGAAGATCGCGTTGGGGAACGCGAAGAACATCGCCGCCAGATCGATCGCGTACGTCCCGAGCAGCACCGGCCGCGACCACGCGTACCGCGCGCCCTCCGCGATGCCGCGCAGCGAGGGCTTTCGGGCGTCGTGGGCCGGGGGCGCCGGAGTCAGCCGGGCGCACATCACCACCGAGACCGTGAAGGTGCCGATCGTCGTGGCGTACGCCGTGGCCGTGCCCGCGTACGCCACGACCAGACCGGCGAGCGAGGGGCCGGCGATCGCGCCGAGCTGCCAGCGCAGCGCGTTGAGCGCGGCGGCGGCCGTCAGCTGGTCGTGCGGGACGATCCGGGCCAGCAGCGAGTCCAGCGCCGGGCGCTGCAGTCCGGCCAGCGCCGAGACGCCCGCGGCCACCACGTACAGCGGCCACAGCATCGGGTGCGGCAGCAGCGCGTTGACCAGCAGGATCAGCGCGAGCAGGCCGAGGCCGGCCTCGGTCGCGAGGATCACCTTGCGGCGGTCGGCGGCGTCCGCGAGCGCGCCGCCGTACAGGCCGAAGACGACCAGCGGCACCAGCTCCACCGCGCCCATCGCACCCACCGCGAGCGGTGAGTCGGTCAGCTCCTTGATCTGGAGCGGCAGCGCGACCATCGCCATGAAGCTGCCGAAGTTGGTGATCAGGCCCTGCACCCAGAGCAGCCGGAAATCGGCCGAGGCCCGCCAGGGGGCGAGGTCGGGCAGGATCGAACGGAGCCGGGAGGCGGGTGGTTCAGAGGCGGGGGGTTCATCGGACACGAGCGGCCATGCTCCGCCCTCCCGATGCCGGAGGCAACCGAATTACCGGTGCGCCGGCGCCCGGCCACAGCGGTTCACCAGCGTCCCGGCGGTGGCGCGGTCAGCTGGTCGGCGAGGCGGGCAAGCCGGTCGCGGAAGCGGCGCGGACCGCGCTGCGGGGGAAGGACGTTCTCGCCGGCGGCGGCACTGACCAGGTGTTGCACGGTGTCCAAGTCGAGCTCCGAGTCAGGGCCGACGGTCAGGCACTCGTGCACGAGCCCGCGCACCTCGCGGTCGCCGCCGTCCAGGGCGAGCACGGTCGCCCCCGCCCGGCGCGCGTCGTGGACCCGTTCGAGCAGCCCGTCGGCGGGTCGCTCCGGCGCCACCAGCAGCAGGGTCTCGCCGCGCCGCGCCGCCTCCAGGCGGCCGAGCCCGACCGACAGGTGCGGGGGCCCGCCCGGCCCGGTGCGGTGGCGCACCAGCGTCGGACTCAGCTCGGGCAGCCCCGACCAGGCCGCCTCGTCGGTGAGGTGCGCCGCAAGGTGCCACGGTTCGTACGCCTCGGTGCCGACCAGGAGGAGCCCGCCGCCGTGCGGCACGACCGAGGAGCGCAGCACGCCCGCGAAGCGGCGGGTGGCCCGCAGCCACTCCGTCCCCGCGAGCACTTCCCGCAGCAGTGCGACCCGTACGGCATCCATGCCGAAAGGGTGCCGCATCCCGTGCGCCCAGGGGCCAAAACCCGGCGCCGTCATCCGAACGAAGGGTCCCGCTACGGACGAGTAAGGTCGCCCCATGACTTCCACTGACAACGCCGCGAACGCCGCGAAGCCCGCCGCGAAGGACCCCTGGGAGCTGCCGGACGTGTCCGGCCTCGTCGTCGGTGTCCTCGGCGGCACTGGGGACCAGGGCCGGGGCCTGGCCTACCGGCTCGCCCGGGCGGGCCAGAAGGTGATCATCGGCTCGCGCGCCGCCGAGCGCGCCGAGGCGGCGGCCGGGGAACTCGGGTTCGGCGTCGAGGGCGCCGACAACGCCGAGTGCGCGCGGCGCAGCGACATCGTGATCGTGGCGGTGCCGTGGGACGGCCACGCCAAGACCCTGACGTCGCTGCGCGAGGAGCTCGTCGGCAAGCTCGTCGTCGACTGCGTCAATCCGCTCGGCTTCGACAAGCAGGGCGCGTACGCCCTTGAGCCGGAGGAGGGCAGCGCCGCCCAGCAGGCCGCCGCCCTGCTGCCGGACTCGCGGGTGACGGCGGCCTTCCACCACCTGTCGGCGGTGCTGCTCCAGGACGCCTCGGTCGAGGAGATCGACACCGATGTGATGGTCCTCGGCGAGGTGCGCGCCGACACCGACCTCGTGCAGGCGCTCGCGGCCCGCATCCCCGGCATGCGCGGGGTGTTCGCCGGGCGGTTGCGCAACGCCCACCAGGTCGAGTCGCTCGTCGCCAACCTGATCTCGGTGAACCGCCGCTACAAGGCGCACGCCGGGCTGCGCGTCACGGACGTCTGAGCCGCACCAACGCCGGGCCGCGCCCCGACCGGGCTGCCCCGGCCCACGGCCCCCGGGTGCCCCGCGGTCCGGGGCGCGGGCGGCGATGAGGGACACTGGACGGGCGGGCGCCGGGCGCCCGCCCGTCCCTTTCGTCCCGCTCGACCGCAGTGCCGCACAGCAGCCGTACCCGACAGGAGCCGACCCCCATGCCCCGCCTCGCTCTGTACGCCCTCGTCGTCTGTGTCCTCGCCCTCGTCGCGGCCGTGGTCTCCTTCGTCCAGGGCAGCTGGCTCGGAATCATCTGGGTGCTGCTGGTCGGCCTCTCGTCCAACATGGCCTGGTACTACCTGCGCCGGGGCCGCGCGGCTAGCCCTGCGGAGTGAGCGTGAGGTCCGGCCAGAACTGGTAGAGGGCGCGGCCGGTCGCGGCGGCGACGTCGGAGACGCCGAGCACGTCGAGGACCGCGTAGATCAGCCGGAAGAACTCCTGGTTGATCTCGGGGATCCACAGCAGGCCGAACACCGCGAGCAGCCCGAACGGGGCGAACGGCTCGACCTGGCGCCGCGCGGCGTGCGACAGCCACGGCTCGATGATCCCGTACCCGTCGAGCCCGGGCACCGGCAGGAAGTTCAGGACCGCCGCCGACACCTGGAGCAGCGCGAGGAACGCCAGCGCGTCGCGGAAGTCCTCCGGCACCCCGTCGAGCCCGTCCAGCCAGAACGGGGCCGTGCACACGACGGCGAACAGCACGTTGGTGAGCGGACCCGCCGCCGAGATGAGGCTGTTGCGCCAGCGGCTCCTGATCCGGCCGCGCTCGATGAAGACGGCCCCGCCGGGCAGGCCGATGCCGCCCATGATCACGAAGATGACGGGCAGCACCACCGAGAGCAGTGCGTGCGTGTACTTCAGCGGGTTGAGCGTCAGATAGCCCTTGGCGCCGACCGTGATGTCACCGCTGTGCAGCGCGGTGCGGGCGTGCGCGTACTCGTGCAGGCACAGCGAGACCACCCACGCGGCGGTCACGAACAGGAACACGGCGACACCGGGCGAGGCGGCGTAGCCCGTCCACACCGCCCAGCCGGAGACCGCCATCACGGCGACGATCCCGAGGAAGACGGGACTGATCCGCCGGTCGTGGTGACGGGAGGCTGCGGTGGCCATGCGGGGGACTCCAGTGCTGGTGGGACGGGCGGCCCGGCGCTGCGATGAGCGGCCCTGCGGGTGCCGGACCGGGTCGGACCGAACGCGCCCGACCGTACAGGGACCGAGCGTCGAACGTCCGGGGAACCGGTGCGAGTTCCGGGCCACGGCCCGGCGCGGGGCCGCGTCGATGAGAATGGGGGCGTGCGCTACCGGATTCTCGGCAACACCCAGGCCCACCGCCCCGACGGCACCCCCCTCGCCCTCGGCGGCGCGCGGCTGCGCGCCCTGGTGACGGTGCTCGCGCTGCGGCCGGGCCGGGCCGCGCCCGTCGGGGTGCTCGTCGACGAGGTGTGGGGCGACGCGCCGCCCGCCGACGCGCCCGCGGCGCTCCAGGCGCTGGTCGGGCGGCTGCGCCGGGTGCTCGGCCACGAGGCGGTCTTCTCGGCCGACAGCGGCGGATACGGCCTCGCCGCCGAACCCGACGACATCGACCTGCACCGCTTCGAGCGGCTGACCGCCGACGGCGCCCGTGCCCTGGAGGAGGGCGACGCGGCCAAGGCCGCGGCCCTGCTCGACGACGCGCTCGCGCTGTGGGCCGGCCCCGCGCTCGCCGACCTGCCCGACCCCGGCCCGCTCGCCGCCCGCGCCGGGGCCCGCCGTCTGGACGCCCGGCGGCTGCGGCTGGGCGCGGCCCTCGCGCTCGGCCGCGCCGAGCAGTCGCTGGCCGAACTCGCCGCCCTGTGCGAGGGCCACCCCCTGGACGAGCCCCTGCACGCCCTGCGCATCCGGGCGCTGCGGGCCGCGGGCCGCCCCGCCGAGGCGCTCGCCGCGTACGAGGACGTGCGCGCCACCCTCGCCGACCGGCTCGGCGCCGACCCCGGCCCCGAACTGCGCGCCCTGCACGCCGAGTTGCTGAGCCCGGGCGCCGCCCCGCCGCGCGCCGCCGCCCCGCCGCACGGCAACCTGCGGGCCCGTCTCACCTCGTTCGTCGGCCGAGACGATGAACTCGCCGCCGTCGGGGGCGACTTGGAGCGGGCCCGCCTGGTCACGCTGCTCGGGCCCGGCGGGGCCGGCAAGACGCGTCTTTCGCAGGAGGCCGCCGAAGGCGCCGCGGCCTCGTGGCCGGACGGGGTGTGGCTGGCCGAACTCGCCCCGGTGCAGGACCCGTCGGGGGTGTCCGCCGCCGTACTGACCGCCGTCGGCGCCCGCAAGACGGTGCTGCACGCGGCCGGCGCCGAGGACTTCAGGGCCGCCGACCCGCACGCGGACGAACCCCTGGCCCGGCTCGTCGAGTACTGCGCGCCGCGCCGCATGCTGCTCCTTCTGGACAACTGCGAGCACGTGATCGGCGCCGCCGCCGCACTCGCCGACCACCTCCTGGCCCGCTGCCCCGGCCTCACGATCCTCGCCACCAGCCGGGAACCGCTGGGTGTACCGGGGGAGTTGGTGCGTCCCGTCGAGCCGCTGCCCGCGCCCCTCGCGCTGCGCCTCCTCGCCGATCGGGGCGCCTCCGCGCGGCCCGGCTTCAGCGTCGCCGACGATCCGGAGGCCGCCGCCGAGATCTGCCGCCGCCTCGACGGTCTCCCGCTCGCCATCGAGCTGGCCGCCGCCCGGCTGCGCATGCTGACCCCACGTCAGATCGCGGACCGCCTCGACGACCGGTTCCGCCTGCTGACCAGCGGCAGCCGCACCGTACTGCCGCGCCAGCAGACCCTGCGGGCCGTCGTCGACTGGTCCTGGGACCTCCTGGAGACCGGCGAGCGCGCGGTGCTCGGCCGGCTCGCGGTCTTCGCCCGCGGCTGCGACCTGGCGGCGGCCGAGGCGGTCTGCGGCGACGACGGCCCGGCCGGGGCGGTCGGCGCGCCCGATGTCGCCGACGTGCTCGGCTCGCTCGTCGACAAGTCGCTCGTAGTGGCCGCCCCCGACGCCACCGGCGAGATGCGCTACCGGCTGCTCGAAACCGTCGCCGAGTACGCCGGACAGCGCCTCGACGACGCGGGGGAGCGCGGCGCGGCCGAACGGCGCCACCTCACGCACTACCGCGAACTCGCCCGCCGCACCGACGCCCTGCTGCGCGGCCCCGGGCAGCGCGCCGCCATCGACACCTTCGAGCGGGAGTACGAGAACCTGCGCACCGCGCTGCGCCGGGCGGTCGCGCTGCGCGACGAGCAGGAGGCGCTCTGCCTGGTGCACGCCCTGCTCTGGTACTGGCAGATGCGCGACCTGCGGGTCGACTCCCGGTACTGGGGGCGCGAGGTCGCCGCGCTCGGGCCCGACCCCTTCGCGCGGCCCGTCACGCCCGCGCCGCCCGTGCACACCCGCTGCACCGACGCGCCGCCGCCCTATCCGCCCGAGGTGCTCCAGGAGGCGCGGCGCGGCGTGCATCTGGTCCAACTAGCCTCCATGGACCACGACTTGGACCTGTGGACCACTCCCGACGCCCTGGAGCGGCTGCGCGCGATCGTCGCCACCTACCGGCCCGGGCTGCCGCAGACCTGCTGCATGCCGGGCTCGCTCTGGTTCTTCCCCGTCGTCCTCACCGGCGACCAGGGGCTCCTGCAGGAGGTTCTGGACGCCACGGTGGCCGCGTGCCAGGAACTCGGCCACGAGTGGGAGCTGGCCGCCGCCCTCCAGATGCGCGCCAACGTGCTGGCGAACCGGGCCGAGTGGTCGGGCGACGCGGCGGCCGACGCCGACGAGAGCCTGCGGATGTTCCAGCGGCTCGGCGATGCCTGGGGCGCCGCCGAGGCGCTGGGCGCGCGGGGCGAGGCCCGTGAGAAGCGGGGTGAATTCGCCCTGGCCGCGGACGACTTCGCGTCCGCCGTCGGCTACGCCGAACGGCTCGGCGCCCAGGCCCAGGTGTCCCTCCTGCGGGCCCGGCTGGCCTCGGCGCTCCTGGAGACGGGGCAGGAGGAGCGCGGCGAGGCGATGCTGCGCGAGATCCTCGCCGACGGGCACCGCGCCGGCGTCGAGGCGCGCCCCGCGGCCCGGCTCTTCCTCACCATGTGGCTGGGGCGGACCCGCCGGTTCGAGGAGGCGCGCGAGCAGATCGAGGTGATGCTGCGGGAGTTCCACTCCGCCAACCTCATGCTGTTCGAGGGGTTCGTGCTCGGTATCAGGGCCTGGCTGGACAACGAACAGGGCCGCTTCGCCGAGGCGCTGCCCGGTGCGGTGATCGCGCTCGACCGGGCCCAGGAGCCGCTGGCGCGGATGGTGGCGCCGGAGATGGTGGCCCTCCACCTGATCACCGCGGCCCGGGCGCTGGCGGGGCTCGGCGGCGTGGGCGGCGGCCGGGACGCGGCCCGGCTGATCGGCGCGCACGACGCGCTGGTGCCGCCCGGCCACCACGCCTCGCCCGTCGAGGTGGAGCAGCGCCGGGTGGCCGAGTCCGCCGCGCGCGCCCTGCTCGACGGGGCCGCCTACGAGGCCGCGTACGCCGAGGGCGGCGGCCTCTCCGCGGAGGAGGCCGCCGCCCTGGTGCGACGCGATCGCAAGGACTGACGTACCGTCAATCTCAGGTGCGCTTGCGGAACTTGGCGACCGCGAGCGGCGCCATCACCAGCGTGATGCCGGCCGACCAGGCCAGGGTCATCAGCACGGAGTGGGCGACGGGGCCGCCGGTGATCAGACCGCGGGCCGCGTCCGCCAGGTTGGACAGCGGGTTGTAGTCCGTGAAGGACTGCAGCCAGCCCGGCATCGTGGTCGGCTTGGCGAAGATGGACGAACCGAACTGCAGCGGCATCAGCACGAGCATGGCCACTCCCTGGACGGCCTGGGCCGTCTTCATGGTGAGTCCGAGCAGGATGAAGATCCACATCAGGGACGCGCCGAACACCAGCGAAAGGCCGATGGCGGCGAACAGGCCCCACACCGACGTGCTGACGGTGAAGCCCAGGATGAAGCCCATGACCAGCAGGATCGTGGTGGCCACCATCATGCGGCCGACCTCGACGACCATCTTGGCGATGAGGACGGACGACCGCGCGATGGGCATCGTGCGGAAGCGGTCCATCACCCCCTTCTTGAAGTCGTCGTTGACGCCGGTGCCGACCGCCATCGCGATGTTGAGGCCCATCATCGCCATCAGGCCCGGCACCAGGTAGTTGACGTACTGGCCGCGGTTGCCGTCGCCGAACATCGCGCCGCCGAAGACGTACACGAAGAGCAGCACGAAGATGATCGGCATCAGCACGGCGTCGAACATCGACTCCGGGTCGGCCTTGATCTGGAGCATGTTGCGGCGCGCCAGGGCGCCGATGTGGCGCAGGTTCGCCCGCACTCCGATGCGTGCGTCGTCGGAGCCGGATCCGGCGCCGGAGGCGCGCCGCGGGGCCGAAGGGGTCTGCTGGGCAGGCGTGTTGACAGCGGTGGTGGTGCTCATGCCGCGACCTCCTCGGTCGTGCGGGTGGCGTCCTGGGAGTCGGCGGTCTTCTGGCCGGTGATGGCCAGGAACACCTCGTCCAGGCTGGGAAGGTGGGTGCCTATGTGGGCGATGCCGAAGCCGCGCGCCCCCAACAGGCCGACTACGGCGGTCAGTTGCTCGTCGCTGAGGATCGGCACGTTGAGCACGCCCTCGTCGGGGACGACCTGGGTGCCCGCGACCCCGTCGAGGCCCGCCTCGGTGACGGCCCGCGCCATCGGGCCCAGCTGCTCCGGGTCGACCGGCCGGATCTGCAGGGTGCGCCCGCCGACACGTGCCTTCAGCTCGTCGACCTCGCCGTTGGCGATGACCCGGCCGCGGTCGATGACGGTGAGCTCGCTCGCGAGCTGCTCGGCCTCCTCCATGTACTGCGTGGTCAGCAGCACCGTGGCGCCCTCGGCGACCATGCGGCGCACCTCGTCCCACACCTCGTTGCGGGTGCGCGGGTCGAGGCCGGTGGTCGGCTCGTCCAGGTACAGGACGGACGGGTGGCCGATCATGGAGGCGGCCAGGTCGAGCCTGCGGCGCATGCCGCCGGAGTACGTCATCGCGGGGCGCCGGGCGGCGTCGGTGAGCGAGAAGCGCTCCAGGAGCTCGTCCGCGCGGGAGCGGGCGTCCTTGCGGGACAGGTCGAGCAGCCGGCCGATCATGTACAGGTTCTCGCGGCCGGAGAGCTTCTCGTCGACCGAGGCGTACTGGCCGGTCAGGCCGATGGTGCGGCGCAGCTGCCGGGGCTGGCGCACCACGTCGTACCCGGCGACGACCGCGGTGCCCGCGTCCGGCGCGAGCAGGGTGGACAGGCAGCGCACCAGCGTGGTCTTGCCGGCGCCGTTGGGGCCGAGGACACCGAGCACGGTGCCTTCGCGTACGTCCAGGTCGACGCCGTCCAGCGCCTTGGTGTCGCCGAAGTGCTTCACCAGCCCCCGTACGGAGACGGCGATGCCGGCCCCGCTGCGGTCGGGCTTCTTGTCGATTCGCGTCATGGGCACCAAGGTGCCAGGCCCCACCGACAATCCACCGACAGGCCGCCGACAGCCCCGGTCCGGCCCGCCGACGGTCTGTAGGAGACCGCGGCAAGGGGCCACGACGACGGACAGCCCGCCGATGGGGGAAGTCGGCGGACTGTCGTCGTGACCGCAGTGGCTTGGGGGCGTACGGCCGCCGCGCGTGCGGCGGCCGCACGCGCGGTGATCAGTGGAAGGTGTGCTCCTCGGCGGGGAAGGACCCGCCGACGACCTCACCGGCGAAGGCCTTGGCCGCGTCCCCGAGGGAGGCGCGCAGGTTCATGTACTGCTTGGTGAAGCGGGGCGTCCGGCCCGGGGTCAGACCCACCATGTCGGTGTAGACGAGCACCTGGGCATCGCACCCGGCGCCCGCGCCGATGCCCACCGTCGGGATGTGCAGGGTGCGGGTGACCTCGGCGGCCAGCTCGGCCGGGACCAGTTCGAGGACGATGGCGAAGGCGCCCGCGTCCTGCACGGCCTTGGCGTCGCGCAGCAGCTGGTGCGCCGCCTCGTCGCCGCGGCCCTGCACCCGGTAGCCCAGGGTGTTCACGGACTGCGGGGTGAGGCCGATGTGACCCATGACCGGGATGCCGGAATCGACGAGCAGCCGGATCTGCTCATGGCTGCGCTCGCCGCCCTCCAGCTTCACCGCCCCGACGCCCGCGTCCTTGACCAGGCGCATCGCGGTGCGCAGCGCCTGCACCGGACCCTCCTGGTAGGAGCCGAACGGCAGGTCGCCGACGATCAGGGCGCGCGAGGTGCCCCGTACGACGGCCGCGGACAGCATGGTGATCTCGTCGAGGGTGACCGGGACGGTCGTCTCGTAGCCGAGGTGGCAGTTGCCCATCGAGTCGCCGACCAGCAGGACCGGGATGCCGGCTTCGTCGAAGACGGAGGCGGTCATCGCGTCGTAGGCGGTGAGCATGGGCCACTTCTCACCGCGCGCCTTGGCGGCGGCGATGTCGTGCACGGTGATGCGCCGGGTGCCCTTGCCTCCGTACAGCGCCTTGGGGTCGCTGCTGTCGGGGGTGTTCTGCTTCGGGGCAGCCTGAAGATGTTGCGTCATCGCAACGGCTCCTGTTCGTCATCTCGAAGCGCCCTCACGGCGTCTCCGGACCACATCCATGGTGGCATCCCGTGCCCCCTGCCGGGAAGTGGGTGTGACGGGAAGCCATATCGGGCCACGAACACGGATCGGTGTCCGAAAAGTAAAGTCATTCCATTACGAGACGGTCTCGTATCGAAAAGGCTCTAGGCTGGACGGCATGTCAACCACGCCGCCCGCGTCCGGTGCCCCGGCCGCACCCCGGATACCCGAAGCCGTCCACCGCCGACGCTGGGCGATCCTCGCCGTCCTGATGCTCAGCCTGCTGATCGTCGTCCTCGACAACTCGATCCTGAACGTCGCCGTCAAGACGATCGCCAGCCCCGCCCCCACCGGCCTCGGCGCCACCCAGAGCGAGCTGGAATGGGCGATCAACTCCTACACGCTCGTCTTCGCCGGGCTCCTGTTCACCTCGGGCCTCCTCGGTGACCGGCTCGGCCGCAAGAAGATCCTGCTCTTCGGCATCACGGTCTTCGGTCTCGGCTCGGTGCTCGCCGCGTTCTCCGGCTCGCCCGACCAGCTCATCGCCTTCCGCGCCCTGATGGGCCTCGGCGGCGCCTTCGTGATGCCGGCCACCCTCGCCGTGCTGATGAACGTCTTCGAGCGCGAGGAGCAGCCGAAGGCGATCGGCATCTGGGCCGGCGGCGTCGGCCTGGCCATCGCGATCGGCCCGATCACCGGCGGCGTCCTGCTCCAGCACTTCTGGTGGGGCTCGGTCTTCCTGGTCAACGTGCCGGTCGTGCTCATCGCGCTGATCGCCATGGTCGTGCTCGTCCCCGACTCCAAGGACCCCAACCCCGGCAAGCTCGACCCGGTGGGCGTGCTGCTCTCCGTGGTGGGCCTGGTCCTGCTGGTGTACGGCATCATCCACGGCGGCGAGCTGGCGGACTTCACCGATGCCAAGGTGCTCGCCACCACCCTCGGCGGCGTCGCGGTCCTGGTCGGCTTCGTGGTGTACGAGAAGCGCAGCGACCACCCGGCGCTCGACGTCAACTACTTCAGGAAGCCCGCCTTCTCGGCGGCGGTCGTGGCCATCGCGCTGACCTTCTTCGCGCTGATGGGCGTCACCTTCTTCTCGGTCTTCTACATGCAGAGCGTGCGCGGCTACAGCGCGCTGCAGTCGGGCCTGCTCATCCTGCCGCTCGCCGTCGCCCAGATGATCTTCGCGCCGCGCGCCCGGCTCGTCGTCGACCGCTTCGGCGCCCGCGCGGTCTGCACCGCGGGCCTGGTCGTGGTGGCGATCGGGCTTGCCGCCTTCGGCCTGTTCGAGAAGGACACCCCGATCTGGGTCCTGGAGGTCGTCTTCTTCCTCCAGGGCGCCGGGATGGCGCACATCATGCCGCCGGTCACCGTCTCGATCATGCAGTCGCTGCCCCGGGAGAAGGCCGGCTCGGGCTCGGCCGTCAACAACACCTTCCGCCAGGTCGGCGGGGCGCTCGGCGTCGCGGTGCTCGGCTCGGTCCTCTCCACCGTCTACCGCGGCGACATCGAGGGCCACCTCGACGCGGTCCCCGAAGGGGCGCGCAAGGCGGCCGGCGAATCCATCGAGGCCACCCTCGGCATCGCCGAGCGGATGGGCCCGGCGGGCAAGGCCCTGATCGGCCCGGCCGACGACGCCTTCCTGCATGCCATGCACGTGACCGCGTTCGCCTCGGCGGGCGTCGCGCTGCTCGGCGCGCTCGTCGTCGTCCTGTTCCTGCCCGGCAAGCCGCCCGCGAGCCCCGCCCCCACGGCGCAGGACCGGCCCACCGAGGCCGCCCGCGGATAGCCGGCCCGGCTCCGGGACAATCGGCGGGTCGGCGAAAAGAGCGGAGCGGGCGTGACCCTGATGGACAAGCGGGAGAGGGACGGTGAACCCCGGCGCGGACGGCCCCGCTCCGAGGCCGCGGACCGGCAGATCCTGGAAGCCGTGATCAAGCTCCTGGAGGAAGGCGTCCCGCTCGCCGACCTCTCCATCGAACGCATCGCCCGCACCGCCGGCGTCGGCAAGGCCACCATCTACCGGCGCTGGTCGGGCAAGGAGGAGCTGTACGTCGAGGTCGTCCGGTCCATGGAGTCGCCCACCCCGCCCTTGCCCGGCACGTCCCTGCGGGACGACCTGATCGCCATGGTGGACAACGTGCGCGTGCGCAGCCTCGCCAAGCGGTCCTCCGCGCTGCTGCACAACGTCTTCGCCCAGATGCAGAGTTATCCCAGACTCTGGTCCAAGTACCACAGCCTGGTCATCGATCCCCGCCGCGAACTCCTGGACGTGGTGCTGCGGCGGGGCATCGAGAACGGCGAACTGCGCGCCGGGCTCGACCTCGACATGGCCGGCGACCTGTTCGTGGCTCCCATGCTGGTGCGCACCATGATGCGCCCGGACACCGAACTGCCCGGCCCCGAGCTCGCCGAACAGATCGTGGACGCCGTCCTCGAAGGGCTGCGCCCGGCCCGATGACGGGGTCCTTCACCCCGCCCGCCGAATATGCGCGTTGTGTCACAGCGCCCCCGTCCGGCCCCCCGCTCAGGAACCCGCCGACGCGCCCGGTCGTCCTGCTCACCGTAGACAGGTTCGTACGAGACGAACGACGGCAGGGAAAGCCGGACGTTTTCGCCTAGGGTCGAACAGGGCGGGACCGACGGTGTGTGCAACAGGCAGTGAGGACAGCGGTATGGCGCGGGCGTACATGACGGAGACGGGCGACGGCAGCGCGGAGGGCGAGCGCGGCGGGTCCCGGTTCCGGCGCCTGGCCGACCGGCTGCGCAACGACCGCACCATCTGGCGCCGCGGACTGGTGCCGGCCGGACTCTGCGTCCTCATCACCCTGGTGATGGTGCTGCACTCGCGGATCCCCAACTCGGTCGGCAACCTCGGCTCGCTCTCCGAGACCTTCCTGCCGTGGCTCGGCGTGTTCCTGCCGGTCCTGTTCGGCATCGCCCTGTGGCGCCGCTCGGCGAGCGCGCTCGTCGCGGTGCTGCTGCCGCTGATCGTCTGGCTCAACATGTTCGGCGGCCTCCTCACCGACAAGCAGGGCTTGGGCGGCAACCTGGTCGTGGCGACCCACAACGTGAACGCGGAGAACCCCGACCCGGTGGGCACCGCCCGCAAGGTCGCGGCCTCCGGCGCCCAGGTGCTCGCCCTGGAGGAGATCCCGGGCGACGAGGTCGACACCTACAAGAGGGCGCTGGCCGACCTGTACCCGTACCACTCGGTGCAGGGCACGGTCGGCCTGTGGTCCAAGTACCGGCTCAGTGACAGCCGCGCGGTCGACATCAAGATGGGCTGGCCGCGCGCGATGCGCTCCACGGTGCGGACCCCCGAAGGGGACGTGGCGGTGTACGTCGCCCACATGCCCTCGGTACGGGTCAAGCTGAACGCCGGGTTCACCGCGGGCCAGCGCGACAACAGCGCCTACATCCTCGGCGAGGCCATCTCCGCCGAGCCGCTCCAGAAGGTCGTCCTGCTCGGCGACCTCAACGGCACGATGAACGACCGCTCCCTGACCAACATCACCGCCCAGATGCGCTCCACGCAGGGCGCGGCCGGCAGCGGCTTCGGCTTCAGCTGGCCCGCCGGGTTCCCGATGGCCCGCATCGACCAGATCATGGTCAAGGGCATCCAGCCCAAGTCGTCGTGGACGCTGCCGAGGACCGACAGCGACCATCTGCCGATCGCGGCGCGGCTGCAGATCTAGGGTCCGTCCGGGTGATCGACCCGGCGCCCGGTCCGGGGGCCGGCGGCGGGCCGCCCGCCCCCGAACCGCCGGCCCCGCCCGGCCTCCTGAGGCTCCGCCGGGCCGGCGGGCTGCGTCCGGACCTCCGGTGACCGGGGCGCGTCCCCGTACCCTTGACCCCACTATGTCCCGCAGTGGTGTGCGAACCCGGCCCGTGGCCGTCCTCCTCGCGCTCGGCGCCCTGGCGTACACGGCCTGGGTCCTTGAGCTGCTCCTCCGGACCGGACTCGATCCCGTCCAGGCGTACGTGAGTGAACTGGCCGCCGCCGACCAGCCGTTGGGCGGTCTCTTCCGCGCCACCGACCTGGCCGCGGGTCTGCTGGTCCTGGCCGCCGCGGTGTGTGCCCTCCTGCGCTGCGACCGGCGCCGCTGGTCGCTCACCGGCTGGGCCGGGCTCGCGCTCTTCGGCGCCGCGACGGCCGTGGACTCCCGGCTCCCGCTGAGCTGCGCCCCCACCGCCGACCCGGTGTGCGCGGCGCGTGAGACGGCGGGGCTGGTGCCGGCGACGCATACCGCGCACGCGGTGAGCAGCAGTCTCGCGATGCTGGGGGCGCTCGTGGGCGTCGTCGCCCTGACCGTGGCGGCCCGACGTCACGGCTGGTGGCCGGGGCTGTCGGGGCGCGTGGGGTCCGTTCTCGTCGGCCTCGAACTGCTCGCCACCGCCTGGACGTTGAGCGCGGTCGCCGCGTTCCAGGCCGGCCGCGGCACCTGGGCGCTCGGCGCGGGCCAGCGCCTTCAGGTCCTGCTCGTCGCGCTCTGGCTCGGGGTGCTGGCGTGGAGCGTGGCGCGGGAGGAGCGGGCGTGAGGACGTATCTGCGGGTGGGCGGGGTGGTCCACCACGTCGTGGTCGAGGGGGCCGGGCCCGTGGTGGTGCTCAGCGCCGGGCTCGGCATGAGCTGGTTCGACTGGGACCCGGTCGCCGCGCTGCTCGCCCCGCGCCGCACCGTGGTCCGCTTCGACCGGCCCGGGCACGGCCTCTCCGGGCCCGCGCTCGCGGCGCCGACCGCCGCGGGGGAGGCGGGGCGGATCGCGGGGATCCTCGACGCGCTGGGGCTGCCGGGACCGGTGACGGTGGTCGGCCACTCCATCGCGGGGTTCCACGCGGAGGCCTTCGCGCGGCTGTACCCGGGGCGCACGGCGCGGCTCGTCCTGGTCGACTCCAGCGTCGAGGAACACGCCCGGCCCCCGGTCGGCCTCGCGCCCCGGCTCGCGCTCGCCCGGGCGGCGGGGGTGCTGCTCGGCCGCGCGGGGGTGCCGGCCGCGCTCGGGCCCGCGGCACGCCGTGCCATGGTGCGGGGCGCGCGCACGGGGGGAGGGGATCCGGCGCCCCGGGACCTGGTACGGCGGGTGTACGGGACGTCGCGGGTGCTGCGGGGGCTGCTCCTGGAGAACGCGGCGTACGGTGCGTTGGCGGCGGAACTGCTCGCGCTGCGAGGGGAGTTGGGGGTGCTTGATGCCTGTGGGGTGGTGGTGGCGGGTGGGGCGGGTGGGGGGTGCTGGGTTGCTCGGCAGCGGGGGCTTGCGGGGGTGCTGGGGGTGGATTTTCGGCTGGTGCCGGATGCGGGCCACCTCCTGATGCTGGACGCCCCATCAGCCCTGGCCACCACCATCTAGCCCCGGGCCCCCGAGCGGGGCTCGGCCCCCGGGCCCCGAGCGGGGCTTGGCCCCCGGGCCCCGAGCGGGGGCTCCGCCCCCTGCACCCCCGGGGCGTTTGCCCACCCGCCCGCCCGTGCGGGGGGTTGGACGGGCCCGGCCCCTGGGGCTCCGCCCCAGACCCCGAGGATGCTGCCCACCCACCCGCCCGTGACGGGGGTTGGAGGGTGCCTGGCCCTGGGGCTGCGCCCCAGACCCGCTGAGGGGCTCCGCCCCTCGAACCCCGGCGGGTTTGCCCACCCGCCCGCCCGTGCAGCGGGTTGTACCGGCTGAGCCCTGGGGCTGCGCCCCAGACCCGCTGAGGGGCTCCGCCCCTCGGGCCCCGGCGGGGACTGCGTCCCCTGCACCCCTTTCGGGGGCTGCGCCCCCGGACCCCCCTTTCGCGCCTGAACGGCGCTCGTCCTCAATCGCCGGACGGGCTGAGGTGGCCAGCGCGGGCCGGCACCGGTGCAGTTAAGGGGCGCGGGGAACTGCGCGAGAAGCGACCACGGCCCGCACACGACCGACGGGTTGGGGGCGCGGGGAACTGCGCGAGGCAGGCTGGGGTATGCGTGCGGACCAGCACCGTTCCGGCTAAGGGGCGCGGGGAACTGCGCGAGGCAGGCTGGGATGCGCATGCGGGCCGGCACCAACCCTGCCAGGGGCGCGGGGAACTGCGCGAGCAAGCGGGCACGGTCCGCAGACGGCCGAGGGGTTGAGGGGCGCGGGGAACAGCGCAAACCCCGAGCACCCCCAGCACCGCCAGGGGCGCGGGGAACTGCGCGAGAAGCGACCACGGCCCGCAGACGATCAGGCCGGGGCCAGACCGCGGGCCGGGGCCGGGCCAGACCGGGGCCAGGCCGGGACAGTACTGCGGGTGGGCCCAGAACCCGGCCCCGGCACGAAAGTGCCCCGCCCCCGGCCAGGGTGGCCCAGGGGCGGGGCGGGGCCGCGAGGGTCAGCGGCGGAACGGGTTGGTGTACGAGGCGACGTAGCCGGGGGCGGGCGTGCCCACGCCCGTCACGTCGTCGTAACCACGCGTCGCCTTCAGCGAGGCATCCTTCCCGAGGGACCGGACCGAAGTCAGCAGCCCGCCGGACGCGTCCACACTGTTGGCGAAGTCGACCCGGGCGACCGCGAGGTCACGGCTCGCACCCAGCGGGTGGTCCGTCACGTCGTGGTAGAGGCGCGAGTCGAAGCGCTCGTAGATCGACGGGTTCGCGAACCCGATCGGGGAGCGCTTGGCCTGCTGGGCCAGCGCCTGGATCCCCGCGGTGACCGGCGCGGCCAGCGAGGTGCCGCCGATGCGGTACTCGTCGTACTTCACCGACTTGTCGGGCCAGGACTGCGTCTGGCCGACCAGGAACCCGGTGTTGGGGTCGGCCACGGCCGCGATGTCCGGAACCGTACGCATCCGGGTCGCACCGTTCGCCTTCGCCAGCGAGTCCGGCACGACGCCGCGCTGGTAGTACGGCTGCTTCACCGTGGAGCTGGTGCCGCCGCCCGCGCCGCCGGTGTAGGCGCCCGGGAAGTTCGTCCAGCTCTTGCCGTCCGCGGACAGGGCGGCCTTCTGGGTGCCCCAGCCGGTCTCGAACTCGTACTTGTCGTGCTTGCCGACCGCCAGCGAGGTACCGCCGACCGCCGTCACCCACGCCGAGTTGGCCGGGGTGTCGACCTGCTTCTTG
The DNA here is from genome assembly GCF_043202815.1 of Streptomyces sp. NPDC048111. NCBI lineage: Bacteria > Bacillati > Actinomycetota > Actinomycetes > Kitasatosporales > Streptomycetaceae > Streptomyces > Streptomyces sp. NPDC048111. The sequence goes on from NZ_JBIDBD010000009.1 coordinate 38,382, forward strand.
CCGGTGTTGGCGACCTCGTCGCCGTTGTCGCCGGAGGAGAAGTAGAAGCCGATGCCCTCGATCGCGCCGAGCTTGAACGTCTGGTCGTACGCGGCCGCGATCTCCGGGGTCTCGTTGGCCTCGATGTCGCCCCACGAGTTGGAGACGATGTCGGCCAGGTGCCGGTCGACCACCTTGTTGAGGGCGTCGAGCAGATCCGGGTCGTTGCAGGACGCGCCGCCGACGTACACGATGTTCGCGTCGGGCGCGACCGCGTGCACGGCCTCGACGTCGAGGGACTCCTCGCCGTACCAGCCGGACGCGTCACACGCCTCCGTGCTGTTGTAGTCCGTCGGGAGCACCTCGGTGTACTGGCCCGTCTTGTAGGCCTTGTCGCCGTTGCGCTTGGCGTACTTGGCGGCGTCCGACGCCATGGTCGGCGAGGCGTACGCGTCGGTGATCGCCACCGTCACGCCCTTGCCGGTGTACTTGCCCGCGCCGTACGCGGCGCGCAGCTGCTCGCCGGTGTAGCCGTGCACGGCGTACGGAACCTTCGTGCCGTACGCGTCCGGCAGCTTCTTGGCGATGTTCGAGCCGTAGTACGTGGAGAACGGGCCCGCGTTGCGGAAGCCGGCGCCCGGACCCGGAAGGGTGTCCTGGTGCGTCGAGCGGTGGGGCGCGTTGTCCAGGCCGGTCACCGTCAGCACGGCGCCCGCGAGCGCGTTCGGCGCGGAGGCGTTCTTGGCCGGGGCCCGGTAAGTGCGGCCGCTCTTGCGGTAGTTGTGCAGCTGCGTGGCGAACGCCTTCTGCGCCGCCGCAACGTCACCCGACACCGAGATGTAGTGCTGGTTGGAGCCCGTGATGGTCAGTCCGGACGACTTCAGCCACTGGGTGACCGCGTCGATCTGCTCCTTGGTCGCGCCGAAGCGCTGCTGCGCCTGAGCGGCGCTGAGGTACTTGCCGTACGACGCCGAGTGCGGGTCGGACACGGCCGCGGCGTATGCGTCGAGGCCCTTCGCGTCCCGCCCGGCGAGGTACACCCGGGCGTTGACCTGGGCGGATGCGGCGGTGGCGCCCTGGTCGGCGGAGCCGGTGGCCCATACGGGTTGGGTGCCCGCGAGGGCCGCCCGTCCGCTCGGGACCGGATCGGCCGCCTGGGCGGACGGTATGCCGAGGGCGAGCGCGCCGGCGAGCAAAGGCAGTGTCGCTGCCATGCTCACACCGGCGCGCCGCCTGGCGCGGCTGGTTGTCATGTAACCCCCTGCGTGAGGTCTTCGCCTGCTGTACACACGCTGTCTGATGCGCGCATGTATGGCGTCACTCTTGTCAGGAACGGTTCATGCGGGGGGCATGTGATCACCAAGAAACGCCAAAGAGCGTTTACCCGTGCTCAGTTGGGACGCGGCGCGGCACCCCGTTTCTTCAGCATTTGTGCCATCAGGTCGATTTCGGACCGCTGTGCGTCGACCATCCCCTGGGCGAGCCGCTTCTCCGGACCCACCGTGCACAGCCGCGCACAGCCCTCGGCCATGTGGATGCCGCCCCGGTGGTGGGCGGTCATCAGCTGGAGGTAGAGCACCTCGGCGTCCTTGCCGCTGAGCCCGCGCAGCCGGTCCAGGTCGGCGCGGGTGGCCATGCCCGGCATCGTGGCGCCGTCGGTGCCGGGCTCCGTACCCATGCCCATCCAGGCCATGGGCAGCCGCGCCGCCTCGTTCTTCGGCAGCCCCCACAGGTCGAGCCAGCCGAGCAGCATGCCCCGCTGGTTGGCCTGGGTGTTGGCGATGTCGTAGGCGAGCCGCCGCACGTCCTCGTCGGAGGTGCGGTCCCGCACGACGAAGGACATCTCCACCGCCTGTTGGTGGTGCGCCGCCATGTCCCGCGCGAACCCCGCGTCCGGCGAACCGGCCGTCGGCGTACGGGAGTTGGGCTCGGCGGTGGCCCGGTCGCCGCCCGCCGCCACGAGCACGGCCGCCGCCGCGCAGACCAGCGCGAGCGCGAGCGCCGCGACGAGCCCCCAGGAGCGCCGGCTCACTGATCGAGCCCGCCCGTGCACGGGGCGCCCGGCTCGGGGGTCTGCGGGCCCTGCACGTACCGGGTGAAGAACTGGTCGACCCGGGGGTCGTCCGCGCCGTCCACCGTGACCTGCCTGCCCCAGGCGCTCAGGACGATGGCACCGGTCTGGCCCTGGTACGGGCTCATCAGCGCGTACGGGGTCGTCGACACCTTGGCCGCCAGCTTCCGCACATCGGCGGCGGACGCCTTGCCGGTGTACGTCACCCACACCGCGCCATGCTCCAGCGAGTGCACGGCGTTCACGTCCGGGACCGGTTTGGCGTAGACGGCGCCGCCGCAGTTCATCCACACCGGGGCGTGGTCGCCGCCGACCGGGGGCTTCATCGGGTAGGCGACCTCGGTCGTCACATGATTGCGGGTCAGCTTCCGGGCGTCCCAGTCCTTCTCGCCCGCTATCGGCGCGCCGGGGTCGGGGGCGTCGGCGGCCTGCGTGCGCGTGCCCCCGCCGTTGTCGCCGGACCCGCTGAACTCGTACACCCCGAAGCCGACCAGGCCCGCGAGCGCGACGGCGGCGGCCGTGACGGAGGTGATCACCACGATCCGGCCGCGCCTGCGGCGGGCGTCCTCGACGCGGCGCAGCTCGTCCAGGTGGGTTCTGGGCGTGCGGGTGGGATCGCTCTGGAAAGTCATGTGTCCTCGACGTCCTTCTGCTGAGGGGAGACCGGGCGCGTACGGATACCGACGCCGCGAGGAGCGCCGCGGCACGGACGTCCCGCATGCCGGCGAGCGGCGTCGCCCTGGCGCTCGGCGGAGCCATGGGACACGTGATGCACGAGAGGCGCAGTCCCCCATGGGCGCCGATCGTAGGCGAGAGGGCGCGGTGTACGGCGGGCCGGGTGGCACACCGGCCGGAAAGGGGGCCCGCGGGCAGCGGAACGAGGGGGCGGACACACGCCGGCCCGGGTGGCGGCGGGTGCGGCGCGATCCGGCGGGAACCCGCGGGGAGGGGACGTGCCGCAGGTCATACCGGGTGCGTAATGTGGAGGTAATCCCGCGCCTCGATACTGAGGATTCCCCCGCCGTCCCCGTTCCTGACGGGGTTGCGGTGCACAGGCCGTCTGAACTGCAAGGATGTGGCTATGGACAAGCAGCAGGAGTTCGTGCTCCGGACTCTAGAGGAGCGCGACATCCGGTTCGTGCGCCTGTGGTTCACCGATGTGCTGGGCTTCCTGAAGTCGGTGGCGGTCGCCCCGGCCGAGCTGGAGCAGGCGTTCGACGAGGGGATCGGCTTCGACGGCTCGGCCATCGAGGGCTTCGCCCGGGTCTACGAGTCCGACATGATCGCCCGCCCGGACCCGTCGACCTTCCAGATCCTGCCCTGGCGCGCCGAGGCCCCCGGCACGGCCCGGATGTTCTGCGACATCCGGATGCCCGACGGCTCCCCGTCCTTCGCCGACCCCCGCTTCGTCCTCAAGCGCATCCTGGCCAAGACGTCCGACCTCGGGTTCACCTTCTACACCCACCCCGAGATCGAGTTCTTCCTCCTGAAGGACAAGCCGCTCGACGGCACCCGCCCGGTCCCGGCCGACAACTCGGGCTACTTCGACCACACCCCGCAGAACGTGGGCATGGACTTCCGCCGCCAGGCGATCACGATGCTCGAATCGATGGGCATCTCGGTCGAGTTCAGCCACCACGAGGGGGCGCCGGGCCAGCAGGAGATCGACCTGCGGTACGCGGACGCGCTCTCGACGGCCGACAACATCATGACGTTCCGCCTGGTCATGAAGCAGGTCGCGCTCGAACAGGGCGTCCAGGCCACGTTCATGCCGAAGCCGTTCTCGGAGTACCCGGGCTCGGGCATGCACACCCACCTCTCCCTCTTCGAGGGCGACCGCAACGCGTTCTACGAATCGGGCGCCGAGTACCAGCTCTCCAAGGTGGGCCGCTCCTTCATCGCCGGCCTGCTCAAGCACGCCGCCGAGATCGCCGCGGTCACCAACCAGTGGGTCAACTCCTACAAGCGCATCTGGGGCGGCTCGGAGCGCACCGCCGGCGCGGGCGGCGAGGCCCCCTCGTACATCTGCTGGGGCCACAACAACCGCTCGGCCCTCATCCGCGTCCCGATGTACAAGCCCGGCAAGACCGGCTCCTCGCGCATCGAGGTCCGCTCCCTGGACTCGGGCTGCAACCCCTACCTCGCCTACGCCCTGCTCCTGGCGGCCGGCCTCAAGGGCATCGAGGAGGGCTACGAACTCCCGGCGGGCGCCGACGACGACGTCTGGGCCCTGACCGACGCAGAACGCCGCGCGATGGGCATCGAGCCCCTCCCGCAGAACCTGGGCGAGGCGATCGCCCTGATGGAGCGCAGCGAACTGGTGGCGGAGACGCTGGGGGAGCACGTCTTCGACTTCTTCCTGCGCAACAAGAAGCAGGAGTGGGAGGAGTACCGGTCGGAGGTCACCGCGTTCGAGCTGCGGAAGAACCTGCCGGTGCTGTAAGGGAGTTGGCGGGCCAAGTGCCGGCCCGGGTGCGCGGGGGTCAAGCGAAGTAGCGCTGGGCCGCCCGTACGCCCTCGGCCAGCGCGTGCACCTCGGCCTCCGTGGTGTAGACGTAGAAGCTCGCCCGCGTCGTCGCCGGGACGGCGTAGCGGCGGGACAGCGGGCGGGCGCAGTGGTGGCCGGTGCGGACGGCCACCCCTCGGTCGTCCAGGATCTGGCCCACGTCGTGCGGGTGGATGCCGTCCACCACGAACGACACCGCCGAGCCCCGGTCCGTGAGGTCGGCGGGGCCGATGACGCGTACGCCCTCGATCTCGCCCAGGAGGCCGAGGGCCAGCTCGGTCAGGCGGTGTTCGTGGGCGGCGACCGCAGGCATGCCGAGGGCCTGGAGGTAGTCGACCGCCGCCGCGAGGCCCACCGCCTGGGCGGTCATCGGGACGCCGGCCTCGAAGCGCTGCGGCGGGGGCAGGAACGTCGAGCGCTCCATCTCCACCACCTCGATCATCGAGCCGCCCGTCAGGAACGGCGGCAGCGCCTCCATCAGGGCCGCGCGGCCCCACAGCACCCCGACGCCGCTCGGGCCCAGCATCTTGTGGCCCGAGAAGGCGACGAAGTCCGCGCCCAACTCCCCTACGTCGACCGGGCGGTGGGGCACCGACTGGGCGCCGTCCACCACCACGAGCGCCCCCACCGCATGCGCCCGGTCGGCAATGGCGCGGACCGGATTGAGGGTGCCGAGCACGTTCGACTGGTGGGTCAGGGCGACCACCTTGGTCGACTCGTCCACCAGCTCGTCCAGGCCGCTCAGGTCCAGCCGGCCGTCATCGGTCAGGCCGAACCAGGCGAGCCGCGCCCCGGTCCGCTCGGCGAGCTGCTGCCAGGGCACCAGGTTCGCGTGGTGCTCCATCTCGGTCACCACGATCGTGTCCCCGGGGCCGACGCGCCCCGCGTGGCCCAGCCCGTACGCGACCAGGTTGATGCCCTCCGTCGTGTTCTTGGTGAAGACGATCTCGTCGTCGGCCGCGCCGATGAACGAGGCGATCGTGCGGCGCGCCCCCTCGTACGCGTCGGTCGCCTCCACCGAGAGCTGGTGGGCGCCGCGGTGCACGGCGGCGTTGTGGCGCAGATAGAAGTCCCGCTCCGCGTCCAGCACGGGGAGGGGCTTGTGCGTCGTGGCTCCCGAGTCCAGGTAGACGAGGCGCGCCCCGCTGTCGAGCGTTCGCTCCAGGATCGGGAAGTCCGCCCGGATCCGCTCCACGTCCAGGCTCGCCGTGTGGGTGGCTCCTGCTAGGTCCTTCGGTGTGTTCATGGTCGGCCCGCCCCTGTCGTCTCTCACGCGAAATGATTTCATTTGCCGTGAGGAGACGGTAAGGGTTCTCACGGTTGTCGGCAAGCGTTAGCATGAGGACGTGGATCATGACGCGCCCCACTCCCTCCATCAGCAGCCGGTGCCCGGCGAGGAACGCTTCCTCTGCCTCGCGCTGGTGAACACCCGGTACGCGCTCAGTCATGGCCAGGTCGACCTCCTGGAGGACCCGGGCGCCGCACACCTCTGGCTCGTCCGTCACGAACTGCTGCCGGATCGCACGAAATTGACGGGGCGTCACATCGCGCGGCTGCGCGCGCTGCGCGAGGCGCTGCGGGAGCTCTTCGCCGCGCGGGCGGCCGGCACCGCGCCGCCGGCGGCCGCCCTGGACACGGTCAACGCGGCGCTCGCCGCCGCACCCCCCACGCCCCGGCTCGACTGGAGCGGCCGTGAACCGCGCCGCGCCGACGAGCCCGACGCCGCGAACCCGGTCGGCGCCGCTCTCGGCGCGCTCGCCGAGGACGGTGCCGAACTGCTCACCGGGGCCGACGCCGGACGGCTCGCGCCCTGCGGCGCCCAGGGGTGCACCCGCTGGTTCCTGCGCTCCCACGCGGCCCGCCGCTGGTGCACCACCAAGTGCGGCAACCGCGTGCGCGCCGCCCGCCACTACGCCTCACGCAAGAGCCCGGCCGATCCGCCCCCCGGCCGACCCGCCCCCTGAGCACCGACCGGCCCGGGCACCGCCCATCGGCCTACCGGAGCACCGGCCGACCCGCCCCACCGGTCACCCCGCCCCCAGGCCAATCCGCCCACCCAGCAAGGGAATCGACATGCCTTTCGTCACCGTGGAGTACTCCGAGCGGCTCGCCGCCACCTTCGACCGGCGGGCCTTCGCTCATGAGGTGCACGAGGTGGCGCCCGCGCTGATCAACGCCTCGACGGAGGCCTTCAAGACCCGGTTCCGCCGCATCGAGGAGTCGTACTTCGGCGCCGCCGAGGACGATCTCGACGCCGTGTTCATCGAGGTCGCCATCGCCTCGGGCCGCACCCCGAGGGCCATCGAGGTGCTGACCGAGACGGTCCTGGAGATCGCCCGCAAGCATGTGAGCGGGGCCGAGGGGCGGCGCCTGCACGTCCTGGTCGAGTCCCGCGAGATCGAGCGGGACTTCTACCGCGCCCACAAGGAGTGACGCCCGGCGCGGGTCAGCGCAGGTAGGCCGGGGCGAGCCCCGCCGTCAGCAGGCGGCGGGGCTTTCCCGTGCCGTCGGCCGGGACGGTGTACAGGTCGCTGCCGTAGTCGCCGGGCAGGGCGTACACCACCGTGTGGTCGTCCTGCCAGACCGCCTGGTCGTCCACGCTGCGCGGCTCGGCGAGCGGAGTCTCGCGCCCGGTCGCCAGGTCCAGCGCGTACAGCCGCCACGGGGCGTCCGCGGGCAGCCCGGCGACCCGCTTCTTGTAGACGATCCGGGTGCCGTCGGGGGACAGGGAGGGGCACTCGACGTTGGTGTGCAGCGCGGTCACGGTGCGCGCCGCGAGGTCGCCGCGGACGAGGTGGGTGTGGCCGCCCGTCGCCATCGTGGCGTAGAAGAGCCGGTCGTCGGCGGCGAAGGTCACGCCCCAGTAGTTGGTGTCGGCGGCGTGGTGCTCCTTGCCGTCCAGGTACGCCGTGAAGTCCTCCAGGGACGCGGTGAGCCGGCCGGTGCGGGTGTCGAGGACCGCGGTGCGGGTGGAGAAGTTGGTGCCCGCGTACGAGTCGCCGCCCACGAACACCGTCCAGGCCACCCAGCGCCCGCTCGGCGAGACCCTGGCGCGGGTCGGGATGCCGGGGAGGGCGTAGTGGGCGCGTTCCCTGAGGCCGGCGTCGAGGACGACCGCGCGGTAGGTGTCCGTCATGGCGCCGCGCTCGGCCTGGAGGCAGATGCCGGTGCCGGCCGCCGCGTAGAAGCGCAGGCAGTGGACGCCGGACGCGGTGCGCGGACCCGCCGGGTCGGCGGCCGGCACCGTGGCCAGCTCGTCTCGGTGCGGGCCCCACGCCATGGTGCGGAACACGATGCGCGCGCTGCCGCCCGGAGCCAGCGAGACGGTCCCGGAGTTCACCTCGGGCCCGCCGTCCTGGACCTGGTTCCTGCGGTCCTCCCGGCCCGCCGCGTGCAGCACGGACGCGGCGGCTACGGAGGCGAGCACCGCGAGGGCCGCGCACAGCACCAGGATCTTGTTGCGCAGGGTCAAGGCCGTTCCACCTCGGGGGAGTTGACGGGACGGAGCAGGAACGCGACGGCCGCGCACACGGTCAGGGTGGCGGCTGCCGTGCCGAGGGCGGTCCGGTCGCCCCACGCCGTCCAGGCGGCGCCGAAGGCGAGGGAGCAGGCGAAGCGGGCGAGCGCCTGGGCGGTCTGGAGGAGGGCGAGCCCGGAGGAGCGGAGCGCGGCCGGAACGGACCCGGCGGCGGCGGCCATCAGGACGCCGTCGGTGGCCGCGTAGAACCCGCCGTGCAGGGCCAGCACGAGGAAGGGCAGCGCCGCGCCGTGCCACCCGGTCAGGAGCAGGGCGTACGCCAGGAGCAGGGCCAGGTGGCCGCCGAGGAACACCCGGCGGCGCCCCACCCGGTCGGCGAGCCGCCCCAGCGGGACGGCCAGGACCAGGAAGGCGGCGGCCGTGCCGAGCGGCAGCAGGGCGAACCAGCGGTCGGGCACCCCGAGCCGGTGCTGGAGGAGCAGGTAGACGAAGGAGTCGCTCACCGTCGCGAGCCCCAACAGGAAGGCGCAGAGCGTGAGTTGGCGGACGTCCCGGATCCGCAGCAGCGCGAGCGCGGCCCGCAGGGAGGCGCGCGGGGCGCCCTCCACCGGTGGGGCCAGGGGAGTGCGGGAGGGGACGAAGAGGAGGAGCACGAGCACGCCGACGGCCGCCACGCAGAAGCTCACGGTGAACACCGCGTCATAGCCGTCCGCCGCCTGACGCAAAATCAGGAACGCGGTGAGCGGGCCGAGCATGGCGCCCGCCGTGTCCATCGCCCGGTGCACCCCGAACGCCCGCCCGCGCGACTCGGGCGCCGAGGCGAGGGAGATGAGGGCGTCGCGCGGGGCGGTGCGCAGGCCCTTGCCGGTGCGGTCCGCGGCGAGCACCGCGCCGATCACCGGGAGCGAACCGGCGATCAGGAGCAGGGGTTTGCACAGTGCGGACACCCCGTAGCCCAGCACCGCGACCGCCTTGTGCCGCCCGCCCCGGTCGGCGAGGTGGCCGCCGACGAGCCGGACCAGCGCGCTGAACCCGTTGTAGACCCCGTCGAGCAGGCCGAAGCCGAGCGGGGACAGGCCGAGGCCCGTGACCAGGTACAGCGGCAGCACGGCGGTGACCATCTCCGAGGAGACGTCCGTGATGAGGCTGACCGTGCCCAGGGCGAACACGGTGGGTGCGACGGCCGAACGCCGCCCGGGGGCCCGGGCGGCGTCGGCGGGGGCGGCCGGAGTGCCGCGACTGTCCGCCACGTACACGTCAGTTGGCCCAGATCCCCGTGATGGCGGCGGAGTTGGCGGCCTGGCCGGCGTGCGCGGTGCCGTGCATGTCCTCGATCGTGCGCAGCAGGTTGTAGTGGTTGTACGTGGTCGAGGAGGTCGCGCCCGGGGTCACCTGCTGGCCGTACAGGACCGTCGGGATCTTGTTGCCGGCCAGCCGGTTGTCCTCGTCGAAGGTGATGACGAGCAGGCTCTTGTGGGTCTTGGCCCAGGTGGCGTAGGCCCCCAGGTTGTTCTTGAGCCAGGTGTCGCCCGAGGAGACCGAGCAGTCGTGCATGTCGCTGCACAGGTTCGGGGTGACGAAGGAGACCTGGGGCAGCCGGGTGAAGTCGCTGGGGAACTGGGCGAAGGTGTACGCCGACGAGGTCGGCACGTTGGAGAAGCCGAACCACGGGTTGTGCTTCTGCGCGTACTTGCCGCTGGTGCACTTGGTGGAGCCCTGGCTGGGCAGCGTCTCGTTGTAGCTCGCCCACGTCTTGCCGGCCGCGATGAGTTCGGAGGCGAGGTTGGGGGCGGAGGAGAAGCCGACCTTCACACAGCTGTCGTCGGTGACGCCCTGCGTCGAGCCGGAGAAGAGGGCGTAGTAGTTCGGCTGGCTCGGGTGCGTCTCGGCGTACGAGGCCGTCAGGCTCGCGCCGCCGGACTTCAGCGCGTTGATGTACGGGGCGCTGGAGCTGCCGATGACCTGGTTGTAGGCGTGGTTCTCGAAGACCACGACCACCACGTGGTCGGGGGTGGGCACGCTCGCCGTGCTCTGCGCGGCTGATGTGCCGCCGAGCCCGGCCCACAGACCTGCGGACGCGGCCGCGAGGCCGAGGGCGGACAACAGGGCGGTGCGGGAGCGGCGTTTCGGCTCGCCGGACACGGCTACCTCCGGGGTGAGGGGGACGACGGGCGGGGACCCGGCCGGGTGGTGCACCCAGGAGAGTAGGGGTGTCCATGTCAACCGGGAAGGTGAAAGCGGGTGAAGACCCGGGGAACGTCCCGTGCCGGAGACGGAGGTGCCTGCGAAATTCTGTTCCATCCCCTAAGTTGGATCGAATGATCAGCGTCACCCCTCACTCCGGCCCCGGCAGCCCCCGCACCGCTGACCGCAGCCCGTTCTTCGACAACGCCAAGTTCCTGCTGATCGTGCTGGTCGCCCTCGGCCACAGCTGGGAGCAGTTGTTCTCCCCGCACACGCACGGGCTCAGAGCCCTGCACAACCTGGTCTACGGCTTCCACATGCCGGCCTTCATCCTGCTCTCCGGCTACTTCTCCCGCAGCTTCACCGGACGGCCCGACCAGATCCGGCGGCTGCTCACGGGGGTGCTGGCGCCCTATCTGATCTTCGAGACGCTCTACACGCTGGTCTACCACTGGGTGCGCGGCGCCGAGTTCGCCATCACGCCGACGTCGCCCACCTATCTCCTGTGGTTCCTCATCGCCCTGTTCGTCTGGCGGCTGACCACCCCGATCTGGAACGCGGTGCGCCACCCGGTGCCCATCGCCGTCGTCATCTCGCTGGCCGCCGGAACCACCGTGATCGGGGAGGACCTGGCGCTGCCCCGCGTCCTGATGTTCCTGCCCTGGTTCGTGCTGGGCCTGCGGCTGCGGCCGGAGCACTTCGCGCGGCTGCGCACCCGGGCGGCGCGGCGGGTGGCCGTGCCGGTCTTCGTCGCCGCCTTCGCGCTCGCCTACCGGCTGTCGCCCGCCCCGAGCGACGACTGGCTCTCGATGGACGTCGGCCACGGCGTGCTGCACGTGTCGCTGATGCGCTACCTGCTGCTCAGGATGGCCCTGTTCGCGGTGAGCGCGCTGCTGGTGGCGTCGTTCCTCGCGCTGGTGCCGGGCCGCCGGCTGTGGATCACGGCGCTGGGCGCGGCCACCCTCTACCCGTACCTGGTGCACGGCATCCTGATCCGCCTGGCCGAGCACTACGGGCTCGTGCACGCCGTACGCGTCTCGGGATTCGCGGGGCAGCTGGTGTTCAGCGGGCTCGCGGTGGCCGTGGTCGTGCTGCTGTCCACGCCGCCGGCGCGCGCGGTGCTGCGGCCCCTGGTGGAGCCGCGCATGCCGCGCAGGCTGGTGCCCGCGCCGCCGGTGGGCGCGCTCCCCGGCGTGCCCACGGTCGCCGCGGAGCGGGAGAAGACCCTGGCGCGCTGAGCGGCGCCGGGCCCGGCCCGGTCAGTTCCCGGCGGGTGTCCACGGCGCGGCGGCGCCGTCGGCGCCCGCCGTCCGCGTCCAGTACAGCCGGCCGTCCAGGCCGATCACCGCGGCGGCGGTGTCGTGCCCGTCGAGGACGGCCGCGGGCGCGCCGGTGAACAGGATGCCCGCGGCCTTCCACTGCGGGGCCTCGGCGTCCGGCTCCAGGGTGGCGAGCGCGCCGGAGGCGGTGCGGCCGGTCAGGAGCGGGCCCGCCGCGCCGACCGTGCCGTAACCGGAGGTGTCGCCGAGGTCGGTGACCGCGGAGGGGCGCGCGCCGGTGAACAGCACGCTCTGGACGTTGCCCGAGTTCACCTTGCGGTAGTAGACCCGCACCCCGGTGCCCTCCGGACGGGCCGACAGGCTCGTCGTGTTCGGGGGCAGCTTGGTGTCCTCGGCGCGGGCCGGCAGCGGGGCGCCGGCCTTGGGCTGCACCCAGGTGAGGACGGTCTTGGGGGTGCTGGAGAAGACGTGGACGCGGCCCGCGCCGTCCGTGGCGGCCACCGGGTCGCCCGCCATGTCGGCGCCGCCGTGCGCGGACCAGGGGGTCCACGCGCCGGCCGCGTCCAGGGACGAGGAGTGCAGCCGGCGGTCGCCGCCGCGCACGAACACCGACAGCCTGTTGGAGCCGTCCACCGCCGCACTGGGCGTGGACATGTCGAAGACGCCGTCGGTGCCGCTGTGGTCGGGCGAGCCGAGCGAACGCCAGGGGCCGAAGGAGCCGCCCGGGGCGGACTGCACCGAGACCACGACCTCGCGGTGGTAGTCGGTGAGCCCCGCGCCGAACAGGGTGCGGGAGCCGACCACCGCGAGGCGGCCGTCGGGCAGCCGGGTCGCGCTCACGCCGGAGTCCATGCCGTCGCCGGGCAGCAGCTTGGGCGCGCTCCAGGCGCCGTCCGCGCCCGGCGCCTTGTGCCACACGGCGAGCCGCTGGTCGAGCACGCCGAACGCCCACAGGCTCCCGTCCCGGCCGGCCTGCAGCCACGAGGTGGAGTTGGTGCGGGCGTAGCGGACCGACTGGGCCCAGCCGTTGCCGTACGGGCGGACCGACACCTTGCGGTCGCCGCAGCCGGCCGCGCTGGCGCAGTAGTTGTCCTTCGGGTTCATCCAGGCGTACGTCTTGACGATGTCGGCCTTGGCGTCGGCGGCCGGCTTGGCGAAGGTGTGCGGCAGGTAGCTGGTGTTGTAGCCGAAGTAGGTCTGCACGCTGAAGTTCGGGTGGTTCGCGGACTTCGCGTACAGCTGGAGGGCGGCCTGCGCGAAGCGGGCGCTGTAGATGTGGTCCTGGTGGTCCACGATGCGGTGCAGCTTGCCCTCCTTGCCCGGGGTCGGGTCGAGGGTGCGCACATGGGTCGGGCGGAAGCGTTCCATCAGACCGGCCAGCGTCTTGACGACCTGGTCCTTGGTGTACGTGAAGGGCTTGGCCGGGCTGCCGGAGGCGATCTCCGAGGTGAGCGCCGTGACCTGGCCGTTCCACAGGCCGCGCAGGCTGTGCGGCTGGTTGCCGTTGATCGAGCCGGCCTCGCGCAGCTGCACCCAGACGAGGTGGATGTCGGGGCGGGCGTCGAGGGTGTCGACCTCGGCGGTGCCGCCGCCGGCGGTGGGCACGGTGGAGCGGGTCCACGCGCTCGCCCGGTCGCCGGTCGCCATCTGCGCGTAGGCCCCGCGTATGCCGTTCTGGCGGGCCTCGGAGTACTTGGCCTTGTCGACCAGGGGCTTGGGTGCGCCGGGCTTCTTCGACGGCGGGGCGTTCACGCCGTCCGCCTCGCCCGCGGTGACGTAGACCGAGGTCATGGGGCGGCCCGAGCGGAGCGACTGGCCGGTGTCCGGGTTCATGAAGAAGAGGTCGTCGTCCGGGTGCGCGATGACCTGCATCACGGAGCCGGTCTCCGGCCGCACCGGCCCCGACGCGACCGATGCCGGGGCGCCGGTCGCGTGACCGGGGACGTCCTGGCCCTCGGTGTCGGACAGGGCGAACTCGGCGAAGACACCACCCAGGACGAGGGCGGTGACGAGCGCGGAGCCGGCGACGGCGCCACGGCGGGAGAGCAGCGCGGAGCGCAGCGGCATCCTGGACATCATGAGTGCGGTCTTTCGGTACGGGCGGACTGGGCGGCCGGAGGGTGCGTGAGCACGTCCGCGCCGGGCCCGGTCGTGAGTGGCTCGATCAGCGCTGGTCAGAGCCTGGTCGGCAAGGAAGACGAAAGGTCCCATAATCGGGTTCATTTGGGCGGCCGGGCAAATCATGTGGCCTTGATCACCCCGAATTGGCGCTATATCGGGAGAAGTCCGGCATATGTGGTGTGAAGTGGGGGTGGGGTGAGGAGAGTTCGGGGCGCGGGCCCCCCGCTGTTCGCGCAGTTCCCCGCGCCCCTGGGGGGTTGATCTGCGCTCGGGCTGGGTGGGGTGCCCCGAGCCGCTGTCCTCTCGGTCGCCTGCGGACCGTGCCCGCTTCTCGCGCAGTTCCCCGCGCCCCTGGCGGGGCCGGTGCCGGTCTGTGCCGGAGGGCTTCGGCCCGCCCCCTTCCGGCCGCACGCCAACCCTCGGCGGGGCCGGGGGGTCGGAGTGCGGATAGGCTCGGAATTCGGGGCCTGGCCGGGCGGTCGGCCGCGGAAGCCGCCCGGACGGGCGTGCGGGTGTACGGACGAAGCGGGAGGCGGCCAGATGACCGTGCCGGGGCGCAGGAGCAGCACCTTCACTCGGCTGGTGCGGCACGGCTTCACCGACCCCTCGGCGGCCGAGCGCCTCCTGGAGGTGCCCGAGCTCGCACCCGTACGGTCCGACCCGGTGCTGCTGGACGCGCTCGGCGCCACCGCCGACCCCGATCTGGCCCTCGCCGGCCTCGTCCGCATCGTCGAGGCGCAGGACGCCGACGAGCGCCGGACCCTCCTGGACACGCTGATCGGCGCCAAGCCGCTGCGGGACCGGCTGCTCGGGGTGCTCGGCGCGTCCGAGGCGCTCGGCGACCACCTGGCCCGCCACCCGCACGACTGGCACGCCCTGGTCACCTACGAGGCGGCGGACCTGCACCCGGGGGTCGCCGAGTTCGAGCGGTGCCTGGCGGACGCCACCGACCCGGTGTCGCTGCGCATCGCCTACCGGCGCTGCCTGCTGGCCATAGCGGCCCGTGACGTGTGCGGCACCACCGACATGGCCGAGAGCGCCGCCGAGCTCGCCGACCTCGCGACCGCGACCCTGCGCGCGGCCCTCGCCATCGCCCGCGCCGAGGCCCCCGCCGACGCCGCCCAGTGCCGGCTCGCGGTGATCGCGATGGGCAAGTGCGGCGGCCACGAACTCAACTACGTCTCGGACGTCGACGTGATCTTCGTGGCCGAGCCGGCCGACGGCTTCGAGGAGGGTAAGGCGATGCAGGCCGCGGGCCGGCTCGCCGCCCACCTCATGCGGATCTGCTCGGAGACCACCGTCGAGGGCGTCATCTGGCCGGTGGACGCCAACCTGCGCCCCGAGGGCCGCAACGGCCCGCTGGTGCGCACCCTCTCCAGCCACCTCGCCTACTACCAGCGCTGGGCCAAGACCTGGGAGTTCCAGGCGCTGCTCAAGGCCCGCCCGGTGGCGGGCGACCCGGAGCTCGGCCGGGCCTACGTGGAGGCCGTCTCACCCCTGGTGTGGCAGGCCGCCGAGCGGGACAACTTCGTCGCCGACGTGCAGAAGATGCGGCGCAGGGTCGTCGACAACATCCCCGCCGCCCAGGTGGAGCGCGAGCTGAAGCTCGGCCCCGGCGGGCTGCGCGACGTCGAATTCGCCGTCCAGCTCCTGCAGTTGGTGCACGGACGCAGTGACGCGACCCTGCACAGCGGCACCACCCTGGACGCGCTGGCCGCCCTCGCCGCCGGCGGTTACGTGGGCCGCGCGGACGCCGCTCAGCTGGACGAGGCGTACCGGTTCCTGCGGGCCATGGAGCACCGCATCCAGCTCTACCGGCTGCGCCGCACCCACCTGGTGCCCGAGGACGAGGCGGACCTGCGCCGCCTCGGCCGCTCGCTCGGGCTGCGCACCGAACCCGTGGTCAGCCTGAACAAGGAGTGGAAGCGGCACGCCTCCGTCGTGCGCCGGCTGCACGAGAAGCTCTTCTACCGCCCGCTCCTGGACGCCGTCGCCCAGCTCGCACCCGGCGAGACGCGGCTCAGCGCCCGCGCCGCCGCCCACCGCCTCGAAGCGCTCGGCTACGCCGACCCGGCCGCCGCCCTGCGCCACCTGGAGGCGCTGTCCTCCGGCGTGAGCCGCAAGGCCGCCATCCAGCGCACCCTGCTGCCCGTGCTGCTCGGCTGGTTCGCGGACTCGGCCGACCCGGACGCGGGCCTCCTCGGCTTCCGCAAGGTCTCCGACGCGCTCGGCAAGACCCCCTGGTACCTGCGGCTGCTGCGCGACGAGGGCGCCGCCGCCGAGAACCTGGCCCGGGTCCTGTCGGCCGGGCGCCTCGCCCCGGACCTGCTGCTCCGCGCCCCCGAGGCGGTCGCCATCCTCGGCGACCCGGACGGGCTGACGCCGCGCGGCCAGGACCACCTGGAGCAGGAGGTGCTCGCAGCGGTCGGCCGCGCCGAGACCGCCGAGGGCGCGGTCGCCGCGGCCCGTGGCGTGCGCCGCCGCGAGCTGTTCCGCACCACCGCCGGCGACATCATCGGCTCGTACGGCACCGAGGACAGCCCCGCCGAGGAGGACCCGGGGGCGCTCGTCGACCGGGTCGGCGACGCGCTCACCGATCTGACCGCGGCCACCATCGCGGGCGCCCTGCGCGCCGCCGTACGGGCCGAGTGGGGCGAGACCCTGCCGACCCGGTTCGCGGTCATCGGCATGGGCCGCTTCGGCGGCCGCGAGCTGGGCTACGGCTCGGACGCCGACGTCCTGTTCGTGCACGAGCCCCGCGCGGGCGTCGACGAGCAGGAGGCGGCCCGGGCCGCCAACCGGGTCGTCACCGAGATGCGCCGGCTGCTCCAACTCCCCACCGCGGACCCGCCGTTGATCATCGACGCGGATCTGCGCCCGGAGGGCAAGTCGGGCCCGATGGCGCGCACCCTGAAGTCGTACGAGGCGTACTACCGGCGCTGGTCGCTGGTCTGGGAGAGCCAGGCGCTGCTGCGCGCCGAGGTGATGGCGGGCGACGCGGAGCTGGGCGAGCGCTTCCTCGCGCTCATCGACCCGCTGCGCTACCCCGCGGAGGGTCTCGGCGAGGACGCGGTGCGCGAGATCCGCCGCCTCAAGGCCCGCATGGAGTCCGAGCGGATGCCGCGCGGGGCGGATCCGACCCTGCACACCAAGCTGGGCCGCGGCGGCCTGTCGGACGTGGAGTGGACGGTCCAGCTGATGCAGATGCGGCACGGCTGGGAGGTGCCGGGCCTGCGGACCACCCGGACCCGCCGGGCGCTGGCCGCGGCCCACGCGGCGGGGCTGGTGAGCACGGAGGACGCCTCGATACTGGACGAGGCGTGGGTGCTGGCGACGCGGGTGCGCAACGGGGTCATGCTGGTGCGCGGCCGGGCCGGGGACACCTTCCCCTCCGACGGCCGAGAGCTGGCCGCGGTCGGACGGTACCTCGGGTACGAGCCGGGGCACGTCGGGGACATGCTGGAGGACTACCGGCGCCTCACGCGCAGGGCGCGGGGGATCGTGGAGGAGCTGTTCTACGGGGCGCACCTCTAGCGCGCGGCGGCCCCCGGGCGACTGGACTCCACGAGCCTCGGCAGCTGGTACGGGAGGCTGCCGTACCAGGTGCGGGAGACCAGGACGCCGAAGGTGAGGCACAGCAGCCCGCCCACCGCGTCCAGCCAGAAGTGGTTGGCCGTGGAGACGATCACGACCAGGGTGGCCGTCGGATACAGCAGGCCGAGGATCTTGGCCCAGGGCGCGGAGGAGAGGGCGAATATCGTCAGGCCGCACCAGGTCGACCACCCGATGTGCATGGACGGCATCGCCGCGTACTGGTTCGACATGTTCTTCAGGTCGCCCGACGCCATCGAGCCCCAGGTGTGGTGCACCAGGACCGTGTCGATGAAGCCCCCGCCGTTCATCAGGCGGGGCGGGGCGAGCGGAAAGAAGTAGTAGCCGACGAGGGCCACGCCCGTCGTGGCGAAGAGCACCAGGCGTGACGCGGCATAGCGCCCGGGGTGACTACGGAACAGCCACACGAGAACACTGATGGTGATGATGAAGTGCAGCGTCGCGTAGTAGTAGTTCATGCCGACGATGAGCCATGTCACCGAATTCACGGCGTGGTTGACCGACTGCTCCACCGCGATGCCGAGGTGGTGCTCGACGCTCCAGATCCAGTCGGCGTTCTTGAGCGCCTGCGCCTTCTGCTCGGGCACCGCGTTGCGGATCAGTGAGTACACCCAGTAACTCACCGCGATCAGAAGCACTTCGAACCAGATGCGCGGGCGGCGCGGCATGCGTACCCGCCGCAACCGGGCGGCCCATGCGCTGCGTTTCGGTTCGGTGGCGGAGGGTGTGGCCGACGGCTCGTTGGTCGGAGCGGCCGTCCGGCCTTCCAGAGTCTTCACGGTCATGTCACCCATAGGAAGAGAGTCTGCCAGATGCCCGTACCCCCCGCCGATCATCCTCCGGTCGGGTCCACCGCGCACCCGCTAGTCCTCAAGGACGAGGCTTTTCGGCGTGGGTCAGGGTCGGCTTCGGGGTCGGGCGCCCGAGGTCGAACCACGGACGACCAGTTCGGGCATGAAGACGAACTCGCTGTGCGGAGCCGGGGTTCCCCCCACCTCTTCGAGCAGTGCGCGGACCGCGGCCTGGCCCATCGCCGTCACCGGCTTGCGGATCGTGGTCAGCGGTGGGTCGGTGAACGCTATCAACGGAGAGTCGTCGAAGCCCACCACAGAGACATCACGCGGAACGTCGAGGCCCGCCTGGCGGGCGGCCCGGATCGCGCCGAGCGCCATCATGTCGCTGGCGCACACCACCGCGGTGCAGCCCTGGGCGATGAGCGCGGTGGCCGCGGCCTGACCGCCCTCCAGGGTGTACAGCGAGTGCTGGATCAGTGACTCGGCCTCGGCGGGGCTCAGGCCGAGGCGGTCCTGCATGCCGGCCGTGAACCCCTCGATCTTGCGCAGCACCGGCACGAAGCGCTTGGGGCCGACCGCGAGGCCGATCCGGGTGTGGCCGAGGGCCGCGAGATGGGTCACCGCGAGCCGCATCGCGGCCCGGTCGTCGGGCGAGATGAAGGGCGCCTGCACCTTGGGCGAGAAACCGTCCACCAGGACGTACGGGACGCCCTGGGCGCGCAGCTGCTCGTAGCGCTCCATGTCGGCGGTGGTGTCCGCGTGCAGCCCGGAGACGAAGATGATCCCCGCGACGCCCCGGTCCACCAGCATCTCGGTGAGCTCGTCCTCGGTGGACCCGCCCGGGGTCTGGGTGGCGAGCACCGGGGTGTAGCCCTGCCGCGTCAGCGACTGCCCGATGACCTGGGCGAGGGCGGGGAAGATCGGGTTCTCCAGCTCCGGCGTTATCAGGCCGACGAGCCCCGCGCTGCGGCGGCGCAGTCGTACGGGCCGCTCGTACCCCAGCACGTCGAGTGCGGCGAGAACGGATTCACGGGTGCCCGCGGCCACACCGGGCTTGCCGTTGAGCACGCGGCTGACTGTGGCTTCGCTGACCCCCGCCTGGGCTGCGATGTCGGCGAGCCGTGCGGTCACGGGATTGGACTGTACCGGTCGCACGTCAGATTGCCCACCAGACCGCGGATTCCCTGGGCAGCAGGACGCCACGCGCGCCGCACTCGACGGCCGTGGTGGCGAGCAACAACCGGCCCGGAAGGGGGAATTGGACCGCGCGGTCCAGGGTGTTGACCGTGCACGCGAAGCCCGGCCTGGCGAAGGCGAGCACGCCCTCGGGCGCGGGGAGCCAGCTCATCGTGCCGTCGCCGAGCCCCGGCAGCTCGCGGCGCAGGGCGAGGGCCGCGCGGTACAGCTCCAGCGTCGAGTGCGGGTCGCCCGACTGGGAGGCGACGCTCAGCCGGCGCCAGGACGCGGGCTGCGGCAGCCACGGCCGCGCGCCGCCGAACCCGTACGACGGCTCGTCGGGGGTCCAGGGGATCGGCACCCGGCAGCCGTCGCGGAAGCCGTCCTGGCCCGCCGCGCGGTGGAAGGCCGGGTCCTGGCGCACCTCGTCGGGCAGGTCGGTGACCTCGGGAAGGCCCAGCTCCTCGCCCTGGTAGAGGTAGGCGGAGCCGGGCAGCGCCAGCGTGAACAGGGCCGCCGCGCGGGCCCGGCGCAGGCCCCGGGCGCCGCCGCCGTAGCGGGTCACATGGCGCACGACGTCGTGGTTGGAGAGCACCCAGGTGGTGGGGGCGCCGACCGCGCCGGTCGCCGCGAGCGAGGCGTCGACCGTGGCGCGCATCGCCTCCGCGTCCCAATCGCACGTCAGGAACTGGAAGTTGAAGGCCTGGTGCAGCTCGTCGGGGCGTACGTACAGGGCCAGGCGCTCGGCGGAGGGGGCCCATGCCTCGGCGACCGCGATGCGCTCACCGCCGTAGGAGTCGAGCAGGGTCCGCCAGGAGCGGTGGATCTCGTGGACGCCGTCCTGGTCGAAGAAGGGGAGCACCTGGCTGCCGATGAGGCTGGCCTGCTCGCTCGCCCCGATGTCCGGCAGCCCCGCCGCCTTGACCATGCCGTGCGCGACGTCGACGCGGAAGCCGTCCACGCCGAGGTCGAGCCAGAAGCGCAGCACCGAGTCGAACTCGGCCCGCACCGCCGGGTGGTCCCAGTCGAGGTCGGGCTGCTCGGGGGCGAACAGGTGCAGGTACCAGTCTCCGCCCGGGGCACGTGTCCAGGCCGGGCCGCCGAACACCGACTCCCAGTCGTTGGGCGGGAGTTGGCCGCGCGCCCCCCGGCCCGGGCGGAAGTGGTAGCGCTCGCGCTCGGGGCCGCCGGCCAGCGCCGCGCGGAACCAGGGGTGCTGGTCGGAGGTGTGGTTGGGGACGATGTCGACGATCACCCGCAGGCCGAGCCGGTGGGCCTCGCGCACCAGCTCGTCGGCGTCGGACAGTGAGCCGAAGAGCGGGTCGACCCTGCGGTAGTCCGCGACGTCGTAGCCGCCGTCGGCCTGCGGGGAGAGGTAGAAGGGGGTGAGCCAGACCGCGTCGGCGCCGAGCTCCTTGACGTACGGCAGCCGGGCGCGGATGCCGGGCAGGTCCCCGATCCCGTCGCCGTCGCCGTCCGCGAAGGAGCGCACGTACACCTGGTAGATCACCGCTTCGCGCCACCAGCCGGGCCGGGAAGGAGTGGGCTCCCCGGTGGTGGCCGTCGTCGTCAGCTCCTGCGTCATGTGTGGTCCCTCTCGAAAACCCTGCGTCTGTGCCGATCAACGCCGATGGCTCCCGAAAGTAACCGTCCTGCAAGCTCTTGCGGAACCCTTGCAGCGGGTCTCCGGGGGCCCATGGCCCGGGCGCACCCCCTTTGACAAGGCGCACAACGGCAACCGTGCGGACACACTGATGTAACGATCGGCTGAGCTTGCAGAAATTCTTCGCAAGGTCTTTCGGTCGCCTTTCATCCTTGTTACGTTCCTGGCGATCCGGCGCCGTGATGGAACGGCACCCAGTGAAGGAGTTCTCATGCGACGTGGCATAGCGGCCACCGCGCTCGCGGCGACCCTCGCGCTCGCGGCGACGGCCTGCGGTGGCAGCGACAGTGACGGCGGCAAGGCGGACGGCCCCGTCACCATCACCTGGTGGGACACCTCGAACGCCACGAACGAGGCACCCACGTACCAGGCGCTGGTCACGGAGTTCGAGAAGGCGAACCCGACGATCAAGGTCAAGTACGTCAACGTCCCCTTCGACCAGGCGCAGAACAAGTTCGACACCGCCGCCGGCGCCAAGGGCGCCCCGGACGTACTGCGCGCCGAGGTCGGCTGGACGCCGGCCTTCGCCAAGAAGGGCTACTTCCTGCCGCTGGACGGCACCGAGGCCCTCGCCGACCAGGCCAAGTTCCGGCCCAACCTGATCAAGCAGGCCCAGTTCGAGGGCAAGACCTACGGCGTGCCGCTGGTCACCGACACCCTCGCGCTCGTCTACAACAAGGCCCTGTTCGCCCAGGCCGGCATCACCAAGGCGCCGGTCACCTGGGACGAGCTGAAGGCGGACGCCGCGCTCGTCAAGCAGAAGGCCGGCGTCGACGGCTACTGGGGCTCCACCGCCGGCTACTACGCCCAGCCGTTCCTGTACGGCGAGGGTACCGACACGGTGGACGCGGCCGCCAAGAAGGTCACCATCGCAAGTGCCCCCGCCGTCAAGGGACTTGAGACCTGGAAGGGCCTGTTCGACGGCCCGGGCCTGCACAAGGCGGACGTCACCGCCGACGCCTACGCCCACATCCAGGACGCCTTCGTCAACGGCAAGGTCGCCGCGATCATCCAGGGCCCGTGGGAGATCACCAACTTCTACAAGGGTTCCGCGTTCAAGGACAAGGCCAACCTCGGCATCGCCACCGTCCCGGCCGGCTCGGCCGGCAAGGCGGGCGCCCCGACCGGCGGCCACAACCTGTCCGTGTACGCGGGCTCCGACAAGGCGCACGCGGCCGCCGCGATGAAGTTCGTGAACTTCATGACCTCGGCCAAGAGCCAGGAGTCCATCGCCCTGAAGAACTCCACGCTGCCCACCCGCGAGGACGCCTACACCGCGCAGGTCAAGGCCGACCCGGGCATCGCCGGCTACCAGGGCGTGCTCGCCGCCGCCCAGCCGCGGCCCGAGCTGCCCGAGTACAGCTCGCTGTGGACCCCGATGGACACCACCCTGCCGAAGGTCGCCGACGGCAAGGAGTCCGTCGCCGACGCCACCAAGAGCCTTCAGCAGGACATGGCCAAGCTGGTCCCCGACTTCACCAAGTGAGCCCCGCAGCCGGGCCGTTCCTCCCAGGGGGCGGCCCGGCCGCACGCACGTCCGCCGAACTTCCCGGAAAAGGTGTCGAGATGACCGTTGCCGTCGATGGCGCGGCCCCGAAGAGCGCGTCCACCGCGCGCCAAGGGCCGCTGGAGCGCCTCAGGCGGTCCTGGCAGAAGCACTGGTACGCGTACGCGATGGTCGCCCCGATCGTCGTGGTGCTCGGCGCCCTGGTGCTCTATCCGCTCGCCCAGGGCATCTACTACACGCTCACCGACGCCAACAGCCTCAACTCGGCGCGCACCATCGGCGCCAACCACATCGACGCCACCTACGAGTTCGTCGGGCTGCACAACTACGCGGACATCCTGTGGGGCCCGACCGCCTGGGACCGGTTCTGGTCGCACTTCCTGTGGACCATCGTGTGGACGGCCGCCTGTGTGACCCTGCACTACGTGATCGGGCTCGCGCTCGCGCTGCTGCTCAACCAGAAGCTGCGCGGACGCACCTTCTACCGGATGATGCTGATCCTGCCGTGGGCGGTGCCCAGCTTCGTCACCGTCTTCTCCTGGCGCCTGATGCTCAGCGACACCGGCATCGTGAACACCGTGCTCGGCTCGCTCCACCTGCCGCAGCCCGAGTGGCTGGAGCAGCCGCACTTCCAGCAGCTCGCTGCGATCCTCGTCAACACCTGGGTCGGCGTCCCCTTCATGATGGTGTCGCTGCTCGGCGGGCTCCAGTCGATCTCCGCCGACCTGTACGAGGCCGCCGAGATGGACGGCGCGAGCGCCTGGCAGCGCTTCCGCCACGTCACCCTGCCGGGCCTGCGCCCGGTCAGCGCCACGGTGGTCCTGCTCGGCATCATCTGGACGTTCAACCAGTTCGTGATCATCTTCCTGCTGTTCGGCAACGGCGGCGCCCCCGACGCCCAGATCCTCGTCACCTGGGCCTACCGCCTCGGCTTCGGACAGCAGCCCCGCGACTTCGCGCAGTCCGCCACCTACGGCGTGCTGCTGCTCTCCATCCTGATCGTCTTCACCTCCTTCTACCGGCGCTGGCTGGCCCGCAATGAACAGGTCTGATGCCTTCATGACTACCAAGGCCGTCTCCCGGGACCACACCCGGCGCCGCACCGCCGTCCTGTCGCACCTGGCCCTGGGCGTCGCATCCCTCGTCGCCGTCTTCCCGATCGCCTGGCTGGTCTTCCTCTCGCTCGGGCCCGCCAAGGACGACTACCTCCACCCGGGCCGCATCTGGTCCACGATGTCGTTCTCCAACTACGCGTTCGTCACCGAGCACACCAAGTTCTTCACCTGGCTCGGCAACACCGCCCTGATCGCGGTCGCCACCTGCGTCATCGGCGTGATGTTCGCGGCCACCACCGGGTACGCCGTCTCGCGGATGCGCTTCCCGGGCTACCGCAAGCTGATGTGGGTGCTGCTCGTCACCCAGATGTTCCCGATCGCCGTGCTGATCGTGCCGATGTACCAGATCCTCGGCGACCTCGGCCTCATCGACACCTACGGCGGTCTGATCCTGGTGTACTGCTCCACCGCGGTGCCGTACTGCGCGTGGATGCTCAAGGGGTACTTCGACTCCATCCCGATCGAGATCGACGAGGCGGGACGGGTCGACGGGCTCACCCCCTTCGGCACCTTCTTCCGCCTCATCCTGCCGCTCGCCCGGCCGGGCCTCGCGGTCGCCGCGTTCTACACCTGCCTCACCGCGTGGGGCGAGGTGGCCTTCGCCTCCACCTTCATGCTCGACGACGGCAAGTACACGCTCGCCGTGGGCCTCTCCAGCTTCGTCAGCCAGCACGACGCCCAGTGGAACTACATGGCCGCCACCGCGGTCCTCATCGCCATCCCCGTATCGGCCGTGTTCTACCTGGTGCAGAAGCACCTGGTCACCGGCATGACCGCGGGTGCCACCAAGGGCTGAGCCGGGCTGCGGCCCGGCCCCGGAACAGCACAGGCCCGGGGGCACCCGCCTTCGGACCCTCCTCTTAAGGACGACATGACCCAGCACTTCACCGCCCCCGACCGCCTCACCGGGACGACCGGTACCCAGTGGTGGCGGGACGCCGTGATCTACCAGGTCTATCCGCGCAGCTTCGCCGACGGCAACGGCGACGGCATGGGCGACCTCGACGGCGTCCGCGCCCGGCTGCCCTATCTGCGCGACCTCGGTGTCGACGCGGTCTGGCTCTCGCCCTTCTACGCCTCCCCGCAGGCCGACGCCGGCTACGACGTGGCCGACTACCGGGCCATCGACCCGATGTTCGGCACCCTGCACGACGCGGACGCGCTGATCCGCGACGCGCACGAACTGGGCCTGCGCATCATCGTCGACCTCGTGCCCAACCACTCCTCCGACCAGCACGAGTGGTTCAAGCGAGCCCTGGCCGAAGGCCCCGGCTCACCGCTGCGGGCCCGCTACCACTTCCGCCCCGGCCGGGGCGAGAGCGGTGAACTGCCGCCCAACGACTGGGAGTCCATCTTCGGCGGCCCCGCCTGGACCCGTACCGCCGACGGAGAGTGGTACCTGCACCTGTTCGCCCCCGAGCAGCCCGACTTCAACTGGGACCATCCGGCCGTCGCCGACGAGTTCCGCTCCATCCTGCGCTTCTGGCTCGACATGGGCGTGGACGGCTTCCGCATCGACGTCGCCCACGGCCTCGTCAAGGCACCGGGCCTGCCCGACATCGGCGGCCACGACCAGCTCAAGCTGCTCGGCCAGGACGTCATGCCGTTCTTCGACCAGGACGGCGTGCACGAGATCTACCGCTCCTGGCGGACGATCCTCGACGAGTACGACGGCGAGCGCATCGCGGTCGCCGAGGCGTGGACCCCGACGGTCGAGCGGACCGCGAACTACGTACGCCCCGACGAACTGCACCAGGCCTTCAACTTCCAGTACCTGGGCGCCCCTTGGGACGCCAAGGCGCTGCGCGAGGTGATCGACACCTCGCTCGCCGCGATGCGCCCGGTCGGGGCCCCGGCCACCTGGGTCCTGTCCAACCACGACGTCACCCGGCACGCCACCCGCTTCGCCAACCCGCCCGGCCTCGGCACCCAGCTGCGCACCCCGGGCGACCGCGAGCTCGGCCTGCGCCGGGCCCGCGCGGCCACCCTCCTGATGCTGGCCCTGCCCGGCTCCGCCTACGTCTACCAGGGCGAGGAGCTCGGCCTGCCGGACGTCACCGACCTGCCCGACGAGGTGCGCCAGGACCCGTCGTTCTTCCGCGCGGCCGGCCAGGACGGCTTCCGCGACGGCTGCCGGGTGCCGATCCCGTGGACGTCCGGGGGCAGTTCGTACGGCTTCGGCAGCGGCGGCAGCTGGCTCCCGCAGCCCGACGGCTGGGGCGCGCTCAGCGTCGAGGCGCAGACCGGCGACGCCGACTCCACCCTGGAGCTCTACCGCCGGGCCATCGCGGCCCGCCGCGCCCACCCGGGCCTGGGTGCCGGGGACGACGTGAGGTGGCTGGAAGCCCCCGACGGCGTGCTCGCCTTCGCCCGCGACGGCTTCGTGTGCACGGTCAACCTGACCGGCCGCCTGGTGTCGCTCCCGGTGCCCGGCCGGGCCGTCCTGTCCAGCGCCCCCTTCGCGGTGGACGGCGACGTGTTCGAGCTGCCCGGTGACACGACGGTGTGGTGGACGGTGTGAGCCATGCCGTGCAGCCGGCCGGGCCGCGCCTCGCCGACATAGCGGCCCAGGCCGCCGTCAGCGAGGCCACCGTCAGCAGGGTGCTCAACGGCAGGCCCGGCGTCGCCGACGCCACCCGCCAGCGGGTGCTCGCGGCGCTCGACGTGCTCGGCTGGGAGCGCCCGGCCCGGCTCCGCCGGCGCAGCGAGGGCCTGATCGGACTGCTCACCCCCGAGCTCACCAATCCGATCTTCCCCGCGTTCGCCCAGGCGGTGGAGCAGGTCCTGGCCGGCCACGGCTACACCCCCGTGCTGTGCACCCAACTGCCGGGCGGGGCAACGGAGGACGAACTCGTCGAGCAGCTGGAGGAGCGCGGCGTCAACGGCATCGTGTTCCTCTCCGGCCTGCACGCCGACACCTCCACCGACCCGTCCCGCTACCTGGCCCTGGCCGAACGGGGCGTCCCCTACGTCCTGGTCAACGGCTACAACGACGCCGTGCGCGGCCCGTTCGTCTCGCCGGACGACCATGCGGCGATGCGGATGGCGGTGGGCCACCTGGCCGACCTCGGCCACACCCGGATCGGCCTCGCGATCGGCCCGCTGCGCTACGTGCCGTCGCGCCGCAAGGCCGAGGGCTTCACCGCGGCGCTCGGTGAACGGCTCGGCCTGCGCGAGGCCGAGGCGGCGGCCCTCATCCGCCCCACCCTGTTCAGCGTGGAGGGCGGGCAGGTGGCGGCCGGCGCCCTGTTGGACCAGGGCTGCACCGGCATCGTGTGCGGCAGCGACATGATGGCGCTCGGGGTGGTCCGCGCCGCCCGTGAGCGCGGCTTCGCGGTGCCGGCGGACGTCTCGGTTGTCGGCTTCGACGACTCCCAGCTCATCGCCTTCACCGACCCGCCCCTGACGACGGTCCGCCAGCCGGTCCAGGCGATGGCGACCGCGGCGGTCTCGGCCCTCCTGGAGGAGATAGCCGGAACCCCCGTGCAGCGAACGGAGTTCGTCTTCCAGCCGGAGCTGGTGGTGCGGGGGTCCACGGCGGCGGTACGGGGCTGAGGGCGCGGGGCGGCCGCGGGGCCGCCCCGCCGCCGCTCAGAACGGCTTGGTCGGCAGGTACTTGCCGTCCAGGGTGATCACGGCGCGCTCGCCGCCTTCGGGGTCGGCGACCTTCTTCACGTCCAGCCGGAAGTTGATCGCGCTGATGATCCCGTCCCCGAACTCCTCGTGCACCAGGGCCTTCAGCGTCGTGCCGTACACCTGGAGCATCTCGTAGAAGCGGTAGATCGTGGGGTCGGTGGGGACGCCGCCCGGGATCGAGCCGCGGCTCGGGACCGTCGTCAGGAGCAGCGCCGCGTCGTCGTCGAGGCCCAGTAGGGCCGCGACCGCCCGCGCCGAGTCGGCGGGCAGCGCGTGCTGGCCGAGCACGGCCGCGGTGACGAAGGCGACGGAGAGGCCCGCCGCGTCCGCGATCTGCTGCCACGACAGGTCCTCGCGGAGCTTGGCCGCGACGGCGGCGGTGGCGAGGTCCTGGCGGGCGGTGGTGTCGAACTGGGACTGGATCATGGAGTAACTCCCTTGTATATGGGGTGAGTTGAGGGGGGCGGGGTGGATCAGGGGGTGACGTCCTCGACCGTGCCGGTCGGGATGTCGTAGACCCAGCCGTGCAGGGTCAGACGCCGCCGGGCCACGGCGCGGGCCACCGAGGGATGCGTGGCCAGGTTCGCCAGCTGGGCCCGTACGTTGCCGCGTACCAGGGCGGCCAGGTCCGTGGTGTCCGCGTGGGCCGGGGCCGCGTCCGCATGCCGCAGCCATGCGGCCACCGCGGGCGCCGCCCCGAGATCGTGCCGCTCGGCGATCGCGGTCATCGCGCCGCAGGCCGAGTGGCCGCACACCACGATGTCCCCGACTCCGAGGACGGCGACGGCGTACTCGACGCTCGCCGCGACGCCGTCCGCGCCCGGCGTGTGAGCGGGCACCAGGTTCCCGGCCGTGCGGATGACGAACAGCTCGCCCGGCTCGCTCTGGGTGATCAGCTCGGGCACCACCCGGGCGTCGGAGCAGCCGATGAACAGCGTGCCCGGCCGGTGGGTGGTGGCGAGCCGGGTGAAGAGGTCCGCCCGGGCGGGAAAGGCGCCGCGCCGGAAGCGCTCGACGCCTTCCGCGAGGACGTGCGGGGTGTCTGGCATGGGTCGCTTCTCCCTCGGTGTGCTGCCGGACCGTGGGGTCGGCCCGGCGAGATCCACCCTGCACGAACAGCACCTATAGCGTCCAAGACGCGCTGCCCATATCTGCTATAGCTCTCGCCTATAGTCGACGTCATGGCCCCGGAACTGCGTCATCTGCGCTATCTGCTCGCCGTCGCCGAGCAGGGCAACTTCACCCGCGCCGCCGAGGAGCTGCGAGTCTCGCAGCCCACCCTCTCCCAGCAGATCAAGCAGCTGGAGCGGGCCGTCGGCGCGCAACTGCTCGATCGCGGCGGACGCGCCGTGCGGCTCACGGACGCGGGGGAGACCTACGCGCACTACGCCCGGCGCGCCCTGCGCGACCTCGCCGCGGCCGAACGCGCGCTCCAGGACGTCGCCGACCTCTCGCGCGGGAGCCTGCGCCTCGCGGTGACCCCGACCTTCACCGCGTACCTGGTCGGCCCCCTCGCCGGTGAGCTGTACTCCCGCCATCCCCATATCGCCCTGGACGTACGGGAGTCGGCGCAGGACCGCATCGAGTCGGAGCTGCTCGCCGACGAGCTCGACCTCGGCATCGCCTTTGCCCGGCCGCATCTGCCCGGCATCCACGCGACGCCCCTCTACACCGAGACGCTCGCCCTCGTCGCCGCCGCCGGGGACGGCCGGCCCGCGCCGCTTGACGTGCGAGAGCTGGGCGAGCGTCAACTGGCTCTGCTCGACGGCGACTTCGCGACCCGGGGGCACATCGACGCCTACCTCGAACGCCATCGGGTGACCCCGCGCATCGCCGTCGAGGCCAACTCCGTCCACGCCCTGACCGAGATCATGCGCCGCACCCCGCTCGCCACCGTCCTGCCCGACGCCGTCACGCACGACCACCCCCACCTCGTGCCCGTCCCGCTCGAACCGTCGCTGCCCGCGCGCACGGTCGTCCTGCTGCGGCGCGACAGCGCCTACCGCAGCGCCGCCGCCCGCGCGTTCACCCGGATCGCCGAGGAGCTGGTGCGCGAGCGCGGCTACGCGCCCGCCTGACGTTCGCGCCCATCACCTCGCATCACCTCGCAATTGCTTGCAGATTCACCGTCAACCGTGCCGGATTCCGCCCGAACCGTTGACCGGATCCCGCCCTCCCTCCTACGGTCACCTGCTGAGAAGCGCTTGCAAGTTTGCAGCAAGAACATTCAGCCGCGTCGGTACGACCGAGGAGCCCCCGGTGATCCCCCTGCGAAGAATGGCGGTCGCGCTCGCGGCCGCCCTGTGTGCGGCGCTCGTCCCCGCGCTGCCCGCCACCGCGGCGCCCAAGCCGCCCGCGCCGCCCGGTGACGCGCGGCTGGCCGCCGAACCGGCCCGGCACGACGCGACGCGCGAGCAGTTCTACTTCGTGCTCCCGGACCGGTTCGCCGACGGGGACAGCTCCAACAACCGGGGCGGCCTGACCGGTTCGCGCCTGGAGACCGGGTACGACCCGACGGACAAGGGCTTCTACCAGGGCGGCGACCTCAAGGGGATCACCCAGAAGCTCGACTACATCAAGGGCCTCGGCACCACCGCCATCTGGCTCGCCCCGATCTTCAAGAACAAGCCCGTCCAGGGCACCGGCGACAACGCCTCCGCCGGATACCACGGGTACTGGATCACCGACTTCACCCAGGTCGACCCGCACTTCGGCACCAACGCCGACCTCACCCGGCTGATAGCCGGGGCCCACGCCAAGGGCATGAAGGTCTTCTTCGACGTCATCACCAACCACACCGCCGACACCGTCGACTACGCCGAGCGGCAGTACGGCTACCGGCCCAAGGGTGCCTATCCCTACCTCGACACCGAGGGCCGGCCCTTCGACGACCGCGCCGGTGTGCGCAAGGTCGACGCGAACTCCTTCCCCTACACGCCCGTCGTGAAGGAGAAGAAGGTCCCGGCCTGGCTCAACGACCCGACGATGTACCACAACCGGGGCGATTCCACGTTCGCGGGCGAGAGCGGCGAATACGGCGACTTCTCCGGCCTCGACGACCTGTGGACCGAACGCCCCGAGGTCGTCTCCGGCATGGAGCGGATCTACGAGCGCTGGGTCCGCGACTTCGACGTGGACGGCTTCCGCATCGACACCGTCAAGAACGTCGACCTGGACTTCTGGACCCAGTGGGCCACCGCGCTCGACGCGTACGCCAAGAAGCGGGGGAGGCCGGACTTCTTCCTGTTCGGCGAGACCTACTCCGCCGACCCCGCCGTCACCTCCCCGTACGTCACCCGGGGCCGGCTGGACGCGACCCTGGACTTCCCCTTCCAGGACGCGGCCCGCCAGTTCGCCTCCCAGGGCGCCCCGGCCGCCAAGCTCGCCGCCCTGTTCGCGGACGACTACCGCTACACCACCGACAAGGCCAACGCCTACGAGCAGGTCACTTTCCTCGGCAACCACGACATGGGCCGCATCGGCGCCTTCCTCCGGCAGGACCACCCGCAGGCGAGCGAGGCCGAGCTGCTCCAACGCGACCTGCTGGCGAACGAGTTGATGTTCTTCAGCCGGGGCAACCCGGTCGTCTACTACGGCGACGAACAGGGCTTCACCGGCGCGGGCGGCGACAAGGACGCCCGCCAGACGATGTTCGCCTCCAAGGTCGCGGACTACCTGGACGACGACGAACTGGGCACCGACCGCACCCACGCGGCCGACGCCTACGACCAGACCCACCCACTCTACCGCGCCATCGCCGGCCTCTCCCGCCTGGTCGGGGCCAACCCCGCGCTGCGCGACGGCGTCCAGACCGAGCGCTACGCCAAGGACTCCGTCTACGCCTTCTCGCGCACCGACGCCAGGACGCGCACCGAGTACCTCGTGGCCGCGAACAGCGCGACCGAGGCGACGCGGGTGTCCGTTCCGGTCGGCTCCGCCGACGCCGGCTACACGGTGCTGTACGGCGGATCGGGTGCCGTGCGCAGCAGCTCGGACGGCCGCGTCACGGTGACCGTGCCCGCCCTGTCCTCCCTCGTCCTCAAGGCGTCCGCGCCGATGGCCGCCCCCGCCACCCGGCCGGCCCTCACCCTGAAGGCCCCCGAGGCCGGCGCCACCGGCACCGTCGAGATCTCCGCCGACGTCAGCGGTGGACAGCTCGACCGCGTCGTCTTCGCCGCGCAGAGCGGCAACGGAGCCTGGCAGACGCTCGGCTCCGCCGACCACGCCCCGTACAAGGTCACCCAGTACCTGGACCTCAAGGCCGGAACTCCCGTGCGCTACAAGGCCGTTGTGGTCGACAGCCTCGGCCGCACCGCGAGCGCGCTCGCCGCGACCACGGCGGGCGCCACCCCCGTGCCCGCTCCGCCCACGGCGGTCGAACGGGACTACGCCGTCGTGCACTACCGGCGCCCCGGCGGCGACTACGACGGCTGGCAGCTGAAGTCGGCGGGCCGGAGCGCGGCGTTCACCGGCCGTGACGCCTACGGCGCCTTCGCCTGGGTCAAGGTCGCGCAGGGCGCCGGCTCCCTCGCCTACACGGTCGCCAAGGGCGACGGCGCCGACGGCCCGCAGCGCACCATCGACCTCGGCCGCACCGGAGAGGTGTGGGTCGAGGCCGGCAAGGACGGCCAGCTGGACCGGGCCCCGGCCGGTGCCTACCCGCCGCAGGACACCTCCAAGGCGGTGCTGCACTACTACCGGCCCGACGGCGACTACGACGGCTGGGGCCTGCACACCTGGACCGGGGCGGCCGCGCCCACCGACTGGGCCAAGCCGCTGCGGCCGACCGGACGCGACGCCTACGGGGTGACCTTCGAGGTGCCGCTCGCCCCCGGCGCGACCTCGCTCAGCTACATCCTGCACAACGGCGACCAGAAGGACCTGCCCAACGACCAGTCCCTCGACCTCGCCACCTTCGGGCACGAGACGTGGCTGCTGGCCGGAGCCGCCCCGTACCTGCTGCCGCAGACCGGCTCGGGCGTCTCGCTCGACCTCGGCAAGTCCGAGGCGCAGTGGATCGACCGCGACACCGTCGTCTGGAAGGTCAAGGCGACCGCCGCCACCAGCCAGCAGCTCGTGTACGCACCCGACGGCGGCATCACCGTCAAGGACGGCGCCCTGTCCACCGAGGGCCAGTGGCTGCGGCTCGCGCCGGGCGCCCTCACCGAGGCGCAGAAGGCCAAGTACCCCCAGCTGAAGGACTATCCGGCGTTCACCGTGGACGCCCGCGACCGCTCCCGCGTCCGCGCGTCCCTGCGCGGGCAGCTCATCGCCACCCAGCGCGCCGCGAACGGAGCCCTGCTCGCCGCGACCGGTGTCCAGACGCAGGGCGTCCTCGACGACCTGTACGCCGGCGCCGCCGGCCGCGCCCCGCTCGGCCCCGTCTTCACCCACGGCCGGCCCACGCTGTCCGTATGGGCGCCGACCGCGCGGCAGGTCTCCCTGGAACTCGACGGACGCACCGTCGCCATGCGCCGCGACGACGCCTCCGGCGTCTGGTCGGTCACCGGGCCCGCCTCCTGGTCGGGCAAGCCCTACCGGTACGCCGTGCGGGTGTGGGCGCCGGGCGCGGGGCGCGTGGTCACCAACCTGGTCACCGATCCGTACTCCACCGCCCTCACCACCGACTCGGCCCGCAGCCTCGTGGTGGACCTCGCCGATCCGAAGCTCGCCCCCCGGGGCTGGGCGGGCCTGAAGAAGCCGCCCGCCGTGCCGCTCGGCCAGGCCCGCATCCAGGAGCTGCACATCCGCGACTTCTCCATCGCGGACCCCACGTCGCACCACCCGGGCCAGTACCTGGCCTTCACCGACACCGCGTCCGACGGCATGCGCCACCTGGCCGACCTGGCGAGGTCCGGCACCTCCTACGTCCATCTGCTGCCCGCCTTCGACATCGCGGGCATCCCCGAGCGCCGCGGCCAACAGGCCACCCCTGCCTGTGACTTGAAGGTGTACGCCCCGGACTCCGAGGAGCAGCAGGCCTGTGTGGCCCGCTCCGCCGCGAAGGACGCGTACAACTGGGGCTACGACCCGCTGCACTACACCGTCCCCGAGGGCTCCTACGCCTCCGACCCGGACGGGACCCGGCGCACCGTCGAGTTCCGGCAGATGGTGCAGGGGCTCAACGGGGCGGGGCTGCGCACCGTCATGGACGTCGTCTACAACCACACCGCGGCGAGCGGCCAGGCGGACGACTCCGTCCTCGACAAGATCGTGCCCGGCTACTACCAGCGGCTCCTCGCGGACGGCAGCGTCGCCAACTCCACCTGCTGCGCCAACACCGCCCCCGAGAACGCCATGATGGGCCGGCTCGTCGTGGACTCGGTGGTGACCTGGGCCAAGCAGTACAAGGTCGACGGATTCCGCTTCGACCTCATGGGCCACCACCCGAAGGCCAACATCCTGGCCGTGCGCAGGGCGCTCGACGCGCTGACCCCGGCCAGGGACGGCGTGGACGGCAAGAAGATCGTCCTGTACGGGGAGGGCTGGAACTTCGGCGAGGTCGCCGACGACGCCCGCTTCGTGCAGGCCACCCAGACGAACATGGCGGGCACCGGGATCGCCACCTTCTCCGACCGGGCCCGCGACGCGGTGCGCGGGGGAGGGCCCTTCGACGACGACCCGGGCGTGCAGGGCTTCGCCTCCGGCCTCTACACCGACCCCAACTCCTCGGCGGCGAACGGCACTCCGGCCGAGCAGAAGGCCCGGCTCCTGCACTACCAGGACCTCCTCAAGGTGGGCCTGAGCGGAAATCTGGCCGGCTACACGTTCACCGACAGCGCGGGCCGCACCGTCAAGGGCTCCGACGTCGACTACAACGGCGCTCCCGCCGGGTACGCCGTCGCCCCCGGCGACGCGCTCGCCTACGCGGACGCCCACGACAACGAGTCGCTGTACGACGCGCTCGCCTACAAGCTGCCCGCGCGCACCTCGCCCGCCGACCGCTCCCGCATGCAGGTCCTCGCGCTCGCCACCGCCGCCCTCTCGCAGGGCCCGGCGCTCTCCCAGGCCGGGAGCGACCTGCTGCGCTCCAAGTCGCTCGACCGCAACTCCTTCGACAGCGGCGACTGGTTCAACGCGCTGCACTGGGACTGCCGGGCGGGCAACGGCTTCGGGCGCGGGCTTCCCCCGGCCGCCGACAACCACGCCAAGTGGGCCTACGCCAAGCCCCTGTTGACGGCTCCGCAGCTCACCCCGGGCTGCACGGAGATCAAGCGGACCTCCGCCGCCTACCAGGACCTCCTGGCGATCCACGCCGAGGAGAGCGCCTTCCGGCTCACCACCGCGGGGCAGGTGCAGGCACAGCTGTCCTTCCCGCTGTCGGGGGCGGGGGAGACCCCCGGGGTGATCACCATGCGGCTCGGCGATCTCGTCGTGGTCTTCAACGCGACACCGGCGGCGCAGACGCAGCGGGTCGCCGCCCTCGCGGGCACCGCCTACTCGCTGCACCCGCGGCAGGCGAGCGGAGCCGATCCCGTGGTCAAGGAAGCCGCCTACGACCGCGCTTCGGGAGGCTTCACGGTCCCCGCCCGCACCGTGGCGGTCTTCCAGCGGCGCTGAAGCGGTCGCGACTGAAGCGGTCGCGACGACGGACCGCCGCTCCCCTCAAGAGTGGTTTCGCGGCGCGGAGTTGACGAAAACGGCATGTGACCACCCCCGGCCACCGTGCGACGCTACGGTGGGCGACGGGTCGCTCTCGCGGAGTGACCGGCCGGGGGTGGGCCCCGCGGACGAACGGCGGTGAGCGCGGGCATGTTCGGATCCTGGGACACGACCGTCCTGGTGGTGGACGACGTGGACGCCAACCGCTGTGCGATGGGCGCCGTCCTGAGCCGGGCCGGGCACCGCGTCGTCCCGCTGGCCACCGCCTCCGCCGCACTCGCCGAACTCGACACCCGGCTGCGCGCGGGCACCCTGCCGGACGCCGCCGTCCTCGACGTGGGCCTGCCCGACATGGACGGCTTCGAACTGTGCCGCCGTCTCAAGGCCCACCCCGGCATCGCCCCCATGCCCGTCGTGCACTTCTCGGCCGCCTCCATCACCCCGCGCGACCGCAGCCGAGGCCTGGACGCGGGCGCCGAGGCCTACCTCACCGTGCCGGTCGAACCCGAGGAGATCCAGGCCGTCATCCGGGCCGCCCTGCGCGGCGCCCGGCTGCGCGAGGAGTCGGCCGCCCGGGCGGGCCGGCTCAGCCGCCTGGCCGAGGCGACCACCGCCCTGCACGAGGCCCGCTGCCCGCAGGAACTCGCGGACGCGGCGGCAGCCGCGGCCATCCCGCTCACCTCCGGTCCCGTCATCGCCTTCGTGTTCGGCGCGGACGGCCTGCTGCACGCGGGCGGCGCGGCCCGCCCGGGCCTGACCGCCGAGGTGCCCGCGCTCGCCGTGCTGCTGCGCCGCGCCATGGCGGGCCGCACCGGGGTGCGCTCCGTGCTCGCCCCCGCCCCGCTGTGGCCGGCCGAACTCTGCGGCCCGGAGGGGGCCCGGCTGCTGCTCGCGCGCGGCCCGGGCGACCAGCCCCCGGTGTGTCTGGCCGTCCCGGCCAGGCTGGCCCGGGGCCGGGAGACCGAGGCGCTGCTCTCCCGGCTCGCCCAGTCCCTCGCCGTCGCCGCCGAGTCGCTGCGCACCCATGCGGAGGAACGCCACATCGCGCTCACCCTGCAGCACAGCTTCCTGCCGCACAGCGCGCCCCGGCTGCCCGGCGCCGACATCGCGCTCCGCTACGTCCCGGCCTCCAGCCGCGCCGAGATCGGCGGCGACTTCTACACCGCGCTCACCACCCCGGCCGGTCTGCTCGTCGGCGTCGGCGATGTCGTGGGGCACTCCCTGGAGGCGGCCACCGTCATGGTCGAACTCCGGCACGCCTTACGGGCGTACGCGACCGACCAGCACGAACCGGCCGCCCTAGTGCGCCGCCTGGACGGCATGCTCCAGCTCTACCACCCGGAGGCCACCGCGACGCTGTGCCTGGCCCTCATCGATCCGGCCACCGGCGCCGCCCGCATCGCCAACGCCGGACACCTGCCACCGCTGCTGCTCCCCGGCCGGGGCGGCGCCCGTTACGTCGACTCCCAGGGCCCGCTGCTCGGCCTCGGCCTGCCCCACCCGCCCTCGACCAGAATCCAACTGGAGCCGCACGACGGTCTGTTGATGGTCACCGACGGGCTCATCGAGCGGCGCGGCACCGACCTCGACGTCTCCCTGGAACTGCTCAGGCGTGCCGCGGCAGCCGCCCCCGCGGGGACCGGGGCGCTCTGCGACAGCCTGCTCGCCCGCTTCGGCGGCGACCCGGACGACGACGTGGCCCTGCTCGCGCTCCGGCTCAGCGCGGGCCGGTGGTCCTCGCCGTCGAAGTGAGCCCCGGGCCTCGCGGTGCGGGGGCCGTGCCGCGGGGACCGTGCCGCGGGGCTCGGCCCACGCGGGGCTCAGCCCACGCGGGGCGAGGGGATCAGCGGGAGCAGGGCGCCCAGGCGGTCCAGCAGCTCGCCGAACGGGCCGTCGGCCGGCTCGTCCGCGAGCATCCGCAGCACGATCGCGGCCATCTCCTGGTCGTGGGCCGCGCTCACCGCGGCCAGCGCCGCGAAGTCGTGCACCAGCTGCAACTCCAGCTCGGCGCGGGGAATGCGGCGCCCGTCCAGCCAGATCAACGCCGTCGACTCGGCGAGCGAGACCCAGGACCTGACCACCAACTCAAGGCGCGCGGGCGGCTGTTGGACGCCGAGGTGCGCGAGGATCTGTAGCCGGGCGGCGTCGCGCACCTCGTCGATCATGGCGTTCGCGGTGGACGAGCCGACGGCCGGGCCGCCGCGCATCAGTGCCGAGAAACCGGGCCCGTGATCGTCGACGAAGTCGAAGAACCGGCCCATCACCCGCAGGAGCCGGGCGCCGAGCGGGCCCTCGTGCGGCTCCTGGAAACGGGCCGCGAGCTCGTCCGCCGCCCGGCGCAGGGCCGCCTCGTACAGGCTCTGCTTGCCGGGGAAGTAGTGATAGACCAGCGGCCGTGAAATCCCCGCGGCCGCCGCTATTTCGTCGATGGACACGTCGTCGGGCGAGCGGTGGCTGAACAGTTCGAGGGCGACCCCGATCAACTGCTGCCTGCGCTCGTCGACGCCCATCCTGCGCCGTACCCCGGTCGTCATGCGAACAGAGTACCTATAGGTCGAGCACCAGCTTCTTGCCGAGGCAGCGCGATACACAGATCAGCATCGAGCCGTCGCGCTCCGCGTCCGTGAGCAGCTCGTCGCGGTGATCGATCTCGCCCTCCAGGACCCGCTGTTGACAGGTGCCGCAGAAGCCCTGCTCGCACGAGTAGGGCACGCCCGGCACCTGCGCCCGCAGCACCGAGAGCAGCGACCGGTCCGCCGGGACGGCGAGGGTGCGCCCCGAACGGCGCAGCTCCACCTCGAATCCGGCGCCCACCCCGGCCGCGCCGGGCGCGAAGCGCTCCAGGTGCGCGGTGCGCTCCGGCCCGAGCGCGGCGGTCACCGCCCGCATCAGCGGCTCGGGCCCGCAGCAGTAAACGGCCGCGTCACCGGGGGAGTTGGCGAGGTACGCGGCGAGGTCCGGCAGGCCCGACTCGTCCTCGGCGACCACGGTGACCCGCTCGCCGAACCGCTCGACCTCGTCCAGGAAGGGCATGGTGGCCCGGGAGCGCCCGCCGTAGAGCAGCCGCCACGGGACGCCCGCGGCCTCGACCGTCCTGATCATCGGCAAGACGGGGGTGATCCCGATGCCGCCCGCGACGAACACGTAGGACGCGCTCGCCACCAGGGGGAAGCGGTTGCGCGGGCCGCGCACGGAGAGTTCGGCGGACTCCTTGAGCTGCTCGTGCACCTCCCGCGAACCGCCCCGCCCGTCCTCGATGAGCCGGGTGGCCACGGTGTAGGAGGTGCGGTCGGCCGGATCCCCGCACAGCGAGTACTGCCGTACGAGCCCGGAGGGCAGCACCAGATCGAGGTGCGCGCCGGGCTCCCACGCGGGCAGTTCGGCGCCGTCGAGCGCCGCGAGGCGCAGGGCCACGACGCCCTCGGCGGGCTCGGTGCGGGCGGTGACGGTGAGCCTGCGGGTCACGGTGGAACGGCGGGCCCCGCGCCCCGACACGGGCTCTTCGAGCGCGGGCATCGGCCACAGCGGCGAGGCCTCGATACGGCGCCGCAGGGCGCGCCGGGTGAGCAGCGCGGCCCCGGCGGCCAGTACGACGGTGGTGGCGCGGCGCATGTCAGCGGCCTCCGTTGGCGCCGGGCGAGCCGGCCAGATAGGCCACCGCCTGCGCCGTGCTGCCCTCCTGCGAGGGGTGGTAGGCGCGGCTGAGATAGCGCGGGATGGACTTGAGCATGGCGGGCGTGGACGGCAGCAGCCCCGCGCGGCCCGCGCGGTAGAACTGCCCGAGGCTCGCCCTGCCGACCCCGGGCGTCGGGTCGTTGTCCATGAAGAACCGCGCCCCGCGCTGCCACAGGAAGACGAGTGCGGTGAACGCGGTCGCCCAGGTGCGCACCCGGCGCCGGTAGCCGCCGTCGAGGTGCGTGAACAGCTCGAAGGCCACCGAGCGGTGCTCGACCTCCTCGGCGCCGTGCCAGCGCAGCAGGTCCAGCATCATCGGGTCGGCGCCGCGCTCGTCCAGCGTCTCGGCGTTCAGGATCCAGTCGCCGAGGAAGGCGGTGTAGTGCTCGATCGCCGCGATCGTGGCGACCCGCTCCATCAGCCACCACTGGCGCGCCCGGCCGGGCGGCAGCGTGCGGTCGCCGAGCAGCTTCTCGAACAGCCAGTCCACCTGCGCGGTGTACGGCGTCGGGTCGAGGCCGAGCTCCTTGAGATGGGGCAGCACGTCGTCGTGGGCGGCGGAGTGCATGGCCTCCTGCCCGATGAAGCCGATGACGTCCTCGCGCAGCCGGTCGTCCGTGATGTACGGGAGCGCCTGCTGGTAGACGTGTACGAACCAGCGCTCACCGGCCGGCAGCAACAGGTGCAGCACATTGATGGTGTGGCCGGAGAACGGGTCGCCCGGTATCCAGTGCAGGGGCGTCTTCTCCCAGGCGAACGAGACGTTCCGGGCCTTGAGCTCGATGCGCTCCTCCGCGACCGGAGCGGGCTGCGGCGTATTAGACATGGCGTCAATGTACTGACGGGTACGCCGCAGCGACAGGGGTCCGCAGCCACTTGTTCGCCGAGCGGCCCGGCGGACCGCTCAGCGCAGGGTGGCGATCGGACTCCCGTCCGCGAGCCGTCCGTTGAGCTCGGCGCGTGCGCCCTCCTTGGCCCGCACGGCGAGCAGATTGCCCTTCTCGGTGGCGGACATCCCGCCGGAGAGCGTCACCGTCGAGACCTGCCCGCTGCCCGCCGCGAGCACGAACCACGTGCCGACGCGCGACTTCCACAGCACCCCGGCGAGCACCCGCGCCTCGCGGACGCCGCAGGACGCCGAGTTCTCGGCGCGGGCCGCGATGGCGCCCGGCGCGAGCCGCGTGGACGGCGCTTGGAACTGGGCGAACACCCGGCTGCCCGCGCCCCGCCAGGTCTCGGCCCGGGTGCAGATCCAGTCGGCCGTGCCGTTGTTCTCGGGCAGCGGCTGCTGCGCGAAGCGCCAGTCGTTGACGGAGCGCACCCCGTGCGAGCGGACGGTGGGCAGCAGACAGGCGGTGCGCGCCCAGCCCTCGCGCGCCGTGCGGTCCCCGACGTCGCGCGGGTCCGAGGGCGGACCCCAGGTCAGCCGGGCCGGGGCCAGCTCGCCGAGGTCGGTGACCAGGCGCACCCCGCTGTCGTCCTTGAATTCGAGCGCCTCCCACGAGGTGCACTGGCGCGCCTGCGAGGGCGACACGACCGGGGCGCTCACCCCGTACCTGTCGCGGTCGAGCGGTCGCGCCGGGGCGGTGGGCGTCAACAGGTCGCGCACCGAGGCCTCCCGCACCCAGGGCGCCGTCAGATAGCGCACATTGCCGTCGGTGCGGCCCACCACCAGCGCGCTCGCGGACGCGGCGTCCGCCGCGTCGACCCGCGCGAAGTCCAGGGCCGCGCCCGCGGTGCCGGTGCGCGGCTCGGCGTAGCGCGCGACGCGCAGACCGTCGTAGAGCAGCACCACCCTTGCCCGGTCCACCTCACCGGCGAACAGCAGCTGGGGCGCCCCCATCGGGGGACCGGACGGTGTGCCCGGCGTCGCCGAGACCTGCACGGACGGGCCTGGCCGCGCCCACACGGCGAGCGCCCGCCGCAACAGTCCGGTGTCGCCGAGCAGGTCGCCCCGGGCCGGCCACACCGAGAAGTCGGTGCGCGTCGCGGTCGTCCAGGCCGTCGGCTCCACCCGCAGCAGGTGCCCCGGGTCGAGCGCGGCGCGGGCCGCCGGGTTCTGCGCGTAGGACGGGGCCGCCGCGCCGTCGGGCCCCCAGCCGTCGCCCGGCAGGCCGATCAGGGCCCCGCACACCACGAGGGCCGCGACGGCGGCGAGCGCGGCCCGGCCGTGCTGGCGCCGGCGCATCAGATCGGTGGGCCGTGCCTGGAGCGAGCAGGGGTCGAACTCGGCGGATTCGAGGAGGTCCCGGCCCGCCTCGACGCCGTTCGCCTCGGCGAGTGCCTGGCGCGCCCCGGTGACCCCGGCCGCGGTCAGCTCCGCGCACACCTCGTCGTCCCCGAGCCGTTCCAGACCGCGCAGCACGCAGGCCGCGCGCGCCGCCCCGGACAGGGCGGAAAGGCGCTGGTCCAGGGCGAGTTCATCGGCGCCGCCCGAGCGCGGGAAGAGCCTGAGCCCCCACACCTGCGGCAGCAGCGGCGGGAGCTGGGCCCGCTTGGGCCAGGCGCGCCGGCGCAGCGGGAGCCCCGCATCGAGCGCCTGGCGCAGCACCCGCCGCCGCACGTACACATACCCCGGGTCGACCCCGGCACCGGGCCGCCTCGCCCCGGGGATCAGCCCGCGGTCGGCGCCGTCGCCGGGGCCGCCGCGCCCGCGCGGCAGCGAGCGCTGCACGATCGCGTGCGCGGTCAGCACCCGGCGGTTGCGCCCGAGCGACGGCGGGAGCACGAGATAGGCGAGCCGCACCAGTCGCGGATAGTGCTCGACGAGCGCGGCCTCGGCCTGCTCGACGCCGACGGAGGGGGCGGGTGGGTTGAGGATGTCCTGCTCTGGGGCCACGTTCAGCAAAACGAGCGAATGTGGAGATGGTCACCCCGGACCCAACCCGCGCGTCGCTCAGGGGAGTTGACACCGGCGACGGCCGGTCACGCGATGAGCCGTTCGCGCAGCCGCGCCACCGCCTCGTCCGGCACCCCGAGCCCCTCGCGGACGTACTTCTCCATCGAGCCGTACACCGAGTCGACCTCGTCCAGGGCCGCCGCCAGGTACTCCGGGACCACCCCGATGACGGCGAGCGCGATCTCGGGGTCACCCCCCTGGGCGACGAAGCCCTCGATCAGCGGGGCGAAGGCCGCGCGCACCGCCGGATTGACGGACAGATAGGCCTCGCGCAGCGTCTCCTCGCCCGCGCCGAGCAGCGCCAGGACGACCGTCGCGCCCCAGCCCGTGCGGTCCTTGCCCGCGGTGCAGTGGAAGAGCAGCGGGCCCGCGTCCTCCGCGGCGAGTTCGGTCAGCAGGGTGCGGTAGGCGGCGCGGGCCGAGCCGGTGGAGACCAGGGCGCGGTAGGTGTCGGCGAACAGGGCCTGCGCCTTGCCGCCGCCGAGGTGCTGCTCGGCCAGGACCGGGTCGGCCAGGACGTGCTTGAGCTGGGCGGCGGCGGGCGCCCCGGCCCCGGACAGCTTGTCCGCGAGCGCGTCGGCGATCAGCAGCCGGACGCCGTCCGGCACCCGGTCGGGGTGGTCGGCGCGCTCGGCGTCGGTGCGCAGGTCCAGGACCGTGCGCAGGCCGAGCGCGGCCACCGCCGGGTCGGCGGCCGGGTCCATGCGGTCGAGCTGGCCGGCCCGGAAGACCAGGCCCGTACGGACCGTGCGGCCGCCGGCGAGCGGGGTGGTGCCGAGGTCGCGCAGGTTGGCGACGGTGGTGGCGGGGATCGCGATCATGTGCGGGCGGCTCCTGGGCGGGGGGAATCTACCGGTTTGGAACCGAACGGTAGTCCACCGCGCACGCCACCCCGAGACCGAGTCCCAGTGCCGCCAGGTGCCCGGCGTCCGTGAAGGTGCGCCCGCGCCCGAGCAGCGGTCGCACCGCCTGCGCGAGCAGCGCGAGACGGGCGCCGGAGCGCAGCGGGCCGCGCGGCAGTGCCGAGGTCACGGCGCCGAGCACCGCGTAGAAGCCGTAGCTGGTGCCCACGTCGAGTGCGGCCCGGGTGGCGGGCGACGGGCGGGTGGCGCGCAGCCCGCCGTACACCAGGAGCGTGGCGCCCGCGTGCCCGAACAGGAACACCCCCGCCGCCCACCAGGCGCCGTGGGCGTACTCGGCGTGTCCGAGGACGGCGAGCAGCAGCAGCGCGTATGGCAGCTCCATGGGCTCCTCGACCATCAGCGCGCTGGTCGCCAGGGTCGACAGGCGTCCCGCGGCGAGGTTGTCGACATTGGTCGAGCACGCGCGCAGCACGTCCCGGCGGGCCGCGTCGCCGAGCAGCCGGCGGCTCGCGTACGCGAGGAGCTGGACGCCGCCGACATAGGCGGGGGCGAGGACGGGGACAGGCATGTGCCCATGATCCAGCATGCCGGGCCGGTGTGCGTGGCGGCTGGTATGGAAACGCCAACTACCTTTATTCGTAGGGGAGTTGGGTGGATGATGGGGTGATGCGCAACGATGCACGAGTGGTCCTCGGGGTGGTAGTGACGATCGCGGTGGCGACCGGCTGCGGAGCGTCCGCCCCGCACGAGCCCGCGACCGCGAGCGGCAGCCTGGAGCAGCTGGCCGCGCGGGCCGACTGCACCCCGGTCCTCTCGACGGACTCGGCCGAACTGCGCCGGGCCAACTGCACGACGAAGGACGGCCGTTACGTACTCGCCACCTTCGCCACCGACCGCGGCCAGCGGGAGTGGATCAACGAGGCGAAGGACTACGGCGGCGTCTACCTGGTGGGCCGCAAGTGGGTGGCGGTCGGCGAGCAGCCGGTGGTCACGGCACTGCGCGGCCGGCTGGGTGGCAGTGTCGAGACCGGGACCATGCATTCCGGACACTGATCGGGTCGGCCGCGCAGCGGCAGGTGCCTCCTCGCGCTCGCTCGGGCGCGGAGGTCAGGCGCAGGAGCGCCCCGTGTTGATGCAGTCCACCGCCTTCCTCATCAGCTGATCGCTGAAGACGTCGATGAAGTCACCGTGATCGGTGACGGGCTTGTGGAGCTGCTCGGGGAACGAGTCCACGGCGAACGCGCCGGCCTTGGCCGGGACGTCGTAGACGATGCGCTGCACGAGCTGGGGAATCGCCTTGAACCCGGCGGGGCACGCACCCCGCCGGTCCGCGAAGGCGACGTGGGTG
Source organism: Streptomyces sp. NPDC048111 (assembly GCF_043202815.1). NCBI lineage: Bacteria > Bacillati > Actinomycetota > Actinomycetes > Kitasatosporales > Streptomycetaceae > Streptomyces > Streptomyces sp. NPDC048111. The sequence goes on from NZ_JBIDBD010000009.1 coordinate 81,891, forward strand.
CGGTGGTTGGCGCTGTCGGTGTTCCGGCCGTCCCAGCAGCTCTGGAACATGAAGGTGCGCACCACTTTGCTGCCCTGCGGACACAGCGGGTACTTGTCCTTGAGCTGGCGGTTCTCGAAGCCGGTGCAGCTCCAGGACGCGTTGGCGTTGGCATTGCCATTGGTGAACGCCTTGGCGTCCCCGGTGATGATCCGCAGGAACCGCGGCATCGCGGTGACCTTGCCGACCGGACTCCCGACGAACCGGATGGTCGCCTGGACGGGCGTCTGGATCTTTCCGACGTTGAGGTCCTTGCCGCCGCCGTCCGCCCTGGCGTCGTTGTCGTTGCCCTGGTTCAGGACCCGCACGACCGGCCAGTAGTAGGTGGATTTGTCGCCCTGGTCGCGGCAGCTCGTGCGGCCGCGGGCGAGGTCGGCGTCGCTGGAGAAGGCGTCCGTTGCCTGGTTGCCGACGTAGTCGTGCATGTGGTGGGCGCCATTGCCCACGCCCGGCGCCACGATCACGTTGTCGGGGTTGCGCTTGCCGTTCTGGTTGCGGCCGCAGTCGCTGGTGAAGCTGCCGGTGGAGGCGCCCCGCCGGGGGGCGGGGGCGGCGACGTTCGGCCGTACGGTGCGGATGTCGACGAAGTCGCCGCGGGCGGGCCGGGCCGCGGAGGCGGCCGCGACCCGGTCACCGCCCAGGCCCCGGGCGTCGGCCTGGCCTCCGCCCTGGTCATCGGCCCCCTGGTCACCGGCCGCCTGGCCGTCGCTTCCCCGGCCGTCGCTCTGGTCGGCGGGCGACGGGGCGTCGGCGGCGCGCATCGTGCAGGGCGCGAGGTTCGCGGCCTTGAGGTCCGGCTGCCCGGTCGCGTCCGCGATCCGGCCGATGGAATCGGTGCGCAGCCGCTTCAGCGGATCCAGGACCATCGAGTCGGCGAGGCCCGGATCGCGCTCGATCCGGTCCTTGTTGTCGGCGAACTTCGTATACGCGTCGGTGATCTGGGTATCGAGGTCGGCCAGCTGCCGGTCGACCCGCGGTTTCGCCGTATCGGGCACCGTGGAAAGGGAGTTGCCCACGTCCGGGCAGTCGATGGTCGACAGCATCCGCATCTGTGCCATGTCGTGCCCGGAGCCGTGGCCGTCCGGGCCGCCCTCGCTGGCGGAGGCGTAGACATTGACCGCGGCGAGCCCCCCTCCGCCGAGGAGCAGGGCGGCCGCGGCCAGCGTCATCCGGCGGGGGAGGGCCGGCCGTTTTCGGGGTGAGCGTGCGTTGCGTCCCATGGAACTCCTTCGCTAGAAGCGCGCAGTTCCATACGGAGGGGGAGGGTGGGACGTTCAACGCCCGAAGAGATTGAAGGGAGTTGGGCCCCCGGCCGAGCGGCCGATGAGCCCCGTACCGCCGGTCAGCGGGACTGCTTCACCGCGCGCAGCACCACGAACTTCGGGTCTGACGCCTTGAGTTCGCAGCTGCCGAACATCCGGCGGAGCTTCTCGTGATAGCCCAGGTGGCGGTTGCCGACCACCCACAGCTCGCCGCCCTCGCGCAGCGCCGCGCGGGCGTCCGCGAACATGCGCGAGGAGGTGCGGTCCGTCGTCGCCTGGTGGGTGTGGAACGGCGGGTTGTTGAGGACCAGGTCGGCCGTGCCGGGCGGGAAGTCCGCCAGGCCGTCGCCGAGCCGGAAGTCGGCCTCGCGCGCGGATCCGGCGCACATCCGGAAGGTGGCCTCGGCCGAGGCCATCGCCGGGTGCGACTCGTCGGCGAAGGTGATGTGGGCCTCGGGGTTGGCGAGGGCCGCCGCGGTGCCGACGATGCCGTTGCCGCAGCCCAGGTCCACCACGCGGTCCGGACCGGTGCGCTCGGGCAGGTGCTGGAGCAGGAAGCGGGTGCCCATGTCGAGGCGGTCGGCGCAGAACACCCCGGCGTGGTTGGTCACCGCGAGCCCGGAGGCGGGGCCGATGCCCAGCTCGAGGGAGTACGTCAGCGGCCAGGGGTTGGCGGGCCGTACGAGGTCCGGGTCGGGCGTCGTGAAGATCAGGCGGGCCTTCTTCTCGGCCAGCGAGGTCTTGGTCGGGCCGAGGATCCGCTCGAACAGGTTCAGGGTCGAGGTGTGGATCTCCTTGACCATGCCGGTGCCCACCACGACCGTGCCCGCGTGCAGCGACGGCGCGAGCCGGTGCAGCTGGTCCTCCAGGAGCCCGAGGCTCTTGGGCACCCGCACGAGCAGCACGTCCACGCGCCCGGGCACCTCGTCCCGGGTCGACAGGAGGGGGACGGAGCCGGCCGCGGCGCCCGCGCGGGCCAGATTGGCCCGGGTCGCCTCCTGGGCCAGGAACGAGTCGCTGATCTGGACGGGCCGGTGCTCCGCGAGCGCGGTCGCGAGCGCGCCCCAGCGGTCGCCGGTGACGACGACGGTCCCCGAGAGGTCCACGTCCCCGGTCTCCGCGAGGTGGCGCAGCAGATATTCGTCGGCGGCGTCCCAGGCCCGCAGCGGGTCGCGGGGGTCTTCGGGGAATCGGGTCAGGTGGTGCTCGCCCCAGGGCGTGGTCATGCGGTTCATTGCCGCCAGGCTAACCCGAAACGGCGCCCGCGCCCCGCCACGCCCGCCCCGGCCCGCCCGCCGCCTGCCCCGCCACGACCGCCCCAGCCCGCCGGCCCGCCGCCGCGCGGCCCGGGCCCGCCCGAACCCCGCCCGAACCCCGGCAGGCCGAACCCGCTCAGCCCCGGTCGAGATAGGCGAGCACCGCAAGGACCCGGCGGTTGTCGTCGTCGGAGACCGGCAGGCCGAGCTTGGCGAAGATGTTGGAGGTGTGCTTGCCGATCGCCCGCTCCGTGACGACCAGACGCTCCGCGATCGCGGTGTTGGAGCGGCCCTGCGCCATCAGCTCCATCACTTCGAGCTCGCGCGGGGTGAGCCCGCCGAGCGGCTTGTCCTTGGCCTTGCGCGAGAGCAGCTGCTGGATCACCTGGGGGTCCATCGCGGTGCCGCCGCCCGCCACCCGCCGTACCGCGTCGATGAACTGCGCCGCGTCGAACACCCGGTCCTTGAGCAGATAGCCCACCCCGCCGTCGCCGTCCGCCAGGAGCTCGCGCGCGTACAGCTGCTCCACGTGCTGGGACAGGACCAGGACCGGCAGGCCCGGCCGGGCGCGGCGGGCGGCGAGCGCGCACTGCAGGCCCTCGTCGGTGTGCGACGGCGGGAGCCGGACGTCGACGATCGCGACGTCCGGGTCGAGTTCGGCGAAGGCCCGGGTCAGCTCGGGCCCGCTCTCCACGGCGGCCAGGATCTCGAAGTCGAACGCCTCCAGCATCCTGACCAGGCCGTCGCGGAGCAGGAACAGGTCCTCGGCTAGGACAACTCGCAAGGGATCTCCAGGGTGACCAGGGTGGGGCCGCCCACGGGGCTGCTGACGGCCAGGACGCCGTCGAATGTACCGAGCCGCCGCTCGACGCCGCTCAGGCCGGTGCCCGCCCCGGTGCTCGCACCGCCCCTGCCGTTGTCGCCGACGGAGGCCCGCAGCGCGCCCGCCCCGTACGACAGGTCGACCCAGATGCTGTCCGCCGCCGCGTGCTTGACCGCGTTGGTGAGCAGCTCGCTCACCGCGAAGTAGGCCGCCGACTCGACGGGGGCATCGGCGCGCGCCCGGTCCGGCAGGTCCACCGAGACCTCGGTCGGCACCGGCAGGCGCAGCGCCAACGCCCGTACCGCGTCGGCGAGTCCGCGTTCGGCCAGCACCGGGGGGTGGATGCCGCGCACCAGGTCGCGCAGCTCGGTCAGGGCCTCGGCGGAGGAGGCGCGTGCCGTCGCCAGGAGCTTCTTGGCCTGCGCCGGGTCCTTCTCGACGAGGGCCTCGATGGTGCCGAGGTTCATGCCCATGGCGACCAGGCGGGCCTGCGCCCCGTCGTGCAGGTCCCGCTCGATGCGGCGCAGTTCGGCCGCCGAGGTGTCCACCGCGTCGTGCCGGGTCTGGGTGAGGCGGTCGACGCGCCGGGTCAACTCGGCCTCGCGGGAAGGGGACATGAGCGTGCGGGCGAGGAGGAAGTGGGCACGCAGCAGGCCCGGATTCACGTACAGGCCGAGCACGAACAGTGCGGTGCCGAGCGCCGCGGCGGCGATCGCGCTGCCCTGGCTGGTGACGTTGACGAACAGGAACCAGTTGCCGCCCGCGGCAGCGACCGGCCGCCACACGCCGAGCGCGAGGACCCAGCCGTACGCGAGATAGGCGAGCAGGACGGCCGGCAGGAGCGCGGTGACGAAGCCCGCCGACATGTCGACGAACAGCCAGCGCAGGTCGCGCCAGGTGGCCGGGTCGCGCAGCAGCGTGGTGAAGCGCCCCGCCCAGCCGGCCAGGCCCGCCCCGCGCGGCACCGGCCGGTAGCCGGGGACGATCCGCACCCCGCTCCAGCGCAGGGCCAGCGAGCGCCGGTGGTCGGCGTAGACGCGGACCCGTTCGATGGCCAGCGGCGCCGCGAGCACACCGACGCCGACCGGGACCAGGGCGATCGAGACGACGGTCAGCGTGAACAGCAGGACGGAGCCGGTGATCGCGACGGGTGCGAGGGCCAGGCCCCGCGCACCCGCCAGGAGCGCTTCCCGCGCCTTGGTCGCCTTCATTGGTTTCCCCGTCTCCTCGCTGCCGGTGGCCGGCCTCCAGTGTCGCCGGGCCCGGCGCCCGCGGTCACTGGGCTCCGCCCCCGGGCCGGGGGTGGTGCCGGCGACACCCCGTGAGCGCGGGCCGCACGGCGCGAGGGGAGGGCACGCGGCGGGGGATCGGACGAGTCGGCCCCGCCCGCGCCGCCAACTCCCGTGTCAGGGCGCGTACTTGTAGCCCACGCGGCGCACGGTCTGGATCGCGCCGCGGTGCCGGGCGCCCAGCTTGCGGCGAAGGCGCGCCACATGGACGTCCACGGTGCGGCCGTCGCCGACGTGGCCGTAGCCCCACACGGTGGTGACCAGCTGGTCGCGGGTGTGCACCCGGTGCGGGTGGGCGACCAGATGGGCCAGCAGCTCGAATTCGAGGTACGTGAGGTCGAGCCGCGCGCCGTCCACCTCGGCGGTGCGGCGCACGGTGTCGATCCGTACGAGCGCGTCACCGCCGTTCGCGCCGGGCTCCTGCGGTCCCGGCCCGACCGGCACGGGCGTCAGGGGTTCGGGGGCCGCGGCGAGCAGCGGGGGCTGCTGGTCGGCGGGGACCAGGACCAGGTAGCCCACCATCGCGGGGCGGCCCGGCACGGCGGGCAGGGTGTGCTGCGGGGCGGGCAGCCAGGTGGCGCCCGGCGGCAGGAAGTCGACGACGCGGGGGGCGGCCGGCCGGGCCACCTCGTCGCGGTCCACGGCTCGCAGCCGGTTGCGGCCCAGGGGCAGGGGGGTGGTGGCGTCGGGCGTCGGGAGGGTACGGGTGTTCGCCATGAGGGGTCAGCTCTTTCGCGCGAGGAAGTCGTCGGGGACGTACGTCGTGGCGCGCGGGCCGAAGGCCTGGAGTGGATCGAGGCGTTAGAGGGCCGGCGCGTTCGTCGCGCGGCAACACACCCGGTCGAAGTCGTGGTCCTGACGGGACGGCCAGAACGGCTCGAGGTCGGTGCGACCTGTCGCGGGGCTCTGGAGGCTGGTCATGTCCCCATTCAACCAGACGATCCGTCCGGCGCAGCAGCCCCCTCCCACGGACTGGTACGGACTCCTGGCGCAGCGTGACCGGAATCCGCCCCCGCCCCGGCGCCGGCATGCCGAAGGGCGCCCGCCGGGCAACGGCGGGCGCCCTTGCGGAAGTTGGGGCTCCGGATCAGACCTGGCCGGCCTTTTCCAGACCGGTGCAGCAGGTGTCGACGATGAGGCGGGTCACCACGTACGGGTCGACGTTGGCGTTGGGACGCCGGTCCTCGATGTACCCCTTCTTGTCCACCTCGACCTGCCAGGGGATGCGCACCGAGGCGCCGCGGTCCGAGACGCCGTACTTGTACTGGTCCCAGGGCGCCGTCTCGTGCAGACCGGTCAGGCGGTCGTCGATGCCCGCGCCGTAGTTCTTGACGTGGTCCATCGGCTTGGAGCCCTCGCCGAGCGCCTCGCACGCGGTGATGATCGCGTCGTAGCCCTCGCGCATCGCCTTCGTGGAGAAGTTGGTGTGCGCGCCCGCGCCGTTCCAGTCGCCCTTGACCGGCTTGGGGTCCAGGGTGGCCGAGACGTTGAAGTCCTCGGCGGTGCGGTAGAGCAGCCAGCGCGCGATCCACAGCTGGTCGGAGACCTCGAGGGGGCCCACCGGGCCGACCTGGAACTCCCACTGGCCCGGCATGACCTCGGCGTTGATGCCGGAGATGCTCAGACCCGCGGCCAGGCAGTGGTCGAGGTGCTTCTCGACGATCTCGCGGCCGAAGATCTCGTCCGCGCCGACGCCGCAGTAGTAGCCGCCCTGCGCGGCCGGGAAGCCGCCCACGGGGAAGCCGAGCGGGCGGGCGCCGTCGAAGAAGGTGTACTCCTGCTCGATGCCGAAGATCGCCTCCTGGCCGGCGAACCGCTCGGCCACCGGGCGCAGCAGCGCACGGGTGTTGGAGGCGTGGGGCGTGCCGTCGATGTCGAAGACCTCGCACAGCACCAGGACGTTCGCACCGCCGCGGATCGGGTCCGGGCAGGAGAAGACCGGCTTCAGGACGCGGTCCGATGCGTGGCCCTCGGCCTGGTTGGTGCTGGACCCGTCGAAGCCCCAGACGGGCAGCTCTTCGGCGGCGACGGGCGAACCGGCCATGATCTTCGTCTTGGAACGGAGCTTGGCGGTCGGCTCGGTGCCGTCGATCCAGATGTACTCGGCCTTGTACGTCACGGAAGCCATCCTTTGCGGGGAGCTGCGGGAGCTGGGAGTGCTGCGCGCTGCCACGCTGCGGCGCTGCTGTATGCCCCGCAGCCTCACACCCCGGGATTTCCCGTCCGTTGCCCGTATGTGAACCCGGTGTTACCTGGGGCCGCGGGAAGCGGCCCGGAGGCCCGTTCCTGTGCGGATCGTCCGAGAACGGCACCGGAGGTCTCGGCGGTTCGTATACGTCGCGGGCCCCGTCCCGCCGTCGGCGCCCCCGTACGTCACTCGGGGCACACTGGTCCCATGACCCACACCGCCAGCACCCCTCGCATAGGTCTCCTCGGCACCGGCCCCTGGGCCGCGGCCACCCACGCCCCCGCGCTCGCCAGGCATCCGGGCGTCGCGTTCGCAGGGGTGTGGGGCAGGCGGCCGGAGGCGGCGGCGGTGATCGCGCGCGAGCACGGGGTGGCGGTCTACGAGGACGCGGACGCGCTGTTCGCGGACTGCGACGCGGTCGCGTTCGCCCTGCCGCCGGACGTCCAGGCCCCGCTCGCGGTGCGCGCCGCCGCGGCGGGCTGCCAGCTGCTCCTGGACAAGCCGGTCGCCACCACGGTGGCCGGCGCCCACGAGGTGGCGGACGCGGCCGAGCGCGCCGGTGTCGCCTCCGTCGTCTTCTTCACGCTGCGCTTCGCCGAGGAGACCGCGGCCTGGGTGGCCCGACAGGCCGCCGCCGGCGGCTGGTTCACCGGCCACGCCCGCTGGTACGGGTCGCTGTTCACCCCGGGCGCCGAGCGCAGCCCCTACGCGGCCTCGCCCTGGCGCGGCGACAAGGGCGCGCTCTGGGACGTCGGCCCGCACGCGCTGGCCGTCCTGACCGGCGTGCTCGGCGAGGTCACCGGCCTGACGGCCGCGGCGGGCCCGGGCGACACCGCCCACCTGGTCCTGCGGCACGCCTCGGGCGCGTCGAGCACGGCCGACCTGAGTTTCACCGCGCCGCCGGCCGCCGCGGGCGTCGAGGTGTCGCTCCTGGGCGAGGCGGGCCACGAGGTCATGCCGGGCTGGGGCGGTGCGCTCGACGCGTTCGCGAGCGCCATCGACGCCCTGCTCGAAGCGGCCCGCACGGGGGTGCCGCACCCGTGCGACGCCCGGTTCGGCGCCCGGGTGACCGAGCTTCTGGCGGACGCGGAGGCGCAGTTGGGGCGGGGCCGGGGCCGCTGAGGGGCGGGGCCGGCGGGGGCCGGTGCGGGCGGCCGGTACCGGGCGGCCCGGGCAGGACCGCACCCCGCCGCCCCGGGCCGCACCCCCAGCCGAGCCCCCCAGCCCCGCCCCGCCTCAGCGGGACAGTGCGTCGCGGACGGCCTCTTCGCTGCGGGCCACCAGCGCCGTGCCGTCGTCCGCCGTGATGATCGGGCGCTGGATCAGCTTGGGGTGCTCGGCGAGCGCGGAGATCCAGCGCTCGCGGGCGTCCGCGTCCCGCGGCCAGTCCTTGACCCCGAGCTCCTTGGCGTCGGCCTCCTGTGTACGCGTGATGTCCCACGGTTCGAGGCCGAGCCGGTCGAGCACGGCGCGGATCTCGTCGGGCGAGGGCACGTCCTCCAGATAGCGGCGCACCGTGTACCGGGCGCCCTCCGCGTCCAGCAGGTCCACCGCGCTGCGGCACTTCGAGCAGGCCGGGTTGATCCAGATCTCCATGGCCGCCAGGGTACCCGGGCCCGCTCCCCAAAGCCGGTCTGGCCAGGGGCGATTGTCAGTGCCCCCCAGTAAAATCGAAGCAGTAAGTGAGGGTTCCCGACTGCCCAGGAGGATGCCCATGACCGCTGCCGTACTCACCTCGCACGCCCCGAAACAGCTGTCCCTCCAGCCCCTGCGAAAGGTGCCGCTGCCCGCCGGGCGTCCGCGCGCGTGGTACGAGTCCCACAACCGGCGTCTGAAGGCCATGCGCCTGGCCATCGCCCTGCTCGACACGGGCGTCTACCGGCCCGAGCAGGCGCCGGACCGGGCGATACGCGCGGTGGCCGCGCTGATCGGCGTCCACCCGCCCTCGGAAGCGACGTGCCGCATGGTGCGTGCGCTCATCTACGACGGCCGCTGAGCCGGGCGGGGCGCGGCTTCGCGTCCGTCGCCGGGTGAGGAGGAGTGCCGAGCGGCGGTCCGGCCCCGGCCGGGCCGTCGCGTCCGCGGTACGCCCCTGACCAACTCTTCCCGGGGTTACCTCAACTGACGTTGCCGACAAACCACTTGGGGCAGTTGCCCTATTCGTCCAGCGCGTCCCATGTGTCCGACCCGCCCTGCTCGCCGTACTCGTCGAGCAGCCGCGCCGTCGCTCCGTCGACGATGCGGTAGCGCACCACCCGGCCCTCCTTCTCGCCGGCCACCGTCCCGGCCGCCCGCAGCAGCCGCAGCGCCTGCGAGACGGCGGGGTCGCGCATGCCGGTGGCCACCGCCAGGTCGGAGACGGCGAGCGGGCCCGCCCGGTGCAGGGCGAGCAGCAGGGCGAGCCGGTTGGCGTCGGCGAGCAGGGCGAACCGGTCGGCCCAGGCCCGCACCCGGTCCGGGGCGCCGATGGCCGCGATGGCTTCGCAGACCCGGTGGCCGTCGATGGTGCGGTGGCCTGCGCGGTCGGCGGGGACGAGATGCATGCGGCCATCCTTCCAGGGCCCGCCCCCGGTTCCCGGCCGGGTGCGGTCCGTGCCCGCTTCCTCCCGCGGTTCCCGCCCGCTTCCTCCCGCCGTTCCCCGTGCCCGCGCGAGGGCGGGAGGCGGTGATGTGTGATCTTCGATACCTGCACAGCTGTGCAGCTGTGCGGGCAACTCCCCTGCGTCTAGGGTGGGCTGGCCGTGGTGTTCGGGAAGACCGGTGCGAAACCGGAGCGGCCCTCGCCACTGTGATCGGGTTTCCCGGGGTTCCGGGGAGCGGTCGTCCCCCAGCGCGCCACTGGCCAGGATCCACCTGACCGGGAAGGCCGGGACGACGGCACCCACCCGTCAGCCAGGAGACCGGCCGCGGCATCTCACGAAGTGATCCACGAGGTGCTGGAGCGTGACCCGCATGACCCTGCCCGTTCGCACGTCCCCCGACCCGGGCACCCTCGCCGTGCCCTCCTTCCGCTGGCGACGCGAGGACACCCTCCGCACCGCCGTCCTCCTCGCGGTGATAGCCGCCCTCCACGTCGTCGCCTTCGGCGTCCTGTTCCTGCTCGTCGCCCCCGCGCACTACGCGGTGGGCACCAAGACGTACGGCATCGGACTCGGCATCACCGCGTACACCCTCGGTATGCGGCACGCCTTCGACGCCGACCACATAGCGGCCATCGACAACACCACCCGCAAGCTGATGGCCGACGGCAAGCGGCCGGTCTCCGTCGGCTTCTGGTTCGCGCTCGGCCACTCCAGCGTGGTCGTCGTCATGGCCGGCCTCGTCGCCGGGGGCGCCCAGCTCGCGGGCACCCTGATGGACGAGGACTCCCGCGCCCACCAGGTGCTCGGCATCGTCGGAACCACCGCGTCCGGCTCCTTCCTCTACCTCATCGCCGCGCTCAACCTGGTCGCCCTGTTCGGCATCCTGAAGGTGTTCCGTGCGATGCGCTCGGGAGCGTACGACGAGAAGGAGCTCGAAGCGCACCTGGACTCACGAGGGTTCATGAACCGCGTCCTCGGCCGCTTCACCAAGTCCATCTCGCGGCCCGGCCAGATGTTCCCGCTCGGCTTCCTCTTCGGTCTCGGCTTCGACACCGCGACCGAGGTCACCCTGATGGTGATGGCCGGCACGGGCGCCGCCGCCGGACTGCCCTGGTACGCGATCCTGTGCCTGCCGCTGCTGTTCGCGGCGGGGATGAGCCTGTTCGACACGCTCGACGGCACGTTCATGAACTTCGCCTACCAGTGGGCGTTCTCCAACCCGGTCCGCAAGGTTTACTACAACCTCACCATCACCGGCCTGTCGATCGCGGTGGCCTTCTTCATCGGCACCATCGAACTCGTCGGCGTGATGCACGAGAAGTTCGACCTCACCGACCCGGTGAGCGGCTGGATCGCGGCCCTTGACCTGGACAACGTCGGCTTCGTGATCGTCGGTCTTTTCGTGGTGGTGTGGGCGGCGGCGCTGGCGTACTGGCGGCTGGGGAACGTCGAGCAGAAGTGGGCGGCGGGACGGGTGTGAGCGCGGGGTGCCCCGGGGCGGGGCGGGGCTGAGCACCGGGTGCCCCGGGCTCAGCCGGTGCCGTTCGTGCCGCCCGTGCCGCCCGCGCCGCCCGCGCCGCTCGTGCTGCCCGTGCCGTTCGCCCCGTTCGTGCCCCGGTCGTTCTGCAGCAGCCACAGCTCCCTGAACAGGCCCTCCCGCGCGACGAGTTGGGGGAAGGTGCCCTCCTGGACGACCCGGCCGTGGTCGAGCACCACGATGCGGTCCGCGACGGCGACGTTGGCCAGGCGGTGGGTCACCAGGACCACCGCACGGTCGCGGGCGACGGCCCGCAGGCCGGTGAAGATGCGGTGCTCGGCGCGGGCGTCCAGGGCGCTCGTCGGCTCGTCCATCACGAGCAGACCGGCGGGCCGGTGGAAGGCGCGGGCGATGGCGATCCGCTGCCACTGCCCGCCGGACAGCTCCACGCCCCCGAACCACTCCCGCGCGAGCAGCGTGTCGAGTCCGCTGCGGAGCCCGTCGACGACCTCCGCGGCGCCGGAGGCGACGGCCGCCCGGGTCACCGCCGCGTCGCCGCCGTGCGGCTGGCCGAGCGTGATGTTGTCACGGGCGGACATCGGCCAGTGCGCGAAGTCCTGCGGCACCACGGCCGTCCGGCGCCACAGGGCGAGCGGATCGCACTCCTCCAGCGCGACGCCGTCCCAGGTCACGGCGCCCTCGCTCGGCAGGTAGAGCCCGGTGAGCAGCTTGCTGAGGGTGGTCTTGCCCGACCCGTTCTCCCCCACGAGCGCGAGCACCTCGCCCCTGCGCACCTGGAGCGTGACCTTCTCCAGGGCGGGCCGCTCGCTGCCGGGATAGCGGTACGTGAGCGACTCGGCCCGCACCACCTCGGGCGGGGGCGGGGCGAGGGTGCCGCGCGCCATCCGGTGGCCGCCGGCCTCCTCGATGAACTCCGCCCAGTCGTCCAGGTAGAGGCCGGTGCGGAACAGCCGGGTGCCGTAGCCGACGGCGCCGTGCAGCGAGGAGGACACGGTACGCAGCGCGAACACCGCGGTGCCGGCCGAGGCCACCGACATCCGTCCCGAGCCGAGCAGCCAGGCCAGCGCCGCCCACACCACGCCCGCGGCGAGCCCGCCCGCCAGCGCGCCGAGCACCGAGTAGCGGGCGCCCTGGTGAGCGGCCCGGTCGGTCGCGGCGTCCACCCGGCGTCCGATGGCCCGGTAGCGTTCGAGCAGGAAGTCGGCCATCGTGCCGGCCCGCAGCTGGTCGGCGGTGTCCTTGTCGATCACGAACCAGCGCAGCAGGCTCAGGGTGCGCCGCTCGGCGCTCATCGCCCGCGACGCCTCGTAGTGCACCCGCGCGGCCCGTACGCCGGCGATGCCCTGGGGGAGCGCGGCGAGCAGCAGCAGCGGCAGCAGGGCCGGGTGCAGTACGGTCACCACGCCGGCCGCCGCGACGAGCGAGGCCAGGCACGCCATCAGGTCCTGCGAGTCGGTCAGGAGCTGCTGGGCCACCTCGGCGCCCCGGTCGGCGGCCTCGCGCTTGTCGTTGAACCCCGGCTCGTCGTACGCCGACAGCTCGGCCCGTACGGCGGCGGCCAGCATCTGCATCTCGGCCTCGCGGGAGATCCGGGGCGAGAGCCGGCCGGAGATGTTCGCCACCACGATCCCGAGCAGCGCCCGCAGCCCGGCCGCTCCGGCCAGTACCGCGATCGAGGGCAGTGCGTCGCGCAGCCGGTGCGCGATGTCGCCGCTCGCGATCAGGGCGGTGATGGTACGGGTCGTGGCGAGCAGCCCGAAGGCCTCGAAGAACCCCGAGAACGCCTGGCAGCACAGCAGCAGGACCACCGCCCTGCGGTCCACCCGCCAGCCGAGCGCCAGCGCCCGCCGCATGAGCTGCGGCAGCCTGCGCGCCATGGTCCGGGTGGTGACCGGCCGCCGCCGCGAATCCTCCAACGAGCTCGACCGGTACCGCAGTTGCTCCCCGGCCCCGCGCTCCCCGACAACCTCCGCCATGCCGCCCCCAGCCCTAGGAATCCCCCCACCTTCCCGCAGATGCCGTCCGGCGGGGGCGGGGTGGGCGGGGGTCCACCCGGTGGGAGGGAGCACGCCGGGGAGCGAACCGGAACGCGGCGAGCCCCGCCGCCCGGGGAGGGGCGGCGGGGCTCGGTGGCGCGGGGCCGTGCGGCCGGGGGGCCTAGAGGTCGAAGTACAGCTCGAACTCGTGGGGGTGCGGGCGGAGCTGGATCGGGGCGATCTCGTGGGTGCGCTTGTAGTCGATCCACGTCTCGATCAGGTCGGAGGTGAAGACACCGCCGGCCTGGAGGTACTCGTTGTCGGCCTCCAGGGCGTCGAGGACCGCCGGCAGCGAGGTCGGGACCTGCTGGACGTTGGCGTGCTCCTCGGGGGCCAGCTCGTAGAGGTCCTTGTCGATCGGCTCGGCCGGCTCGATCTTGTTCTTGATGCCGTCGAGGCCCGCGAGCAGCAGCGCGGAGAAGGCCAGGTACGGGTTGGAGGACGGGTCCGGGGCGCGGAACTCGACGCGCTTGGCCTTCGGGTTGGAGCCCGTGATCGGGATGCGCATCGCGGCGGAGCGGTTGCGCTGCGAGTACACCATGTTGACCGGGGCCTCGAAGCCGGGCACCAGGCGGTGGTAGGAGTTCACCGTCGGGTTGGTGAAGGCGAGCAGCGACGGGGCGTGCTTGAGGATGCCGCCGATGTAGTAGCGCGCCATGTCCGAGAGGCCCGCGTAGCCCTGCTCGTCGTAGAACAGCGGGTCGCCGCCGGCCCACAGGGACTGGTGGACGTGCATGCCCGAGCCGTTGTCGCCGAAGATCGGCTTCGGCATGAAGGTGGCGGTCTTGCCGTTGCGCCAGGCGACGTTCTTCACGATGTACTTGAAGAGCATCAGGTCGTCGGCCGCGGCGAGCAGCGTGTTGAACTTGTAGTTGATCTCCGCCTGGCCGGCCGTGCCGACCTCGTGGTGCTGGCGCTCGACCTGGAGGCCGGAGTTCTCCAGCTCCAGGGAGATCTCGGCACGCAGATCGGCGAAGTGGTCGACCGGCGGGGCCGGGAAGTAGCCGCCCTTGTAGCGGACCTTGTAACCGCGGTTGTTCTCCTCCGCACCGGTGTTCCAGGCGCCGGCCTCGGAGTCGATGTGGTAGAAGCCCTGGTTCGCGGACGTCTCGAAACGTACCGAGTCGAAGACGTAGAACTCGGCCTCGGGACCGAAGAACGCGGTGTCCGCGATGCCGGTGGAGGCGAGGTAGGCCTCGGCCTTCTTGGCGATGTTGCGCGGGTCGCGGCTGTACTGCTCGCCCGTGATCGGGTCGTGGATGAAGAAGTTGATGTTCAGCGTCTTGTCACGGCGGAAGGGGTCGAGGCGGGCCGTGGACAGGTCCGGACGCAGGGCCATGTCGGACTCGTGGATGGCCTGGAAGCCGCGGATCGACGAACCGTCGAAGGCCAGCTCCTCGTCCGCGTCGAACGCCTTCGCGGGAATCGTGAAGTGCTGCATCACGCCCGGCAGGTCGCAGAACCGGACGTCGACGAACTTCACGTCGTTGTCCGCGATGAACTTCTTCGCGTCGTCGCCGTTCTGGAACATCCAACTCCTCCTACTCCCACCCGGGAGGGGCGGGGTTGCAGCTCGGTCGTGCGGCCAGTGCGGGGGCACACGCTGGACCCGACCATAGGCAGACGGGATTTCTCAAGCGTGACCCGTTTGTTTCGCCCAAGTTAACCGGCCAGGTGGCGACGGCGCCAAGGCCGACCCGGGCGGAAGTGATCGAAAACGGGCGCAGTACCGTGGGATCCGTGGACAACAGGCAAGCAATGGGATCGTGGCTCTCGGGGCCCCGCGCGGCCGCCGAGGAGATGGGCGTCGACTTCGGCTACCGGGGCCAGCGGCTCGGTCTGCCGAAGGACGGGCCCGGCTCCGTGGCCCCCCTCGGCCGGCGCTTCGGCGCCATCTTCATCGACTGGGGCCTGTGCGCCCTGATCGCCTACCAGCTCATCGCCCACGGCGACCCGCGGGCCGCCAACAACTGGGCGCTCCTGGTGTTCTTCGTACTCGGCGTGCTGACGGTCGGCACCGTCGGGTTCACCCCGGGCAAGCGGCTGCTCGGGCTGCGCGTGGTCGCCGAGGAGGGCGGCCGGCTCGGCATCGTCCGGGTCCTGGTGCGCACCGTGCTGCTGTGCCTGGCGATCCCGGCGCTGATCTGGGACCGCGACGGCCGCGGCCTGCACGACCGTCTGGCCCGCGCGGTGCAGGTCAGGATCTGAGGAACGGCCCCGCAACGTCGGAAGGCGGCCCGGACCAACTCGGTCCGGGCCGCCTTCGTATGCGTACGAGGTGAGGTCAGCGCATCTTTCCGCCGCGCGGCATCCGGGAGCCCTTGGGCATCGGACCCTTCGGCAGCGGCATGTTGCTCATCAGGTCGCCCATGGCGCGCAGCCGGTCGTTGGCCGCGGTCACCTGCGGGCCGGAGAGCACGCGGGGGAACTTCAGGAGCGTGGTGCGCACCTTCTTCAGGGGCACCTGGCCCTCGCCGTCACCGACGATCACGTCGTGCACGGGGACGTCCACCACGATGCGGGCCATCTTCTTCTTCTCGGCGGCCAGCAGGGACTTCACCCGGTTCGGGTTGCCCTCGGCCACCAGGACCACGCCGGCCCGGCCCACGGCCCGGTGCACGACGTCCTGGCTGCGGTTCATCGCCACCGCCGGGGTCGTGGTCCAGCCGCGCCCGATGTTCTGGAGCACGGCCGCCGCGGCGCCCGGCTGGCCCTCCATCTGCCCGAACGCCGCGCGCTCGGCCCGTCGCCCGAAGACGATCGCCATCGCGAGCACGGCCACCAGGAGACCCAGGATGCCGAGATAGACCGGGTGCCCGAGCAGGAAGCCGATCGCGAGGAAGACGCCGAGGACGACGATTCCCACGCCGGCGATGACAAGTCCGATCTTGGAATCGGCCTTGCGGGTCATCTTGTAGGTCAGGGCGATCTGCTTCAGTCGCCCCGCATTCGCATCGTTCGCAGCGCTCTCTGCGGTTGCCTTCCTCGCCATACCAGGAAGTTTACGTGGCCTAAGGGCGGCGGGTGGCCACGGCCTCCAGTACGTGCTGGGCCTCGACGCGGTCCTTGGCCCGGCGCCGGTCCTCCAGGACCGCGGTCCAGGCGTTGCGGCGGGCGGTGCGCTGCCCGGAGCCCATGATGAGCGACTCCATAGCGCGCAGCGCGCCGGTGACGGACGGAAGCGTGGTGGCTCGCACGGTCTGCGGAGCGGTAGCGGCCTGCATCGTCGAGGTCCCCCCTCGGGACGGGAAGTCGGAACGGACGGTGGGCGTGGGGGTGTGTGCGGTGCGTAAAGCCAGAGTCACTGATTGGTGTTACCAGGGCGTGTCCGAACGGTCAAACCCCCATGAAACATTGACGCGGACCCCGCAAACGCTGACGCGGCCCATACGCGTACCCCGACCTGCGGGGACGGTACGAGCCGCGTCGACGAGGCCATTACCGATCAGTAGCTGCGGGTGAGCGGACTCACGTGCGCCCGCCCGGCGCCCGGCGTCATGCCGTGGCGGCGGCGCTCCGGGCCTCCATCGCCTGCTGGTACAGGCGGCCGGCCCGGTAGGAGGAGCGGACCAGCGGGCCCGACATCACACCGGAGAAGCCGATCTCGTCGGCCTCCTCCTTCAGCTCAACGAACTCCTGCGGCTTCACCCAGCGCTCCACGGGGTGGTGGCGCACGGAGGGCCGCAGGTACTGCGTGATCGTGATGAGTTCGCAACCCGCGTCGTGCAGGTGCTGGAGCGCCTCGCTGACCTCCTCGCGGGTCTCGCCCATGCCGAGGATCAGGTTCGACTTGGTGATCAGGCCGTAGTCGCGGGCCTGGGTGATCACGTCGAGGGAGCGCTCGTAGCGGAAGCCGGGGCGGATCCGCTTGAAGATCCGCGGCACCGTCTCGACGTTGTGCGCGAACACCTCGGGGCGGGAGGAGAAGACCTCCTGGAGCTGCTCGGGGACCGCGTTGAAGTCGGGGGCCAGGAGCTCGACCTTGGTGCGGCCCTCGGCGCGCGCCTCGGTCTGGGCGTGGATCTGGCGCACGGTCTCGGCGTACAGCCACGCGCCGCCGTCGGCCAGGTCGTCGCGGGCGACGCCGGTGATGGTGGCGTAGTTCAGGTCCATCGTGACGACGGACTCGCCGACGCGGCGGGGCTCGTCGCGGTCGAGCGCCTCGGGCTTGCCCGTGTCGATCTGGCAGAAGTCGCAGCGCCTGGTGCACTGGTCGCCGCCGATGAGGAAGGTGGCCTCGCGGTCCTCCCAGCACTCGAAGATGTTGGGACAGCCCGCCTCCTGGCAGACCGTGTGCAGCCCCTCGCTCTTCACCAGCTTCTGCAGCTGGTTGTACTCGGGGCCCATCTTCGCCCGGGTCTTGATCCACTCGGGCTTGCGCTCGATGGGGGTCTGGCTGTTCCGGACCTCCAGGCGCAGCATCTTGCGTCCGTCGGGTGCGACTGCGGACACGTCCGGCTCCCTGTGACTTCGATTCTTCGGCGAACCCAAGGGTACGCCCGTTGTTTGCTTGGTGAGGTGCGGCTCCCGCCGGGGCCAACCCCGCGCGGGGCGGCGGCATTCCCGGGGCGGGTCCTAGGCGGTGGCCCGCTCGATCTCGCGCGGGGCGAGTTCCGCGTGCTCCAGGACGTCCTTGAGGTGGCGCTCCACCACGGGCAGCACCTCCGCGATGGTCACCTCGCGGCCCAGTTCGTACGAGAGCGAGGTCACACCCGCGTCGCGGATCCCGCACGGGACGATCCGGTCGAACCAGGTGTTGTCCGGGTTCACGTTGAACGAGAAGCCGTGCATCGTGACGCCCTTGGCGACGCGGATGCCGATCGCCGCCAGCTTGCGGTCCTCGCGGCGCTGGCCGGCGTTGGAGGGCGCGTACTCGGGGCCGTTGAGGCGGGCGTCGAACTCGTCGTCGTTCAGGCGCGGGTCGAAGTCGAGGGAGAGGCCGCCGAGCTTCGGGCGCTGCTCGACCGGGTCGCCGAGCACCCAGACGCCGCTGCGGCCCTCGATGCGGGTGGTGGCGAGGCCGAAGTCGGCGGCGGTACGGATCAGGGCCTCTTCGAGGCGGCGTACGTGGGCGACCACGTCGACCGGGCGCGGGAGCTTCTGGATCGGGTAGCCGACCAGCTGGCCGGGGCCGTGCCAGGTGATCTTGCCGCCGCGGTCGACGTCGATGACCGGAGTGCCGTCCAGCGGGCGCTCGCTCTCCTCGGTGCGCCGGCCCGCGGTGTAGACCGGGGGGTGCTCGAGGAGCAGACAGGTGTCCGGAACCTCGTCGGCGAACCGGGCCGCGTGCACCCGGCGCTGCTCGTCCCAGGCCTCCTGGTACTCGACCGCGTCCCCGCCGAATCCCAGCCGGACAAATCGCAGCTCGTTCACGCCAGCTCCCCTGTCGCACTTCTCGGATGCCATGGACACGCGCCCTCCCTCACTGTACGACCGCGTTCGAGTGACCCCGCACGCCCCCCGGAGCCCGGCAGAAACGGCACGTCACCACACGATCGGATGAATGCGGGGCGAAGGTGGCGGCACCGGCCGTATTGACCGCTAAATTCTCGCCGTTCCATGAGGGCTGCACGTCAGGCCCGGAAGGCAGGAGAACGCAGAGCTGATGACGGAACGACCCTCGCAGCGCACCCCCAACCGCCAGCTCGCCGCACTCATCGCAGAAGCCGGGTTCTCCAATGCCGGGCTCGCCCGACGCGTTGACCAGCTCGGACTTGAGCACGGCCTGGACCTGCGCTACGACAAGACCTCGGTGACCCGATGGCTGCGCGGCCAGCAGCCGCGCGGCACCACACCCGCACTGATCGCCGAGGTGTTCACCCGCCGGCTGGGCCGCCGGCTCTCCGCGCAGGACCTCGGACTCGACGCCTGCGCGCCGGTGTACGCCGGTCTTGAGTTCGCGGCGACACCCGAGGAGGCCGTCGACATCGTCAGCGGCCTCTGGCGCAAGGACTCGGGCAGTCACGCCGAACTCCGCAAGATCGCCTTCACCCCGGCGGGCCTGGTGGTCCCGAGCCGGGACTGGCTGATCGGGCGGGCCGACGACCGGGTGGGCCGGGGTGATCCGGCCCCGCAGAGCACCGCGACCCGCATTCCCGCCCAGGGCCGCCCCTCGGTGCCCCGCCAGCGGACCACCGACCGGGGCCCCGGGCAGCGGGTGACCAGCGGGGACATCGCGGCGCTCCGCTCGGTCGGCGAGCTGTTCCGCACCCTCGACCACGCCTACGGCGGCGGGCACGCGCGCCAGGCACTGGTGCGCTATCTGGAGCACGAGGCCGAACCCATGCTGCGCGGCACCTACGGCGAGAACGTGGGGCGCCGCCTGTTCGCGGCGGCGGCCGACCTGACCAGACTGGCCGGCTGGACCTCGTACGACATCGCCGCGCACGGGCTCGCCCAGCGGTACTTCGTGCAGGCGCTGCGGCTGTCCCAGGCCGCGGGCGACCGGGCGTACGGCAGTTATGTGCTGGTCACCATGAGCCGGCAGGCCGTCTACCTGGGGCACGGCCGCGAGGCGGTGCAGCTGGCCCGGGTCGCCCAGCAGGGCGTGGGCGCGGCGGCGCCGCCGGTCGTGCAGTCGCTGCTCAACGCGGTGGAGGCGCGCGGGCACGGGGTGCTCGGCGAGGTCCGCGCGTGCACGGCCTCGCTGGTGCGGGCCGAGCGGGCCCTGGAGAGCGCCCGGCCCGGTGACGACGTGCCGCACTGGGCGCGGCCCTTCGACGAGGCGCAGCTCGCCGACGAGTTCGGCCACTGCCACCGCGACCTCCAGCAGTACCGCGCCGCCGCCCAGCACGCCGAGCGCTCGCTGCAACTGCGCGCCCCGGGCTACGCGCGCTCCCGGCTGTTCTGCCGGGTCGTGCTCGCCACCGCCCGGCTCGGGCTCGGCGAGCTCGACCAGGCGTGTGCGCTGGGCGCGGAGGCGGCGCAGCAGGCCGGCGAGATGCGCTCGGCGCGCGCGGTCGAGTACGTCCGTGACTTCGAGCGGCGCCTGGAGCCGTACCGGGACGCCGCGGCCGTGCGCACCTACCGGGACCGGGTGGCCGCGCTCGGCTGAGGGCGCCGGCCTCAGGCGGCCCGGTGCACCACCTCCGCCGTCGCCCGCCAGGACGGGACGCCCAGGTCGGCGAGGATCGCCCGGGCGGCGCGGCGGCCCGAGTACAGGGCGCCCTGCACCGTGCTGGTGTCGCGGTGGTCCCCGCAGACGTACAGGCCGGCGAGCAGCCGGACCGGGCGGCGCAGGTCGTGCGGGGCCGGCATGGCGGGGACGGCCTGCGGGGTGTGGTGCACGGCGAGCAGGTCCCAGCCGTCCGTGGAGGTGGCGTACAGGCGCGCGAGATGGCGCCGTACGGCACGCTCCAGGTCCTCGGGCGGGGTGCCGAGCACGGTCGAGGTGATCAGCGCCCGGCCGTGCGGCGCGCGGCCCGGGTCGACCTCGCTCATCACCGTCGTGTACGCCACCGGGCCGCTGCGGTCGGCGTCCAGGAGCAGCGCGGGGTCCGCGAGCGGGGAGCGGGGCGCCGTGTGGTGGAGCACGGTGAGCGGGTGGAAGGCGGGTATGCGCAGGCCCGGCAGGAGCTGGGCGGCGGCGCGGGCGTCGGTGGCCAGGACCACCGAGCGGCAGCCGAGCACCCCGTGGTCGGCGGTGGTGACCGAGGTGGTGGCCACCGAGGTGACCTTCACATCGGTACGCACCGTGCCCGGCGGCAGCGCGGCGGCGAGCAGCTCCGGCAGGGTCGCGGCCCCGCCCGCCGGGACGCACAGCCGGCCCCGGGCGAACCCGCGCAGCGCGAGGTCGGCGCACCGGCTCGACGTGGTCAGGTCGGGGTCGCAGAGCAGGGCCGACAGCAGCGGGCGGACGAATCCGTCCAGGGTGCGGGCGGGCAGGCCGCGGCTCAACAGGGCCTGTCCGATGGGCAGTTCGCGCCGCGCGGTGATGCGCCCGACCGGGGTGGCGGCGAGCCGGGCCAGCGCCTTGCCGAGCCGGGCCTGGTCCAGCGCGCCGCCGAGCGGGGTGACCGTGCCGCGAGGGGCGCTCGCCCGGGCGCGCGCGGCGGCCAGTGCGCCCCTCGCGCTCCCTGTGGTGCCGGCCCGGTAGTGCCGGCCCTCGCTGTGCACGAGGACACCGGGCGAGAACGGCCGCAGCGACAGGTCCTCCAGGCCGGGAGTGCGGGTCAGTTCCGGGTACGAGGTCGAGAGCAGCTGGCCGATCCGGTCGAGCCGGAAGCCGTCGACGGTGGCGGTCGACATGCGGCCGCCCACGGACGGGGCGGCCTCCAGGACGCTGACCGTGACTCCCGCGCCGGTCAGCTGATGAGCCGCTGACAGGCCCGCGAGCCCGGCCCCCACGATGAGTACGTCCGCATGGTGTGCGGTACTGAGCACGTGGCCCTCCCCGAGGTAGGCGCGGTCGAGTGGAGGCCTCATGCCCCCAACTGGGCCACGGAATGCCGGAGTTCGGGGAGAGAGTAGAGACGTTCCGGCGGGGGAGGGCCGCGCGCGCGGGGGTGGGCGTGGAGGCACGGCGGGCGCACGCGGCACCGCCGCCGGCGCTACAGGATCGACCTGAGCGCCGTGGCGGGGGTCGGGAAGGCGAACGGGAAGCCCGCTTCCAGGAGGCGGGCCGGGCGCACCCGTTGGCCGGCCAGCACCTCGTCCGCCGCCCCGCCCAGGGCGACCCGGAGCGCCGGCGCCGGGACCGGGAGCAGCGCCGGCCGCCCCAGCACCCGCGACATCGCCGCCGTCATCTCCCGGTTGGTCACCGGCGACGGCGCCGTCAGGTTCACCGGCCCGGACACCGACTCCGTGTCGATGAGGAACCGCAGCGCCGCCACCTCGTCGTGCAGCGCGATGAAGGACATGTACTGGCGCCCGTCGCCGAGCCGCCCCCCGAGCCCCGCCCGGAACAGCGGGATCAGCTTCGCCCAGGCGCCGCCCTCGCGGGCCATCACCAGTCCCGTACGGGCGAACACCGTCCGGATGCCGGCCTCCTCGGCGGGGGCGGCCGCCTCCTCCCACGCCACGCACACCGAGGGCAGGAAGCCGTCGCCGGGCGGCGCCGACTCGTCGACCCAGCGGTCGCCCGTGTCGCCGTAGTAGCCGATCGCCGACCCGCTGACCAGGACCTTCGGCGGGGTGTCCAGGGAGGTCAGCGCCTCGGCGAGCGCCGCCGTGCCGAGCACCCGGCTGTCCCGGATCTCCTTCCGGTAGGCCGCGGTCCAGCGCCGCCCGGCCACCGCCGCCCCCGCCAGGTGCACCACCGCCTCGCAGCCGGCCAGGCCCGCCGCGTCCACGTACTGGCGTACGGGGTCCCACTCCACCTCGTCCGGCCCGTCAGGTGTGCGCCGTACCAGACGCAGCACCTCGTGCCCGTCCGCCCGCAGCGAGCGCACCAGTGCCGCACCGATCAGACCCGTCGAACCCGTCACCGCGATCTTCATGGAGCCATCCTCGCCCCCCGGGCCGCCGTGGCACAGTGGGCGCATGTCCGAGTCGCACCCCCGGTCCCGCGTGTCACCCCCGCCCCACATACGGTTCGCCCGGCCCGACGACGGCGAGACCCTCGGCGAGCTGACCCGGGCCGCCTGGTCGCCGCTGCACGCCGTACAGCCGCGCCCGACGGAGCCGTACGCGCCGTTCTTCGACGCGCGGCACGAGCCCGCGCACTACCTCGTCGCCGAACTGGACGGCGAGGTGGCCGGATTCCTGCGCCTGGTCGCGGCCACCCCGCTCGACTGCAACCGGCACGTCCGCCAGATCCAGGGGCTCGAAGTCGCCGAGGCCGCTCGCGGCCGGGGCGTCGCACGGGCCCTGCTGCACGCGGCGTACGACGCGGCCCGCGGCCAGGGCGCCACCCGCATCACCCTGCGCGTGCTGGGACACAACGTCCCGGCCCGCGCGCTGTACGAGGCCGAGGGCTTCGCCGTGGAGGGCGTGCTGCCCGGCGAGTTCCTCATCGAGGGCCGCTACGTGGACGACGTGCTCATGGGGCGGACCCTGCTCGACGACTGACCACCCGGCACCGCACCGAACCCCGAAAGCAGGGCAGCACCGTGTCCCGTCCCGCCCCCTCCGCCCAGGCCTCGGCCGACGCCGCACGGACCGCCCTGCGCGGGCTCGGCGCACTGCGCGACGACCTCGCCGCGCTCTACCGCGATCTGCACGCCCACCCGGAGCTGTCCTTCGCCGAGCACCGCACGGCCGCCGAAGTGGCGCGCAGGGCGGGGGAGTTCGGGTACGAGGTGACGACCGGGGTGGGGCGCACCGGGGTGGTCGCCGCGCTGCGCAACGGGCCGGGACCGACCGTGCTGCTGCGCGCCGACTTCGACGCCCTGCCGGTCACCGAGCGCACCGGCCTCGACTACGCCTCCACCACCGAGGGCGTCATGCACGCCTGCGGACACGACATGCACGTCAGCTGTCTCCTCGGCGCGCTCAAGCTGCTCGCGGACGCGCGCGAGACGTGGCACGGCACCGTCCTCGGCGTCTTCCAGCCCGCCGAGGAGCTGGGGCAGGGTGCCCAGGCCATGATCGACGACGGGCTCTACGAGCGGTTCGGCACTCCGGACGTGGTGCTCGGCCAGCACGTGGGGCCGTTCCCGGCCGGCACGGTCGGCGCCCACGCGGGCCCGGCCTTCGCCGCGAGCGACTCCCTGAAGGTCGTCCTGCACGGCAAGGGGGCGCACGGTTCGCGGCCCGAGACGTCCGTCGACCCGGTGGTGATGGCGGCCTCCACGGTGCTGCGGCTCCAGACGATCGTCTCGCGCGAGATCCCGGGCGGCGAGACGGCCGTCGTCACGGTGGGCGCGCTGAACGCCGGGACCAAGGACAACATCATCCCGGACGAGGCGGAGCTGAAGCTCAACATCCGTACGTACAGCGAGGACGTGCGCACCCGGGTGCTGACCGCCGTCGAGCGGATCGTCCGGGGCGAGGCGGCCGTGGCGGGGGCCGGGCGCGAGCCCGACATCACCGAGACCGGCTCCTTCCCGGTGCTGGTCAACGACGCCGGCGCGGTGGCCCGCACGATGGCCGCGGTCGGCGAGGTGCTCGGCGCGGACCGGGTGATGGACCCGGGTCCGGTGACCGGCAGCGAGGACGTCGGGCTGTTCGGCACGCACGGCGAAGTCCCGGTCTGCTACTGGCTGTTCGGCGGAGCGGACCCCGCCGTGTTCGGCGCCGCGCTCGCCGCCGGCACCCTCGACAGGGACATCCCCTCCAACCATTCGCCGTTCTTCGCCCCGCTGGTCGAACCCACCCTGACCACCGGTGTCACGGCGCTCACCACGGCCGCACTGGCCTGGCTCGACCTGCGCTGACGGGCCGGGCCGTATCGGCCTGACGGATCGGGCCGCATCGGCCTGACGGATGGGGCCGGGTCAGCGGCCCAACAGGCGTGTCCCGCCGGTCAGTTCACGCAGACAGCGCACCGCGAGTTCGGCGGGGGAGCCCGGGCCCGAGGCCGGGGCGTCGGTGGTGGCCCAGGCCTCCAGGGCCACCCGGATCGCGGCGGTGGCCGCGGCCGCCGCAAGGCGTACCTCCAGGGCGTCCGCCCCCGGCCCCGCGAGGCGGGCGAGCACCGGACGCAGCCGGTCCTCGGAGTCCTGGTTCACCCGGTACCAGACGGCGCGCAGGGCCGCGTCGTCCTCGGCCGCGCGCAGCAGCCCCCTGGTCCACCTCAGCTGTTCGGCGGCGGCCGCGTCGGGCGCCGCGAGTGCCTCGCGCACGGCGGCCTCCAGCGTCCTGGCGAGGGGGCCGGGCTCGGCGGCCTCCAGCAGGGCCCGCCAGCGGTCCGCGCCGCCGGAGAGCAGCGGACCCACCGCGTCCTGCTTGGAGCGGAAGTAGCGGTAGAAGGTGCGCAGCGCCACTCCGGCGTGCCGGGCGATGGCCTCGGCGGTGGTGCCGTCGGGCCCGTGCTCGGCGAACAGGGCGGCCGCGGCGCGGGCGATGTCGAGCTGGGTGGCGGCCTTGCGGCGCTCGGTGAGCGAGGCCTTGGGCGGGGGACCGGAGGAGGGAACGTGCTGGGTCACCGCGCCAGCCTACGCCCGGGACCAGGCACTGTGCATGGATTGACGTCATGGCAAAACGTGCCATCAAGGCGTACGGTGGACGTCGCGTCGGCCGGGGAGTCTCCCGGCCGCGGAACCGACACCGAGAAAGCTAGACCGCGATGAGCCCGAACACCGTCACCGCCCGCTACGAAGGACGCCGCGCCCTGGTCACCGGCGGCGGCTCCGGCATCGGCCAGGCCACCGTGCTGCGCCTGCTCGCCGAGGGCGGCCACGTGGTCGCGGCCGATGTGAGCGCGGCCGGCCTGAAGGACACCGCGGACAGGGCGGGCGCGGGCATCGGCCGGCTCACCACCCTCGTCGTCGACATAGCCGACGAGGCGTCGGTGCGCGAGGGCGTCGCCGCCGCGGTCTCGGCGCTCGGCGGCCTGGACGTGCTGGTGAACGCGGCCGGCATCCTGCGCTCCTCGCACACCCACGAGACGAGCCTCGCCGAGTTCAACCAGGTCGTCGCGGTCAACCTGACCGGCACCTTCCTGATGATCCGCGAGGCGATCCCGGCGCTGCTCGAAGGCAACGGCGCCGCCGTCGTCAACTTCAGCTCCACCTCGGCGATGTTCGCCCACCCCTACATGGCGGCGTACGCGGCCAGCAAGGGCGGCATCCAGTCCATGACGCACGCGCTCGCCGCCGAGTACGCCAAGCGGGGCATCCGGTTCACCGCCGTCCAGCCCGGCTCGATCTCCTCCGGCATGACCGACGGCAGCGGTGCCTCCCGCTCCAGCGTGGGCCCCGGCCTGCCGGCCGACGCCGACCTGTCGCTCTTCACGAAGCTCGCCCCGGCCATCGGCCAGGGCTTCGCGGGCCCCGAGACGGTGGCGTCGGTGGTCGCGATGCTGGCGAGCGACGACGGCCGCTTCATCACCGGCACCGAGGTCCGCATCGACGGCGGCACGCACTTCTGAGCGTCTGCCGCCGGGCTCAGCCGGTGCCGAAGCGCTCCCACAGGCGCGGGTAGCGGGCCGCGAGCGCCGCGTCGTCCTCCAGGTCGAGCGGCGTTCCCTCCGGCTCGTCCGACGGGGACGCGATGCCGAGGTCCGGCGCCTCCACGCCGGTGAGCTGCTCGTACGCCTCGTCCGCCGCGTAGCCCAGCTCCTCGCCGTCGCCGTCGACCTCCTCGTCGAACGCGCCGAGGAGGTCGGCGAGCGCGTCCGGGTCGTGCAGCGCGCCCTCGAAGACTTCGCGTCCCTGACCGATGAGCCAGCAGCGGAAATAGTCGAAGGCGTCGTCGCTCGCCCCGTCGAGCAGCACCGCGGCCGCGCCCCACAGGTCCCAGCGGTAGGCCCGGTTGTAGCGCGCCTCGAAGTGCCGGGCGAAGTCGAGCACGGCGTCGGGATCGAGCTGGAGCAGCCGGTCCACGAGCAGCTCGGCCTGTTCCTCGGGGTCGCCGTCGGCGGCCTCGCGGGAACGGTCCACGATCTGCCAGAACTCCGTCTCGTCCATCACGGAACCAGCATCGTGGGTGGGGGAGGGCGGCGCACGCGGAGTCGCGCCATTCGTCCGGTTGCCACCGCGTCCCACCCCTGGCACATCTGTCGCACCGCCGTCGGCCGTTACTCGTCGAGCGGGCGCAGCGGCATCGCCGCCGTCTCCCAGCGCGAGTCGAACCACGTCTGCGCCTGCCGCAGCTCCGCCCGCTCCAGGGGCCGGGCGCCGTTGCCCTCCACGGTGGCCGGGAACAGGGTGTCGCTGTGCAGTTCCAGGACCTCTATCGACGCCGCGTCCACCAGGATGCGGGTCCTGCGCAGGACGTAGTAGCCGGTCAGCATCTGCGTGCCGTTGACGAGGTAGCGCTTCTCGCCCGGCACCGTCGGCAGCCCCCGGATCTCCACGGACACCGAGCCCACGGCGCCCTCCTCGGCCAGCTGGGTGAGCGAGTGGTGCAGGGCCTCCGCGTACATCCGGATGACCCGGCGCAGCCGCCTGAGCGGACGCGGGTCCTGGGGGTCGTCGACGTTGCGCGGGTAGGGGTGGGCGGTGTCCGGATCCGGTACGAGGACCCGGACCCGGATCGAGCGCGGGGCCGCGCGGTCACCCAGCCGGATGAGCTCGGCCTGCTGCTGGACGGCGCGCGACAGTTCCTCGGTGTGCAGCGACCACACGTCGAGCGAGACGTGGGGGGCGTCGAAGGCGCGCGAGACGTAATGGACCAATGGCCGCCCGATGGCAGCCTGGCGCGCCACCCGGGCGCCCCGGCCCGGTACGCCCTCCTCCAGGAGCTGCTCGTCCCGCAGTAGCTGGAGGGCCTTCTGCACGGTGCCGCGGCCGCAGCGGAAACGGCGCATGAGCTGCTCCTGCTTGGGCAGCCCCTCGCCGGGCGCCGGCACCCCGTTCTGGATGTCCCGGCGCAGCGTGTCGGCGACCGATCGGTAGCGGGGGGTCTCCCCGGCGTCGTCCCGGTCGGCCCCGGTGGTGTGGGTCGTCACCCACCGAGGCTACAACTCGCGGTCAGGACAGGACAGATGCATGCAACGAACGGTCAACTCAGGCTGTTGACCGGTTGGTTGTACGTGTTGGCCGATCAACTACCCATTGGTAGAAGCGTGTTGCCCAATATGCAGGCGGTTGACCTTAGATGGCAGCCATTCAGTCCGGGTAGGAGGAGGGAACACAATCGCCTGCCCAGGAGCGGGACGTCGCCCGTCCGGGCGGTCCGCGGCGGCGACTACCGGAGGAGGTGTTCCATGGGACTGGAGACGCGCGTGCAGATCGTCCTCGAACTGCTGTCGAACGCGGGTGTGGTGTCCCTGCTCGGCCCGTCCGGCCTGCTGGTGCTCGCCCTGGGGGTGCTGCTCACCAAGGGCGGCGGCGCGGAGCGCACGCCGACCCCGGCCGTTCCGGCCGCGCCGCGCACCCGGCTCGTGTGCGTGGTGGCCGTACTCCTGGTGCTCATGCTGCTCGCCGCCCGCTGAGCGGGACCGCGGACCGGCTCGGTTCGGCTCAGCGGGCCGGGCT
This sequence comes from Streptomyces sp. NPDC048111, assembly GCF_043202815.1. NCBI lineage: Bacteria > Bacillati > Actinomycetota > Actinomycetes > Kitasatosporales > Streptomycetaceae > Streptomyces > Streptomyces sp. NPDC048111. Next base: position 109,884 of record NZ_JBIDBD010000009.1, read on the forward strand.
CAGTTCGGGTCCATGGGGCGGGCTCAGTTCGGGTCCATGGGCCGGGCTCAGTTCGGGTCCATGGGGCGGGCGATGGTGTTCCACAGCGAGTCGAACCACTGCTGGGTCTGCTCCACGTAACCGCGGGTGACCTGGTCGTCGTCCACCACGGCGTGCCGGAAGAGCATGCCCTCGACGCCGAGCATGTCGTAGATCTCGATGGGGTTCCGGTCGAGGTCCACCGTGCGCTCGGTCACCTGGTAGTGGCCGGCCAGCACCTCGCGGCCGTTGAGGATGTAGACCTTCTGCGTCGGGGTGATCGACACCTTGCGCGCCTCGACCGTCACGTCCGGGACCAGATCGCGCACCTTGAGCATCCGCAGCGAGTGGCGCAGCGAGCCGTAGATGTGGTTGCTGGTGATGCGCAGGCGCTCGCGCGGCCGGACGTTCCCCAGGTCACCGATCACCTGGGGCAGGGCCAGCGGGGCCTCGGCGTCGGGCAGCAGGATGCGCACCGCCACCCGGCGCGGCCCCGCGCCCGCCGCTTGCACGGCGACCAACGGGCCCGCCAGCGCCGATGCCAGCGTCTCGCCATTGAGGCAGTACGCGTCGATGGTCACCTCGTCCTGGCGGAAGCAGTGCGCCACCCGCTCGCCCAGGAAGACCCCGGCGGGGCGGGGGGACTGGCGGCGCGGCTCCGACGTCTCGCGCGGGCCGGCCGGGACCGGGAGCGGCGTGGGGCGGGCCACCGTCGGCGGGGTGCCCTGCTGGGCCCGCCTGATCAGGCCTTCCCGTTCGAGCAGCTCGACGGCGCCACGGACCGCGCCGCGCGGCACCGAGAACCGCTCGCTGAGCTGGGCCTGGGTCGGCAGGTGCTCGCCGACCCGCAGCTCGCCGCCGCGGATGAGGGCACGCAGGCCGTCGGCGACCACATCCCGCGGACGGCGCTGTCCATCGGTCGAAGCGCTGATTCCAGGCACCCCGCCAGCGTACAACGGCCTGCCAATGACGGCGAGTTGTCTGCGGCGAACTGCCAGTATCCGCCAATGGGCCGTCTCAGCCGTAGAGTTGGCGCAACCCGCGCGCCGCCCCGGCGAACCGCTCCCGCAGTTCCGGGGGCGCCAGAACCTCCAACTCCGGCCCGAGCGACAGGAGTTGCGCGTAGGCGACGTCCTGCGACTCGACCGGTACGGTCACGGTGAGCCGGCCTTCGGCGTCCGGCTCGCCGGCCCGCTCCAGGGCCTCGCGCACGGGGCCCCGGTCGCCGGTGACGTGCGGGAGGCGGGCGGCGCCTGCCCGGGAGACCCGTACGACCACGGTCTCGGTGAGCACCGCCCGGGCGAACTCCTCGGCCCGCTCCGCCCAGAACCGCGGCAGGTCGAACGCCTCGTCCCGTACGAAGCGGTCCTCGCCGGAGGCGACGGCGGTGATCCGGTCGAGCCGGTACACCCGGAACGCGCTCTCGCCGCCCTCGGCCCTGTCCTCGTCCCCGCTGCCGGGCTCGCCCGTGGCCCGTGCGCACAGGTACCAGACGCCCGCCTTCAGGACCAGGCCGTACGGTTCCAGGTCCCGCTCCACGGTGGCGCGGCCCGGGCGGCGGTAGCCGACCCGTACCCGCCGGTCGTCCCACACCGCCTCGGCCACGGAGGGCAGCAGCTCGGGGGTCTCGGGCTCCTGCCACCAGCCGGGGGCGTCCAGGTGGAAGCGCCGGGCGGCGGAGGAGGGGGCGTCCTTGAGGGAGGGGAGCAGGGCCGCCGACACCTTCAGGCGGGCGGCGGAGGCGGCGTCTTCCAGGCCCATGCCGCGCAGCGCGCCCGGCACCCCGGACAGGAACAGGGCCTCGGCCTCGGAGCGGGCGAGCCCCGTCAGACGCGTCCGGTACCCGCCGACCAGCCGGTAGCCGCCGGCCCGGCCCCGGTCCGCGTACACCGGAACCCCGGCCTCGGCCAGGGCCTGGGCGTCCCGGGTGACGGTCCGCTCGGACACCTCCAGCTCCCGGGCCAGCTCGGGGGCGGTGAGGGTGGGGTGTGCCTGAAGGAGCAGCACCATCTTGATCAGCCGGGCGGCGCGCATGAACCCATGATGCGCCCTGGGCCGGTAGCGCAGTTCCCCGCGCCCCTGTGGGGTGGTCTCTGTGGGGGTTTGCGTGCGGGCCGTGCTGGGCTGGTCGCGCAGTTCCTCGCGCCCCTGAGGGGGTTGGCGTGCGTCGGCCGGGTGCTGGATCGGCCACACACTGCTCACAGGCGAGCAGACCTCATGGTGCGAGACCAGCCACGAACAGCCGACAGGCGACGGCGGGTTTTAGGGGCGCGGGGAACTGCGCGAGGAGCGACCGCGGCCCGCGGGCGACGGCGGGTTTGAGGGGCGCGGGGAACTGCGCGACAAGCCACGAACGGCCTGCGGGCGAAAGGGGGTTTGGGGGCGCGGGGAACGGCGCGACCAGCCACCGGCGGCCCGCGGGCGAAAGTGGGGCTCAGGGGCGCGGGCAACCCGCGAGGGGATGTGGGGGTGCCCCGCGCCGGCAGGCCGGGCGGGGCACTGGGGAGGGGGTGGGCTACAGGCCGTAGCGGACGCGGGCTTCCTTCACCGAGGTGACCGGAACCTCACCCCGCCGGGCAAGCTGAGCCAGCGCCGCCACCACGATCGACTGCGCGTCGACACCGAAGTGACGACGGGCCGCCTCACGCGTGTCCGAGAGGCCGAACCCGTCCGCCCCGAGCGAGGACCAGTCCTGCTCGACCCACTGCGCGATCTGGTCGGGCACCTGACGCATGTAGTCGGAGACCGCGAGGACGGGAGAGTCCACGCCCTCGAGTGCCTTGCGGATGAAGGGCGTCCGCTCCTCCCCGCGCAGCAGGGCGGCGTCCGCCTCCAGCGCGTCGCGGCGCAGCTCGGTCCAGGAGGTCGCGGACCACACGTCGGCCGCCACGCCCCACTCCTCGGCGAGCAGCTTCTGCGCCTCCAGGGCCCAGTGGATCGCCGTGCCGGAACCCAGGAGCTGGATGCGCGAGGCGTTCGCCGGGACGGTCACGCCGGCCGACTCCGCCGTGTTGAAGCGGTACAGGCCCTTGACGATGCCCTCGTCGATGCCCGCGGGCTTCGCCGGCTGCGGCATCGGCTCGTTGTAGACGGTGAGGTAGTAGAAGACGTCCCGGTCCTCACCGGGGGCCGCCTCGCCGTACATCCGGCGCAGACCGTCCTTGACGATGGCCGCGACCTCGTAGGCGAAGGCCGGGTCGTAGGACAGGGCCGCCGGGTTGGTCGCCGCGATGACCGGGGAGTGGCCGTCGGCGTGCTGGAGGCCCTCACCCGTCAGGGTCGTACGGCCGGCGGTGGCGCCCACCAGGAAGCCGCGGCCCAGCTGGTCGCCGAGCTGCCACATCTGGTCGGCCGTGCGCTGCCAGCCGAACATCGAGTAGAAGATGTAGAACGGGATCATCGGCTCGCCGTGCGTGGCGTACGCGGACGACGCGGCGATGAAGTCGGCCATGGAGCCGGCCTCGGTGATGCCCTCGTTGAGGATCTGGCCGTCCTTGGCCTCGCGGTAGTACATGAGCTGGTCGCGGTCGACCGGCTCGTACGTCTGGCCCTTGGGCGAGTAGATGCCCAGCGAGGGGAACAGCGACTCCATGCCGAAGGTGCGGGCCTCGTCCGGGACGATCGGGACCCAGCGCTTGCCGGTCGTCTTGTCGCGGATCAGGTCCTTCATCAGCCGCACGAACGCCATGGTGGTGGCCATGGACTGGCTGCCGGAGCCCTTGTCGAAGGCCGCGAACGACTTGTCGGCCGGGGCCGGCAGCGGGGCGAGGGCGTGGCTGCGGCGGGCCGGGGCCGGGCCGCCGAGCGCCGCGCGGCGCTCCTGGAGGTAGCGGACCTCGGGGGAGTCGGCGCCGGGGTGGCCGTAGGGGACCTGGCCGTCGACGAACTGGGCGTCGGATATGGGCAGTTCAAGAAGGTCGCGCATGTTCTTGAACTCGTCGTTGGTGAGCTTCTTCATCTGGTGGTTCGCGTTCTTGGACGCGAAGCCCTCACCCAGGGTGAAGCCCTTGACGGTCTGCGCCAGGATGACGGTCGGCGCACCCTTGTGGGACAGGGCGGCCTTGTAGGCGGCGTACACCTTGCGCGGCTCGTGGCCACCGCGCGAGAGGTGGAAGCACTCCAGGATCTTGTCGTCCGAGAGCAGCTTCGCCATCTCGACGAGCGCCGGGTCCTTGCCGAAGAAGTCCTCGCGGATGTAGGCCGCGTCGCGCGTCTGGTACGTCTGCACCTGGGCGTCGGGGACCTCGCGCAGGCGGCGGACGAGGGCGCCGGTGGTGTCGAGCTGGAACAGCTCGTCCCAGGCGCCGCCCCACAGCGACTTCACGACGTTCCAGCCGGCGCCGCGGAACTGGGCCTCCAGCTCCTGCACGATCTTGAAGTTGGCGCGGACCGGGCCGTCGAGGCGCTGCAGGTTGCAGTTGATGACGAAGGTCAGGTTGTCCAGACCCTCGCGGGCGGCGAGCGCGAGGGCCGCCGTCGACTCGGGCTCGTCCATCTCGCCGTCACCGAGGAACGCCCACACGTGGGAGTTCGAGACGTCCTTGATGTTCCGGTTGGTGAGGTACCGGTTGAAGCGCGCCTGGTAGATCGCGGAGAGCGGGCCCAGACCCATCGAGACGGTCGGGAACTCCCACAGCCAGGGCAGCCGGCGCGGGTGCGGGTAGGAGGGCAGGCCGTCGCCCGCGGACTCCTGGCGGAACTTGTCGAGGTGCGCCTCGGTGAGGCGGCCGTCGAGGAAGGCGCGGGCGTAGATGCCGGGCGAGGCGTGGCCCTGGATGTAGAGCTGGTCGCCCGATCCGTCGCCCTCCTTGCCGCGGAAGAAGTGGTTGAAGCCGGTCTCGTACAGCCAGGCCGCGGACGCGAAGGTCGCGATGTGGCCGCCGACGCCGTACTTCGAGCCCCGGGTCACCATGGCCGCCGCGTTCCAGCGGTTCCACGCGGTGATCCGGCGCTCCATCTCCTCGTCGCCGTCGATGGCGGGCTCGGAGGAGGAGGGGATGGTGTTGACGTAGTCCGTCTCCAGCAGCTTGGGCAGGGCGAGGCCCGCGCCTTCGGCATGCTGAAGCGTGCGGCGCATCAGATACGCGGCCCTGTGCGGGCCGGCGGCCTTGGCGACGGCATCGAGGGAGGCCGCCCATTCGGCGGTCTCCTCGGTGTCACGGTCCGGGAGCTGGTCGAGCTCGCTCGGAAACTTGGCTACGGGGTCGATCATGATCGCCGCCTTCCGGACAGGAGGGGGGTGGAGAAAAAGGGGCCTTTGTCTGGCAGGACGGGGCCTTGGACCGGTGAGTCCGCCGTTGACTGTAAGCCGACGATCGATGATCGATCAAAGCGTTGAGCCAAAAACTTCTTCGAATCGGGAAAGTCGGCACAGGGTGCCGCCAAAAAGGGCACCGGGTGCCTTGCTTTCGCAGGCGCTCCGGCCGCCGCCGCGCAGGTCAGGCGCTACGCGGCGCACATCCGAGCACATGTGCCTTCACCAGTGCGCCGATGGCCGGATCGCGCCGCCGGAACGCGGCCACCAGATCCTCGTGCTCCTCCGCGTACGACTTCTGCACGGTGCCGAGCCAGCGGATGGACAGGGCCGTGAAGACCTCGATGCCGAGGCCCTCCCAGGTGTGCAGCAGCACGCTGTTGTCGGCCGCCCGCACCAGTTCGCGGTGGAAGCCGACCGTGTGCCGCACCTGGGCGGTGCCGTCCGCCGCCCGGTCCGCCTCGTACAGGGCCGCCACGTGCGGCTCCAGGGCCGAGCAGTCCTCGGCGAGGCGCTCCGCCGCCAGCTCGGCCGCGATCTGCTCCAGGCCGGCCCGCACCGGGTAGCTCTCCTCCAGGTCCGCCGCGCTCAGATTGCGCACCCGTACGCCCTTGTTGGGCGCCGACTCGATCAGGCGCAGGCTCTCCAGTTCCCGCAGCGCCTCGCGCACGGGCGTCTGGCTGACCTGGAGCTCCACCGCGATGCGCCGCTCCACGATCCGCTCACCGGGCTTCCAGCGCCCGCTGACGATCCCCTCCACGATGTGCTCGCGGATCTGCTCGCGCAGCGAGTGGACGACGGGCACGGTCATGAGGGCTCCTCCAAGGGGGCGGTGACCACCAAACAATACGGCCGCGCCCCCGTCCGGATGGGTCCGAACGGGGGCGCGGCCGCTGGTGAGACGAGTCTTACAGCCGTCCCGGGGTGCCTGGGGCAGCCTTACAGGCCGAGCTCGACCTCGAACTCGCCGGCCTCCAGGATCGCCTTGACGGTCGTCAGGTAGCGGGCGGCGTCGGCGCCGTCCACCAGACGGTGGTCGTAGGAGAGCGCCAGGTACGTCATGTCGCGGACGCCGATGACGGTGCCCTCGGCGGTCTCGATGACCGCCGGACGCTTGACGGTGGCGCCGATGCCCAGGATGGCGACCTGGTTCGGCGGCACGATGACCGTGTCGAACAGCGCACCGCGCGAGCCGGTGTTGCTGATGGTGAAGGTCGCACCGGACAGCTCGTCCGGAGTGATCTTGTTGCCGCGGACCTTGCCGGCCAGCTCGGCCGTGGCCTTGGAGATGCCGGCCAGGTTGAGGTCGCCCGCACCCTTGATGACCGGGGTCATCAGGCCCTTCTCGGAGTCCACGGCGATGCCGATGTTCTCCGAGTCGAAGTACGTGATGGTGCCCTCGTCCTCGTTGATCCGGGCGTTGACGACCGGGTGGGCCTTCAGCGCCTGGGCCGCCGCCTTCACGAAGAACGGCATCGGGGACAGCTTGACGCCCTCACGCGCGGCGAAGGCGTCCTTCGCCGCGTTGCGCAGCTTCATCAGCTTCGTGATGTCGACCTCGACGACCGTGGTCAGCTGGGCCTGCGAGTGCAGCGCCTTCATCATGTTGTCGCCGATGACCTTGCGCATGCGGGTCATCTTGACCGTCTGACCGCGCAGCGGGGACGCCTCGACGGACGGGGCGGCCTTCTTCGCGGCGGGGGCGGCGGCCGGGGCGGGAGCCTTGGCGGCCTCCGCGGCGGCGATGACGTCCTGCTTGCGGATGCGACCGCCGACGCCGGTGCCCTTGACCGCACCCAGGTCCACACCGGACTCGGAGGCGAGCTTGCGGACCAGCGGTGTGACGTACGCGCCGTCGTCACCGGAGGTGGCGGCGGGAGCGGGCGCCTGAGCGGCCGGGGCCGGAGCGGGGGCGGCCGGAGCCGGAGCCGGAGCCGGTGCGGCCGGGGCCTGCGGGGCCGGAGCCGCGGGGGCCGGAGCCGGAGCCGGGGCAGCCGCCGGAGCGGGCGCCGGGGCGGCCGGAGCCGGTGCGGGGGCGGCCTCCTGGGCCGGGGCGGCCGGAGCCGGGGCGGCGGCGGGAGCCGCGCCCGGGGCACCGATGACGGCGAGCTTGGCGCCGACCTCGGCGGTCTCGTCCTCGCCGACCACGATCTCCAGGAGCACCCCGGCGACCGGCGCGGGGATCTCGGTGTCGACCTTGTCGGTGGAGACCTCGAGCAGCGGCTCGTCCTCGGCCACCTCCTCGCCGACCTCCTTGAGCCAGCGGGTGACGGTGCCCTCGGTCACGCTCTCGCCGAGCGCGGGCAGGACGACGTCGGTGCCCTCGGCGGAGCCACCGCCGGAGGCGGCCTCGGCCGTGGGGGCCGGGGCGGGGGCGGCGGCCTCGGTGGAGGGCTGGGCCTGCGGGGCCGGGGCGGCCTCCTGCGCCGGGGCCTCCTGAGCGGGGGCCTCCTGCGCCGGGGCGGACTCGGCGGCCGGGGCGCCGGAGCCGTCGTCGATGATGGCGAGTTCGGCACCGACCTCGACGGTCTCGTCCTCGGCCACCTTGATGGAGGCCAGGATGCCGGAGGCGGGGGCGGGGATCTCGGTGTCGACCTTGTCGGTCGAGACCTCGAGCAGCGGCTCGTCGGCCTCGACGCGCTCGCCCTCGGCCTTGAGCCAGCGGGTGACGGTGCCCTCGGTGACGCTCTCGCCGAGCGCCGGAAGGGTTACGGAAACCGACATGGTTTCGGTTGCTCCTTACGAAATTGCGGGAAGTGGTCGTCGCGCCCGAGGGGCTGCTAGTCGTGGGAGTGCAGCGGCTTGCCGGCCAGCGCCAGGTGAGCCTCGCCGAGCGCCTCGTTCTGCGTCGGGTGCGCGTGGATGAGCTGCGCGACCTCGGCCGGCAGCGCCTCCCAGTTGTAGATCAGCTGAGCTTCGCCGACCTGCTCGCCCATACGGTCACCGACCATGTGGACGCCGACCACGGCGCCGTCCTTGACCTGGACGAGCTTGATCTCGCCCGCGGTCTTGAGGATCTTGCTCTTGCCGTTGCCCGCGAGGTTGTACTTCAGAGCGACGACCTTGTCCGCACCGTAGATCTCCTTGGCCTTGGCCTCGGTGATGCCCACGGAGGCGACCTCGGGGTGGCAGTACGTCACCCGGGGCACGCCGTCGTAGTCGATCGGGACGGTCTTGAGACCGGCCAGACGCTCCGCCACCAGGATGCCCTCGGCGAAGCCGACGTGCGCGAGCTGGAGCGTCGGGACGAGGTCACCGACGGCGGAGATGGTGGGCACGTTGGTGCGCATGTACTCGTCGACCAGGACGTAACCGCGGTCCATCGCGACGCCCTGCTCCTCGTAGCCGAGGCCCTGGGAGACCGGGCCGCGGCCGATGGCGACGAGGAGGACCTCGGCCTCGAACTCCTTGCCGTCGGCCAGGGTGACCTTCACGCCGTTGGCGGTGTACTCCGCCTTCTGGAAGAAGGTGCCCAGGTTGAACTTGATGCCGCGCTTGCGGAACGCGCGCTCCAGGATCTTGGAGCTGTTCTCGTCCTCGACCGGCACGAGGTGCTTGAGACCCTCGATGACGGTGACGTCGGTGCCGAAGGACTTCCACGCCGAGGCGAACTCGACGCCGATGACGCCGCCGCCCAGGATGATCGCGGACTGCGGGACGCGGTCCAGGGTCAGCGCGTGGTCGGACGAGATGATCCGGTTGCCGTCGATCTCCAGACCGGGCAGCGACTTCGGCACGGAGCCGGTCGCCAGGAGGACGTGCCGGCCCTGGACGCGCTGGCCGTTGACGTCCACCGAGGTCGGGGAGGACAGCCGTCCCTCACCCTCGATGTAGGTCACCTTGCGGGAGGCGACCAGGCCCTGCAGACCCTTGTACAGGCCCGAGATGACCTCGTCCTTGTACGCGTGGACCGCGTTGATGTCGATGCCCTCGAAGGTGGCCTTGACACCGAACTGGCCGGCCTCACGTGCCTGGTCGGCGATCTCGCCGGCGTGCAGCAGGGCCTTCGTGGGGATGCAGCCGTTGTGCAGGCAGGTGCCGCCGAGCTTGCTCTTCTCGATGAGTGCGACGTCCAGGCCCAGCTGCGCTCCGCGCAGGGCCGCGGCGTAGCCGCCACTGCCACCGCCGAGGATCACTAGGTCGAAAACGGTGCTGGCGTCGTTCGCCACGTCACGTCCTCCATGCATGTGCGCCGGGCGCGGTCGTCGATGACCGGCGGCGGCTGGTGTTCGGCCGCTTGTCTTCGGCCCTGTGGTGGGGGCCCTGTCCTGCCGAGAACCCATCTTCGCACTTGTTGACGGAAGGCGGGACGCGGGGCCGGTGTCTGAGACGGCCGGTCGCCGGGCTGGGCGCCGCTCAGACGTGGCTCCGCCGCCGCACCCAGAGGCCTGGATTTCATCGACAGCGAAATCCGGACAGGGTGCGGCGGCACGGAGCGTGACCACGGGCGGCTCCGGGGGGTGGGCCCGGGGCCGCTCTGTGCGTCGGCTGTGGACGGGCTGTCAGCCGAGGTCGCCCGTGGCGGTGCGCTCGGCCAGACGGACCAGGGTGCGCACCGAGGAGCCGGTGCCGCCCTTGGGGGTGTAGCCGTGCGGGGCGCCGTCGTTGTAGGCGGGGCCCGCGATGTCCAGGTGGGCCCAGGTGATGCCCTCGCCGACGAACTCCTTCAGGAACAGACCGGCCACCAGGCCGCCGCCCATCCGCACGCCCATGTTGGCGATGTCGGCGGTGGGGGAGTCCATGGTCTTGCGGAGGTTCGCCGGGAGCGGCATCGGCCAGGACTGCTCGCCGGACTCCTCCGCGATCTCGTGGATCGCGGTGCGGAAGGCGTCGTCGTTGGCCATGATGCCGAAGGTGTGGTCGCCGAGGGCGAGCACCATGGCGCCGGTCAGCGTCGCCACGTCCACGATCGCGTCGGGCTTCTCCTCGGAGGCCTTCCACAGCGCGTCGGCCAGGACCAGCCGGCCCTCGGCGTCGGTGTTGAGGACCTCGACGGTCTTGCCGCTGTACATGCGCAGCACGTCGCCGGGGCGGGTGGCCGAGCCGGACGGCATGTTCTCGGCGAGCGCGAGCCAGCCGGTGACGTTGACCTCGAGGCCCAGGCGCGCGGCGGCGACGACGGCGGCGAACACGGCGGCGGCGCCGCTCATGTCGCACTTCATCGTCTCGTTGTGGCCGGCCGGCTTGAGCGAGATGCCGCCCGAGTCGTAGGTGATGCCCTTGCCCACGAACGCCAGGTGCTTGGCGTTCTTGGCGTGGGTGTAGGTGATCTTCACCAGGCGGGGCGGGTTCTGCGAGCCGATGCCGACACCGAGGATGCCGCCGTAGCCGCCCTTCTCCAGCGCCTTCTCGTCGAGCACCTGGACCTTGAGGCCGTGCTCCTTGCCGGCCGCCGAGACGACGGCCGCGAAGGCCTCCGGGGTCAGGTCGTTCGGCGGGGTGTTGATCAGGTCGCGGGCGCGGTTGATCTCCTCGGCCACCGCGAGCGAGCGCTCGACGGCCGCCTTGTGGGCCTTGTCGCGCGGCTTGGCGCCGAGCAGCGCCACCTCGGCGAGCGGGCCCTTGGCGTCGGCGCCCGTCGTGGGGGCGGACTGGTAGGCGGTGAAGGCGTACGCGCCGAGCAGGGCGCCCTCGCCGATGGCCTCGATGTCCTCGGCGGCCTCGACGGGCAGCGCGAACGCGGCCTTCTTGACGCCGTGCAGGGCGCGGGCGGCGTTGCCGGCGGCGGTGCGCAGCACCTCGGAGTCGTACGACTCGTCCTCGGCGGGCGCGGTGCCCAGGCCGACGGCGAGGACGAACGGGGCCTTGAGGCCGGAGGGGGACACGGCCTTGGTCACCTCACCCTCGGCACCACGGGCGCCGAGGGTCTCCAGGACGGCGGCGAGCTTCCCGCCGAACGCCTTGTCCACGGCCTCGGCGCCGGGCGCGACGACCAGCCCACCCTTGGGGCCTGCGGCCTTGGCGACGCCGACGACGAGGGCGTCGGCGCGCAGCGTCGCCGCACCGGCGGTGCTGAGAGTCAGAGCAGTCACGGTGGTGAGATCTCTCTTCCTTGAGAATCCTGGGTGGAGTGTTCGACCGTCGGATGGGCCGGCCGGGGCCAGGTACATCGTATTTCGGGCGGGTCGACCACCAGCCACGAGCCTACGCGCGGTGACGGCGTTCGATAGCGGTGGCCTTAATTCACTCATCCGTGGTGTCTCTTTCACGTTTGGCCCGCACGCTCGCCGAGAGGTCCGTCACACTCGCCTCGATTGGGCACAGGGGGCACCGTGCCCCTTTGCATCATCACCACAGGTTCCCCTCGCGCTCTGCACGAGGGGAGTTCCATGAGGGGGGACATATGAAGGCGAAGGCCTTGAAATCTGGCAGAACCCGGGTCGCGCTCACCGCGCTGATGGCGGCCGGACTGCTCTCCACGGTCGTCCCGGCCGCCGACGCCGCGGCTCCGGTGGCGCCGCGGATCGATCTGAAGGTGCTGGTCCTCGACGACGGCGGGAGCGCGGTCGGTGCCGTCGTCGCCGCGCTGAAGAACACCGGAGTGCCGTACCAGACCGTCGCGTTGGGCGCCGCGGGGCGGCCCACGATCAACGCCGCGTTCCTGAGCGACACCCTGGGCGGACGGCCGCGCGCGAAGTTCCAGGGCGTCGTCGCGCCCAACGAGATCCCCTTCGGTGCCGCCGACGCGCCCGAGCAGGTGGCGCTCGCCGCGTACGAGACGACCTTCGGGATCCGCCAGATCGACGCGTACACCTGGGCCCACCCCGAGGTCGGGCTCGACTACACCGACCAGCCCGGCGGCTTCTCCGGCCCGCTGGACGGCGTCACGACGACGGTCAGCGCGGCCGGCCGGGCGGGGGCCTTCGGCTACCTCGACGGCCCGCTCACCTTCGAGGACAACGACCCGGCGGTGCCCGAGAGTTACGGCTACGCGGCCCGTCCCAGGGACGGCTTCACCAGCTACCTCGACGCGCCGTCCGGCGGCTCGATGCTCGGCCAGTACACCCACGACGGCCGCAGCGAACTCGTGGTCACCTTCGCCTACAACCAGTACCAGCAGCAGTTCCAGGCGTTGGCCAAGGGCATGGTGGAGTGGATGACCCAGGGGATCCACCTGGGCCAGAGCCGCAACTACTTCTCGGTCCACGTGGACGACGTGTTCGCGCCCGACTCCCGCTGGGACAGCGTCCACAACTGCACCCCCGGCGACTTCGACTGCCCCGAGGGCGGCACCGCGAGCACGGACATCCGGATGACGGCGGCCGACGCGCAGTACGCGGCCCAGTGGGAGCAGACCAGCGGGTTCACGCTCGACATGGTCTTCAACGCGGGCGCCGGCGAGGAGTGGAAGTCCGAGAACGGCGGCACCGACGCGATGGCCGCCCAACTCCTGGCCGACAAGGCCAAGTTCCGCTGGACCAACCACACCTACACGCACGAGTTCCTCGGCTGCGTCCAGGACAACACCGTCGTGCCGTGGCAGTGCAAGAAGAACCCCGACGGCTCCACGCAGTGGATGAGCCGGGCCGACATCTCGGCGCAGATCTCGCAGAACTACACCTGGGCGGTCCAAAAGGGCCTGCCGGTCGACAAGAGCGAGCTCGTCACCGGTGAGCACTCCGGCATGCGGGTCCTGCCGCAGCAGCCCGACGACAACCCGAACCTGGCCGGCGCCTTCGCCGACAACGGCATCAAGTGGACCGGCAGCGACGCCTCGCGCGAGCCCGACCAGCGCGCGGTCGGCGCGGCCCTGACGGTGCCCCGGCACCCGATGAACGTGTACTACAACGTCGGCAAGGCCGCCGAGATGACCGACGAGTACAACTGGCTGTACACCTCAAGGGCCGACGGCGGAAGCGGCATCTGCGAGGACAACCCGGCCTCCACCTGCATGACCGCGCCGCTGGACACCGCGTCCGGCTACTCGTCGTACATCGTGCCCCGCGAGGCCAAGACCGCGCTCGGCCACGTCCTGTGGAACGACCCGCGACCGCACTACGTCCACCAGTCGAACCTGGCCGAGGAGCGGATCCTCTACCCCGTCCTCGACAAGGTGCTGGCCGACTACAAGGCGCTGTACGCCGACAACGCCCCCATCGTGAACCTGCGCGAGAAGGACGCGGGAACCGAGTTCAGCCGCCGGGCGTCCTGGGACAAGGCACTGGCGTCCGGTTCGGTGACCGCCTACCGGATCGGCACCGCCGTCACCGTCCAGGCTCCGAAGGGGGTGGCCGCACCGGTGACGGCTCCGGAGGGCACGCGCAAGCAACTGCTCCTCGGCACCACCGTGTTCGGGACGGCGTACGCGGGTGAGCGCTCCGACTGGACCTCGCCCGAGCTGCTCCAGTCGTCGGTCACGCTGAAGCTGCCGGCCTGACCGCTCGCACGACCGCCCGTCACGTTCGACCGCCCGTCACGCACGACGACCGGCCGCGCACGTTCGCCGGTCACGCACGACCGCTTTGTCCTGGGGGGACATCCATGCCGAGCAGTGGCCGTCATGTCACCATGCTCACCGAAGGCACCTATCCGCACATCCACGGGGGTGTGAGTACCTGGTGCGACCAGCTCGTCCGCGGCATGCCGGAGGTCGACTTCAATGTCGTCGCCCTCACCGGCAGCGGCCGCGAGCCGGTCGCCTGGGAGCTTCCGGCCAACGTCTACCGGCACACGGCCTTCCCCCTGTGGGGGCCGCAGCCCGGCAGGCGGCGGCCACTGCTCGGCAAGGAGGGGCGCCGCTTCACCGACACCTACGAGCGCTTCCTGCTCGCCATGCTCGACCCGGAGTCCGGCTGTGACTTCGCCTCGGCCCTGTACGGCCTGGCGGAACTGGCCCGGGACGGGCGGCTGTCGGCGGCGCTGCGCTCCGAGGCGGCACTGAAGTCACTGATGTGGATCTGGACGATGCCGCACCTGGCACTGTCCAGGGCGCGGCCCACCGTGCACGACGCGCTGACCGCGACCGACCTCCTGGAACACGCTCTGCGCCCGCTGTCCGCCCGCATTCCGGCGGACAGCGTGGCGCACGCGGTCAGCAGCGGCCTCGCCACGCTGCCCGCACTCGCCGCCCAGTACTTCGACGGCGTGCCGTTCCTGCTCACCGAACACGGCATCTATCTCCGCGAGCGCTACCTCGGCTACCGCACCGGCGAACAGAACTGGCCGGTCAAAGCGGTCCTGTTGAGCTTCTACCGGGAGCTCAACACCCTGGGCTACCGCAGCGCCGACCTGATCACTCCGTGCAACCAGTACAACCGGCGCTGGGAGGAGCGCGGCGGCGCGCCCGCCGAGCGCATCCGCACCGTCTACAACGGTGTGGACCCCGACCTCTTCCCGCACGCCGGCCCCGACCCTGCCGTCCCCACCCTGAGCTGGTGCGGACGCATCGACCCGATCAAGGACCTGGAGACCCTGATCCGCGCGTATGCCATCGTGCGGGCCGAACTCCCCGACACCCGGCTGCGGTTGTACGGGGGAGTGCCGGCCGGCGGCGAGGACTACCGCACCCGCCTGGAGAAGCTGGCCGCCGAACTCGGCGTCAGCGACGGCATCACCTACGAGGGCCGCGTCACCGATGTGGCGAGCGCCTACGCCTCGGGCAGCGTGGTGATGCTCTCCAGCATCAGCGAGGGCTTCCCGTTCTCACTGATCGAGGCGATGTCCTGCGGGCGCGCCACCGTCTCCACGGACGTCGGAGGCGTGCGCGAGGCCGCGGGCGACGCGGGCCTCGTGGTGCCGCCGAGGGAGCCCGCCGTGATGGCCGAGGCCGCCGTCGGGCTGCTGCGCGACCGGGAGCGGCGCACCCGGCTCGGCGCCGAGGCGCGCCAGCGCGTCATCGACAAGTTCACCCTGCACCGCTCGGTCGACGGCTTCCGCCGGATCTACCGGGAACTGGCCGGGGCCCTGCCGCCCGAGCCCGCCCTGGTCGGGTACGCGCCCGGGGACGACTGGACGCTGCAACTCGCGGCCCCCTGGTACCGCGAGGTCGCCGCGCTCGGCGGGGCCGCCTGGTGAGCGGTTCCCTGTGGCTCGGCGGGAAGGAGGGGCAGGACACCCTGCCCTTCATCCCGCGCCAGCGCCCGCCCACGCCGCCCGCGGACGACCCGCTCGCCCAACTCGCCCAGCGTTTCGAGGACTTGGCGGCCGTCGCCGTCCACCCGGACGAGATAGCCGCGATCCTCGAATCCGACGGCATGACCGACGCCCAGATACGCGCCGACTACGGCCACCGCGACTCCTTCTCGCTCGCCGAGGAGCTCTACCGCCGGGTGGCGCGCCGCCACCCCGCGGCTCCCGCCCCGCCCCGCGAGCCCTGGCACACCCACCTCGGCTCCTGCCTGCTGCGCGGCCTGGTCTTCGCCCTCCCCGGGCTCGCCTACGTCCTGGGGGCGCCCCTGCTCGCCGGGCCGAGCGCCGAGTTCGGCCTTCCGGCCGGCACCATGGCACTGCTCGCCGGAACGGTCACCGGCTGGGTGTGGAACCAGTCCCTCTCGCACCGCGCGCACTCCTGGCTCAGCCTCGCCGACCGCCCGGCCGCGGTACGGGCCCTGCGCGTCGGGGCGCCGCTGGGCGCCGCCCTGAGCGCCCTTTCCGCCGTCGCGGCCTCGGGGCCGGGCGAGCTGTCCGCCGCCGCGTTCGCCGCCGGTCAGTGCTGCTACCTCGCGGCGGCCACCGCGCTGCTGGTGCTCGGCCGCGAACGCCCGCTGTTCTGGGCCCTGTCGCCGCTCACACTCGGCTTCGTGCCGGGGCTCCCGGCCGCCGCCGGGCCGCTGCTGCTGCTCGTCTCGCTGATCGCGGCGGTCACCCTCGCCGTCGTCACGCTGCGCCGCGAGGAGGCCGGGTCCCGGCCGCGCGGCGCGGTGTCGCCGCCGCTCAGCACCTCCGTGCCGTACGGCCTGTTCGGGCTCGGCGCGGGTGTCCTCGTCCTGTACGCCGCACTCGGCGACATCTTCCGGCACGGCTCCACGGGCACCGTCGCCGGGCCGTCGGCGGTCGCCCTCACGCTCAGCATGGGCCCCGCCGAATGGCTCCTGCACCGCTTCCGTGCCCGCAGCCTCGCGGGGCTGCGCACCACCAGCACCGCCCGGGGCTTTCGCGGCTCGGTCTGCGCCACCGTCGTCCTCTGCCTCGCCGCCTACCTGCTGCTCCTGGCCGGGCTCGCCGAGGCGGGCTCCGGGCTGTGGCCGGGCGCCCCGGCCCTGGGCGGTCTGCGCCTGGCGACCCTGCTCCTGATCGGCGCGGTGCTGTGGACCGGGCTGCTGCTCCAGTCGTTCGGGGCGGCCACCGGCGCCGCCGTGGTGTGCTGCGCGGCGGCCGGCGCCCAGACACTGGCGCTGCTCGTGGGCGCCCCGCCGGCGGCCGGACCCGTGGTGTCGGGGAGCGCGGCCGTGCTGCTGGCCGCGCTGGTCTGTGCCCTACTGGGAAGGGCGACCGCCCACCGCCCATGAGCCCCGCCCCGACCACCCCGAGCGCGCTGCGAGGACGTACATGAGCAAGCTCCTTGTGCCCTACTACGAGCATCCGGCCGAACGGCCCGCCGCCTGGGACGCGCTGATCGCCGCCGCCCCCTCGCTGTGGGGCGTCGTCCTCAACCCGGCCAGCGGGCCCGGGAGTTCGCCCGACGACGCGTTCGCCGAGGTGGCCGGGCGGCTGCGCTCCGCCGGGGTGCGGGTGCTCGGCTACGTGGACACCGCCTACGGCCGGCGCCCTCCGCAGGACGTGGTGCGCGAGGCCGCCCGCCACCACGACTGGTACGGGGTGCACGGCCTCTTCCTCGACCAGGCGGCCACCTCCGCCCACCAGCTGCCGTACTACGCGGACCTGCGGACCGCGCTCGCCGCGACCTGCGACACCTACGTCACGCTCGTCCTCAATCACGGCGCCCAGCCGCACCCCGGCTACGCGCGGATCGCCGACCTCCTGATCACCTTCGAGGGGCCCTGGTCGGCCTACCGCCCGGCCGGTCCCGCCGGGCCCGACGTCTGCCACCTCGTGTACGAGGCCCCGCCGGACGCGGTCGCCCAGGCGCCCGTCTCCTGTCTGGTGCCGGGCCGGCTCCCGCACCCCTGGGGCACGTTGCCGCACCTCCTGGAGCCGGCCCGGTGAGGGGCCCACGATGGCTGGTGCTCCCGCTGCTCCTGCTCGCGGCCTGCACGGCCTCACCGCACGACGGGGACGACGGCGGCGACGCCCGGGACACCGCGCCCCCGGCCCCCTCGGGACCGCACTGGCAGCCGAAGCCGGGCCTGACCTGGCAGTGGCAGCTGAAGGGAACGCTGGATCCGGGCGTCGACGCCCAGGTGTACGACATCGACGGGTTCGACCAGAGCGCGGCGGCCGTCGCCGATCTGCACCGCCGGGGCCGCAAGGTCATCTGCTACCTCTCGACGGGCGCCTGGGAGAACTGGCGGCCCGACGCCGCGCGCTTCCCGAAGGAGGTGCTGGGCAAGGGCAACGGCTGGGACGGCGAGCGCTGGCTCGACATCCGCCGCACCGACGTCCTGGAACCGCTGGTCGCCCGGCGCCTCGACCTGTGCCGCGCCAAGGGCTTCGACGCGGTCGAGCCGGACAACATGGACGGCTACGCCAATGACACCGGCTTCCCGCTCAAGGCCGCCGACCAGCTGCGCTACAACGAGCTCGTCGCCCGTCTGGCCCACGACCGGGGCCTCGCGGTGGGTCTGAAGAACGACCTCGACCAGATTCCGCGGCTGCTGGCCCACGTCGACTTCGCGGTCAACGAGCAGTGCGCCCAGTACCACGAGTGCGACCGGCTCACCCCGTTCGTCGCGGCCGGCAAGGCCGTCTTCCACGTCGAGTACGAACTGCCGCCGGCCCGCTTCTGCGCCGAGTCGAAGAGGCTGGGCCTCAGCTCGATGGCGAAGAAGTACGACCTGCGGGTCTGGCGCGAGGCCTGCTGACCTCAGCCGGCCGTGAGGACGACCAGTGTCACCGCGCCCGAGGCCTCCGCCACCGCCCCGAACACATCGCCGGTCACCCCGCCGAAGCGCCGTACGCAGCGCCGCAGCAGCGCCTGCGAGGCCGCGAGCCCGGCCGCCGCGGCGAGCGCGAAGTGCAGCGCGGACCACGGGCCGAACGGCCACCCCGCCACGGCCGCCGCCCCCGTCACCAGGGCGGACACCGCGAGCGCGCGCCGCGCGGGGACGGTGCCCGCCACCACCGCGCCGAGCCCCTCGGGGCGGGCCGCCGGGACCCCGCGCCGCGAAGCCAGGGTCAGCGCGGCGCGGGCGGTCACCGAGGCGAGCACGGTGGCCGTCACGCCCCGGGTCCAGCCGTCCTGCCCGTACAGCTGGGACAGGGCGGCCACCTGGGCCAGCAGGCAGAACAGCAGCGTGACCACGCCGAAGGGGCCGATGTCGCTCTGCTTCATGATGCGCAGCGCGTCCTCGGCCGGCTTGGCGCTGCCGAGCCCGTCGGCGACATCGGCGAGCCCGTCCAGATGCAGGCCCCGGGTCAGCACGGCGGGCGCGGCCACGCTCACCACGGCCGCCAGCAGCGACCCGGTCCCGAGCGCCCAGAACCCCGCGCCCGCGGCAGCCGCGCAGCCGCCGACGGCGAGCCCGGCCAGCGGGGCGAGCGTCATGCCGGCGCGGGCGGCGGCGCGGTCCCAGCGGGTGATCCGGGCGGGGAAGACGGTGAGGGTGCCGAAGGCGAAACGTACGCCGTGCAGGGCCTTGCTTGCGTTCACCCGGCGCAGGCTATCCTGCGCGCCCCGGCCGGTCCCGGCGTTACATTGCGCATACCAGCGCAAACAGGAGCGGGTGGGATGGGTCACTGGTTCTACCGGAACATCACGGAGCCGGGCAAGCTCCCGATGCTGCTCGCGCTGGCCGCCTTCGTCGTGACGTTCGGGGTCACCCGCGCCATCACCCGGCTGATCCGGGCCGGCCGCGGCCCGTTCCGCAACATCCGGCCGGGGGGCCTGCACATCCACCATGTGGTGCCCGGCGTCATCCTGACCATCGTCGGGGGGTTCGGGGCGGTCGGCAGCGGCCGGCACGGGATCGCGGCGGCCGTCTTCGCCGTCGTGTTCGGCATGGGGGCCGGCCTGGTGCTCGACGAGTTCGCCCTGATCCTGCACCTGGACGACGTGTACTGGAGCGAGAGCGGGCGCAAGAGCGTCGAGGTCGTGGTGCTGACCGCCGCCCTGATGACGCTGGTGCTGGCCGGCTTCTCACCGCTCGGCGTCAACGACGTGAGCCCCGAGGAGCGGCACGACCGCGGGTCGTTCATCACCACGATCGCGATCAACTTCTGCTTCGTGCTGGTCGCCCTGTTCAAGGGCAAGGTGCGGCTCTCGGTGCTCGGCACGTTCGTGCCGTTCGTCGCGCTGTTCGGCGCGGTGCGCCTGGCGCGGCCCGGTTCCCCGTGGGCCAGGCGCTTCTACCGCAAGCGGCCCAAGGCCCGGGCCAGGGCCTCCCTCAGGGCGTTCCGCCACGACCGGCGCTGGTCGAGCCCGCGCCGGCGCCTTCAGGACTGGATCGGCGGCGCACCCGACAAGCTTCCGGTGCGCCGCCCCTGATCGTGGCGGTCCCGCCGCCTGCGGCGGCGGCGGACCCAGGTGATGCCGCAGATCACCGCCACGGCGAGGAGGGCCGCGATGTGCTCCTTGCCCGCCAGGTTGTTCTTGAGGACCACCTCGACGACCATCGAGCCCGCCACCGTTCCGGCCGTCCAGTACGCCCGGTAGCGCCAGCACACGTACACGGCCAGGGCGACGACGGCCGCCGAGGGGCCGGTGTCCACCATCTCGGCGGCGGAGGCGGGCAGTCCGAAGACGCTGTCGGGGCCGATGCGGATGCCGACCCGGGCGTAGAGCGTGCCGGCCAGGGTGGCCGCGTAGGCGATCAGCAGTATCCGCCCCCGCCCGATGCAGATCTCCGCGATGCCGAAGACGAGCAGCACCTGGGCCAGCGCCCCCCACACCGGCAGGTCCAGAGCCGGCACGAACAGCGAGAACGGGGTGCGCAGGAGCGAGATCCACAGCGGGTACTCGGCCTTCACCGAACCGATGACCTGGATCGGGCGGAAGCCCCAGGACTGGTTCTGGACGACCTGGAAGACCGAGGTCAGGGCGACGGCGGACAGCGTCAGCGGAACGGCCCGCCAGCGCTGGGTGTGCAGGGCGTACTTCACGGTCCGGAACAGGGGGCCCCACTCGCGTTCGGCGAACCGGCGGACCCCCCTTCGCACCGCTCGGCTCATCTCTGCGACTCCAGGTGTCTGCGGTGCAGCCACTTGGGCAGGCCCGGGGCCTCCAGGAAGCCCTCGGCGCGCGCGGACGCGATGGCGATGCGCGGCAGGTCCGCGCTCTTCTCGAACAAGGTGAACCGTGGCTCCCAGATCGGCCGGTACTTGGCGTTGGACCGGTACAGCGACTCGATCTGCCACCAGCGGGAGAAGAAGCTGAGGAGCGAACGCCACAGCCTCAGCACGGGGCCTGCCCCGAGCTTCGAGCCGCGTTCGAAGACGGAGCGGAACATCGCGAAGTTCAGTGAGACCTGAGTGATCCTGATCTCCTTGGCGCGCTGCAGGAGTTCGATCACCATGAACTCGATCAGACCGTTCTCGGAGTCGCGGTCACGCCGCATCAGGTCGAGCGAGAGCCCCTCGGGGCCCCACGGCACGAAGCTGAGCAGCGCCCGCAACTCGCCGTCCCCGTCGAAGCACTCCAGCATCATGCACTGGCCGTCGGCGGGGTCGCCCAGCCGGCCCAGGGCCATCGAGAAGCCGCGTTCGGTGGCGCCGTCGCGCCAGTCGTCGGCCTTGCGCAGGAGTTCGTCCATCTCTTCGGCAGGGATGTCCGCGTGACGCCGGATCCGCACCTCGTACCCGGCCCGCTTCACCCGGTTGTACGCCTGGCGCACGGTCCGCATCGCGCGGCCCTCCAGGGTGAACTCGGCGGTCTCCACGATCGCCTCGTCGCCCATCTCCAGCGCGTCGAGGCCGTGCCGGGCGTAGATCTGCCCGGCCTCCTCGCTGGCGCCGGTGACGGCCGGGATCCAGCCGTGCGCGCGGGCCTCGGCGAGCCAGGGCTCGATCGCGCCCGGCCACGCCTCGGGGTCGCCGATGGGGTCGCCGGAGGCGAGCGAGACGCTGTTGATGACGCGGTAGGTGACGGCGGCCTTGCCGGTGGGGGACCAGATGACGGCCTTCTCGCGGCGCAGCGCGAAGTAGCCGAGCGAGTCGCGCTCGCCCTGCTTGTCCAGGAGCGCGCGCAGCTTCTCCTCGTCCTCGACGGTGAGCGGGTCGACGGCCCTGCGGTTGCGGAACGCCGCGTAGATGACGGCGATGAGCAGCAGGGTGGCCAGCACGTTGATGGTGACGTTGACCCAGCCGGGCGTGGTGATGCCCTGGGTGTGCCGGTCGTCGGGGACCAGGAAGACCAGGCGCATCACGCCGTAGCGCCAGCGCCGCAGGAACGACGACTCGTCGGTGCCGTCATAGGTGTTGGTGGCGCTGACCAGGACCGCCGCGATGAGCGAGGTGACCAGGAGACCGCCGACGGCGGTGACGATCGCGGCCAGCGGGTTGGAGCGGTCGCCCTTGGCGTAGAACTCGCGGCGGCCCACCAGGAGGGCGAGCACGAAGGCCGCGGTCAGGGCGAGGGAGATCCAGTTCTGGGCGTACCGGTGGATCTCCGCGTACGACATCGCGAACGCGAACAGCATCAGGAAGAGGCCGCCGAGGACCATGTTCAGGATCCAGGCGGCCCGCTTGCGCCGCCGCATGGTGACGGCGAGGAAGAGCGTGACGACGCCGGAGGTGAAGCCGGCTTCGAGCAGGTACGGCGTGAAGTAGTCGTCCGTGTTGTGCCGCCGCAGCCCCTGGCCGAGGGTCACCCACACGGCACTGAGGAAGTTGATGAACGTCACGACACGCAGGTACCACACGGCGAACGCCGCTCCGGTCCGCGAGCGGGGTGTGCTCCGGTTCGTGCCTTCAGTGGTGCTCAAGCGGACTTCTCCCATGAAACGCGATGATATGGGGGCAAAGCGTTCCACAGCGGTCGCGGACGGAGCCGGGGGCGTACCCCCGGCTCCGCCCCACCTCACGCGTCGCCGCTCTCCTCCGTGCCGTCCGTGCGCCGGTCAGTGCGCTCGGGCAGCTCCGCGGCCAGGGCGGCCGCGGCTTGTACGAGGGGAAGAGCGAGCAATGCCCCGGTTCCTTCGCCCACTGTGACGCCATGATCGAGCAGAGGGTTGAGCGCCATCCGGTCCAGCGCCTTGGCCTGGCCCGGCTCGCCGCTCAGCTGGCCCGCGAGCCACCAGTCCGGAGCCCGGAAGGCCGCCCGCTGAGCCACCAGCGCGCAGGCCGACGAGACGACCCCGTCCAGGATCACCGGAAGCCTGCGCACCGCACACTGCAGCAGGAAACCAGTGGTGGCGGCAAGGTCGGGACCGCCCACCGCGGCCAGAAGTTCGAGCTGATCGCCGAGAACCGGCCGCGCCCGGCGCAGCGCGTCCCGGATCGCGGCGCACTTGCGCATCCACGCCAGGTCATCGATCCCCGCGCCGCCGCGCCCCGTCACCAGCGAGGCGTCCGTGCCGCACAGCGAGGCGATGAGCACCGCGGCGGGGGTGGTGCCGCCCACGCTGAGGTCGCCGAGCACCACCAGATCGGTGCCGGAGTCGGCCTCCTCGTCGGCGATCCGCATGCCGAGCCGTACGGCCGCCTCCGCCTCCTCCACGCTCATCGCGTCCTCGACGTCGATCCGGCCGCTGCCGCGCCGCACCCGGTGGCGCACCACGTCGTCGGGGAGCAGCGCGGGGTCGCAGTCGAGACCGGCGTCGACGACCCGCACCGGCGTGCCGCCGCGGCGGGCCAGCACCGCGACCGGGCTCGCACCGTCCAGGACCGAGCGCACCAGGGTGTGCGCCGAGGAGGCGGGGCGGCCCGAGACACCGAGTCCGGCCACGCCGTGGTCGCCCGCGAACAGGACCACGCGGGGCCGCTCCACGGCCCTCACCGGGCTCGCGCCCTGCGCCGCCGACAGCCAGGTGGCCAGCTCGTCGAGCCGGCCGAGGGCGCCGGGCGGGACGCCAAGGCGCTCCCGGCGTTCCTCGGCGTCCCGCCGCACACCGTTGTCGGGGCGTTCGATCAGATCGGAGAAGTCGTCCAGGTTCAGCCTGCTCATCTGCCGAACAGTACCGTCAGCGGGTGGACATCAGCCGCGCAGCGGGAGCGCCTGGCCCGCGACGACGAGCAGCACCTGTTCGCACTCCGCCGCGAACGCCGCGTTCAGGCGCCCGAGTTCGTCGCGAAAGCGCCGTCCCGAAGAGGTCGCGGGCACCACGCCCGAGCCCACCTCGTTGCTCACCGCGACCACGGTGCGGGTCGTCTCCCGTATCGCCGTGACGAGTTCGGCGGTGCGCTCGCGCAGGGCCCGCTCGCCGCCCGCGGCCCACTTCTCGTCGTCCCAGGCGCCGACCCGGTCCATCGCGTCGGTCAGCCACAGCGCCAGACAGTCGATCAGCAGCGGCGGGCCCGACTCGCCCAGCAGCGGGGCGAGTTCGCAGGTCTCCTCGGTGCGCCAGCTCGCGGGCCGGCGTTCGCGGTGCAGACCGATCCGCGCCGCCCACTCGGCGTCGCCCTCCCTCCCGCCGCCCGTCGCCACGTACACGACCTGCGCGAAGCCCGCCAGACGGCGCTCCGCCTCCACCGACTTGCCCGAGCGGGCGCCGCCGAGCACCAGGGCGCGGCGCGGCAGATCGGGCACCGCGTGGTACTCGCCGACGAGCAGCGTGGTGCCGTCCGGCACCGCCCGCGCGCCGAGGGTCGCGAGCCGGCGCGCCAACTCCCGCCCGGGCGGCACGTCGTGGTCGATGTGCACGGCGATCACATCGGTCGCGGGACCGATGCCGCCGGCCGCGCGCAGCCGCGCCAGCGCGTCGGGACGGCCGGACACGTCGGCCACCACCATGTCGTACGGCCGCACCTCGCCCTGGCCCGCGGGGGCGCCGCCGGGCGGCAGATAGAGCAGGCGCTCGCCGTCGGGCGAGGTCACCTCGTACCCGGTCCCGGGTGAGTCGAGCGGCACGGCGCGCACCCGGTGCCCGCTGATCAGCGTCAGCCTGCGGCCGTCCGGCACCCGCCCGGCCGCCGGGAGCCCGGGCGGCAGCTCCACCGCGGGCCCGTCGTGCGGATGGGTCAGCAGCACCTGGCGCACCCCGGCGAGCGAGTGCCCGGCGCGGGCGGCGGCGAGCGCCGCGCCCGGGGTGAGGTCGAGCAGCAGGGCGCCGTCGACGAGCAGGGCGGTCGCGGCGCGGGCGTCCAAGCCGCGGGCCACGGCGCACGCGGCGCAGGGACAGTCGGGGCGCGGCAGGCCGGCGGGGGCCCCGGTGCCGAGGAGAGTCAGTTCCACAGGCACGATCCTCCCGCGTAACCGGCCCTCTTGCGCGCCCGGTTACGCTGCGGGCAGCAACGTGACCCAGGAGGCGGACATGGCGTGGACGTGGCGTTTCGAGAAGTCGGACGGTACGGAGGTCGAGCCGGCGGTGGCGCCGGAGGAGTTCACGACCCAGGGCGATGCGGAGTCCTGGATCGGCGAGGTGTGGAAGGACCTCCTCGAGGGCGGGGCCGACCAGGTCTTCCTCTTCGAGGACGGCACGAAGATCTACGGCCCCATGAGCCTGCACGCCGAGCAGGCCTGAGGCGTCCGGCCGGGGGCGCCCCGCGCTCCCGGCCCGCCCGGCCGGGTCAGATCTCGCCGAGCGTGACCTCGGCGGTCCTGGCGGCGCCGTCCCGCGTGTACGTCACCTGAACCTTCTGGCCCGGCTTGTCCCCGGCCAGTGCCTCGGTGAGCGAGGTGATGGTGGCGATCTCGGTGCCGCCGAGCTTCGTGATGACGTCGCCGGGCCTGAGGCCGGCCTTCGCCGCGGCCCCGCCCGCCTGGGCCTGCACGACGGCGACCCCGGAGGGCTGATAGCCGGAGTCGACCACGGTGCGGCCGGTGATGCCGAGCGCCGCCCGGCCCGAGTCGGTGACCCGGCCGCTCCTGATGATCTGGTCGGCCACCGTCCTGACCATCGACACCGGGATCGCGAAGCCGATGCCGGGGGCCGCGCCGCCGCCCATGTCCGGGTCGGTCGCGGCCAGCGTGGGGATGCCGATGACCTCGCCGGCCAGGTCGACCAGCGCGCCGCCGCTGTTGCCCGGGTTGATCGCGGCCGAGGTCTGCACCATGTTCGCGATGGTGGCGCCGGTCCCGCCGCCCGCGCTGCCCTCGGAGACCGTGCGGCCGGTCGCCGACACGATGCCCTGGGTGACGCTGGAGGACAGGCCGAGCGGGGAGCCCATCGCGAGGACGATCTGGCCCATCTCCACCTTGGCCGCGTCACCGAACCGCGCGGGCCGCAGACCGTCGGGAACCGTGTCGAGCTTGATCACGGCGAGGTCCTGCTCGGGATAGGACGACACGAGCCGGGCGGTGACGGCCGCGCCGCTCCCGGACGTCGACACCTTGAAAGCCCGCTCCTTGCCGACCACATGGGCGTTGGTGACGATGTGGCCCTGGTTGTCGTAGACCACCCCCGAGCCGAGGCTGTTGGACGCGTCGATCTGCACGACCGACGGCAGTACGTCCTTGATGACGCGCTGGTAGTCGCTCTGGAGCGAAGCGGTCGCGGTGGCGGCGCCGCCCCGCTGGGCGGCCGATGCGCTCGCGGCCCGGCCCGGCGCGGAGGCCGCGGGGGAGCCCTGGCCCGAACAGCCGCCCAGCAGCAGGGCGGTGACGGCGGCGGCCGCCGGAAGGACCGCGCGGCGGGTACGGACGGGGCGAAGGGACGCATCCATGGCAGGAGTATCCCTTTGGTCCGATATGACGGCCCGTCGGTGCGCCCGATCAGGTACCGCGGCCCCGGGTGTCCGCCGATGGCCACCCGCGCCCCGCCGCGGTACGCCGCGCGTCAGCCCCGTACGCCGAAGAGGTGCAGCAGCGCCGCGACCTGACGGTAGGGGTCGGTGCGGCCCGCCCGGTCCTCGGCCGCGAGCAGCCGGTCCAGCTCGTCGGCGCCCGGCAGCTCCGCGCTGTTCGGCACGTTGTCGGTGAACACCCGCACCCCGTACCAGGTGTGCAGCGGCGCCGCGATCCCGTCGAGGGTGCGGGTCAGCGCGGCGAGCCGGTCGGCCCGCACCGGCAGGCCGAGCCGGTTGGTGTACGAGTCGGTGTCGAAGGCCGCGAGGGCGCCCGCCCAGTCCCCGGCGAGGCCCGGCCGCACGGCCAGCGCGTCCGCGTTGCGCACCAGCAGCGACAGGAGGCCGCCGGGGGCCAGCATCCGGGCCAGGCCCGCGAGCATCGCGTCCGGCTCCTGGACGTACATCAGGACGCCGTGGCAGAGCACCACGTCGAAGGAGCCCGGCAGGAAGTGCACACCGGTCTCGCGGCCGTCGCCCTCGATCAGACGGACCCGCTCGCGGATGCCCTCGGGCTCGGTGGCCAGCGCCTCGCGGGCCACCTTCAGCATCTCGGGGTCGGACTCCAGGCCGGTCACCGAATGGCCCGCGCGGGCCAGGCGCAGCGCCTGGGTGCCCTGGCCCGTGCCGACGTCCAGGACGCGCAGGCGCAGGCCCACCGGGAAGCGCCCGGCTATCTGCTCGTCGAGGTGGCGCGCCACGAGTTCCTGGCGCACCACGTTGCGCAACCCGCCGAGGCCCCCGAGCCAGGCGCCGGAGGCGCCGGCGAACCCGGACGGTTTGCCGCTCAGGGCCGCTCTCCGCGCTTGACCTGCGGCTTGGGCAGCCGCAGACGGCGCATCTGGAGCGTGCGCATCAGACCGTAGGCGACGGCGCCCTTCTTCGACTCGTCCGGGAAGCGGGCGGCGAGCGCCCTCTTCAGGCGGAAGGCGAGACCGATCGAGTCGAGCACGATGAGCACGATCACCACGAGCCACAGCAGCAGCGAGATGTTCTGCAGGCTGCCGATGCGGATCATCGAGAGCACCAGGATGATCACCGCGAGCGGCAGGAACATCTCGGCGACCGAGAACCGGGAGTCGACGAAGTCACGGGTGAACTTGCGCACCGGGCCCTTGTCGCGGGCCGGCAGATAGCGCTGGTCGCCATTGGCGAGCGCCTCGCGCTGCTTGGCCATGTCGACCCGGCGGGCTTCGCGCTGGCGCTTGGCGGCCTCCTTGCGGTCGGTCGGCACCGTCGAGGCACGGCGGCGCTGCGTCTGGGCCTCACTCCGCTTGGGAGTGGGGCGCCCCTTGGGGGCCTCGGGGTCGCGGGGCGCTGTGGAGAGGTCCGCCGTCACCTTGTCGGTGGGGGCCTTCTCTGCGTTGGAACGGCTACGGAACACAATCCCCAAGGGTACGGGGTACCCGGCATGGACCCCAGGCCGGTGGGGAACGATCCCACAACGCCTTGCGTCCCCAGCAGGGGCGGATGCACGGCTTCCCCGAGGTTCACCTACTCCCTGCGCCGGATCGGCGGCGGGCGCAGTCGTCCTTGGGGATGAGCGCATCGCCGCCCGAACAGTGCGGTAATGGATGCAGGGCCCGTACTGTGGGTTCTGTTGCAGCAGCTGGAGCTGGAGTCCGTCAGAAGGGGGCGCGCGAAGCCCATGAGCGGTGTCATGAAGCGTATGGGGATGATCTTCCGCGCGAAGGCGAACAAGGCCCTTGACCGGGCCGAGGACCCTCGCGAGACCCTCGATTACTCGTACCAGAAGCAGCTGGAGCTGCTCCAGAAGGTGCGCCGCGGCGTCGCGGACGTCGCGACCTCCCGCAAGCGTCTCGAACTGCAGCTCAACCAGCTGCAGAGCCAGTCCTCCAAGCTGGAGGACCAGGGCCGCAAGGCCCTCTCGCTCGGCCGCGAGGACCTGGCCCGCGAGGCCCTGTCCCGCCGCGCCTCGCTCCAGCAGCAGGTCACCGACCTGGAGACGCAGCACCAGACGCTGCAGGGCGAGGAGGAGAAGCTCACCCTCGCGGCCCAGCGCCTCCAGGCCAAGGTCGACGCCTTCCGCACCAAGAAGGAGACGATCAAGGCGACGTACACCGCGGCCCAGGCGCAGACCCGGATCGCGGAGTCCTTCTCGGGCATCTCCGAGGAGATGAGCGACGTCGGCATGGCCATCCAGCGGGCCGAGGACAAGACCGCGCAGCTCCAGGCGCGGGCCGGCGCGATCGACGAACTGCTCGCCTCCGGCGCCCTCGACGACCAGTCGGGCCTCGCCAAGGACGACATCCAGACCGAGCTGGACCGGCTGTCCGGTGGTACGGATGTAGAGCTGGAACTGCAGCGGATGAAGGCCGAGCTGATGGGCGGCGGGTCCGCCGGGAAGCAGGCCATCGAGGGCGGCGCCGCCGCTCCTCAGGACCAGGCCCCGCAGCAGAGCCCGCGCTTCGACAAGCAGTGACCGACGGCAGGAGACGTTCATGATCGTCCGGATCATGGGGGAGGGCCAGGTGAAGCTGGCGGACAGCCACTTCACCGAGCTCAACAAGCTCGACGACGACCTCCTCGCCCAGATGGAGGACGGCGACGAGAGCGGCTTCCGCCGCACCCTGGGCGCGCTCCTCGACGCGGTGCGCCGCCTCGGCGAACCGCTGCCCGACGACGCGCTCGAACCGTCCGAGCTGATCCTGCCGAGCCCCGACGCGACGCTGGACGAGGTCCGGGAGATGCTCAGCGACGACGGCCTGATCCCGGGCTGACGGCCGGGCCGGGCGGGGGCCCCGGCCCCCGTACGGTAGGTGACCGTGACCTCCCTCGACCGTGCCCGGCCCTGGCTGCGGGCGCATCCACTGGCCCTGGACGCCGCGCTCGCCATCGGCGTCCTGCTGTGCATGGTCCTCGGCTCCTTCGCCGACCCGCACGGGCCGAACGGGCCCACCTTCGGCACCCGCGCCCCCGGCCCGCTGTCCCTCGTCCTGATGGTCCTGGCCGCCGCCGCCCTGGTACTGCGCCGGCGCCGGCCCATGGCCGTGCTCGGCTGCACGGGCGCGCTCGCCATGGTCGAGCTGAGCCTGGGCGACCCGCCGGCGCCGGTGGCGATGAGCGCCGTGATCGCCCTCTTCACCGTCGCCGCCCACACCGACCGCCCCACCACCTACCGGGTCGGCGTGCTCACCATGGTGGTGCTCACCGGCACGGCCATGCTCTTCGGCGCCCCGCCCTGGTACTCCCAGGAGCACGTGGGGATCTTCGCCTGGACGGGCATGGCCGCGGCCGCCGGGGACGCGGTGCGCAGCAGACGGGCCTTCGTCGACGCCATCCGCGAACGCGCCGAGCGGGCCGAGCACGGCCGCGAGGAGGAGGCCAGGCGCCGGGTCGCCGAGGAGCGCCTGCGCATCGCCCGCGATCTGCACGACGTGGTGGCCCACCACATCGCTCTCGTCAATGTGCAGGCCGGCGTCGCGGCGCACGTCATGGACAAGCGGCCCGACCAGGCCAAGGAGGCACTCGCCCATGTGCGCGAGGCCAGCCGTTGCGCGCTGAACGAACTGCGCTCCACCGTGGGCCTGCTGCGCCAGTCCGGCGATCCTGCGGCCCCCACCGAACCCGCCCCGGGCCTCGCCGTCCTGGACGATCTGCTCGCCACCTTCCGGCGCGCCGGCCTGCCCGTGGAACTCGCCCGCACCGATCACGCCCCGCTGCCCGCAGCCGTCGACCTCGCGGCCTACCGGATCATCCAGGAGGCGCTGACCAATGTGCGCAAGCACGCGGGGCCCGGCGCCCGCGCGGAGGTGAGCGTCGTACGGGTCGGGCCGCACACCGAGATCACCGTCATCGACAACGGCAACGGGACCGGCGCGGGCGGCGACGGCGGCGGGCACGGTCTGCTGGGGATGCGCGAGCGGGTGGGCGCGCTCGGCGGCAGCTGCACTGCGGGACCCCGCTACGGCGGCGGCTTCCGCGTGCAGGCGATACTGCCGGTCAAGGCCGCGGAGACCGGGGCCACGGGGGAGGGCACGTCATGACGACGATCAAGGTGGTACTCGCCGACGACCAGGCACTGCTGCGCTCGGCGTTCCGCGTCCTGGTCGACTCCGAGCCGGACATGCGCGTGGTGGGCGAGGCCGCCGACGGCGCCGAGGTGGTCGACGTGGTGCGGGCGACGCTGCCCGACGTCGTCCTGATGGACATCCGGATGCCGGGCACCGACGGCCTCGCCGCCACCCGCGCCATCACCGCCGACCCGGCGCTGGCCACCGTCCACGTGGTGATGCTGACGACCTTCGAGGTCGACGAGTACGTGGTGCAGTCGCTGCGTGCCGGTGCCTCCGGCTTCCTCGGCAAGGGCGCGGAACCCGACGAACTGCTCGGCGCGATCCGGGTCGCGGCGGCCGGTGAGGCGCTGCTCTCCCCGGCCGCGACCAAGGGCCTGATCACCACCTTCCTTGCCCAGGGCGGCAGTTGGGACGACGACGGGGTGGACCCGCGGCGCCACGGCGAGCGGCTGGCCGCGCTGACGGTCCGCGAGCGCGAGGTGCTGGTCCAGGTGGCGGGCGGCCACTCCAACGACGAGATCGCCGAGCGCCTCACCGTCAGCCCGCTCACGGTCAAGACCCACGTCAACAGGGCGATGGCCAAATTGAGCGCCCGCGACCGGGCCCAATTGGTGGTCATCGCGTACGAATCGGGCCTGGTCCGCCCACGGGTGGACTGAAGGGTGGAGTGCGGCGTACTGCGGCTGCGGTATGCGCGGGATAAGGAAAGGGACCTGGGAGCGAGGAATCGCACCCCTCCCATGGCGGAGGGTGGTAGGCGGGGGCCGGGTCTTCCCGGGTGATGCGCCGCGTGACCGCGGGCCGGCCGCCTGCTCGGTACCGCCGCTCGCACGCCACAGAAGAGAGACCCACCCATGTCCTGGCTGTCAAGATTCAGCCTCGCACAACGGGCCCTGATAGGCCTGATGTCGATCGTCGCGATCGTCTTCGGGGCGATCGCCATTCCGCAGCTCAAGCAGCAGCTGCTGCCCACCATCGAACTGCCGATGGTGTCGGTGCTCGCCCCCTATCAGGGCGCGTCCCCCGACGTGGTCGAGAAGCAGGTCGTCGAGCCGCTCGAAAAGAACATCAAGGCCGTCAGCGGAGTCAAGGGCATCACGTCCACGGCCTCCGAGGGCAATGCCGTGATCATGGCGACCTTCGACTTCGGCACCGGCACGAAGCAGCTCGTCGCCGACATCCAGCAGGCGGTCAACCGGTCCCGCACCCAGATCCCCTCCGAGGTCGATCCGCAAGTCGTGGCCGGCTCCACCGACGACATGCCGACCGTGGTGCTCGCGGTGACCTCCGACAAGGACCAGCAGGCGCTCGCCGACCAGCTGGACCGCACGGTCGTCCCGGTCCTGGAGGACATCAAGGGCGTCGGCCGCGTCAGCGTCGACGGCGTCCAGGACCTCCAGGTCGATGTCACGCCGGACGCGAAGAAGCTCGCCCAGGCCGGGCTCACCACCGCGGCCCTCGGTGACGCGCTGAAGGCGGGCGGCGCCACGGTCCCCGGCGGCTCGTTCTCGGAGGACGGCAAGAGCCGTACCGTCCAGGTCGGCGCCCCGTACACCTCCCTGAAGCAGATCGAGGACCTGCGGATCAAGCCGCAGCAGGGCGCCCCGGTCCGCCTCGGCGACATCGCCACCGTCAAGCAGCAGCCCTCGCAGCGGGTCTCCATCACCCGCACCAACGGCAGGCCCAGCCTCGCGGTGATGGCCACCATGGACCACGACGGCAGCGCCGTCGCGATCTCCCGGGCCGTCAAGGACAAGCTGCCCGATCTGCGCAAGGACCTCGGCTCCGGCGCCGAGCTCACCGTCGTCTCCGACCAGGGCCCGCAGGTCTCCAAGGCCATCTCCGGCCTGACCACCGAGGGCGCGCTCGGCCTGCTCTTCGCCGTCCTGGTGATCCTGCTGTTCCTCGCCTCGATCCGCTCCACCCTGGTGACCGCGGTCTCCATCCCGCTGTCGGTGGTCCTCGCGCTGATCGTCCTGTGGACGCAGGACCTCTCGCTCAACATGCTGACGCTGGGGGCGCTCACCATCGCGATCGGCCGGGTCGTCGACGACTCGATCGTGGTCCTGGAGAACATCAAGCGCCACCTCGGCTACGGCGAGGAGCGCCACTCGGCGATCCTGACGGCGGTCAAGGAGGTGGCCGGCGCGGTCACGTCCTCGACGCTCACCACCGTCGCCGTCTTCCTGCCGATCGGCCTGGTCGGCGGGATGGTGGGCGAGCTGTTCGGCTCGTTCAGCCTCACCGTCACCGCGGCCCTGCTGGCCTCGCTCCTCGTGTCCCTGACCGTGGTCCCGGTCCTGTCGTTCTGGTTCCTGCGCGCGCCGAAGTCCATCCAGGGCATCGACCCGGACGAGGCGCGCCGCCGGGCCGAGGAGAAGGAGAACAGGTCCCGCCTCCAGCGCTTCTACGTCCCGGTCCTGCGCTTCGCGACCCGGCGCCGCCTCACCAGCGTGCTGATCGCCGTCGTCGTCCTGATCGGCACGTTCGGCATGGCCGGCCTGCTGAAGACCAACTTCTTCGACCAGGGCGATCAGGACACGCTGTCGATCAAGCAGGAACTGGCCCCGGGCACCAGCCTGGACGCGGCGGACGCGGCGTCCAAGAACATCGAGCGCATCCTCGCCGCCGACCCGGCGGTCAAGAGCTACCAGGTCACCGTCGGCTCCTCCGGCTTCATGGCGGCCTTCGGCGGCGGCACCGGCGCCAACCAGGCCTCGTACACGGTGACGCTGAAGAGCGCGGACGACTACGACAAGGCGCACGACCGCCTGGAGGCGGCGCTCAAGAACCAGCCGGGCCACCCCTCCATCTCGTCCAACGGCGGCTTCGGCAGTCAGGACCTGAGCGTGGTCGTCAAGGCGGCCGACGGCGACGTCCTGAAGAAGGCCTCGGAGCAGGTGCGCCAGGCCGTCGCGGGCCTGAAGGACGTCAGCGACGTCCAGAGCGACCTGGCGCAGAGCGTGCCGCGGGTCTCGGTGCAGCCCAACGAGAAGGCGGCCGAGGCCGGCTTCAACCAGGCCACCCTCGGCCTCGCGGTCGCCCAGCAGGTGCGCGGCACCCAGGTCACCAAGGCGATCATGGGCGACACCGAGCGGGACGTGTACATCACCGCGCCCGACCCGGCCACGACCGTGGACCAGCTCAAGAACCTGTCGCTCGGCCCGGTCAGGCTCGGTGACATCGCCGAGGTGAAGCTGGTGCCGGGGCCGGTCTCGATGACCCGGATCGACGGCGCCCGCTCGGCGACCATCACCGGCACGCCGGTCGGCGACAACACCGGCAAGGTCAGCACCGACCTCCAGGCCAAGATCAAGGACCTGAAGCTGCCGGCCGGCGCCACCGCCTCCATCGGCGGTGTCTCCTCCGACCAGTCGGACGCGTTCAAGAACCTGGGCCTGGCGATGCTGGCCGCCATCGCCATCGTCTTCATGCTCCTGGTCGCGACGTTCCGGTCGCTGATCCAGCCGCTGATCCTGCTCGTCGCCATCCCGTTCGCGGCCACCGGCGCGATCGGCCTGCTGATCGCCACCGGCACCCCGATGGGCGTCCCGGCGATGATCGGCATGCTGATGCTGATCGGCATCGTGGTGACCAACGCGATCGTCCTGATCGACTTGATCAACCAGTACCGCAAACAGGGCCTCGGCGTGGTCGAGGCGGTCGTCGAGGGTGGCCGTCACCGGCTGCGCCCGATCCTGATGACCGCACTGGCGACGATCTTCGCGCTGCTCCCGATGGCGCTCGGCGTCACGGGCGAGGGCGGCTTCATCGCCCAGCCGCTCGCGGTCGTGGTGATCGGTGGTCTGATCACGTCGACCCTGCTGACGCTCCTGCTGGTGCCGACGCTCTACGCGATGGTCGAGCTGCGCAAGGAGCGCAAGGCCGCGAAGAAGGCGGCCAGGCGCGCGAAGAAGGCGGGCTCCGCCACGGCGTCGGACGACTCCGGCGACCGCGAGCCGGCCAACGCCTGACCCCCGTGCCGGGCGGAGCGGGCCCGCGCCCGCCCCGCCCGGCCGCGACGGCGAAGGGCTGCCCCCTCACGAGGGGGCGGCCCTTCGCCGTACGAGGATCCGAGGCGGCTACGGCAGCGCCAGCATCCGCTCCAGGGCGAGCTTGGCGAAGCTCTCGGTCTCCCGGTCGACCTGGATCTGGTTGATCAGCTTGCCGTCGGCCAGCGATTCGAGCGTCCACACCAGGTGCGGCAGGTCGATGCGGTTCATGGTCGAGCAGAAGCAGACCGTCTTGTCGAGGAAGACGATCTCCTTGTCCTCCGCGGCGAAGCGGTTGGCCAGGCGGCGCACCAGGTTCAGCTCGGTGCCGATCGCCCACTTCGAGCCGCGGGGGGCGGCCTCGAGGGCCTTGATGATGTACTCCGTCGAGCCGACGTAGTCGGCCGCGGCCACGACCTCGTGCTTGCACTCGGGGTGCACCAGCACGTTCACGCCCGGGATGCGCTCGCGGACGTCGTTGACCGAGTCCAGCGAGAAGCGGCCGTGCACCGAGCAGTGCCCGCGCCACAGGATCATCTTGGCGGCGCGCAGTTCCTCGACGGTGAGCCCGCCGTTCGGCTTGTGCGGGTTGTAGAGCACGCAGTCCTCGAGGGACATGCCGAGGTCGCGGACGGCGGTGTTGCGGCCCAGGTGCTGGTCCGGCAGGAACAGCACCTTCGTCGAACCGGGCTCGCCCTGCTCGAAGGCCCAGTTCAGGGCGCGTTCGGCGTTGGAGGAGGTGCAGATGGTGCCGCCGTGCTTGCCGGTGAACGCCTTGATGTCGGCCGAGGAGTTCATGTACGAGACGGGCACGACCTGGTCGGCCACCCCGGCCTCGGTCAGCACGTCCCAGCACTCGGCGACCTGCTCGGCGGTGGCCATGTCGGCCATCGAGCAGCCGGCCGCGAGGTCCGGCAGGACCACCTTCTGGTCGTCGCCGGTCAGGATGTCCGCCGACTCGGCCATGAAGTGCACACCGCAGAACACGATGTACTCGGCCTCGGGACGCGCGGCGGCGTCCTTGGCCAGCTTGAAGGAGTCACCCGTCACATCGGCGAACTCGATGACCTCGTCGCGCTGGTAGTGGTGCCCGAGGATGAAGACCTTGTCCCCGAGCTTCGCCTTGGCCGCACGGGCCCGCGCCACCAGGTCCGGGTCGGAGGGTGACGGAAGGTCGCCGGGGCACTCCACGCCGCGCTCGCTCTTGGGGTCGGCCTCGCGGCCGAGCAGGAGCAGCGCGAGCGGCGTCGGCCGGACGTCGAGCTCGACGGGGCCGGCGAGGTCCTGACGGGGCTGGGCGGTGGTCACGTCACGCACCCTTTCTGTTTCCTGAGCAGTGCGGCGGAGCCGCTCCAGTGGTCCCGGTGGAAACACCGGGGGTTTTCGTCTAAATGACGCTATCTATCATAACTGCTTCACGTCACTTTGACGATGGCCATAGCGTCGATGTGACGCACCCGGCCCCGGGCCCGCCCCGGCCCCTCCGGAGGCAGGGTCGTCCCCAGGGCTTTTCCCGCCCGCCCCCGCGTGTGCGAGCATGAAAGAGAAGAACCCGGAATGAATCCGGGGCCCCGCCGGTTGCAACCGTCGGCAAGCAGTCTCCGTACAACCCGGGAGAGAAGCAGATGTCCGTATCGGACGAGACCACCACCGTGAGCGACGGCATCCTCCTGTCCGACGCCGCCGCGGCCAAGGTCAAGGGCCTCCTTGAGCAGGAAGGCCGGGACGACCTGGCGCTGCGTGTCGCCGTTCAGCCCGGCGGCTGCTCCGGCCTGCGCTACCAGCTGTTCTTCGACGAGCGTTCGCTCGACGGCGACGTCGTGAAGGACTTCGACGGCGTCAAGGTCGTCACCGACCGCATGAGCGCCCCGTACCTGGGCGGCGCCTCGATCGACTTCGTGGACACCATCGAGAAGCAGGGCTTCACGATCGACAACCCGAACGCGACGGGCTCCTGCGCCTGCGGCGACTCCTTCAGCTAGTCGCGCGCCGGCCCTTCGGCCACGCGAAGGCGGGTGCCCCCCCGATTCCGAGGGGGCACCCGCCTTCGTGCTGTCCGCGCGTCCCGCGCCGGGCGCGCTACTTCTTCGGCAGCTCGTTGCCGGTGTCCGCGTCCAGCACCGTGCGGGCGCCGAGCGACTCGTGCAGCCGCACCTGCGCGGTCTGCTGCTTGGCGAGCGCCACGCACATCTTCTTCGGGTCCGTGGTCTGCCCGGTCACCTTGACCCGCACCCCGTCACCGTTCTCGTCCGCGGTCGCCGTGTACGTACTGCACACCCCGCCCCAGAACGTCACGTTCAGGGTGCGCCCGTCCGCGGCGAGGGAGTAGGAGTCCAGGGCCTGGCCGTGCGCGCCCGGCGCGGTGGCCGAACCCGAGGGGGCCGGTACGGGTGCCCCGGTCGGCGGGGCCGGGGGCTTGGCGATGTACTCGGGCGCCACCGCGGGGGTGGTGATGGTGAACGGGCTTCCCGCGTCCGGCTTCACATGGAACAGCCACGAGGGCACGAGCGCCGGGGCGCCGTCCACGAACTGCGAGGAGAGCCCGAAGACCGCTCCGTCGATCGCGACGGTCGAGGGCGCGGGCCGCTGCCCGCACGGCTTGATGTTGCCCTGGGGGTCGCTCGGCAGCCGTCCCTTGGTGGGCTGCCCGTCCTGCGGCACCGGGCCCGTGCAGTCCTCGGGCTGCTTCTGCCCGGGGTGGCTGTTGAGCTGCGCCAGCGCCTTGTCCGCGCTGATCACCGGATAGCTGTCGCCCTTGTCCGGCGTCTTCAACTGCCCGCTGCCGCCCACCACTTGACCCCCGGCGCCGACCTGGATGCCGGTCGTCCAGCCGTACGTGGGCAGCCCGTCGACCACCGGATCGGCGTTGACCACACGGGCCGAGGCGAGGATCTCGTCGGCGTTCAGCTTGGCGTCGTCCTGGCCGAGCGCCTTGAGGACGGGGGCCGCGGCGGCCTTGGCCGTCTGCGGGTCGACCGGGCCGGCCGAGCTCGCGCCGGCGCCGGTGTCCGCGCCGGTGGTGTGCATCGGACACATCTTCCCCTTGGGGCAGTTGTCCGTGCCGCCGCTGCCGAAGCGCGCGAACGACCAGGTTCCGGGCGCCTTCTGACTGACCGTCAGGGTCGGACCGGAACCGTCCTTGGTGGCGCCCACCCGCCAGCTGCCGCCCTCCAGGCGTGCCGTGCCCTCGATGCCGAGCGCCCGGGCCAGCCGGTCCACATCGGCCTCGGACACCGTGCCGCGCGGCCGGTGGACGGACGCGCTGCCCGGGCCCTCGGGCAGCTTGACCGTTGCCCGGTAGACCACGCCGTTCGGGTCCGGCTCGCCCGGCGCGATCCCGTTGCCCCTGGGGGTGGCGCCGTCGGTGCCGCCCGTGCCGCCGCCCCCGGGGGCGCTGTCGAGGGCGAGCGGCGGCGGTGCGCCGTCCGCGCCGGGCGTGCCGTGACCGCCGGAGGAAGCCGTCGAGGCCCAGTACGCCCCGCCGCCTCCCGCGGCCAGCACGGCGACGGCGGCCGCGGCCAGGATCACGGCAGACCGCCGCGAACGCCGCTGCCGGGGCTCGTCCTGCGTGTGCTCGCTGCTCACCAGATCGCTCCTGTCCAGTCGTATCCCGCATCCCCCTTACGAGGGACGCCCCTTGGACGGAGCAGGGGGGCGCACGGTTCCCTGCCGCGCGCCGCAGCTGTGCGCAGCCGTGTGATCAGGCCGTTTCAGTCCCCGTATTCGGACATCCCCGCGATCAGCCGTACCGAGGCGGCGGGTACGGACACACCGTGGATCAGGGACGGCGGCACGGGCGCGGGCGCCTTGGCCGCCGGCACCACCCAGTGCGGAGCCATCCGCAGACCGTCCGCGCGCAGCGCCGCGAGACCCTGATCCGTCGCCACCATGTGCCCGCTGTTCAGCTTGGTTTCCATGCTTCGCACCGTACGCAGGGGAGCCGTGCGCAGAAAGACCTACTATTGGGTAGTTTCCGCCGGTCGGCCGGCCCGGGGCGACCCGGTAGCGTGAACTGTCATCGCCGTCCCCCTTCAGGAGCGCCCTCGCCGTGCGTATCGCAGTCACCGGCTCCATCGCCACCGACCACCTCATGACCTTCCCCGGCCGCTTCGCCGACCAGCTGGTCGCCGACCAGCTGCACACGGTCTCCCTCTCCTTCCTGGTCGACAACCTCGACGTACGCCGTGGCGGTGTCGGTCCCAACATCTGCTTCGGCATGGGCCAGCTCGGCGGCAACCCGATCCTGGTCGGCGCGGCCGGCTCCGACTTCGACGAGTACCGCGCCTGGCTCGACCGGCACGGCGTCGACACCGGCTCGGTGCGGATCTCCGAAGTCCTGCACACCGCCCGCTTCGTGTGCACCACCGACGCGGACCACAACCAGATCGGCTCCTTCTACACGGGCGCGATGAGCGAGGCCCGCCAGATCGAACTGAAGTCGGTCGCCGACCGGGTGGGCGGCCTCGACCTGGTGCTGATCGGCGCCGACGACCCGGAGGCGATGCTGCGCCACACCGAGGAGTGCAAGGCGCGGAGCATCCCCTTCGCGGCCGACTTCTCGCAGCAGATCGCGCGCATGTCGGGCGACGACATCCGCACCCTGCTCGAAGGCGCCACGTACCTCTTCTCCAACGAGTACGAGAAGGGCCTCATCGAGTCCAAGACGGGCTGGAGCGACGAGGAGATCCTCGCCAGGGTCGGCCACCGGGTGACCACCCTCGGCTCGCGCGGGGTGCGCATCGACGCGGTCGGCGCCGAGCCGATCGTGGTGGGCTGCCCCGAGGAGGAGGCCAAGGTCGACCCGACCGGCGTGGGCGACGCCTTCCGCGCCGGGTTCCTGACCGGCCTGTCCTGGGGTGTCGGCCACGAGCGCGCGGCCCAGCTCGGCTGCATGCTGGCCACTCTCGTCATCGAGACGCTGGGCACCCAGGAGTACACCCTGCGCCGGGCCCACTTCATGGACCGCTTCACCAAGGCCTACGGCGACGAGGCCGCGGCCGAGGTGCGGGCCCACCTCCAGTAGGACCTCGCGCCCGGCCCGGGCCCGTGCGGCCCGGGACCCGGCTGGTCCGGCCCCGGGCCTCAGCTCGTGCGGGCCCGGGCCTCAGCTCGTGCGGCGCACCCGGTAGGCGGTCCCGCCGTCCGCCGGGTGCTCGCCCAGGTACTCCTGCTCCCGCATCTCGCACCACGCCGGGATGTCCAGGCGCGCCGCCTCGTCGTCGGCGAGCACCGTCACGACCCCGCCGACGGGCACCTGCCCGATGGCCTTGGCCAGTTCGATGACCGGGACCGGGCAGAGCCGGCCGAGCGAGTCCACCGTGACCTCCTCGGCGTGGCCCGGCCCTGAGGCGGCGGCCGGCGCCCCCAGGCGCGTACGGACGGACGCGACCACGCCCGGCAGCACCCCGAGGAAGCGCTCGACGTCGTCGGCCGTGGTGCCGACCGGCAGCGACACCCGCACGTTGCCCTCGCTCAGCACCCCCATGGCGCGCAGCACATGGCTGGGCGTCAGGGTGCTGCTCGTACAGGACGAACCGGAGGAAACGGAGAAATCCGCCCGGTCGAGTTCGTGCAGCAGCGTCTCTCCGTCGACATAGAGACAGGAGAAGGTGACCAGATGCGGCAGCCGCCGCAGCGGATCGCCCACCACCTCCACGTCCGGGACCAGCTCCGCGACCCGGGCCCGGATCCGGTCCACCAGGACCCGCAGCCGCGCCGCCTCGGCCTCGGCCCCCGCCCGTACCGCGCGCAGCGAGGCCGCCGCCGCCACGATCGCCGGGATGTTCTCGAAGCCGGGCACCCGCCCCGACTCCCGCTCGTCCGCCGGGCCTTGGGGCGCGAACCGGACGCCCTTGCGCACCGCCAGCAGCCCGACCCCGGCCGGACCGCCCCATTTGTGGGCACTGGCCGCCAGGACCGACCAGGCGCCCTCGACCGGCCCCCACGCCAGCGACTGCGCCGCGTCCACCAGCAGCGGTACCTGTGCGGCCCGGCACGCCTCGGCCACCTCCGCCACCGGCTGGACCGTGCCCACCTCGTGGTTGGCGGACTGGAGGCAGGCGAGCGCGGTGCCGGGCACCAGGGCGTCGGCGAACGCGCCGGGGGAGACCCGGCCCGTGCGGTCCACCGCGACCTCGGTCACCGAACCGCCGTCCGCCTCGTGCGAGGCGGCCGAATGGAGGACCGAGGAGTGTTCGACCGCGGACACCACCAGGTGCCGCCCGACACGCCGACGCCCGGACAAGGATCCGTAAATTCCGAGGTGCACCGCACGGGTCCCCGAACCGGTGAAACTGAGCTCGTCCGGGCGGCAGCCGACGGCCTCAGCGGCGGCCTCGCGCGCCGCGTCCAGGAGCAGCCGGGCACGCCGTCCCTCCTTGTACAGACGGGCCGGATCGGCCCATCCCTCGTCCAAGGAGGCTTGCAGGGCCTGGCGGGCGACCGGGTGCAGGGGGGCCGAGGAGGCCGCGTCGAAATAGGGCACGCGGCCACGCTAACCCCGGCCGGGGCGGCGGGCGGCGGCGGCCGGGGCGAGGGGCCGTCAGATGGCTCCCGGAGCCCGGGATTCCACCGCGGCTCCACCCCTTCGGGGACTCGGACGGCGCGTTGGGCACCCTCCCCGCGCGACCCCAAATAGCGTCCAGTAGGGTTTGGTCCGCATAAACATCCAAACCCCTGCCCGTGTGCCAGGGCGGCGACCGACCAGCGAGACGGCCGTAGCCGACCACCGCGGGCGAGACTCTCGGGAAGGCGCTACGTGAGTCCCAACGGCTCCGACCGCTCGTCGCGGCGCCCGATGCGGCGGAAGCTGCCGCAGGTGCTGACTGCGGGCCTGGTCCTGGCGACAGCATCCGGTTGCTCGTACAACTGGAAAGACTTCCCTCGACTTGGTATGCCCACTCCGGTGACGGAAGAGGCTCCCAGGATCCTGTCCCTCTGGCAGGGCTCGTGGGCGGCTGCGCTCGCCACGGGCGTGCTGGTCTGGGGCCTGATCCTGTGGAGCGTCATCTTCCACCGGCGCAGCCGCACCAAGGTCGAGGTACCCCCGCAGACCCGGTACAACATGCCCATCGAGGCGCTGTACACCGTGGTTCCGCTGATCATCGTCTCCGTGCTCTTCTACTTCACGGCACGCGACGAATCGAAGCTCCTGGCTCTGTCCCCGAAGCCCGCCCACACGGTCAACGTGGTCGGCTATCAGTGGAGCTGGGGCTTCAACTACGTCGAGGACGTGCCCGGCGTCAAGGGCAACGCCAAGACGGACCCGAACCTGGAAGCCATTCCGGACCGGTTCAAGAACGACTTCCCCGCGAACGCGGGCGGTGTCTACGACGTCGGCATCCCCGGCACCCGTAACCCGCAGACCGGAAACCCGGGCCCGACCCTGTGGCTGCCGAAGGGCGAGAAGGTCCGCTTCGTGCTGACCTCGCGCGACGTCATCCACTCCTTCTGGATCGTTCCGTTCCTGATGAAGCAGGACGTCGTCCCGGGTCACACCAACTCGTTCGAGGTCACGCCGAACCAGGAAGGCACCTTCCTGGGCAAGTGCGCCGAACTCTGCGGCGTCGACCACTCGCGCATGCTCTTCAACGTGAAGGTCGTCTCCCCGGAGCGCTACCAGCAGCACCTCAAGGAGCTGGCGGCGAAGGGCCAGACCGGCTACGTGCCGGCGGGCATCGCCCAGACCGACCCCGCCAAGAACGCGGAGACGAACAAACTGTGAGCATCCTCAACGAACCTCAGGGTGCCGCGGCAGCAGACGACTCGTACGAGAACGAGCTGCCGGTCCGGCGCAAGCAGCCGGGAAACGTCGTCATCAAGTGGCTGACCACCACTGATCACAAGACGATCGGCACGATGTATCTGGTCACGTCGTTCGCGTTCTTCTGCATCGGCGGCATCATGGCGCTCTTCATGCGCGCCGAACTCGCCCGTCCCGGCACGCAGATCATGTCGAACGAGCAGTTCAACCAGGCGTTCACGATGCACGGCACGATCATGCTGCTGATGTTCGCGACGCCGCTGTTCGCCGGATTCGCGAACTGGATCATGCCGCTGCAGATCGGCGCGCCCGACGTGGCGTTCCCGCGGCTGAACATGTTCGCCTACTGGCTCTACCTCTTCGGCTCGACCATCGCCGTCGGCGGTTTCCTCACCCCGCAGGGTGCGGCCGACTTCGGCTGGTTCGCCTACTCCCCGCTGTCGGACGCCGTCCGCTCGCCGGGTGTCGGCGCCGACATGTGGATCATGGGTCTGGCCTTCTCGGGCTTCGGCACGATCCTCGGCTCGGTCAACTTCATCACCACGATCATCTGCATGCGCGCGCCCGGCATGACGATGTTCCGCATGCCGATCTTCGTCTGGAACGTCCTGCTGACCGGTGTGCTGGTCCTGCTGGCCTTCCCGGTCCTCGCGGCCGCGCTGTTCGCCCTGGAGGCGGACCGCAAGTTCGGTGCGCATGTCTTCGACGCCAGTAATGGCGGCGCCTTGCTGTGGCAACACCTCTTCTGGTTCTTCGGCCATCCAGAGGTGTACATCATCGCGTTGCCCTTCTTCGGAATCATTTCCGAAGTGATCCCGGTGTTCAGCCGCAAGCCGATGTTCGGCTACAGCGGCCTGATCGGCGCCACCATCGCGATCGCGGGTCTGTCCGTGACCGTGTGGGCGCACCACATGTACGTCACCGGTGGCGTGCTCCTGCCGTTCTTCTCCTTCATGACGTTCCTCATCGCCGTACCGACCGGCGTGAAGTTCTTCAACTGGATCGGCACGATGTGGAAGGGCTCACTGTCCTTCGAGACACCCATGCTGTGGGCGATCGGCTTCCTGATCACCTTCACCTTCGGCGGTCTGACCGGCGTCATCCTGGCCTCGCCGCCGATGGACTTCCACGTCTCCGACTCGTACTTCGTCGTCGCGCACTTCCACTACGTCATCTTCGGCACCGTGGTCTTCGCGATGTTCTCCGGATTCCACTTCTGGTGGCCGAAGTTCACCGGCAAGATGCTGGACGAGCGGCTCGGCAAGATCACGTTCTGGACGCTGTTCGTGGGCTTCCACGGCACGTTCCTGGTCCAGCACTGGCTGGGCGTCGAGGGCATGCCGCGGCGTTACGCGGACTACCTGGCCGCCGACGGCTTCACCGCCCTGAACACGATCTCGACGATCTCCTCGTTCCTGCTCGGTCTGTCGATCCTGCCGTTCTTCTACAACGTCTGGAAGACCGCCAAGTACGGCAAGAAGATCGAGGTCGACGACCCGTGGGGTTACGGCCGTTCGCTGGAGTGGGCGACCTCCTGCCCGCCGCCGCGGCACAACTTCGTCACCATGCCGCGCATCCGCTCGGAATCGCCGGCCTTCGACCTCCACCACCCGGAGATCGCGGCCCTCGACCAGCTCGAGAACCACGGCGACGTGCACGGTGACCACATGCTGTCCGGTGGCAAGGAGGCCGGGAAGTGAAGATCCAGGGCAAGATGTTCCTGTGGTTGTCCGCCTTCATCCTGGTCATGGCCGTCGTGTACGGCGTGTGGTCCAAGGAGGCGGCCGGAACCACCGCGCTCGTCATGGCCTTCGGCCTGAGCGTCATGATCGGCTTCTACCTGGCCTTCACGGCCCGGCGGGTCGACGTGGGCGCCCAGGACAACAAGGAGGCCGACGTCGCGGACGACGCCGGTGAGGTCGGGTTCTTCTCGCCGCACTCCTGGCAGCCGCTCGCGCTCGGCATCGGCGGCGCCCTGGCGTTCCTCGCGATCGCCATGGGCTGGTGGCTGCTGTACTTCTCGGCGCCGCTCATCCTGGTCGGCATCTACGGCTGGGTGTTCGAGTACTACCGCGGCGAGAACCAGAACCAGTAGGTTCCCGCACGCCGCACTGCGCCAAGAGGGGCCCTCCGTCTCGTACCGGGACGGAGGGCCCCTCATTTGCAGTCACCCGGCGCGCCGTGGCTGACAAACCTTCATAGCGTGTGCTCATGAGCCACGCACCGCGCATCCCCACCGTAGTGAGCTGCACCCTCCTGGTCCTGTCCCTCGGTGTGGGGGCCACGGGGTGCGGCGGGTCCCACGGCAACCCGCTGTCGGCGAAGCCGTACGACGCGGCCGGACAGGTCGCGTACAACGGCCCGGCG
The DNA here is from genome assembly GCF_043202815.1 of Streptomyces sp. NPDC048111. NCBI lineage: Bacteria > Bacillati > Actinomycetota > Actinomycetes > Kitasatosporales > Streptomycetaceae > Streptomyces > Streptomyces sp. NPDC048111. Next base: position 154,248 of record NZ_JBIDBD010000009.1, read on the forward strand.
GGCAGTCAGAAGGCCGACCCCAACAAGCCCCTGGAGATCACCGCCAAGGGCAAGGACGGCCGTCTCACGGACGTCACGGCCGTCGACGGCAACGGGCGCTATCTGGCGGGCGAACTGACCGCCGACGGCAGCCGCTGGCACTCCACGGCCCCGCTGGTGGCCGGCGCGCACTACACCGTGAAGGTGTCCACCGAGAACGAGGACGGCTCCCCAGGGCTGCGCACGCTGACGTTCGACACCGAGGCGGCCAAGGACGCCGTGGAGGTGCAGTTCGGCCCGGACGCGGGCAAGTACGGCGTCGGACAGCCCATCACGGCGCAACTCAGCAAACCCGTCAAGGACAAGGCGGCCCGCGCGGTCGTGGAGCGGGCCCTGAAGGTGGAGTCCTCGCCCTCGGTCGAGGGCGCCTGGTACTGGGTGGACGACAAGGTCCTGCACTACCGGCCCAAGGATTACTGGCCCACCCACGCCACCATCAACGTGCACTCCAACCTGGAGGGCGTGAAGATCGCCGACAAGCTCTACGGCGGCGCGTCCAAGCCCCTGAAGATCACCACGGGCGACCGGATCGAGGCCATCACGGACGCCTCGGCGCACACCATGACGGTCAAACGCAACGGCGAAGTGATCAATACCATTCCGGTCACCACCGGCAAGCCCGGCTTCGCCACCCGCAACGGCGTCAAGGTGGTCCTGGGCAAGCAGTACTTCGTACGTATGCGCGGGACGACCGTCGGCATCTCGGCCGGCAGCGCGGACGCCTACGACCTGCCCGTCTACTACGCCACGCGGGTCACCTGGAGCGGTGAGTACGTGCACGCCGCGCCCTGGTCGGTCGGCTCGCAGGGCGCCGAGAACGTCAGCCACGGCTGTACGGGCATGAGCACCGGCAACGCCGCCTGGTTCTTCGAGAACATCAACGAGGGCGACATCGTCACCGTCGTCAACAGCATCGGCGATGACATGACGCCGTTCGACAACGGCTTCGGCGACTGGAACGTGGCCTGGGACAAGTGGCGGGCCGGCAGTGTCATCGCGGCGGACGTCAAGGCCGGGCAGAGCAGGGTCGACTCCGCCCGGCTGCGGCCGGGAGTGTGAGGTCAGGCACCCACGGCAAGCCGCTTGCGCACCAGGGAGGCCAAGGCGTCCGCGAACTCGACCGGCTCGACCGGCAGGGTCACCGCGGCGTCCGCGCGGCTCCAGGTGGCCAGCCAGGCGTCCTGCGGGCGGCCGATGAGGAGCAGCACCGGCGGGCACTGGAAGACCTCGTCCTTGATCTGCCGGCAGACCCCCATGCCGCCCGCCGGCACGGCCTCCCCGTCCAGCACACAGACGTCGATGCCGCCGCGCTCCAGCTCCTTGAGCACCGCCGGCAGCGTCGCGCACTCCAGGAACTCCACGGGCGGCACGTCCGCCGCGGGCCTGCGCCCGGCCGCGAGCCGCACCTGGGCGCGGGTGTTCGCGTCGTCGCTGTAGACCAGAACGGTGGCGCTCGACTGCATGGATCCTCCGAAGGTCCGGCGCTTTCGCCGACGTTGGGTCATGAACCGATGCGCGGATGCTACTCCGTCCGACTGCCCGTCAACACCGGTTCGGACAGCCCTTCGATGGGCCGTTCGGGCCCTGCATACGCCGCTGACACACCGAACGGCACCCCCCGGAGTGAGGGCGGGATAAGCGACCGACATAATGTCGGTCGTGGCGACAGCAACGACAGTAGAAACCGGGCACGCGCACCCGTCGGTCAATCGGCCGAACCTCACCAGCGTCGGAACCATCATCTGGTTGAGTTCCGAGCTGATGTTCTTCGCGGCCCTCTTCGCGATGTACTTCACTCTGCGATCGGTAACGGGTGCCGCGCACTGGTCCGAAATGGCGTCGTCCCTGAACCTTCCGTTCTCGGCGACCAACACCACGATCCTGGTGCTCTCTTCCCTCACCTGCCAGCTCGGCGTCTTCGCCGCGGAGCGGGGCGATGTGAAGAAGCTCCGCACCTGGTTCATCATCACGTTCGTGATGGGTGCGATCTTCATCGGCGGCCAGGTCTTCGAGTACACCGAGCTGGTGAAGAAGGACGGCCTCTCGCTGTCCTCCGACCCGTACGGCTCGGTGTTCTACCTGACCACGGGCTTCCACGGACTGCATGTGACGGGCGGCCTGATCGCCTTCCTGCTGGTTCTGGGCAGGACGTACGCGGCCAAGAGGTTCACCCACGAGCAGGCGACCGCGGCCATCGTCGTGTCCTATTACTGGCACTTCGTCGATGTCGTGTGGATCGGCCTCTTCGCCACGATCTACCTGATCCAGTAACCGGGCCCGTAGGTCCGCACCACATCCAGCATCGACGCAGAAGATCCTGACACCGGGGTAATCCGTGAAAAAGCTCTCCGCACGACGACGCCATCCGCTGGCGGCGGTCGTCGTCCTACTCCTCGCGCTGGCGGCCACCGGGGGGCTGTACGCCGCGTTCGCGCCCGCGGGCAAGGCACAGGCTGACGAAACCGCCCAGTCCCTCGCCATCGACGAGGGCAAGAAGCTCTACTCCGTCGGCTGCGCCAGCTGCCACGGAACCGGCGGTCAGGGCACCTCTGACGGCCCCTCCTTGGTCGGCGTCGGCGCCGCAGCGGTGGACTTCCAGGTCGGCACCGGCCGTATGCCGGCGCAGCAGCCCGGCGCCCAGGTGCCGAAGAAGAAGGTCATCTACTCGCAGTCCGAGATCGACCAGCTCGCCGCGTACGTGGCCTCGCTGGGCGCCGGTCCGAGCGTGCCGACCGACTCGCAGTACAACCCGAGCGGTGCCGACGTCGCCAAGGGCGGCGAACTGTTCCGCACCAACTGCGCCCAGTGCCACAACTTCACGGGTGAGGGCGGTGCGCTGACCAACGGCAAGTTCGCCCCCAGCCTGGAGGACGTGGATCCCAAGCACATCTACGAGGCCATGCAGACCGGCCCGCAGAACATGCCGTCCTTCCCGGACACGACGATGCCGCAGAAGCAGAAGCAGGACATCATCGCGTACCTGCACGCCGTGAACAGCGACAAGTCCGCGAGCCCCGGTGGCCTCAAGCTCGGCGGGCTCGGCCCGGTCAGCGAGGGTCTGTTCGGCTGGATCTTCGGTCTGGGTGCCCTCATCGCAGTAGCCATCTGGGTCGCGGCCCACACCGCTAAGGCCAAGAAGTCATGAGTAGCCAAGAGAATTCCGAGAGCCTGCCTGAAGCGCAGGCCACCGCGCACGGCGCGGTAGAGACCGCGGGCGACCCGTTCGCCGACCCGGGACTGCCGGCCCACAAGCCGCGCGTCCAGGACATCGACGAGCGGGCCGCCAAGCGTTCCGAGCGTGCGGTCGCGTTCCTGTTCTTCCTGTCCATGGTCGCGACGGTCGGCTTCATCGCCTCGTACGTGATCTTCCCGGTCGACAAGATCGTCTTCATCTTCCCGTTCGGGCACGTCAGCGTCCTCAACTTCGCCCTGGGTCTGACCCTGGGCGTGGCGCTGTTCTGCATCGGCGCGGGCGCGGTCCACTGGGCCCGCACCCTGATGTCGGACGTCGAGATGCCGGCCGAGCGACACGAGATCGCGGCCCCGCCGGAGGTCAAGGCGCAGGTCCTGGCCGACTTCAAGCAGGGCGCGGCCGAGTCCGGCTTCGGACGCCGCAAGCTGATCCGCAACACCATGTTCGGCGCGCTGGCCATGGTGCCGCTCTCCGGTGTGATGCTGCTGCGCGACCTGGGCACGCTGCCCGAGGACAAGCTGCGGCACACCATGTGGTCCAAGGGCAAGGCCCTGATCAACATGAACACCAACGAGCCGCTGCGCCCCGAGGACCTGCTGGTCGGTTCCCTCACCTTCGCCAAGCCCGAGGGCCTGGAGGAGGACGCGGAGGACTTCCAGACGCAGATCGCCAAGGCCGCCCTGATGCTCGTCCGGATCAAGCCGGAGGACATCAAGGACAAGCGCGAGCTCGAATGGTCGCACCAGGGCATCGTCGCCTACTCGAAGATCTGCACCCACGTCGGCTGCCCGATCTCCCTGTACGAGCAGCAGACGCACCACGTGCTCTGCCCGTGCCACCAGTCCACCTTCGACCTCTCCGACGGCGCCCGCGTCATCTTCGGCCCGGCCGGTCACGCCCTTCCGCAGCTGCGGATCGGCGTGAATGACGAGGGTTACCTCGAAGCGCTCGGCGACTTCGAAGAGCCCGTCGGTCCTGCCTTCTGGGAGCGCGGATGAGCACCACGACAGACGCACGGCGCGAAGCGCCCGCCGGTGAGCGGATCGCGGACTGGGCGGACGGCCGGCTCGGGATCTACTCCCTGGCCAAGGCCAACATGCGCAAGATCTTTCCGGACCACTGGTCCTTCATGCTCGGCGAGATCTGCATGTACAGCTTCATCATCATCATCCTCACGGGTGTGTATCTGACGCTGTTCTTCCACCCGAGCATGAACGAGGTCGTCTACGACGGCTCGTACGTGCCGCTGCAGGGCATGCACATGTCCGAGGCGTTCAACTCGACCATGCACATCAGCTTCGACGTGCGCGGTGGTCTGCTGATCCGGCAGATCCACCACTGGGCGGCGCTGATCTTCCTCGCCGGCATGTTCGTGCACATGATGCGCGTGTTCTTCACGGGCGCCTTCCGCAAGCCGCGCGAGGTCAACTGGCTGTTCGGCTTCCTGCTGTTCGTCCTCGGCATGTTCACCGGCTTCACCGGTTACTCGCTGCCGGACGACCTGCTCTCGGGCACCGGTGTCCGCTTCATGGAGGGCGCGATCCTGTCCGTGCCGATCGTCGGCACGTACCTCTCGTTCTTCCTGTTCGGCGGAGAGTTCCCCGGCGGCGACTTCGTGGCCCGGTTCTACTCGGTCCACATCCTGCTGCTGCCCGGCATCATGCTCGGCCTGATGGTGGCCCACCTGATCCTGGTCTTCTACCACAAGCACACCCAGTTCGCGGGCCCCGGCCGGACGAACAAGAACGTCGTCGGCATGCCGCTGCTCCCGGTGTACATGGCGAAGGCGGGCGGCTTCTTCTTCCTGGTCTTCGGCGTCATCGCGGTCGTCGCGGCGATCGCCTCGATCAACCCGATCTGGGCGATCGGCCCCTACCGGCCGGACCAGGTGTCCACCGGCGCCCAGCCCGACTGGTACATGGGCTTCTCCGAAGGCCTCATCCGAGTGATGCCGGGCTGGGAGATCAACCTGTGGGGCCACACGCTCGTCCTGGGTGTGTTCATCCCGCTGGTGATCTTCCCGCTGGTCCTCGCGACCATCGCGGTGTACCCGTTCATCGAGTCCTGGATCACCGGGGACAAGCGCGAGCACCACATCGCGGACCGGCCGCGCAACGCGCCGACCCGCACCGCGTTCGGTGTCGCGTGGATCACCTGGTACCTGGTGCTGCTCGTGGGTGGTGGAAACGACCTCTGGGCGACGCACTTCCACCTCTCGATCAACGTCATCACCTGGTTCGTGCGGATCGCGTTCTTCGTCGGCCCGGTCCTCGCGTTCATCGCCACCAAGCGGATCTGCCTGGGTCTGCAGCGGCGCGACGCCGAGAAGGTGCTGCACGGACGTGAGTCCGGCATCATCAAGCGGCTGCCGCACGGCGAGTTCATCGAGGTGCACGAGCCGCTGGACGCCGGTGCGCGCTACAAGCTCACCGCGCACGAGCAGTACAAGCCGGTCGAACTCGGTCCCGAGACCGACGAGAACGGTGTGGCCCGCAAGATCTCGCGGGTCCAGAAGGTGCGCGCCAAGCTCAGCAAGGGCTACTACGGCGAGGGGAACCAGATTCCCAAGCCGACGGCCGAGGAGTACGAGGAGATCACGAGCGGCCACGGCCACCACTGATCCCCGCCCGACCTGTCGGTCGCCACAACCGAGGCTCCGGCCCGGCCCCCGCAACGGGGCCGGGCCGGAGCCTTTTCGGCTGCCGGGCGGGCGCCCGCGTCCGTACTGCGGGCAGGGGCGCTGAGCGGCCCGCCCCTGTCGATAGGCTTGCGGACGGTATCCAGACCTTTGACCACCAGGAGCGAGCATGAGCGCTGTTACCCCCACCGGAGGCGACACCGTGGCGGCCCACTCCTGGCCGAGCGTCCTGGACGCACTGCTCAGCGGCGCCGACCAGAGCGCGGACGTGACCGCCTGGGCGATGGACCGCATCATGCGCGGCGAGGCCACCGACGCCCAGATCGCCGCCTTCATGGTGGCCCTGCGCGCCAAGGGCGAGACCGTCCAGGAGATCACCGGTCTGGTGCGTGCCATGTACGAGCACGCCAACCTCATCGAGGTGCCCGGGCGGAGCGTCGACATCGTCGGCACCGGCGGGGACGGCGCCAAGACCGTCAACATCTCCACCATGGCCGCCATCGTGGTCGCCGGGACCGGCGCCAAGGTCGTCAAGCACGGCAACCGGGCCGCCTCGTCGGCGAGCGGTTCGTCGGACGTCCTGGAGAAGCTCGGCGTCAACCTGGAGCTCACCCCGCGGCGGGTGGTGGAGGTGGTCGAGCAGGCGGGCATCACCTTCTGCTTCGCCGTGAAGTTCCATCCGGCGCTGCGTTACGTGGCCGCCGCCCGGCGTGAACTCGGCATCCGCACCACCTTCAACGTGCTGGGTCCGCTGACCAACCCGGCCAGGGTGCGGGCCACGGCGGCCGGAGTGGCCGACCCCAGGATGGCTCCGATCGTCGCGGGTGTGTTCGCGGAGCGGGGCTCCTCCGCCCTGGTCTTCCGCGGTGACGACGGGCTGGACGAACTCACCACCACCGGCACGTCCCGGGTGTGGGTCGTGCGCGACGGGCAGGTGCGCGAGGAGGCCTTCGACCCGCGCGACGTCGGCGTCGAGACCGTGCCCATCGAGGCCCTGCGCGGTGGGGACCCCTCGTACAACGCCGACGTCGCCCGCCGCCTGCTGGCCGGCGAGCACGGCCCGGTGCGCGACGCGGTCCTGCTCAACTCGGCCGCCGCGCTGGTCGCCCTCGATCCGGGGAGCGGCCCGTTGGCCGGGCAGATCGGCGACGCGATGGCCCGGGCGGCCGAGGCCGTCGACTCCGGGGCGGCCCGGGGCGCGCTGGACCGGTGGGTCGCGGCGAGCAACGCCTGAGCCGCTGCGGCCGCGTGTGATGTGACGCAGGGCGCAGTCCGGATCGCGGACTGCGCCTTGCGCACGCGCGGACCTGTGGCAGGATGCTCTTCAAGGTCATGAGTGACAGCGATTTAGGCCCCGGCTCGCTGTCCGGCAACCCTCCGTCCGTGGCGGGGTGCCCCGGGTGAAGACCAGGTCGTGGGCAGCAAGGCCCTCGGCAAGCGCGGACCCCTGGACATCGCGTGATGTCACAGCCCTGGGGTCCTGGTCCTCAAGGGAGCAGTCTCGTGAGCAAGCGAATGCGATAGGGCGAACCGCCCCTTCTTCACCCCCTCCGCGCACCCATCTCCGGGCTGCGTGTTCGAGGTCAACCCCCGTACACGGCACGGCAGTCGAGCCCGCACACCGATGTGGCTCCGCTCCGCCGTACCCGGGGGTCCGAAGTCAACTCGCCCTGACCTGCCGGGAGATACCGCCATGTCCGCACGCCCCGCCGCCACTGTTCCCGCCTCCACCGCTGTCTCCGCCCCCGCCACGGCCTCCGCCCCCGCCACGGCCGAGGCGGGCGCCCCCTGCTGCGCCGCGCCGCTGCCGGTGCTCGGCCGTGACGTCACCGTGCCGCTGGTCACCGGGGACGAGGTGACGTACGCCGCGCTCGACTACGCCGCGAGCGCGCCCGCGCTGCAGCGGGTCTGGGACGACGTCGCCGCGTACGCCCCGTACTACGGCAGCGTGCACCGCGGGGCCGGGTACCTCTCGCAGCTCTCCACCGACCTGTTCGAGAACAGCCGGGTCACGGTGGCCGAGTTCCTCGACTGCCGCCCCGGCGACCAGGTCGTCTTCACCCGCTCCACCACGGACTCGCTCAACCTGCTCGCCCAGGCGCTCCCGGCCGGCTGCGAGGTCTTCGTCTTCGAGACCGAGCACCACGCCTCGCTGCTGCCATGGCGCGACGCACGCGTGACCTACCTGGACGCCCCGCGCACCCCGCACCAGGCCGTCGAGACGCTGGAGCGCGCGCTGGCCGACCGCGACCCCTACGGGCCGGCGCTCGTCTGCGTCACCGGCGCGTCCAATGTCACCGGTGAGCTGTGGCCGGTGCGCGAACTCGCCGCCGCGGCGCACGCGCACGGCGCCCGCATCGTCCTGGACGCGGCCCAGCTCGCGCCCCACCACCCCGTCTCCGTAAGGGAGTTGGACGTGGACTGGGTCGCCTTCTCCGGGCACAAGCTGTACGCGCCGTTCGGCTCGGGCGTGCTGGCCGGGTGCGCGGACTGGCTCCAGGAGGCCGAGCCGTACCTCGCGGGCGGCGGTGCCTCCAAGACGGTCGCGCGGCGCCCGGACGGCGGGGTGGACGTCGAGTGGCACACCACGGCCGCGCGCCACGAGGCCGGGTCGCCCAACGTCATCGGCGTGTACTCCATCGCCTCGGCGTGCAAGGCGCTCACCGAGGCGGGCTTCGACGCGCTCGTCGAGCGGGAGCAGCACCTGATCACGAAGGTCCGCGAGGGGCTCGCGGAGGTGCCCGAGGTGCGGATCCTCTCGCTCTTCGGGGACGACGCGCCCCGGGTGGGCGTCCTCTCCTTCGTCGTGGACGGCTGGAACAGCTCGCACTTCGCGGCGGCGCTGTCCGCGGAGCACGGGATCGGGGTGCGCGACGGCCTCTTCTGCGCGCACCCGCTGGTACGCACCCTGCTCGGCAGCGACCCGCAGGACCCGGGCGAGTGCGGTGCGCCCGGCGCGGAGCCGGGGGAGCGGTCGCTGAACGCGATCCGGGTGAGCTTTGGGGCGGGGACGCCGGATGAGCATGTGGAGCGGTTTGTGGGGGCGGTTCGGGGGTTGGTTCGGGAGGGGGCGAAGTGGGAGTACCGCACCGTGAACGGCCGCTGCGTCCCCGCCCCCTGACCCCCTGGGGCTCCGCCCCGGGCCCCGAGGGTGCTTGCCCACCCGCCCGCCCGTGCAGCGGGTTGTACCGGCTGAGCCCCTGGGGCTCCGCCCCAGACCCCGAGGGGTTTGCCCACCCGCCCGCCCGTGCGGGGGGTTGGAGGGTGCCTGGCCCTGGGGCTGCGCCCCAGACCCGCTGAGGGGCTCCGCCCCTCGGACCCCGGCGGGGGCTCCGCCCCCTGCACCCCCGCTTTCGCGCCTTAAGGGCGCTCGTCCTCAATCGCCGGACGGGCTGAGGTGGCCCGGTGCTGCCCAGCACCGGTTTTGTTAGGGGCGCGGGGAACTGCGCGAGAAGCGAGCACGGTCCGCACATGACCGGAGGTTTTGGGGGCGCGGGGAACTGCGCGAGGCAAGCTGGGCCGCACGTGCTGCCCGGCACCGGTCCTGCCAGGGGCGCGGGGAACTGCGCGAGGCAAGCTGGGCCGCAGGTGCTGCCCAGCACCGGTCCTGCCAAGGGGCGCGGGGAACTGCGCGAGAAGCGACCACGGTCCGCGCACGACCGGGGTTAGGGGCGCGGGGAACTGCGCGAACCCCGGGCAGCACCGTGCCGCCGAGGGGCGCGGGGAACTGCGCGGACCCGGGGCCGGGCGGGCCGGGTTAGGCGTCCAGGCCGATGGCGAAGGCGGCTTCCAGGTCGTGCTGGGAGTACGTGCGGAACGCCACGTGCGTATCCGTCCCCTCAACCCCGGGGATCTTCGAGATGCTCCCCGGGATGATGTCCGCCAGGTCGTCGTGGCGGGCCACCCTGACCAGCGCGATCAGATCGTACGTACCCGTCACCGAGTACACCTCGCTGACGCTGTCCAGCGCCGCGATGGACTCCGCGATCTCGGGGATCCGGTCCACGCTGGTCTTGATGAGCACGATCGCGGTGATCACGGCTGGCTTTCTCCCTCGGTGGCGGCCGGACCCGCGGGCTTCACGGGCTCTCGGCGTTTCACTCTATCCGGCCCGCGGAAACGGGCCCACGCGTAGAGGAACCCCGTACCGAAGCCGACCAGGTGCGCGAGGTAGGCCACCCCGGGCCCGGACGACGCGCCGCGGATCGCCAGCCACTGCAGGGCGAACCAGAAGACCAGCACGATCCACGCCGGAAAGCGCAGCGGCAGAAAGAGGAGGAAGGGGAAGACGCTGGTCACCCGCGTCCGCGGGAAAAGGCGCAGAAACGCGCCGAGGACCGCGGAGATCGCCCCGGACGCCCCCACCAGCGTCTGGTCGGAGCCCGCGTGCGCCGCCGCGTACGCGAACAGGGCCACGTAGCCCGCCACCAGGTAGAACAGCGCGAACTCGGCCCACCCGAGCCGCTCCTCGGTCATCGCGCCGAAGACGTACAGGAACAGCATGTTGCCCAGCAGGTGCAGCCAGCTGCCGTGGACGAAGAGCGCGGTGAGCGGCGTGAGCAGGGCGTGCGGGCGCCCCGCCATCAGTTCGTCCGGTACGACGCCCCAGCGTGTGAAGTAGTCGCTCTGGGCGCTCAGGATCGCGTCGCCCGTGCCGTACGCCGGGTTGAATCCGGACACCGGGCTGACGAGGAAGAGCAGACAGCACGCCGCGATCAGTCCGTACGTCACGGTCGGACCGTGCACCGCGCCCTTGAGGATCGCCGCTCCCCGCCACTTGATCATGGGGAGAGAATGGCGCAAAGGGAGCTTTCGGTACAGACCGCCTCGCCGTGCCAGGGGCGCACGGGTAGGCCGTAGGGTTGCGGGCAGGTAGTACTCCCGCAGTTCGACGGCGCACCGCGAGATCCTGGACCATGGAAGTGGAAAAGAGGGCGGCACCACATGACCACCGTTCCCCAGATGACCGCCGATTCCCGGTGGCGCTGCACGCTCTGCGGAAACCTCACCCGTTTCGATGTCACCCGTTCGTCGAAAGTGATCGAGTACGTCCATCTGGACCTCGCGGGCGAGCCCAAGGTGGAGGAACGCGAGGTGGTCAGTGAGACCATCGAGTCGGTCCGCTGCCGCTGGTGCAACGCGGTGGACCAGATCGAGCTGGTGGACCGGCCGGGTACCGACTCCGCGCCCGCCTCCTGAGGGCGGTGCCCGCGCGGTACGGATGACAGTTGGGGTGACGGATTGTGGAGCATGCAAGCGGTGCGGAAGCGGCCGCTGCGGCCGGTGACGGCCCCGCCGAGGTGCTCGACCGCCCGCTGCCCGAAGGGGTGCGGCGCCGGGTCGTCGCCTTCGTGTCGGAGGCGTTCGGCGGCCTGACCGTCGCCGAACTGCCCGGGCAGCTGCGGCAGTACGCCCGCTTCACCCCGACCCGGCGCGCCAAGTTCGCCGGCAACGCGATGGCCGCGGCGCTGGAGAGCGACCCGGTCTTCCGCCAGCGCATCGGCGAGCGGCTCAAGGAGTCGCAGCCGGAGCTGGCCGGCGCCGTCGAGGCGGGCTCGCCGCCGGCCGCGGCCGATCCCGTCGACGTGGCGGCGGCCGCCTATGTGCTGCGGCCCGCCGGCTGGGTGAAGCTGGTGGCCGCGGCCGGCGAGGAGGCCCAGCGCGCCTTCGCCGAGCGGGCCGACGAGGAGGGCCGGCGCGAACTGGAGCGGCTGCGCGAGGAACTCGCCGAGGCCCGCGCCCTGGTCAAGTCCGAGAACGAGGCCCTGCGCGCCGAACTGCTGGCCGCCCGCAAGGAGGCCGAGGCGCTCCAGCGCAAGCTGCGCAGCGCCCAGAGCGATGTGAAGCGCGGCGAGGCCGCCCTGCGCAGGACCACCGCCGAGATCGACGGCATCCGGTCCGAGGCCGCCGCCCAGGTGGCCGCCGCCGAGAGCGAGACCCGACGGCTCAAGACCCGGCTCGGCGAGGCGGAGGCCGGTCTTGAGGCGAGCCGGCGCGCGGTGCGCGAGGGGCGTTCGGTGGAGGACATGCGGCTGCGGCTGCTGCTCGACACCGTCCTGGAGGGTGCCCAGGGCCTGCGCCGCGAACTGGCCCTGCCGCCCGCGTCGGTGCGGCCCGCCGACACCGTGGACGCGGTCGAGCCGGGCACCATGACGCCCAAGGACATCGCGGCCCGCGCCCTGTCGGAGACCGATCCGGCACTGCTCGACCAGCTGCTCGCGCTGCCCCAGGTGCATCTGCTGGTGGACGGCTACAACGTCACCAAGACCGGCTATCCCACGATGCCGCTGGAGAAGCAGCGGCTGCGGCTGCTCGGCGGCCTGTCCGTGCTCGCCGCGCAGACCGGCGCCGAGGTCACCTGTGTCTTCGACGGCGCGGAGCTCGCGGCGCCGGTGCTGCTCGCGCCGCCCCGTGGCGTACGGGTGCTGTTCTCCAAGCCCGGGGTGACCGCCGACGAGCTGATCCGTCAGCTGGTGCGGGCCGAGCCGTCGGGGCGGCCCGTGGTGGTCGTCTCGACGGACAAGGAGGTCGCGGACGGCGTCGCCAAGGCGGGCGCCCGGCCGGTCGCCTCGCTGCTCCTTCTGAAGCGGCTTTCACGGGTCTGAGGCTTTGCGGGCGTTCTGCAACTCCTGTGTTCAATGCCCGAATTCGACTGCTCGTCGGCGAGCGCTCCGTCAAGTGCCCACTACTGCGCGTGGGATGACAGTAAAGAATCCTCGCGGTGACCGTCTTTTTTCCTATCAGGATTTGAACTGATCACAGGAAGGTCACTAGGGTCGGGCCTCGTACCTTCATGTGGTTGATCACTCGTTCGGGGTGTCCGTGAGGGTCCCGTCGGATGTGCAGTGTTCGGCGGCTGAGGAAGAAGGAGCTCGCCTTCGTGGGGTCCCACCGTCGTCCCAAGCCCGCGAGCCGCACTCGTGTGACCGTGCTCAGCGCCACCGCCGCCGCGGTCGTCGCCCTCACCTCGCAGGCCGCCCAGGCCGACCCGAAGCCCACCAAGGACGAGGTCAAGAGCAAGGTCGACAAGCTCTACGACGAGGCCGAGCAGGCGACCGAGGCGGCCAACGGCGCCAAGGAGAAGCAGGGTCAGCTCGAGAAGCAGATCGGCGAGATCCAGGACAAGGTGGCCCGCGGCCAGCAGGAGCTCAACACCCTGCGCAGCGGCCTCGGCTCGATGGCCTCCGCGCAGTACCGCTCCGGCGGCATCGACCCCTCGCTCGCGCTCTTCCTCTCCTCGGACCCCGACGACTTCCTCGACAAGGCCTCCGCGCTCGACCAGTTGAGCAGCACGCAGACCGAGGCGCTCCAGAAGATCCAGGGCAAGCAGCGCACCCTGGCCCAGGAGCGCAAGGAGGCCCAGGACAAGCTCAAGGACCTCGCCGACACCCGCCAGGTGCTCGACAGCAAGAAGAAGGAAGTCCAGGGCAAGCTCGCCGACGCGCAGAAGCTGCTCAACTCCCTGACCGCGCAGGAGAAGGCGGCCCTCACCGCCGAGACCGACCGCGCCAACCGCTCCAACGAGCGCCCCGACCTCGGCAAGGACGTGCCGGCCTCGGGCGTCGGCGCGGCCGCGCTCGCCGCGGCCCAGACGCAGCTCGGCAAGCCCTACAGCTTCGGCAAGACCGGCATGGCGAGCTTCGACTGCTCGGGCCTGACCGGTTACGCCTATGGCCAGGCGGGCGTCCACCTGCCGCGCACCTCGCAGGAGCAGGCCACCCGCGGCACCCGCATCGGCCGCAGCGAACTCAAGCCCGGCGACCTGGTGCTGTTCTTCGGGGACCTGCACCACATCGGCCTGTACGCCGGCAACAACATGGTGCTGCACGCCCCGCACACCGGCGCGGTCGTCCGCTACGAGTCGATCAACAACATGCCCTTCCAGTTCGGTGTGCGCATCGGCTGACCCGCCGCACCCCCCGTCAGTCGCCGACACCGCCCAATCGGGCGAATTGCGGCACCCCATACTGACCCGACGCCCCGCCGGTGACCTGTGTTCTCCGGTGGGGCGTCACTTTGCGTAGGCGGCGCGGTCGTTGGCCCACGGGTATCCGCCCGGTTACTGTCCGGCGTGCGGTTCCCCCGGTGACTCGCCGCCCGCCCGGGCGGCAGGGGCCGCACGCAGTGCAAGGGAGTACGGCATCCGTGGCGTCCCATCGCCGGCCTTCGCAGTCGGGCCTGACCCAGAGCGCCCGCGTCACCGTCCTTTCGGCCGCGGCGGCAACGGCCGCGGCGGCCCTCGCGGCGCCCGCGGCGAGCGCCGCCCCGTACGAACCGGCCCCCTCGGGGCGGGCCAAGGTCGACCGGCTCTTCGAGGAGGCCGAGAAGGCCACCGAGCAGTACGACAAGGCCGACGAGCACGCCGAACAGCTGCGCCGTGAGGTCCGGCAGGCCCAGGACGCCATCGCCCGCGGCCAGGACCGGATCAACCGGATGCGCGGCGCGCTCGGCGCCATCGCGGGGGCGCAGTACCGCTCGGGCGGCATCGACCCCGCGCTCGCCCTGCTCCTGTCCTCGGACCCGGACAGCTATCTGGACCAGGCCGCCGCCCTCGACCGGCTGAGCGAGCGCCAGGCCGGCGCGCTGCACGACCTCCAGCACGAGCAGCGCCACCTCGCCCAGCAGCGCGCCGAGGCCACCGGCAAGCTCACCGAACTGGAGCGCAGCCGGGCCGAAGTGGCGCGGCACAAGCGGACGGTGGAGTCGAAGCTGGCCGAGGCGCGCCGCACGCTGAACGCGCTGCCCACCGCCGACCGGGCCGCCTTCGACCGCGCCTCGCGCTCCTCGCGCCCCGAACTGCCCCCGCTCTCCGGCTCCGCCCCCGCCTCCTCGCGGGCCGCGGCGGCCGTGCAGGCGGCCCGCTCCGCGATCGGCAAACCGTACATCTGGGGCGCCAACGGGCCCTCCGGGTTCGACTGTTCGGGCCTGATGCAGTGGTCGTACGCCCGCGCCGGGGTCGGGCTGCCGCGCACCTCGCAGGCCCAGCGCTACGCGGGCCACCAGGTGCCGCTGTCCGAGGCCAGACCCGGCGACCTCGTCGCCTACCGGCACGACGCCAGCCACATCGCGATGTACGTGGGCAACGGCCAGGTCGTGCACGCCCCCTACCCCGGCGCGCCGGTGCGCTACGACCCCGTCGGGATGATGCCCATCTCCTCGGTGACGCGCGTGTGACCGTACGATCGGCGACGTGGCAGGTCATGGGCGCGGACGGACGGCGCGGCGCGGGCGGGCGGCGGGATGCGTCCTCGCCGTGCTGCTGCTCGGCGCGGCCTGCTCCGCGCCGGGCCGTGCCCCCGACGCCACCGCGGGCGAGGTGCAGCGGGTGCTGGACGGGCGCGCGGCCGCGGTCCTGAAGCACGACGCGGACGGCTATCTGGCCGCCGTCGACCCGGCCGCGACCGGGCTGCGGGCCGCCCAGGGCGCCGAGTTCGCCAACCTGGCCCAGGTGCCCCTGACGTTCTGGGCCTACCGGGTCAACGGCGTGGAACGGCACGGCGCGACGGCCACCGCCGCGGTCGACCTGCGCTACCGGATCCAGGGCTACGACACCGCCCCCGTGACGGCCGGCCGCACCCTGACCCTGGAGCGGCGCGGCGCGCGCTGGTACGTCACCGGGGACCGGCCCGCCCGGGGCGCCGCCCAGCTGCTGTGGCAGCAGGGCCGGGTCACCGCCGTGCACGGCGCGCACAGCCTGGTCCTGGGGGTGGGCCAGGAGCCGGCCCGGCTGCACGAGATCGCGGCGGCCGAGGACGCGGCGGTGCCGGCCGTCTCGGCGGCCTGGCCGGGGAAGTGGGCCGGCCGGGTCGTCGTCCTGGTGCCCGGTTCGCTGGAGGCCATGGCCGCCCTGCTCGGCGCGCCCGCCGCGTCCTACCGGGGCATCGCCGCGGTGACCACGGGCGAGGCGGGCGGCGCGGGAACGGCCCCGGCGGACCGGGTGATCATCAACCCGGACGCCTACGCGGTCCTCGGCGACCTCGGCCGCACGGTCGTCCTGACGCACGAGACCACCCATGTCGCGACCCGCGCACACACCTCGCCCGCCACCCCGATGTGGCTCTCGGAGGGGTACGCGGACTGGGTCGGCTACCGCGACACCGGCCGCACCGCCGCGCAGGCAGCCCCCGAACTCCAGAAGGCCGTGCGCGCGGGCGCGCTGCCCGCGGACCTGCCCACGGACGCCGACTTCGGCTTCGACGGCGGCGCGGACCGGCTGGCCCGGGCGTACGAGGGCGGCTGGCTGGCCTGCCGCATGATCGCGTCCCGCTGGGGCGAGGCGGCGCTGGCCCGCCTCTACACCGAGATCGGCGAGCAGGCACAGCGGGAGGGCGCCGCAGAGAAGGCCATGGGTGACCAACTCGGGCTGACGCCAAGGGAGTTCACGGCGCAGTGGCGTGCGTACGTACGGGCGGAGCTGGGCTGAGCGCGGACGGCAGACCGCGGTCCGGGCACGTCGAGCGCCACAGCTGCCGCCCGGCGAGCACACAGGCCGCGACCAGCAGGCCGTTGCGGACGGTGAGCAGCAGCAGGCCGAGCCAGTCGCTCGCCACCACGTGCGAGAACCAGATCGGGAACTCCAGGAACGTCACGGCCGTCGCCGCCAGGACGAGTTGCGCGGGCCGCAGCATCGGGCCGCGTCGGAAGGCCAGGCACACCGCGGCGAGCCCGACCAGCCACAGCAGGTACTGGGGGCTGATGACGCGGCTCGTGGTGGTGAACAGGAGCACCGCGGTGAAGGCGGCGTCCGCCGGGGTGCTCGGGCGCAGCGGGCCCCGGGCCCTGACCCGCCACAGCAGCAGCCAGCCGAAGGCCAGCACGGTCAGGCCCATCGCGAGGGTCGATACCAGCGGGACGTACGGGCCGAGGAACTCCACCGAGCCGTAGTTCAGCTGGACCCGGCCCGCCCAGCCGAACTGCCGGGCCGCGTGGAAGACCAGCGCGCCCAGCGACTCGACCTCCGTGCCGCGCTCGCGCTGGAAGGTGAGGAAGGCGAACGCGCCCGGCGCCGCCGCCGCGCACACCGCCAGCAGGACGGCCGCGGTCAGCGCGGCGGCCGTCAGGGCGCGCCGCGGGGCGCGCACCAGCAGCAGGACCGGCCACACCTTGAGCAGCGCCCCGACCGCGGCGAGCGCGCCCAGCACCCGGGGCCGGCGCACCCCGGCGAGCAGGCCCGCCACCGCCACGGCGGTCACCATCAGGTCGTAGCGGGCGTACGCGGTGGGGCCGAGCAGCGGCACCCCGAGCGTCCACACCCAGGCGCCGTTCAGGGACTTGCCCGGGCGGCCCGCCGTGTACATCAGGAGGGCGAGGACCAGCGCGTCCGCGAGCAGGACCAGGAGGAAGAACGCCGTGGCGTAGTCCACGAACGGCAGCGCGGCGGGGGAGAGGACCGCGAGGGCGGCGCCGGGCGGGTACTGCCAGGTCACGTCGTCCAGGGGGTAGGTGCCGGTACGGAGCACCTGCGACCAGCCCTGGTAGATCACCCGTACGTCGCTGCTGACGTCCGGGCCCGGCAGCACCAGCACCCGCAGGACGCACAGCAGCAGCAGATAACGGGTCGCGGCCCAGGTGACCGCGACGGCGAAGGGGCGCCGGGTGGTGTGCATGATGTCCGCCTCGTCCTCGTTTCGGGGGCCGGAGCCAGCCATGATGCCGGTGGCACGGCGTGTCGGCGGTCAGGCGGGGCCGGGCCCGCCGGGGTTCCCCGGCGCCGCCCCGCGGGCTCCTCTCGGCTGCGCGGCCGGGGTTCGGTACTGTCGGCGGCGATGCACAAGACCTTGATCGTGACCAATGACTTCCCGCCCCGCCCCGGCGGGATCCAGGCGTTCCTGCACAACATGGCGCTGCGGCTCGACCCCGACCGGGTGGTCGTCTACGCCTCGACGTGGAAGCGCGGCCGCGAGGGCGCCGAGGCGACCGCCGCCTTCGACGCCGAGCAGCCGTTCACCGTCGTACGGGACCGCACCACGATGCTGCTCCCCACCCCCCGGGTCACCCGGCGGGCCGTCGGCCTGCTGCGCGAGCACGGCTGCTCCTCGGTGTGGTTCGGGGCGGCGGCGCCGCTCGGTCTGATGGCGC
This sequence comes from Streptomyces sp. NPDC048111, assembly GCF_043202815.1. Classification (NCBI taxonomy): domain Bacteria; kingdom Bacillati; phylum Actinomycetota; class Actinomycetes; order Kitasatosporales; family Streptomycetaceae; genus Streptomyces; species Streptomyces sp. NPDC048111. The sequence goes on from NZ_JBIDBD010000009.1 coordinate 172,196, forward strand.
CCGCACTGCGCAGGGCGGGCGCGGAACGCCTGGTGGCGACCACCCACGGCCATGAGGCGGGGTGGGCCCAACTCCCCGGCGCGCGGCAGCTGTTGAGGCGGATCGGCGAGGGCACGGACACGATCACCTACCTCGGCGAGTACACCCGCTCGCGGATCGCGGACGCGCTCACCCCGCAGGCGGCGGCCCGCATGGTCCAACTTCCGCCGGGGGTGGACGAGAAGACCTTCCACCCCGGCTCGGGCGGCGACGCGGTGCGCGCGCGGCTCGGCCTCACGGAGCGGCCGGTGGTGGTGTGCGTCTCGCGGCTCGTGCCGCGCAAGGGGCAGGACACCCTCATCCTCGCCCTGCCCGCGATCCTCGCGCGGGTGCCGGACGCGGTGCTGCTCATCGTGGGCGGCGGGCCGTACGAGGCGGACCTGCGCAAGCTCGCGGAGCGGACCGGGGTCGCGTCCTCGGTGCGCTTCACCGGGGCGGTGCCGTGGGCGGAGCTGCCCGCGCACTACGGCGCGGGCGACGTCTTCGCGATGCCCTGCCGCACGCGGCGCGGGGGCCTGGACGTCGAAGGGCTCGGCATCGTCTATCTGGAGGCCTCGGCGACGGGTCTTCCGGTGGTGGCGGGCGACTCCGGGGGTGCGCCGGACGCGGTGCTCGACGGGGAGACGGGGTGGGTGGTGCGGGGTGGCTCCGCCTCGGACACGGCGGAGCGGGTGGTTTCGCTGCTTCTGGATGCGGGGTTGCGTGGGCGGATGGGGGGGCGGGGGCGGGAGTGGGTCGAGGAGAGGTGGCGCTGGGACCTCCTCGCCACCAAACTCCGCACCCTCCTGTAGCCCGCCGGGGCCCGGCCCCCTCCGCGCAGTTCCCCGCGCCCCTCAACCCCGTCTGCGTGTGCGGGCCGTGGTCGCTTCTCGCGCAGTTCCCCGCGCCCCTGGCGGGATCGGTGCTGGGCCGCATGCGTATGCCGGCCTGCTTCGCGCAGTTCCTCGCGCCCCCAACCCCGCCTTCGTGTGCGGGCCGTGGTCGCTTCTCGCGCAGTTCCCCGCGCCCCTTAACTACCTGGTGCTGGCCCGCATCGGGGTATTTCAGCCCGTCCGGCGTTTGAGGACGAGCGCCGTTCAGGCGCGAAAGGGGGGTTCGGGGGCGCAGCCCCTGAGCAGGGGTGCAGGGGGGCGGGCCCTCAGGGGGTGTAGATCGCCTCGATCTCTGCCGCGAAATCCTTGGCCACAACATTCCGCTTCAGCTTCAGCGAAGGCGTGATGTGCCCCGCCTCCTCGGTGAACTGCGCCCCCAGCACCCGGAACTTGCGTACCGACTCCGCCTTGGAGACCGCCGCGTTGCCGTCGTCCACGGCCCGCTGCACCTCCGCGAGGAGCTCCGCGTCCTCGCGCAGGGCCGCCACCGTCGCCAGGGGCTTGCCGTGCTCCGCGGCCCAGCGGCCGAGGAACTCCTCGTCCAGGGTGACGAGCGCCCCGACGAACGGCCGTCCGTCGCCGACGACCATGCACTCCGCGACGAGCGCGTGCGCCCGGATGCGGTCCTCGATGACCGCGGGCGCGACGTTCTTGCCGCCCGCCGTCACGATGATCTCCTTCTTGCGGCCGGTGATCGCGAGGTAGCCGTCCTCGTCGAGGGTTCCGATGTCCCCGGTGTGGAACCAGCCGTCGGCCAGCGCCTCGGCCGTGGCGGACTCGTTGTTCCAGTAGCCCTGGAAGAGGTGCTCGCCGTGCAGCAGCACCTCGCCGTCGTCGGCGATGCGGACCACCGACCCCGGCAGCGGCTGCCCGACCGTGCCGATCTTCGGCCGGTCCCAGGGGTTGAAGGCGGTCGCGGCGCAGGACTCGGTCAGGCCGTAGCCCTCCAGGACCGTGAAGCCGATGCCGCGGAAGAAGTGGCCGAGCCGCTCGCCCAGCGGCGCGCCGCCGGAGATGGCGTACTCTCCGCGCCCGCCGAGCACCGCCCGCAGCTTGCTGTAGACGAGCCGGTCGAAGACCTTGTGCTTGAGGCGCAGACCCAGCGAAGGGCCGGCCTCCGTGCTGAGCGCCGCGCTGTAGGCGATCGCCGTGTTCGCGGCCCTGTCGAAGATCTTGCCCTTGCCGTCGGCCTGGGCCTTGGCGCGGGCCGAGTTGTAGACCTTCTCGAAGACGCGCGGCACCCCGAGGATCAACGTCGGCCGGAACGAGGCGAGTTCATCGGTGAGGTTCTTGATGTCCGGGACGCAGCCGAGCTTGATCGGCGCCATCACCGAGGCCACCTCGACCAGGCGCCCGAAGACATGGGCGGCCGGCAGGAAGAGCAGCACCGAACACTCGCCGGTGCGGAAGAGGGGCTTGAGGCGCTCCACCACGTTGCCGCACTCCGCGAAGAACGCGCGGTGGGTCAGCACACAGCCCTTGGGGCGGCCGGTGGTGCCCGAGGTGTAGACGATCGTCGCCGGGTCGTCGGCGTGCGCCGAGGACATCCGCTGGTCGAGGAGCTCGTCGGAGACGTCCGCGCCCATCGCGGTGAGCCGCTCCACGGCGGCGGCCTCGACCTCCCAGACGCCCTTGAGCGCGGGCAGCCCGGCCTGGACGGAGGCGACCGAGGCGTGGTGGGCCGCGGACTCGACGACGGCGAGGGTGGCGCCGGAGTCGCCGAGGATCCACTGGATCTGCTCGGGGGAGCTGGTCTCGTACACCGGCACGGTGACCGCGCCCGCGCTCCAGATCGCGAAGTCGAGCAGCACCCACTCGTAACGGGTGCGCGAGAGCAGGGCGACCCGGTCGCCCGCCTCGACGCCCGCGGCGATCAGGCCCTTGGCGACGGCACGCACCTCGGTGAGGAACTGGCGGGCGCTGACGTCGGCCCAGGCACCCGCGATCTTGCGGCCCATGACCGCGACATCGGGATGCTGAGCGGCATTGCGGCGGATCAGATCCGTCAGGTTGCCGTCCGAAGGGACCTCGTACAGGGCCGGAAGGCTGAACTCGCGCAAGACTGCTGCTCCTCATCGGGCGCCGGTGCCACGGCTCTGTGTGACGCACCGGCTGCGGTCCAAGATCGGGCAGGTGCCCGGCGGATCCGTGGGGGGCGGAACTGACGAGCACGACTGGACTGCCCGGACGTTACCCACCGGTAGTGGGTTCCGGATAGGGGGTTCTGGCCAGATGTTCGGTGCGTCACACATCTTTGACACTGCTTCGCGCACAGTAGTCCACACCTTTGAGCACCCGGAAGTAACCGCAGGTCCGACGGCCTAAGGTGGCTTCCATGCGAGTTCATGTGGTCAGTGACGTGCACGGGAACGCCGAGGGACTGGCCAAGGCGGGCGAGGGGGCGGACGCCCTGATCTGCCTCGGTGACCTGGTCCTCTTCCTGGACTACGCCGACCACTCCCGCGGCATCTTCCCCGATCTCTTCGGCGTCGAGAACGCCCACCGGATCGTCGCCCTGCGCACCGCACGGCGCTTTGAGGAGGCCCGCGACCTCGGGCGTTCCCTGTGGGCCGGGCTCGACCGCGAGGCCGCCGTCGAGGCCGCCGTCCGCCGCCAGTACGCCGAGCTGTTCGCCGCCTTCCCCACCCCGACGTACGCCACGTACGGCAATGTCGACATGCCGGGCCTGTGGCCGCAGTACGCGGGCCCGGGCACCACCGTCCTGGACGGGCAGCGGGTGGAGATAGCCGGGCGCGTCTTCGGCTTCGTCGGCGGCGGGCTGCGCACCGCGATGCGGACCCCGTACGAGATCTCCGACGAGGAGTACGCCGCCAAGGTCGAGGCGCTGGGCGAGGTCGACGTGCTCTGCACGCACATCCCGCCCGAGGTCCCCGAGCTCGTCTACGACACCGTGGCCCGCCGCTTCGAGCGCGGCTCGCGCGCGCTGCTCGCCGCGATCAGGAAGACCCGGCCCCGCTACTCCCTGTTCGGCCACGTCCACCAGCCGCTGGCGCGGCGGATGCGCGTCGGGGACACCGAGTGCGTGAACGTCGGCCACTTCGCGGCCACCTCCCGGCCGTTCGCCCTGGAGTGGTGATCCGGCCACTGGAACGGCCACCGGCCCGTACGCGATAGCCTGCACGGGCACCTCCCCGCCGCCGCAGGCCCCGCCGGGCGGGGGAGACCCACACCCACCGGACCGCGCACTGGAGGAGCCACGACGATGGCGGAACACACCAGCTCGTCTATCACCATCGAGGCGGCCCCCGCCGACGTCATGGGCGTGATCGCGGACTTCGGCCGGTATCCGGAGTGGACCGGCGAGGTGAAGGAGGCCGAGGTGCTCGCCACCGACGCCGCCGGCCACGCCGAGAAGGTGCGGCTGCTGCTCGACGCGGGCGCGATCAAGGACGACCACACCCTCGCCTACACCTGGGACGGCAACACGGTCAGCTGGACGCTGGTCAAGTCCCAGATGCTGCGCACCCTCGACGGCTCGTACACCCTCGCGGACGCCCCGGGCGGCCGGACCGAGGTCACCTACCGGCTGACCGTCGACGTCAAGATCCCGATGCTCGGCATGATCAAGCGCAAGGCCGAGAAGGTCATCATCGACCGGGCGCTGGCCGGGCTGAAGAAGCGCGTCGAGAGCGGCCCGGGTGCCTCCGGAGCCGCTTCCGCCGGCGGGGCCGAGTCGCTCTAGCCATGCGCACGGTCCTCGTCACCGGTCCCGGCGGCGCGGGCCGCACCACCGTCGCGGCGGCGACCGCGCTCGCGGCCGCCCGCGGCGGCGCCCGGGTCACCCTGCTCACCGGCGACCGGGCACCCGGCGGCCTTGCCGGGGTCACCGTGCGGCGGATCGACGCGGTGGGCCACTTCCGCGCCGAACTCCTCGCCTTCCAGGACCGGGCGGGCGCCGCGCTCGACCTGCTCGGCGCCTCCCGCCTGGACGCCGAGGAACTCACCGAACTCCCCGGCGCCGAACAGCTCGCGCTGCTCAGCGCCCTGCGCGAGGCGGCGGACGAGGAGCCGGACCTGCTCGTCGTCGACCTCCCGCCGGCCGACCGCGCGCTCGCCGCACTCGCCCTGCCCGAACAGCTGCGCCGCTATCTGCGCCGGCTGCTGCCGCCCGAACGCCAGGCGGCCCGCTCCCTGCGCCCGGTCCTCGCCCAGCTCGCCGGGGTGCCCATGCCCGCGCAGTGGCTGTACGAGACCGCGGCCCGCTGGGACCGCGAACTGGCCGCCGTCCAGGCCGTGATCGAGGCGCCGGGCACGACCGTACGGCTCGTCGCGGAGCCCGGCCCCGCGGCGGCCGACGCGCTGCGCACCGCCCGGCTCGGGACCGCCGTGCAGGGACTGGCCCTCGACGCGGTCGTCGCCAACCGGCTGCTGCCCGCGGAGAGCCCCGATCCCTGGCTCGCCGGGCTGATCGCCCAGCAGCGCAAGCACCTGGCCGAGCTGGCCGGTGAGTACCCCGTCGTCCGCGAGGCGGCACACCTCGGGCACGATCCGCGCGGCGACGACGACCTGGAGCGGCTCGTGCCCGGGCCTGGCCCCGACGCGCCTCCGGCACCGCGCTGGGACGTCCTGGACCGGCTCGCCCAGGACGACGTCCTGGTGTGGAGCCTGCCCCTGCCCGGCGCGGTCAAGGACGGCCTGTCGCTGGTCCGGCGCGGGGACGAACTCCTGCTCACCGTGGGCCCGTTCCGCCGCATCGTGCCGCTGCCCTCCGCGCTGCGCCGCTGCACCGTCACCGGGGCCGGGCTGCACGACGGCGTCCTGGACATCCGGTTCGCCCCGGATCCCGAACTGTGGCCCCGCGCCCGCTGAACGGGGTACCCCCGTTCGGGTAACGTCGAGGGAAACAGACCCGTAGGAAAACCAGCCGCTGGAGTCCGCCATGAGCGAAGCCACCGAGCGACCCGGACCCGACGCGGATGCCTGGGCGGATGCCTGCGCCGAGGACCTGGCCGCCGAGAAGGAGCGCCACCGCGCCCGGTACGGCACCCCGCCCGGGTCAGCCGCCGAGGAGCTGCGCAAGCTGTTCGACGCCGTCACCGACAAGGTCTCCGGCCTCCTCGACGGCCCGGCGGGACTGTCGGGGCTCGCCGCGCAGGGCGCCGTGCAGCAGTTGATCAGCCAGGCGAAGTCCGCCGTCGAGCCCGTCATCGAGCGCAACCCGGAGGTCTTCGACCACCTGGCCGCGGCCGGCAGCGAGCTGCTCGCCGCCTACCGCTCGGCCGTCGAGGGCCACGAGCGCCGCTGGACCGCGGACGCGGAGCGCGGCCGCGACGACGGGGGCCCGGGCCCCACCGAGCACATCGACCTGGACTGAACCCGCGGCCCGCCCCGGCCCCGCCCGGCGGCCGTCGGCCCGCCGGGATCCGGACCGGTACGGACAAAGCGCCGCGCCCGTCTCACCCCTGGGACGAACGCGGGCTCGGCACGCTGGGTGGAGCCCCGGCTCGGGTACGGTTGGCCGTAGCGGGGCTCGACCGAACTGAGGGATTCATGGGACTCACCATCGGTGTCGATATCGGCGGCACGAAGATCGCGGCGGGCGTGGTCGACGAGGACGGCAACATCCTCTCCACCCACAAGGTGCCGACTCCCGGCACGCCCGATGCCATCGTGGACGCGATCGCCTCGGCCGTCGACGGCGCGCGCGCCGGACACGAGATCGTGGGCGTGGGCATCGGAGCCGCCGGTTACGTCAACCGGCAGCGGTCCACCGTCTACTTCGCGCCCAACATCGACTGGCGCCAGGAGCCGCTCAAGGAGAAGGTCGAGCAGCGCGTCGGCCTCCCCGTCGTGGTCGAGAACGACGCCAACGCGGCCGCCTGGGGCGAGTACCGCTTCGGCGCCGGCAAGGGCCACCGGAACGTCATCTGCATCACGCTCGGCACCGGTCTCGGCGGCGGCATCATCATCGGCAACAAGCTGCGCCGCGGCCACTTCGGCGTGGCCGCCGAGTTCGGCCACATCCGCATGGTGCCGGACGGCCTGCTGTGCGGCTGCGGCAGCCAGGGCTGCTGGGAGCAGTACGCCTCCGGCCGGGCCCTGGTGCGCTACGCCAAGCAGCGCGCCAACGCCACCCCCGAGCGCGCCGAGTTCCTGCTCGGGCTCGGGGACGGCACCCCGGAGGGCATCGAGGGCAAGCACATCTCGATGGCCGCCCGCCAGGGCGACCCGGTCGCGGTCGACTCCTACCGCGAGCTGGCCCGCTGGGCCGGCGCGGGCCTGGCCGACCTGGCCTCGCTCTTCGACCCCTCGGCGTTCATCGTCGGCGGCGGCCTCTCGGACGAGGGCGAGCTGGTGCTCGACCCCATCCGCAAGTCCTACCGCCGCTGGCTCGTCGGCGGGAACTGGCGCCCGGTGGCCGATGTGATCGCCGCCCAGCTGGGCAACAAGGCGGGCCTGGTCGGCGCGGCCGACCTGGCCCGACAGCCGGATCCGATCATGTGAGGTGGGTGGGCGCCGCTTTGTGCGGGGGCCGGGGGTCTTCGGGTCTGTGGGTCCGTGCCGTGCCTGCCGTGCCGTGACGTGCGGGCCCGACCGGTGCCGGTTCTGTTCGTGTGACGCGGGTTGGTGCCGTGTTGTGCGGGGTCCGTGCGGCGCGGGCCCGCGCCGGTTCTGTTCGTGTGAGGTGGGTGGGCGCCCGCGTTGTGCGGGTCCGTGGGTCCCTGCCGTGTGGCACGGGCCCGCGCCGGTTCTGTGGGGCGCGCGTGGTACCCGCAGCGCCCGTCGAGTCCTCTCCGGACCGGCGGGCGCTGTCATACGTTGTGGACCATGACGACCCCTGCCGACGGCCTGCCCGCGTCCGCGACGGAAACCGGCTCTGCCGTGATCCGTGTCCTCAGCTACAACATCCGCTCGATGCGCGACGACAACGCGGCGCTCGCCCGGGTGATCCGGGCCTGCGAGCCCGACCTCGTCCTCATCCAGGAGGCGCCCCGCTTCTTCCGCTGGCGCAAGGCGGCGGCCCGTCTCGCGGCGGCGACCGACCTCGTCGTCCTCAGCGGCGGCGCCACCGCTGCCGGGCCGATGCTGCTCTGCTCCCTGCGGGCCACCGTGGAACGCACCGAGGACGTGCTGCTCCCGCTCACCCCCGGGCTGCACCGCCGGGGATTCGCGACGGCGGTGGTACGGATCGGCGGGGCCAGGATCGGCGTCCTGAGCGCCCACCTCAGCCTCCAGGCGGCCGAGCGGTACGAGCAGGCGGGGGCGCTGCTCGACCGGCTCGCCGGGATGGGGGTGGAGCACGCGGTCGCGGGCGGCGACCTCAACGAGCGGCCCGACGGGCCCAGCTTCCGGCGGCTGGCCTCCGCGTTGCAGGACTGCCGTCAAGTGGCGCCCTGGGGTGGGGAGTTCACCTCTACGTCCTGGGATCCTCATCAGCGTATCGACGCGGTTTTTGTGACGGGTGGGGTGGAGGTGTTGGGGTGCGGGGTGCCCGAGGGGCTGGCTTCCGCCGATCTGGCCGCCGCCACGGACCACCTCCCGGTCCTGGCGGCTCTGCGTGTCCCGGTTCCCTAGCGGGGGCGGCCTGGGGCTCTGCCCTGGGGGGGGCTTGCCCACCCACCCGCCCGCGCGGGGGGTTGGGGGGCCCGGCTCCCTGGGGCTCCGCCCCAGACCCCCGGGGGGTTTGCCCACCCGCCCGCCCGTGCAGGGGGTTGGAGGGTGCCTGGCCCTGGGGCTGCGCCCCAGACCCGCTGAGGGGCTCCGCCCCTCTGACCCCGGCGGGGGCTCCGCCCCCTGCACCCCTGCTCGGGGCTCCGCCCCGAACCCCGATCGCGCCTGAACGGCGCTCGTCCTCAATCGCCGGACGGGCTGAAGATGCGCGTGCTGGCCCGCACCGGTGCGGTTAGGGGCGCGGGGAACTGCGCAAGGCGGGCTGGGATGCACGTGCGGGCCAGCACCGGTCCTGCTAAGGGGCGCGGGGAACTGCGCGAGAAGCGACCACGACCCGCACACGACCGAGGCCCTTGGCCCACCGCGTAACCGGGCAACCGCACATCCCGGCCGAAGCCCAACCCCATAAGGGGCGCGGGGAACTGCGCGAGAAGCAACCACGACCCGCAGGCAACCGGGGATCCAGGGGCGCGGCGAACTGCGCGGCAACCCCCAGCCCACCCGCGGGGCACAGCGGGCCCGAGGCCCTCAGGGAGTCACCCCCTCAAGCCCGCACCCACCCGAACCCCCAAACTCAAGCCCCCCCGGGCGCTCACACCACAGCCCCCCTCCCCGGATCCTCATCCTCCTCATCCCCCTCCATCCGGGCGAACAGCGTCGCGATCCCGCCCAGGAACCCGCCCACCCCCAGCAGCGTGAGCCACCACGTGATGTCCCAGCCGAAGATCGCCGCCAGGACCAGCAGCAGCGGTCCGCCTATCACGCCCAGCCAGGCGAATTTCGCCGCCGCGTCCGCCTCCGGCAGGGGCGGAGGCTCCGGTGGTACGAAGTGGCCCTCGTCCAGAGCGTCCGGCCCGTTCTCGGACGGCTCGGCGGGCGAGAAGTCGCGGGGGCCGCCCACCCCGGGCGCGAACACCACCGAGCTGCCGAGCGCCGGCCTGCCCAACCCATCACCGGACTCGCCGGACTCGCCGGACTCGCCGGACTCACCGGAATCACCAGGCTCGCCCGGCTTGCTGAACTTGTCGCCCTTATCGCTCTTGTCGCTCTTGTTGCCCGGGTCACCGGCGCCGGACGTGCCGGGCGCGGGCGAGGGCGGCGGTGCGGCAACCCGCGGGGTGGCTTCCGCATCCGGGGCCGGTGCAGGGGCCGGTGCGGGGGCCGGAGCGGGGGCGTCCGGCGGCTCCGGGTCCTCCTCGATCAGGGCCAGGTCCTCGATGGATCTGAAGGGTCTCGCCCCGGGCGGGTCGGCCGGTTCCTCGCCGTATCCGGCCACGATCGCCGCCCACGCGGCCTCTTCGTCGATCGGCTGCGGCTCACGGTCCGCGTCGTGTTCAGCCACCGGTGGCGCTCCCCTTCTTCCCGACGCTCGGAGCGAGGCGGCCGATGAACGAGTAGCTCTCCTCGAAGATCCGCTCCGCATCGTGGTCCAACGTCGCCACGTGGTAGCTCTGTTCCAGCAGGATCTCCTTGACGTCCGTGGAGGAGACCCGGCTGAGGATCCGCGCCGAGTCGGCCGGCGGCACCACGTGGTCCTGGGGGCTGTGCAGGACCACCAACGGCTGGGTCACCTGCGGCAGTTCACCGTCCACGATGCGGAAGAAGTTCCGCAGCGCGTGTGCCGCGTGCAGCGGTACCCGGTCGTAGCCGATCTCCACCGAGCCCTCGAGCGCGATGTCGCTGGCGATGCCCTTGGTGGACGGCACGAAGTGGCGCACCACCGGCAGCGCGTGGGCGGCCGCGCCGTGCACCTTGTTGCCGGGGTTGACCAGCACGAGCCCGCTCACCGAGTCGCCGTGCCTGGCGGCCAGCCGCAGCGCGAGGGCGCCGCCCATGGAGAGCCCGAACACGAAGACCCGGGTGCAGCGCTCGAGGAGTTCGCGCAGCGCGCGGTCCACCTCCGCGTACCAGTCCTGCCAGCCCGTGAGCTGCATGTCCTGCCAGCGGGTGCCGTGCCCGGGAAGGAGCGGCAGCGAGACCGTGAGGCCGCGCTCCGCGAGGTACTCGGCCCAGGGCCGCAGCGACTGCGGGGAACCGGTGAAACCGTGACAGAGGAGGACGCCGACCTCTCCGCCCTCGTGGCGGAACGGCTCGGCTCCAGGGAGGACCGGCACCAGGGGTCTCCTGTTCATGAGCAGGGGCGGGGGGTTGTGCGGGGGAGTCCTACTTCACGGTACGCGACCGGACCGACACCGACCAGGGCCGTCGCGCGGGAGGCCGGGCCCGGCACGGGTTAAGGTCTGTTCGACAAGCACAGGAAGGCATCCGAGTTGATCTACGGCGCTATGAAGTTCTCCATCGGCGGCTCTCTGAAGCTCGCCTTCAGGCCGTGGGTGGAGGGCCTGGAGAACATCCCCGCCGAAGGACCGGCGATCCTGGCGAGCAATCACCTCTCCTTCTCGGACTCCTTCTTCCTGCCGGCCGTCCTCGACCGCAAGGTGACGTTCATCGCCAAGGCGGAGTACTTCACCTCGCCCGGGGTCAAGGGCAAGCTGACGGCCGCGTTCTTCAAGGGCGTCGGCCAGCTCCCGGTGGACCGCTCGGGTGTCCGCGGGGCCGGTGACGCCGCGATCAACGCCGGCATCGACGTCCTCAAGGCCGGCGGCCTCTTCGGCATCTATCCGGAGGGCACGCGCTCGCCCGACGGCCGTCTCTACCGCGGCAAGCCGGGCGGGCTGCCCCGCGTCGCGCTGGCCACCGGCGCCCCGGTGATCCCGATCGCCATGATCGACACCGAGAAGATCCAGCCGCCGGGGAAGGTCGTCCCCAAGCTGATGCGTCCCGGCATCCGGATCGGCAAGCCGCTCGACTTCAGCCGGTACCAGGGCATGGAGAGCGACCGCTTCATCCTGCGCTCGGTGACCGACGAGGTCATGTACGAGATCATGAAGCTCTCCGGCCAGGAGTACGTCGACATCTACGCGACGGCGGCCAAGCGGCAGATCGCGGACCAGGCCAAGCGTGCCGCCGATGAGCTCAAGGCCGCGGAGAAGGCCGAACGGGCCCGCGAGGCCGAGCAGGCCAAGCGGGCGGAACAGCCGGGCGACTAGCGCCCGTTCACGGGGCCGGCCCGGGGGGCGGGGGAGATGGCGAAGCGGGAACGCGTCGTACGGATGTCGGTGGAGCTGCCGCTGTGGCGGGCCCTGACCGGCTACCGGGTGCTCACCACGCTCTACGCGCTGGCGATCTTCGCCAGCGGCTACGAGAAGTTCGAACGGCCCTGGGTCGGCATCGGCTACCTGGCCGTCCTGACGGTGTGGAACGCCGCGACCCTGCCCCGGGTGGCGAACGCGGCGGCCTGCACCAAGCGGTTCCTGGCCGTCGACCTCACCGTGGTGCTCGCCGGCATCCTGCTGACCCCGCTCGCCGACCTGGACGCCCAGCACGTCGACGGCCCGACGCTGCCGACCATCGCCACCGCCGGCGCGGTGCTCGCCTTCGCGATCAAGGGCGGCTGGCGCTGGGCCGGGTTCGCCTCGTCCCTGGTGGCCGTCGCCAACATCGTGGAGCGCGCCTATCCCACCCGGGACACCTTCCACAACGTGCTGCTGGTGTGGATCGCCTCCATCGCGATCGGCTACATCGTGGAGGTGGCCCGCTCCAGCGAGGCCACCCTCGCCCGGGCCCTGGAGATCGAGGCGGCCACCCGCGAGCGCGAGCGCCTGGCCCGCGACATCCACGACAGCGTGCTCCAGGTCCTGGCCATGGTGCAGCGCCGCGGCAGCGCGCTCGGCGGTGAGGCGGCGGAGCTCGGCCGGCTGGCGGGCGAGCAGGAGGTCGCCCTGCGCACCCTGGTCTCCAGCGGCCTCGTCCCGCCGACCCGCGCCTCCGAGGACCTCGCCAACGGGGCCGTGGTGCGGGAGGTCGAGGTCGAGGACGAGCCCGGTGACGCGGCCGGGGTCGACCTGCGCTCGCTGCTCGCCCGGCACGCGGGGTCGCGGGTCTCCTTCGCGGAGCCGGGAGCCCCGGTGCCGCTCGCACCGGCCGTGGCCCATGAGCTGGCGGCGGCTGTCAGTGCCGCCCTGGACAATGTCCGCAGGCACGCCGGAGCGTCCGCCCAGGCCTGGATCCTGGTCGAGGACTGGGGGGACGAGGTGATCGTGACGGTGCGGGACGACGGCCCCGGCATCCCGGCGGGCCGTCTGGAGCGGGCCGAGGGGGAGGGGCGCCTGGGCGTCGCCCTCTCGATCCGCGGCAGGCTGCGCGACCTGGGCGGCACGGCGGAGCTGATCTCCGTGCCGGGCCAGGGTACGGAAGTTGAACTGAAGGTCCCACGGGGGAAGGCAGGACGGCACGGATGACGGAACAGCAGGCGGTGCGGGCGGACGGCACGGTCAGGGTGATGGTGGTCGACGACCACCCGATGTGGCGCGACGCGGTCGCCCGCGACCTGGCCGCCGCGGGCTTCGACGTGGTGGCCACCGCGGGCGACGGCCCGCAGGCGGTGCGCCGGGCCCGGGCCGTGGCGCCCGACGTCCTGGTCCTCGACCTGAACCTGCCGGGCATGCCCGGCGCCCAGGTCTGCAAGGAACTGGTGGCCGCCGACCCGGCCCTTCGCGTCCTGGTCCTGTCCGCATCGGGCGAGCACGCCGACGTGCTGGAGGCGGTGAAGTCCGGTGCCCTCGGCTACCTCCTGAAGTCGGCCAGCGCCGACGAGCTGACCGACGCGGTGCGCCGCACGGCCGTCGGCGACCCGGTGTTCACGCCGGGCCTGGCCGGCCTGGTGCTCGGCGAGTACCGCCGCCTCGCGCGGGACCCGGCCCCGGCCACCGCCGACGAACCCAGGGCCCCCGAACTCACCGAGCGCGAGACCGAGGTGCTGCGCCTGGTCGCCAAGGGCCTGAGCTACAAGCAGATAGCCGAGCGCCTGGTCATCTCGCACCGCACCGTGCAGAACCATGTGCAGAACACCCTGGGCAAGCTCCAGCTGCACAACCGCGTCGAACTCGTGCGGTACGCGATCGAACGCGGGCTCGACGACGTCTGAGGTCCCCCGTGCGAGTGAACGACGGCCCGTCAACTCCCGTACCGATCAAGGGAATTGACCATCCGCCCCATCCCGGAGTGACGTACGTCACCACTAGCGTGGACGGCGTACGTCACTCCCAGGTGAAGGGACCATTCCATGCGGGTCGGAGTACTGACCGGAGGCGGTGACTGCCCCGGGCTCAACGCCGTCATCCGGGGCATCGTCCGCAAGGGTGTGCAGGAGTACGGCTACGAGTTCACCGGGTTCAAGGACGGCTGGCGCGGCCCCCTGGAGGGCGACACCGTCCCGCTGGACATCCCGGCGGTGCGCGGCATCCTGCCGCGCGGCGGCACCATCCTCGGCTCCTCGCGCACCAACCCCCTCAAGGCGGAGAACGGGGTCCGCCGCATCAAGGAGAACCTCGCCAAGGAAGAGATCGACGCCGTGATCGCCATCGGCGGCGAGGACACCCTCGGGGTCGCGGCCCGCCTCAGCGACGAGTACGGCATCCCCTGTGTCGGCGTGCCCAAGACGATCGACAACGACCTGTCCGCCACCGACTACACCTTCGGCTTCAACACCGCCGTCGGCATCGCCACCGAGGCCATCGACCGGCTGCACACCACCGCCGAGTCCCACATGCGGGTCCTGGTCGTCGAGGTCATGGGCCGCCACGCGGGCTGGATCGCCCTGCACTCGGGGCTGGCCGGCGGCGCCAACGTCATCCTCATCCCGGAACAGCGCTTCGACGTCGACCAGGTCTGCGCGTGGGTCACCTCCCGCTTCCAGGCCACCTACGCCCCGATCGTCTGCGTCGCCGAGGGCGCCATGCCCAAGGACGGCGAGATGGTCCTCAAGGACGGCACCCTCGACTCCTTCGGGCACGTGCGTCTGTCCGGCGTCGGCGAATGGCTGGCCAAGGAGATCGAGAGGCGCACCGGCAAGGAGGCCAGGACCACCGTCCTCGGCCATGTGCAGCGCGGCGGCACCCCGAGCGCGTTCGACCGCTGGCTCGCCACCCGCTTCGGGCTGCACGCCATCGAGGCGGTGCGCGACGGCGCCTTCGGCTCGATGGTCGCGCTGCGCGGCACCGACATCGTGCGGGTGCCGATCGCGGAGGCCACCGCGAAACTGAAGACCGTGGACCCGGCGCTCTACGCGGAGGTCGGCGTCTTCTTCGGCTGACGCGGCCGGGCACGGCGAGGCTGTGGGCCGTATATTCGCGCTGACCGGCCCATAGCCCGCAAGTCCGTCCGAAACGGCCGAAACGGTCGTGACGGTCGGACCGCGCCCACCAAGGGGAGAGTCGTGGACATCCTGGCATTCGGCGTGCAGGCCGACGAGAAGCCGCTGATCGAGAGGGCCTTCGCGGGACACCACGACGTCCGCTGCCTCGACGTCTTCCTGACCGAGGACACCGCGCCGATCGCCGCCGGGTACGAGGTGATCTCCACCAGCGTCAACGCCATCCTGGACGCCCGGGTGCTGCAGAGCCTGGCCGTCGGCGGCACGCAGATGATCGCCCAGCGCTCCACCGGCTTCAACAACATCGATCTGGACGTGGCCGAGCGCCTCGGCCTGACCATCGCCCGGGTCTCGTACTACTCCCCGTACTCCGTCGCCGAATTCGCCTGGACGCTGGCGATGGCCGTGAACCGCCGCATCGTGCGGGCCTGCAACCGCACCCGCGACTTCGACTTCCGCCTGGACGGCCTGCTCGGCCGCGATCTGCGCGGCCGCACCGTGGGCGTGCTCGGCACCGGCAAGATCGGCGTGGCCTTCGCGCGGATCGCGCACGGCTTCGGCATGGAGCTGCTCGGCTGGGACGTGGCGCCGAACCCGGCCTGCGCCGAACTCGGCATGACGTACGTGGACAAGGACGAACTGCTCGCCCGGGCCGACGTGATCAGCCTGCACGTGCCGCTGCTGCCCGCCACCCACCACCTCATCGGCCGCGCGGAACTCGCGGCGATGAAGGACGATGCGATCCTGGTCAACTCCAGCCGCGGCGGCCTCATCGACACCGACGCCCTGGTGGGCGAGCTGCGCAAGGGACGCTTCGCCGGGGTCGGCCTCGACGTGTACGAGGCGGAGGCGGGCCTGTTCTTCCTCGACAAGTCCCTGGAGGCGGTCGAGGACGACACCCTGGCCCGCCTGGTGACCTTCCCGAACGTGGTCGTCACCTCGCACCAGGCGTACTACACCGAGGACGCGGTGGGCCAGATCGTCGCGGCGACGCTGGAGAACGTGGCGGCCTACATCGAAGGCCGCCACACCCCGAACGTCCTGGTCAGTGCAGTGCCGCCACCCCCGCAAGGAGCTCCCTGACGACCTCGGGGCCGCGCAGCGTGAGCACCGACTCCGGGTGGAACTGGATGCCCGCGTAGCCGGGGCCGCGCAGCGCGTGCACCTCGTGCGTCACCGGGTCGCGCGCGATCTCGACGCCGGGCAGGCCGAGCGCGTCCTCGCAGCGCGCCGCGAAGCTGTTGTAGAACCCGACCGTCTCCTCGCGCCCGAACAGGTCGATCCGCACCTGCGCGCCCTGGTAGGGCTCCCGCTTGCGGACGAGTTCGAGGCCGAGCTCCGCCGCGATCAGCTCGTGGCCCAGGCACACGCCGAGCAGTCCGTGCCGGTGCGAGCGCAGCAGCTCGGCCGCCAGCGGGCGCAGCAGCCGCATCCTGGGATCGGCCGCGTCCAGCGGATCGCCCGGCCCCGGACCGAGCACCACCGGGCCCTCGTGGCCCAGCACCCGCTCCCGCAGCCCGGGCACGTCGTAGCGGAGCACGGAGACGTCGAGGCCCGCCGAGCGCAGCACATGGGCGAGCATCGCGGTGAAGGTGTCCTCGCAGTCCACCACGAGGGCCGAGCCGGACGGCTCGGCCGGCCGGTCCTGCATCCGCAGCCAGAACGGCGCGAGGTCGGCCCGCCGGGCGTCGAGCGCGGCCCGCACCCGCGGGTCGTCGGCCAGGCGCGGGCGCGCCGATCCCTCCCGCGCCCGGCCGGGCCGCACCCCGAGGGCGGCCAGCACCCCCGCCGCCTTGGCGTGCGTCTCGGCGACCTCGCCGTCCGGGTCGGAGTGCCGCACCAGGGTGGCGCCGACCGGGACCCGCAGCCGGCCCGTGGCGGAGATGTCGGCGGTGCGGATCAGGATCGGGGAGTCCAGCGTCTGGGCGCCGCCCGCGTCCCGGCCGAGCAGGGCCAGCGCGCCCGCGTAGTAGCCGCGCCCGCCCTCCTCGTACCGCTCGATGACGCGGCAGGCGTTCTGCACCGGGGAGCCGGTGACGGTCGCCGCGAACATCGTCTCCCTGAGGACCTCGCGCACGTCCAGCGAGGAGCGGCCCCTCAACTCGTACTCGGTGTGCGCGAGATGGGCCATCTCCTTCAGGCGCGGCCCGATCACCACGCCGCCCATGTCGCCCACCGTGCACATCATCTTGAGCTCCTCGTCGACCACCATCGACAGCTCGTCGGTCTCCTTGCGGTCGGCGAGGAAGGTCAGCAGGTCCTCCGCGCTCGGGCCGCCGGCCGGGTAGCGGTAGGTCCCGCTGATCGGGTTCATGACGACCGTGCCGCCGGACATCCGCACGTGCACCTCGGGGCTCGCGCCCACCAGGGTCCGCTCGCCCGTGTGCACCACGTACGTCCAGTACGCGCCCTCCTCGCCCACCAGCAGCCGGCGGAACAGGGCCAGCGCGTCGGCCCGGCCGAAGCCGGGGACGGTGCCGGTGAAGGTGCGCCGGATCACGAAGTTGGCGCCCTCGCCGCGGCCGATCTCGTCCTCGATCACCCGCCGCACGATGCCCGCGTACGCCGCGTCGTCCACGTCGAAGCCCCCGTCCTCGACGTGCACCTCGTGCGCGGGCAGCGCGGCGAGCACGTCCGCGAGCGGCAGCTCATGGGTCTCGTCGGCGACCAGGTACGACAGCGGGGTCCCGTCGTCGCGGACGTCGAAGCCGCGCTCGCGGATCTGGCGGAACGGCACGAGGGCGAGCGTCGGCCGGTCGCCGACGGGCAGGTCGGCCAGGTGCCCGGCCTCGTGGACCTCGCCGATCAGGAGCTCGACGATGTCGTGGTCATGGCCCGGGGTGCGCCTGCGCAGCAGGGCGAACGGCGGGCAGTTCTCGTCCAACAGCCGCTGGATCGGCATGAGTTGGTTCCTTCCGTGGAGGTGCGGGAGGAACGGCGCCGGATGCACGGAAGGCCGCCCCTCGGGGCGGCCTTCGTGAGTCTGTGTCAGCGCAGAGAGTCAGCGGGCCGCCGGATGAGCGGTCCACCACCAGTTCTGGTTCAGCTGCGCGAACATGCCGGCACTCTACTCGATGGCGCCGCCGGCCGGCGGCGCCATCGCGCGATCGTGCGGATCGAACCGCGCGGATCAGCGGATCGAACCGCGCGGATCAACCGTGCGGATCGAACCGCGCGGATCAACCGTGCGGATCGATCGTCCGGATCAGAGGAGCGTGTTGTAGATGTTCCAGCCGGAGCCGATCTGGCGGCGGTCGCCGAAGGGCTGCACCGATCCGCCGTTGCCCGGGTAGAACCAGAGCTTGCCGTCGGCGTCGCGGCCCGTCAGGTCCGGCTTGCCGTCCCCGTTCAGGTCGCCGGAGCTGACGATCGAGTCGTAGACGTTCCAGCCGGTGCCGACCTGGTGGCGGTCGCCGAAGGGCTGCACCGCGCTGCCGGTGCCCGGGTAGAACCACAGCTTGCCCGAGGGCTCGCGCGCCACGAAGTCGCCCTTGCCGTCGCCGTCGAGGTCACCGGTGCTCAGGATCTGGTCGTAGATGCCCCAGCTGGTCCCGATCTGGGTGCGGGTGCCGAAGGCGGGGCCGCCGGTGCCCGGGTAGAGCCACAGCCGGCCGTCGCCGTCCCGGGTGATCAGGTCTGCCTGGCCGTCACCGGTCAGGTCGCCCGCGCCGACCAGCGCGTTGAACACGCCCCAGCCCGCGCCGAGCTTGACCCGGTCGCCGAACGGGGCCGCCGGGTTGCCGCTGCCCTTGTAGTACCAGGCCACGCCGGAGGCGTCCCGGGCTATCAGGTCGCCGCGGCCGTCGGCACGGAAGTCCGACAGGTCCGTCATGGCGTTGTAGATGCCCCAGCCGCTGCCGATCCGGAACCGGGTCAGGAACGGCTGCGCGATGTCACCGGAGCCCTGGTACTGCCAGAACCCGCCGTCCGCGTCCCGCGCGAGCAGGTTGTAGCGGTTGTCGGCGGCCACCGGCCCGGTCGGGGTGATCTGCTGGACGTCGGCCGTCTTCACCCAGGCGATCCGGTGGTTGTACCGGATCGGGTAGAAGGTCTGGGTGCCCTTGACCAGGGTGCCGAGGGTGGTGCCGCCGTAGTAGTAGTCGCCCGCGACCGGCGCACCGGCGGCGACGTAGGCCTGGCCGGCCGGGATGCTGTACTTCGTCAGCGAGGCGTTGTTGTTGTTCTGCACCGGCACCCCGGTGCCCGCGTACGCCGCGTCCTCCGGGTAGGCGCGCCCGTAGACCGGGACGGCCGCCGTGCCCTTGGCCTTCAGGACGACCGGGGCCGAGGGGGCCACGACCGAGGTGTACTGACCGCCCGGGTTGTAGAACCAGGCCTTGCGGCCGGCGTACCAGATCGCCGTCCAGTCACCGCTCCAGTCGGCGACCACGTAGCTGCCGCCGGCCACGACCTTGTCGCCCCAGTTCGGCCCGTCGCTCCACTTCACGTTCGGCATGTACGGGTCCGCGATGGGCGTCGCCGTCGAGGCCGTGGCGTAGAGGTAGCCGAAGTTCGCCGGACGGGCGCTGACGTCCTTGCCGCCGTAGGTCAGGGGCGGCTGGTTCGCCGAGGTGAACGGCGGCACCACCTTGACGACCTGGCCGGCCCGCAGCGGCTGGCCTGCGCCGCCGGCGCCGGTGGGGGCGCCGAGCAGGGACATGTAGTGGTTCCAGTCCCAGAACGGACCCGGGTCCCAGTGCATCGCGGCGACGTTGCCGTCCAGGACGCCCGGCACCTCGTCGTGGCCGATGATGTGCTCGCGGTCCAGCGGGATGCCGAACCGGCCGGCCAGGTACTTGACGAGCGTGGCCGACGACTCGTACAGCTGCTCGCTGTACCAGCTGCCTTCCTTGATCGCGAAGCCCACGTGCTCGATGCCGAGCGAGTGCATGTTCACGGTCTTGTTGCCCGCGTGGTACGACTCGTCCTTCGTCGCCACCATCTGCGTGACGAGGCTTCCGTCGTCCTTGATCAGATAGTGCGTGCTCGCCTGGGCGTTGGGGTCCTGGAAGACCGCGACGGAGCCGTCGTAGCTGCCCTCGGTGTCGTGGATGATGATCTGCCGGATGTCGAACCCGTTGTCCGGCCGCGTGGCGAGGTTGTAGTTGTTCACATGGGCCGGCTTGACGTCGCACGGCAGGCCCGCGGGGCACTCGGCGGCGGCCGGAGCCGCGGCGGCCGCTCCCGCGGGGGCCGTGGCGAGCGGCATCTTCGCGGGCTTCACCGGCTCGACCGCCGGGTCGGCGGCCAGGGCGAGGTGCTGGCCGTCGGTGGTCACGCGGCTCTCGCCGGAGCGCACCGAGTCGAAGACCCGCTGGGCGAAGGCGTCCGCGCCCTTGACGTCGGGGGCCTGGCTGTAGCGGGCCACCGCCGGGTACCAGGCGCCCGGATCGGCCGGCAGCGAACCGGTCGCCGCGCGCTGGTACTGGGCGAGCAGCGCCGCGCCCGCCCGGACGCTCTGCCCGGCGTCGTCGCGGACCGTGTCCACCGGCTTGTTGATGAGCCGGGCCGCCTCGTCGAGCGTGTGCAGCCGCGGGTCGTTGGTGTCGACACCGGCCTCGCCGGTCGGCGCCTTCCGGGCGTCGAACTTCTTCATGACGGCCGGATCGCCGCTCATGTTCAGGTGCGCGAGCTGCTCCTGCGCACTGGGCGGCGCCACGTCGGCGGGCGTGACCCTGGTCAGGCCCATGACGTTGTACGCGCCCGATGTGCTGGGCTCGCCGTTGTGGTCCTCCCAGCGCGTCTGACGGTAGGAGACCGCCATCAGCACGCTCTGCGGAACCTTGAACTCCTTGGCCGCAGCGGCGAATTGGGCCTGCAGGGCCGTCGTGGCCCGCCCCCCGCCGTCCTGCGCCGCCCCCGCCTCACGCGGCGCTGCCACGGCCACCGTGCCGAACGCGGTGACGGCCACGGCCCCCGCCACCCCGTACGCAAGGATCTTCTTCGTCGCGCGACTCTGCTGCCTTCTGCTCACGCTTCGGCTCACACCCACCCCTGGTCACTTTGCCCTGTATTCAATATGTGGCGTGAGATTAACAGGGGGTGAGCCCGTCGTGGGGCGAGGGGGGAGGGTCTGCGCGATCTTGGAAGCGGGTCCGGCTCCGACGGTCGTCGTCTCATTGGGTGGTCGCCGGAATGGACGGCTTGCCCGACCCCGTAATGTGGGTCCGGTGACCGTGAACGTAAACACCTGGCGTGACCTTCCCGCGGCGCAGCAGCCCGAGTACCCCGATGCCGAGGCTCTGCGCGATGTGATCGCGGACCTCGAGTCGTATCCGCCGCTCGTCTTCGCGGGCGAGTGCGACCAGCTGCGCGCCCGTCTGGGAGCCGTCGCCCAGGGCGAGGCGTTCCTGCTCCAGGGCGGCGACTGCGCCGAGGCCTTCGACGCCGTGTCGGCCGAGCACATCCGGGCCAAGCTCAAGACCCTCCTGCAGATGAGCGCCGTCCTCACCTACGCGGCCTCGGTGCCCGTGGTGAAGGTCGGCCGTATCGCCGGCCAGTACTCCAAGCCCCGCTCCAAGGGCACCGAGACCCGCGACGGCGTGACCCTGCCGACCTACCGCGGCGACTCCGTGAACGGCTTCGCCTTCACGGAGAAGGACCGCGTGCCGGACCCCGAGCGCCTGAAGCGGATGTACAACGCCTCCGCCTCGACGCTCAACCTGGTGCGCGCCTTCACCACCGGCGGCTACGCCGACCTGCGCCAGGTGCACGCCTGGAACCAGGACTTCGTGAAGTCCTCGCCGTCCGGCCAGCGCTACGAGCAGCTCGCCCGCGAGATCGACAACGCGCTGAACTTCATGAAGGCCTGCGGCACCGACCCGGCCGAGTTCAAGGCCGTCGAGTTCTACGCCTCGCACGAGGCGCTGCTGCTCGACTACGAGTCCGCGCTCACCCGCACCGACTCGCGCACCGGCCACCTGTACGACACCTCGGGCCACATGGTGTGGATCGGTGAGCGCACCCGGCAGCTGGACGGGGCGCACATCGAGTTCGCCTCCCGGATCCGCAACCCGATCGGCATCAAGCTCGGCCCGACGACCACCGTCGACGAGGCGCTGACCTACGTGGACCGGCTCGACCCGGACCGCGAGCCGGGCCGGCTGACCTTCGTCGTGCGGATGGGCGCCGACAAGGTCCGCGACAAGCTCCCCGAGCTGGTCGAGAAGGTCACCGCCTCCGGTGCGGTCGTCGCCTGGGTCACCGACCCGATGCACGGCAACACCTTCGAGGCGGCCTCGGGCCACAAGACGCGCCGCTTCGACGACGTCCTGGACGAGGTCAAGGGCTTCTTCGAGGTGCACAAGGCGCTCGGCACCCACCCGGGCGGCATCCACGTCGAGCTCACCGGTGACGACGTCACCGAGTGCGTGGGCGGCGGCGACGAGATCTTCGTCGACGACCTGCACCAGCGCTACGAGACGGCCTGCGACCCCCGTCTGAACCGCAGCCAGTCCCTCGACCTGGCGTTCCTGGTCGCCGAGATGTACCGCGACCAGTAGGTCCACCGGTGACACGCCAGTGGGGCGCGGATCCATGTGATCCGCGCCCCACTGGCGTACCGGGGCTGTCGTTGCCCCGGGGCGCCGGGTAAGGTTAGGTTTGCCTCACCGACGGATCGGGAACCGGTCGATCGGGACGGCTGGACCCGACGGCCCCCGCGCCGCACACCCCGGGAGGTGAACCGCGTGTACGTATGCAACTGCTTCGGTGTCACCGAGGAGCAGGTCAAGAAGCACGCGGAGGGCGGTGCCTGCACCCCCCGCCAGATAGCTTCGGCCAGCAAGGCCGGCACCGACTGCGGTTCGTGCGTGCGCCGCATCCAGTCGCTGCTCGGACGCGGCGCCTGCCCCCGGCGCGAGCTGGTGGACCAGGGCATGCCCCCGCTCACCGCCGTGGCGCCGGAGCTCGCCCCCGCGCTCGACGAAGCCGCCTGAGCCGTCCGGAGCCCGCCGCGCGGGCCGGTGCCTAGCTCTCCGGCTGCTCGATGAGCTGCGCGATGTACAGCGCCTCACCGAGCTTCTCGACCAGCTCCAGCTGGGTGTCGAGGTAGTCGATGTGGTGCTCCTCGTCGGCCAGGATCGACTCGAAGATGTTCGCCGAGGTGATGTCGCCCTTGGTGCGCATCACCTCGATGCCGCGCTTGAGACGGTCGATCGCCTCGACCTCGATCTGCCGGTCCGCCTGGAACATCTCGGTGACGGTCTGCCCGATGCGTACATGGAAGAGCCGCTGGAAGTTCGGCAGGCCGTCCAGGAACAGGATCCGGTCGGTCAGCACCTCCGCGTGCTTCATCTCGTCGATCGACTCGTGACGCGTGTACTTCGCCAGCTTCGTCCAGCCGAAGTTGGCCTGCATCGCGCTGTGCAGCCAGTACTGGTTGATCGCCGTCAGCTCGGCACTCAGCTGCTCATTCAGGAATTCGATGACCTCGGGGTCGCCCTGCATCGCAGAGGCTCCTTCCAAGCGGTAACTGGGCAGGTTCCGCGCATCCTTGCACCGTGATCAGAACCCGTCCAGTAAGTGCATGCTTAGTAGGAGTTGCCCGAATCAGGACGTCCCTGGTCGGCACCACCCCCCGGGGTCTGTCACCATGGAGTCATGGGTCAGCCGGAGAGCCGGGAGCGGCAGGGAGCAGCGCAGTCGGAGCTTCCGCCGGGGCAGCGCCTCCAGCGCGGCTGGCCGGTCACCCACTACGGACCGGTGCCCAAGTTCAAGCCGGAGCGCTGGGAGTTCCGCGTCTTCGGGGCCACCGCCGACGGCGACAAGCACTGCTGGAACCACGAGGAGTTCTCGGCGCTGCCCTTCGAGACGGTCGTGGCCGACCTGCACTGCGTCACCAAGTTCTCGATGCTCGGGGCCGAATGGGGCGGGGTCGGGGCCCGTACGATCGCCGAACTCGCGCCGCCCGCACCGGATGTCACCCACGTCATGGTCTGGGCCGAGTACGGCTTCAGCTCCAACCTGCGGCTGGCCGACTTCCTGTCCGACCGCACTCTGTTCGCCACCCACAACGGCGGCGACCTGCTCACCGCCGAACACGGCTTCCCGCTGCGCCTGGTCGTCCCGCACCTGTACGCCTGGAAGGGCCCCAAGTGGGTGCGCGGCGTCGAGTACATGACCGCCGACCGCCGGGGCTTCTGGGAGGAGCGGGGCTACCACAACATCGGCGACCCCTGGCGCGAGCAGCGCTACTCCTACCAGGAGGAGCCCGGGGACGGCCCCGAGCTCTGAGCCGGGCCGCCCGCCCGCCGCACGGGCCCTAGGATCGCAGGGACTTCAGCCGGGCCACGTCCGCCGCGTGCCCCTCCTTGCCGCCCGGCGTCTCGATCACCAGCGGTACGCCCTCGGTCGCCGGATGCCCGAGCAGCTCGCGGAACGGCTCCGCGCCGATGTGCCCCGAGCCGATGTTCTCGTGCCGGTCCTTGTGCGCGCCCACCACGTCCTTGGAGTCGTTGGCGTGGATCAGCTTGAGCCGCCCCTCGCCCACGGTGTCCACCAGCAGGTCCAGGGTCTGCTTCATCCCGCCGGGCCCGGCCAGATCGTGCCCGGCCGCGTAGATGTGGCAGGTGTCCAGGCAGACGCCCAGCATCGGATGGGCGTCCAGGGCCTCGAAGTAGGGGCCGAAGTCCCAGGTGCGCGAGCACAGTGAGGAGCCCTGGCCCGCGGTCGACTCCAGGAGCAGGAACGGGTCGTCGTCGTGGGTCAGTTCGTCGAGCAGTGGCAGCAGATGCGTACGGACCTGGGCGAGCGCCTCGGCGCGCGGACGCCCGCCGGTCGCCGAGCCGGTGTGCACGACCACGCCGAGCGCGCCGATCGCCCGGGCCCGGCGCAGCGAGTGGCGGAGCGACTCCACCGACCGCTCCACCGTCGCCGCGGTGTGCGAGCCGAAGTTGATCAGGTACGGGGCGTGCACATACGCCGGGATGGAGGCCTCGGCGCACTCCGCCCTGAACCGCTCGTCCTGGGCCGGGTTGCCTGCGGGGGTGGCCCAGCCGCGCGGATTGGCGGCGAAGACCTGCACGGCCTCGGCGCCGATCTCGCGCGCGTAGCCGAGCCCGACCGTGGCGAGGCCGCCGGCCACGGGCACGTGGCCGCCGATGGGGTTGCGCATGGGGTGACTACCTACAGTCCCTTGGTGGTGATGGTGATGGTGGAGCCCTCGGGGGCCTGGGAGCCGGCGGCCACCGACTGCCCGGACACCTCGTCGCTGAGGAACGGGAAGCCGCGGTCGACCTTCACCTTGAAGCCGGCCTTCTCCAGGTCCTTCTGCGCGTCGTCCGCCTTCTCGCCGGTGACCTTGGGCACGGTGACCAGGCGGGGGCCCTTGGAGACGGTCAGGGTGACCGTGTCGCCCTTGGCCAGCCGCGCGTGCTCCGCGGCCGACTGGGCGGCCACCTTGCCCGCGTCCTGCGCGGAGTTGACCTGCTCGGGCGCGACGACGACCTTGAGCCCGGCGTTCTGGAGGGCCGAGGTGGCGTCGGCCACCGAGTCGCCGACCACCGAGGGGGTGTCCACGGGGGCGCCCTTGCTGAGGACGAGGGCGACGGCGGTGTCCGTGTGGCGCTTGACGCCGGCGGGCGGGTCGGTGCGGATCACCGCGCCCTGGTCGACGTCGTCGCTGAACTCGCTGGAGGTGTCGCCCGGCGCGAAACCCGCCTTCTGCAGCTCGCTCTTGGCCCGGTCGAGCGGCATCCCGTCGAGCTTGGGCACCTGCGCCGTCTCCGGGCCGCGCGAGACGACCAGCGTCACCGAGCCGTTGCCGCGGATACGGGCGCCGGTGGCCGGGTCGGTGGAGACGACCTGGCCGCGCTCGACGGTGTCGCTGAACTGCCGGTCGACCTTCTTCACCCCGAGCCCGGCGTCCGACAGCTTCTTCTTCGCCGCGTCCTCGCCCTGCCCGATGAGGGCCGGAACCCGGGTGAACTGGCCGGAGTTGATGTACCAGACGCCCGCGCCGACCCCGAGCACCAGGAGCAGCGCGACCACCAGGGCGATCGGCCCGCGCCGGTTGTTCAGGCGGCTGCGCAGGGCGCGCCGCGGCGGCTCGGGTTCGTCCTCGATGCGCTGCGGCATGATCAGCCGGCTGGTGTGGTGGACGGGTCCTTCGGTCCTCAGCCGGGTCGTGCGGTGGATGGCCGGCCCGGGCACGGCGTCCTGCGGCGGCGGCGCCGCGTCCTGCGGCAGCGGCACGGCGGCGGCCCCGGCCGGGGTGGGCACGGCCCGCGGGATCACGCTCGTACGGTCATCGGCGCCGGTGCGGCCGGAGCCGGGGCGGGCGCCCGGCGGGACGGCGTCCAGTTGTTCCTCGTCGAGCGCCGCGCGGGCCACGAGGGTCTGCGCGAGCAGGGCCACCGCGTCGTCGGGGCGCACCTCGGGGTTGCGGGCGGTCGCCGAGGCGACCAGCTCGTCCAGTTCGAGGGCGAGGCCCGGCACCGCGGCGGACGGCGCGGGCATCCCCTCGTGGAGGTGGGCGTAGAGGATCTGGGCGGGGGTCTCCCCGCCGTGCGGCTTGGCGCCGGTGAGCATCTCGTACAGCACGACCCCGCAGGCGTACACGTCGGCGCGGGTGTCCGCGGTGCCGTGCTCGATCTGTTCGGGGGCGAGGTAGGAGACCGTGCCGAGGACCGATCCCGTGGTGCTCGTCACCGCGTCCACGGCCCGGACCAGGCCGAAGTCGGCGACCTTGACCCGGCCGTCGTCGCCGATCAGGACGTTCTCCGGCTTCATGTCCCGGTGCACGAACCCGGCCCGGTGCGCCGCGCCGAGGGCGGCGAGCACCGGCTCCAGGATGTCCAGGGCCGCGCGCGGCTGGAGCGCGCCGCGCTCGCGCAGCACGTCGCGCAGGGTGCAGCCGGCGATGTACTCCATCGCGAGGTACACGTACTGGTCCTGCGCCCCCTGGTCGAAGACGCCGACCACATTGGGGTGCGCGAGCCGGGCGACCGACTTGGCCTCGCGGATGAAGCGCTCCACGAAGGTGGCGTCGGCGGCGAGGCCCGGATGCATCACCTTGAGGGCGAGCACGCGGTCGAGACGGGTGTCGACGGCCCGGTAGACCGTGGCCATACCGCCGACGGCGATGCGCGCGTCGACGCGGTAGCGGCCGTCGAGCACCTGCCCGACCAGGGGGTCATGAAGGGTCGTATCCACGGGGAGAGTTTACGAGCGCCCCGCGACGCCCTTCACGCCGCGTGCGCCCCTGGGCCCGTACTGAAGCCGAGCTGTGACGAGGACGCCCGCGCGGCCCCGCCCGCACGGCGGCCCGCCGGTGCTAGAAGGCGGGCCGTTCGGGGTCGAGCGCGGCCCGGCCCTCCATGGCCGAGGACGCCCGCGCGAAGTGGCGGCGCGGGATGCGGCCCGCGCGGTGGGCGAGCCGGCCCGCCTCCACCGCGTGCCGCATCGCCTCCGCCATCAGCGTCGGCTCCTGGGCCCGGGTGACCGCGGAGGCGAGCATCACCGCGGCGCAGCCGAGCTCCATCGCGAGCGCGGCGTCCGACGCCGTGCCCGCGCCCGCGTCGAGGATGACCGGCACGTTCGCCCGGTCGACGATCAGCTCGAAGTTGTGCGGATTGCGTATCCCGAGGCCCGAGCCGATGGGGGAGCCGAGCGGCATGATCGCCGCGCAGCCGACGTCCTCCAGCTTCCGCGCGAGGACCGGGTCGTCGTTGGTGTACGGGAGCACCGTGAAACCGTCGTCGACCAGCACTTCGGCGGCGTCCAGGAGCTCTATCGGGTCGGGCAGCAGGGTGCGCTCGTCGGCCACCACCTCCAGCTTCACCCAGTGCGTGCCCAGCGCCTCGCGGGCGAGCCGGGCCGTCAGCACGGCCTCGCCCGCGGTGAAGCAGCCGGCGGTGTTGGGCAGCACCCGGATGCCGAGCCGGGCGAGCACCGAGAGGACCGAGCCCTGCACGGTCGGATCGAGGCGGCGCATCGCGACGGTGGTGAGCTCGGTGCCGGAGACCACCAGGGCCCGCTCCAGGGTGTCGAGGCTCGGTGCCCCGCCGGTGCCCATGATCAGACGGGAGCCGAAGGTGGTGTCGGCGATGGTCAGCAGGTCGTCGGCCACGGCTCAGCCCCCCTGCACGGCGGTGAGGACCTCGACGCGGTCGCCCTCGCCCAGCGTGGTCGTCGGCCAAGCGCCGCGCGGCACGACCGTCTCGTTGACGGCGGCGGCGATGCCGGAGCGCGCGGGGGTGAGGGCGGCGACGAGGGCGTCGAGGGTGGTCCCGGAGGCGAGCGCGCGGGGCTCGCCGTTGACGGAGATGGTCATGCGGTCGTCAGCTCCCGAGGTGCGGAGGTGAAGCGGCGGGGGGTGAACGGGCGGGCCTCGTCGGGCAGTTCGCCGGTGGTCAGGACGTGCGCCATGACGTCGCCGGTCACGGCGGTCAGCAGCACGCCGTTGCGGTGGTGCCCGGTGGCGAGCAGCAGGCCCGGCAGCGCGGTCGGGCCGAGCAGGGGCGCGTTGTCGGGGGAGGCCGGGCGCAGGCCGGCCCGGGTCTCGGTGAGCGGGAGCTCGGTGATGCCGGGCACCAACTCATGGGCGTCGCGCAGGAGTTGGTAGACCCCGCCGGCGGTGACCGTGGTGTCCCACCCCAGCTCCTCACTGGTGGCGCCGACGACGAGTTCACCGTTCTCGCGCGGTACGAGATAGACGTCGCTGCCCCGCACCACCGCCCGCACGGTCCGGGACAGGAAGGGCGCGTACGCGGGCGGCACCGTGAGCCGCAGCACCTGGCCCTTCACGGGGCGCACCGGCGGGAGCAGCTCCTGCGGCACACCATCGAGCCGGGCGCTGAGGCTGCCCGCGGCGAGCACGACCCGGTCGGCGGTGAGCGCGGTGCCGTCCGCGAGGACGACTCCCGTCGCCCGTTCCCGTACGACCGTGAGCCGCTCGGCCCAGCCGTGCGCGAAGCGCACCCCGGCCGCGGCGCAGG
The DNA here is from genome assembly GCF_043202815.1 of Streptomyces sp. NPDC048111. Classification (NCBI taxonomy): domain Bacteria; kingdom Bacillati; phylum Actinomycetota; class Actinomycetes; order Kitasatosporales; family Streptomycetaceae; genus Streptomyces; species Streptomyces sp. NPDC048111. The sequence continues at coordinate 200,890 of NZ_JBIDBD010000009.1, forward strand.
CGGCGACCAGGGCCCGGGCCAGGCGCCGGGGATCGACCTGGTGGTCCCCGTCCACCCGCAGCCCGCCGCGCACGCCCGGCGCGAGCATCGGCTCCAGGCGGCGGCAGTCGCGGCCCGGGAGCCACTCGGACTCCAGGCCGCAGCGGACCTGGAGCGCGTGCAGGTCCCGCAGATGGGCGCGGTCGTCGGAGTCGAGCGCCACGGCCAGGGTGCCGCAGGCGCGGTAGCCGGTGTCCAGACCGGTGACCTCGCTCAGCTCGGCGGCGAAGGCCGGGTAGCGGCGGGCGGATTCGACGTTGAGGGCCAGCAGCGTCTGCTCGCCGTAGTGCAGTTCGGTGACGGCGGCCAGCATCCCGGCCGCGACCTGCGCGGCCCCGCCGCCCGGCTCCGGGTCGACCAGCACGACCCCGAGGCCGTGCTGTGCGGCCCGCCACGCGGTGACGAGCCCGATGATCCCGCCGCCGACCACAAGGACGTCGGACCCGTTCCCGGACCCGTGGTGTGAAGAACGCATGGGCGTCCAGCCCCTCCCTTCGCCGGCATGACCCGGATCAGGTTCGTACGGTCGGAGGCCGCCCAGCCTCCCTCTCAGCCCGGTGCGTCCGGGCTCCCGCGAGTGCTTTACGCCTGCCACCATAGCCCGAGCCCCCGGGGCGCAGTAAGGGACCGTCCGCGCGCCCGGGGCACCCGGGCCCCCTACCTGACGCATAGTCAGCTGCTTATGGTGATCGGGTGAGCGAACAGCAGACGCAATCCGAAGCGCGGCACGTGGTGGTCGTCGGCGCGGGCATGGCCGGGGTGCAGACCGCGGTGGCCCTGCGCGAACAGGGCTTCACCGGAGCCATCACCCTCATCGGCGCCGAACCCCACCAGCCCTACGACCGGCCCCCGCTGTCCAAGGCCGTCCTCCTCGGCAAGGCCGAGGGCTCGGCCTTCGAAGTGGACTTCGACGCGCTCGGCGTGGACCTGCGCCTGGGCCTCGAAGTCACCGCGGTGCGGGCCGCCGAGCGCCGGGTGGTGACCGGGGCGGGCGAGATCGGCTACGACACCCTGGTCATCGCCACCGGCGCCGAACCGCTCACGCTGCCCGGCAGCGGGGGAGTGCCGGGGGTGCACCTCCTGCGCACCCTGGACGACGCGCGGCGCCTGCGCCCGGTCCTCGACCAGCGGCACCGGATCGTGGTGGTGGGCGCCGGGTGGATCGGCGCGGAGTTCGCCACGGCCGCGCGCGACGCGGGCTGCGAGGTCACCGTCGTGGAGGCCGCCGCCCGGCCCCTCGCCGGGGTGCTGCCCGCCGAGGTCGCGGCCCCCATGGCCACCTGGTACGCCGAGTCCGGTGCGGAACTGATCACCGGCGCCCGGGTCCGGGCCGTGGAGCCGGGCCAGGTGCTGCTCGCCGACGGCCGCCGGCTGCCCGCCGACGCGGTGATCATCGGCATCGGCGCGCGGCCGGCCACCGGCTGGCTGGCCGGCTCCGGCATCGCCCTCGGCCCCGAGGGCGCGATCACCGCGGACGCCCGGCTGCGCACCTCGCTGCCCGGCGTGTACGCGGTCGGTGACTGCGTCTCGTTCCCCTCGGCCCGCTTCGGCGAGCGCCTGCTGGTCCACCACTGGGACAACGCCCTCCAGGGCCCGCGCACGGTCGCGGCGGACATCGTCGGGGAGCAGCCCACCGACTACGACCCGGTCCCGTACTTCTGGTCCGAGCAGTTCGGCCGCTTCGTGCAGTACGCGGGCCACCACGCCGACACCGACGAGCTGATCCACCGCGGCGACCCGTCGGCGACCCCCTGGTCGGTGTGCTGGCTCCGCGACGGCGCCCTCGTGGCGGTCCTGACGGTGGGCCGCCCCCGCGACCTGGCCCAGGCCCGCAAACTGATCGAATCCGCGACCCCCCTGGACCCGGCGAAGGTGGCGGACCCCACGATCCCGCTGAAGTCGGCTTCGCTGGGGTAGCCCCTGGGCGGGGGGCGGGTTGTGCGGGGGCTTTCCGTGCGGGGCGCAGGCAGAGCCCGCCCCCCGGGGCCCTGCCCCGCGCCCCTCGCCCCCGCCTTCGTGTGCGGGCCGTGCTCGCTTCTCGCGCAGTTCCCCGCGCCCCTGGCGGGATCGGTGCTGGCCCGCATGCCGTATCTGGCCTGCCTTGCGCAGTTCCTCGCGCCCCTGGCGGGGTTGGGCGGGCCCTGGGTTTGCGCAGTTCCCCGCGCCCCTCAACCCCGTCTTCGTGTGCGGGCCGTGGTCGCTTCTCGCGCAGTTCCCCGCGCCCCTGGCGGGATCGGTGCCGGACCGCGCCGGGCGTGCGGGTTTGCCGCGGAGGGGCGCCAGGTGGGGTGCGGGGTGCCCTACAGGGGCGCGGGGAACTGCGCGACCAGCCCCGCACGGTCCGCAGCCGAAGCCAGCCCCTCCGGCGCTTGAGGAGCGGGGGCCCGGGGGCAGCGCCCCCGAGGGGGGAGCAGGGGGGCAAAGCCCCAGCGGGCCCGGGGGTGGGTCCGAGCGGGGCCGGGGTCGAGCCTCAGCGGGGTCGGGGCGGAACCCAGCGGGGCCGGGGGCGAGCCTAAGCGGGGCCGGGGCGGAGCCCAGGGGGCCGGGGGTGGAGGCCCCCCGAGGGGGTGCCCCGGTACCGGGTGCCCCCGGGAGGTGGCACGCTTGGAGCGTGACCGAGATTGACGCAAAGATCGATGCCCTCGTCCCCGCCTGGCTCCACCTCCCCGACATCGCGGAGATGCTGGACGTGGAGGTGACCCGGGTACGGCAGCTGGTCAAGGAGGGCCAGCTCATCGCCGTACGCCGCGGAGAGAACAGGGCACTGCAGGTGCCGGCCCCCTTCATCGACACCGACAAGGTGGTCAAGGGCCTGGTGGGAACGCTCACGCTCCTGCGCGACGACGGCTTCTCCGACGAGGAGATGCTGGAGTGGCTCTTCACCCCGGACCCGAGCCTGCCCGGCACCCCCGCGCAGGCGCTCGCCGAGAACCGCGGCACGGAGGTGAAGCGCCGCGCCCAGGCGCTCGCCCTCTGACCGGGACGAGCCCGCCCGTCGGCGCCGCGTGAGCACGGGTGTACGGTCCGGTCCACCCGGCCCGTACACCCGCGCGGCCCGGCCGACGACGATCAAAACGGGGGACTCCCATGCCCACGGCCCGTGAGCGGCTCGCCGACGCCCGGCTCTACCTGTGCACCGACGCCCGCAAGCGCCAGGGCGACCTGCCCGCGTTCCTGGACGCGGTGCTCTCCAGCGGCGTGGACATCGTGCAGCTGCGCGACAAGGGCATGGAGGCCGCCGAGGAGCTGGAGCACCTGGCCGTCCTCGCCGAGGCCTGCCGCCGGCACGGCAGGCTCCTCGCGGTCAACGACCGGGCCGACGTGGCCCACGCCATCGGCGCCGATGTGCTCCACCTGGGCCAGGGCGACCTCCCGGTCCCCGCGGCCCGCGCCATCCTGGGCGACCAGGTGCTGATCGGCCGCTCCACGCACAGCGAGGCCGAGGCGGCCGCCGCCGCCGACGAGCCCGGCGTCGACTACTTCTGCACCGGCCCCTGCTGGCCCACCCCCACCAAGCCGGGCCGCCACGCGCCGGGCCTCGACCTGGTGCGCCGCACCGCCGCGCTCGGCACCGCCCGGCCCTGGTTCGCCATCGGCGGGATCGACGCGGACAACCTGGACGAGGTGCTCGACGCGGGCGCCGACCGCATCGTCGTCGTACGGGCCCTCACCGAGGCCGACGACCCGGCCGAGGCCGCGGCCCGGCTCGCCCGGCGGGTCCGGGAGCGGCTCGTCTGACCGGTCCGGAGGACCCGGAGGGGGCCGGGCGGCCAACCGGAGGGCCCGCGTCCCCCAGGAAACCGTCCGCTGTCCGAGGGGTGGACAGAAGTCCGGCAATCGAGACAATTCACCCCCGTTTGGTTGGGGTGCCGGGCCCCCGTGGCTAACCTGCGAGTATGGCCCTTGGCACAGCTTCCACCAGGACTGATCGCGCACGAACCGTGCGCGACATGCTCGCGACCGGCGAGACCACGTACTCCTTCGAGTTCTACGCGCCCAAGACCGAGAAGGGCGAGCGGAACCTCTGGAACGCGCTGCGCCGGGTCGAGGCGGTCGCCCCCGACTTCGTCTCCGTGACGTACGGCGCCGGCGGCACCACCCGCTCCGGAACCGTCGAGGCCACCCAGCAGATCACCGAGGACACCACCCTCACCCCCGTCGCCCACCTCACCGCCGTCGGGCACTCGGTCGCCGAACTGCGCCACACCGTCGGCCAGTACGCCGACGCCGGGATCCGCAACATCCTCGCGGTGCGCGGCGACCCGAAGGGCGACCCGATGGGCGAGTGGGTCAAGCATCCCCAGGGCGTGGCCTACGCGGCCGAACTGGTGTCGCTGATCCGGGAGTCGGGCGACTTCTGCGTCGGTGTCGCGGCCTTCCCCGAGATGCACCCCCGCTCCGCGGACTGGGACACGGACATCCGTCACTTCGTGGACAAGTGCCGTGCGGGCGCGGACTACGCCATCACCCAGATGTTCTTCGAGCCGGACAATTACTCCCGGCTGCGCGACCGGGTCGTGGCGGCCGGCTGCGAGACCCCGATCATCCCCGAAGTCATGCCCGTGACCAGCGTGAAGCAGCTGGAACGGCTGCCCCAGCTCAGCACCGCGGCCTTCCCGGACGACCTGCGCGAGCGGATGCTTGCGGTCAAGGACGATCCGGCCGCTGTACGCTCCATGGGCATCGAGTTCGCCACCGAGTTCTGCTCGCGGCTGCTCGCCGATGGCGTTCCCGGGTTGCACTTCATTACCCTCAACAACTCCACGGCGACGCTCGAAATCTACGAGAATCTCGGTCTGCACCAGCAGGCGTAGCCGAAAACCGGTACCCGGGTCGTGGGACAGCCGTACCCGGGGCAGGAGAATGAGGGGCGTACATGGGCTGGACGGTCCTCTACATCGCGTTCGCGATCGTCGCACTGTGGCTGCTCGGCGAGGTGCTGCTGCAGTACAAGGCGCGGCTGCGCTGGCGGTTGCTGGCCTTCACCGGCTTTCTGGGCGTGGTCGTCGGCGTCCTCGTCCCGTCCGTCCTCGTGATCATCGTGGGCGCCGTCGCCTTCGCCGTCGGGCAGGTCTACGTCACGCTGTCCTTCCGCAGCGGCTTCTCCACCGGCTGGGCGATCGGCGGCAAACCGGGCGCGAGCCGGCGCCGCAAGGCGGGCCGCAGGGGCGCCCCCGCGGCCGAGCCGGTCCTCGAAGTCTCGGACCTCCAGTACGACGAGGCCCCGCAAGCCGGCGCGCCGGACCCCAACGCCCCGGCGGCGCACGCCGATTCGGTCTACGAACCGCTTCCGATGCCCGACGACACCGGCCAGTACGGCGTCTACGGAACGCCCCAGCAGCCCCAGGCGGCACCCCAGTACGGCGACTACGACCCGCAGCAGCCGTACGCCGACCCCTACACCCCGCAGTACGACGGGACGGACGCGGGCGAGCGGCAGTACGCCGCGTACTCCGACCCGTACATCGGCAACGGGGGCCAGGCCTACGGGACTTACGGCGGCTACGACAGTTTCGGCGGCCAGCAGTCCTACCCCGACTCCTCCTACGCCGACCCGCTCACCGCGCAGTACGGCACGGACACCCCGCCCGGCGGCGTCTGGGTGCCGCAGCAGCGCGACGGCGAGTACGTCCCGTACGACCAGCAGCAGGCCGCCCCGCAGGCACAGCAGCCGTACGACCCGAACCACCCGGTCCACCAGAACGGGCCCGACCTGCCGCAGTACCCCGAGCAGCAGCCCTACCGCTACTGACCGGCCCCGCGCGGCCGTTGGGGCCCGAGGCGGTCGGCGCCGGAACCCGGGGCCGGTCGGCGGCGCGGGTTCACTGCGAGCCCCGGAAGTCCTCCCCCTCCACGATCAGACCGGCCACCAGCGCGCCCGACATCCCGGCGTGGGCGAGCCCGCCGCCGGGGTGCGCCCAGCCGCCGGCCAGATGCAGCCCCGGCAGCGCCGTGCTGTTCGACGGGTGGAGCAGCGCGGCCCCGGCGCCGGCCAGGGAGGGCGCGGGCACCGCACCGCCGCCGGCGCCGGTGGCCCGCTCCACGTCCGCCGGGGTGCGGACCTCGTGCCACAGCAGGCGCTCGCGCAGCTCCGGCACGGCCCGTGCCGCGGCCCCGAGCAGCTCGTCGGTGAAGCGCGCCACCAGCTCCCGGTCCGTCCAGTCGGCCGGGCCCTGCGCAGCGACGGTCGCCGTCAGCGTCACCGCCTCGTGGCCGGCGTCGGGGCGCGTGGCCGGATCGTCCGGGCGCAGCACCGTGACCGTCGGCGGGACGGCGGCCGGGCCCGCGAACGGGGACCCGGCCGGGGCGCCGGGGGAGTGGACCACCGTGCGGTGCACCGCGTCCGAGGCACGGGCGCCGCGCAGCGCGAGCAGCACCGTGAACCGGCTCGGCCACCGCGCGGCCGCCGGCCGCACCCGCCCCGGCGCCCACAACTCCCGCCCCGGCAGCATCCGTTCGAGCCCGCGCGGATCGATGCCGCACACCACGTGGTCGGCCTCCACCGGCGTGCCGTCGGCGAGTTCGAGCCCGGCGGCCCTGCCGTCCTTCTCGTGGATCGCGCGCACCTCGGCGCCGAAGACGAACGCGACCTTCCGCGCCACACAGCGCTCGTACACCGCCCGCGCCAGCTCCCGGGTGCCGCCGCGCACGTACCAGCTGCCGAAGGTCTGCTCCATGTAGGCCAGCACCGCGGCCGAGGCGGGGGCCGTGCGCGGATCGAGGCCGTACTCCAGGGCGTAGCTCTCCAGGAGCGCGCCGAGCCGGCCGCCGCCCAGCTCCCAGGCGGCGACCTCGCCCAGCGTGGCCGCCTGCCGGGGCGGGCGCAGCAGCCTGCGCTGCTTGGGCGCCGGGTAGGGCTCGCGCGCCAGCACCTCCCAGTTGGGCCAGAGCGGCTCCTCCAGGAGGGGCCTGCGGGTGCGGTCCCAGGCCTCCCTGGCCCGGAGCAGGAACGCGCCCCAGCGCTCGCCCGCGCCCGCGCCGAGCGCGCCGTCCAGCGCCGAAAGCACGCCCGCGCGCGAGGCGTTGGGCAGGGCGACCTCGCTGCCGTCGGCGAAGACGTGGCGCGCCGCCGGGTCCACCGGCGCGAGCTCCACACGGCTTTCGAGCGGCTCCTTGCCGGTCTTCACGAACAGGTCGCGATAGACGGCGGGCAGCCGCAGCAGGGCGGGGCCGGTGTCGAAGACGAACCCGTCCCGCTCGAACCGCCCCAGGGCCCCGCCGTACGTCGCCGCGCGCTCGTACACCGTCACCTGGTGGCCTGCCACGGCCAGCCGGGCGGCCGCCGCCATGGCGCCCGCACCGGCGCCGATCACCGCAATTCGTGCCATGCCGGCGACTTTATCGGCCGCCGCCGACAGCTCACCCGGGTGGTCGCGGCACCCCGGCCGCCGCCAGCCGCTTCTCCTCGCGGCGCTGCGCCCTGCGCCGCCGGAACCGGCGGATCCTGCGCCACAGGACCACCAGTATCACCAGGCCCAGGAGCAGCAGCGTGCCCGCGATGACGGCCGCCGCGAGCGGGTGGAAGAGCGCGAAGCTGATGAGCCCGGCGACGCCGAGGTCCTCGGCGGTGCTGAGGGCGATGTTGCTGAACGGCTCGGGCGAGGTGTTCACCGCCATCCGCGTCCCGGCCTTGACCAGATGGCTGAGCAGCGCGGACGAGCCGCCCACCGCGCCGGCCGCGAGGTCCGGCAGCGAGCCGTTCTGTCCGGCGAGCAGCGCGCCGACGACCGCGCCCGCGATCGGCCGGATCACCGTGTGCACGGAGTCCCAGACCGAGTCGACGTACGGGATCTTGTCGGCGACCGCCTCGCAGAGGAACAGCACGCCCGCCACGATCAGGACGTCGGGCCGCTGGAGCGCGTCGGGCACCTCGTCGCTGAGGCCGGTGGCGCCGAAGATGCCGAGCAGCAGGACCACCGCGTACGCGTTGATCCCGCTCGCCCAGCCGCTGGTGAAAACGAGGGGGAGTACGGACACGGTCGTGATGGTAGCCAGATGAGGCCGGGCCTGGGGTCGCGCGCGCAGGTCTGAGTATCCGTACCTAGACGGCGAGATGAGTACCCGCACGGATGGGCTCCCACCTGCGCGGACGGGAAGGTGGAGGTCACGGAAGGGCGCAGCGCCGGTACCGCCGGCACGGGGCGGCGGAACCGGCACGGCTCCCTTCCGTGAGGGGTACGGGGGAAACGCCGGGCCGGTGCGGTTCAAGGGGGATTGAACCGCACCGGCCCGGCGTGCGTCCGTCGCGGACCGGCTGCCGGGTCAGCGCCCGCCGACCCGGCCGTGCAGGAGTCGCGAGAGCGCCGCGTGGACGTCGTCGAGGGAGCGCTCGCTCTGGAAGGCCTGCCAGTCGAGCGCGGCCACCAGCACCATCCCGACCAGGGCCGCGGCCGTGAGCGGGATGTCGATCTCCTCGCTGAGCTCGCCGCCGGCCACCGCGTCCCGCAGCACCGTCTCCACCACCGCCACCGCCTCCCGGCGCACCACCAGGAGCGTCGACTGCCAGGCGCGGTTGGTGCGCCACAGCTCGGCCACGTACAGCTGGGTGAAGGCCGGATAGCGGTGGATGAAGCCGAGACCGGCCCGGATCATCGCGTCCAGCGCCTCGATCCTGGTCCCGCCCCGCTCGTCGGTCTCGTCCGCGGCCGACTGCAACGAGGCGGTGAGCAGGCCCACGCCGTGCCGCAGCAGCTCCTCGAACAGCTCGGTCTTGCTCTTGAAGTTGTAGTAGACCGTGCCCTTGGCGACGCCGGCCCGCTCGGCGATCTCGTCCACCGTGGTGGCCGAGAAGCCCTGCTCGGCGATGAGCGTCACGGCGGCCTCGTACAGCTTCTGCCGGGTCGCCTGGCGTCTGGTGCTGCTGCTGTCCATGACGTCGATTCTCACAGGCTCAGCTCGGGGTGGAGGCGGTCGAGCGACCACACCTGCTTGTGCCGCGCGGCGAGCGCGGTCAGCGCGAGGGCGCCCGCGGTGAAGGCCGCGAGGACCGCGCAGCCCTGCCACACCACGCCCAGGTCGCCGCCGGTGATCAGCCGGCGCAGGCCGTCCACGACGTAACTCATGGGCAGGTACGGGTGGATGGCGTCGAAGAAGGCCGGGCTGGTCTGGACGGGGTAGGTGCCGCCCGCCGAGGTCAGCTGGAGCATCAGGGCGGCGAGCACCAGGATGCGTCCGGCCGCGCCGAACTTGGCGTTCATCCACTGCACGATCGCCGCGAAGCAGCAGGAGGTCAGCGCCAGGTAGCCCAGCGTCCCCGCGGTCCGCTGCATTTCGAGGCCGAGCCCGTAGTGCAGCACCGCCATCAGGGCGGCGATCTGCAGCAGCCCGATCGCGGCCACCGGCAGCCAGCCCGCGAACGCGATCCGCCAGGCCGAGGCCCCGGCGGCCAGGGCGCGCCGGTTGAGCGGCGCGATCAGCATGTACGCCACCATCGCGCCCACCCACAGGGACAGCGGGATGAAGTACGGGGCGAAGCCGGTGCCGTAGTTGGGTGCCTTGTGCATCGCCTGCGAGGCCAGCTGGACGGGGTCGGCCATCACGCCGGTGCGCTGGTCGCGCTGCTGCTTGTCGTAGTCCGGGATCTTGCCGACGCCGTCGTGCAGGCCGTTCGACAACTGCACCGAGCCGTCGGAGAGCTTGACGATCCCGCCGTCCAGGGTGCCCGCGCCCTTCTTCAGCTTGCCCACACCCGCGTCGAGGTCGGTGGACCCCTTCTTGGCGGTGCCGAGACCGGAGTGGATGTCGGCCGCGCCCTTGGCCACGTCGTGCGCGCCCTTGTTGAGCCGGTTGACGTCGGCGATCTTCTGGTTCAGGTCGCCGGCGAGGTGGGGCGCCTTCGCGGCCAGGTCCCGCGCCTGGGTCTGGAGGTCGGCGAGGCTCTTGTCGAGCTTCCTGAAGTCACCGCCCTGGTCCTTGACGAGGTTGTTGACGTCGGCGGTCAGGGTCGCACCGGTGGCCATCGCCTTCTTGGCCTCCTTCAGCTTGGGGCAGACCTGCCCCGTGGTGGCGGTGTCCACGCAGAGCTGCTGGTAGAGCGCGTCGAGGTCCTGGGAGGCCTTGTGGGTGCCGGACGCGGCGGCCGGCGCGAGCTCGATGATCGTCTTGAGGTGGTCGCGCACCGGCTGGATCGAGTCGGCCAGGAGCTTCGCGGCGTCCCCGACCGTCCTGCCGTTGTCCTTGAGGTACGGCCGGGCCTTGCCGGCCACTCCGTTGGCCTCGTCCGCGAGCCGCTGGGTGCCGTCCGCGACCTGCCGGGCGCCGCTCGCCAGGGCGCCCGCGCCGGTGTCCAGCTTGGTGATGCCGCCGGCCAGCTTGCCGCTGCCGGCCTTGGCGTCGCCGAGCCCGTCGGCCAGCGCCTTGGAGCCGTCCTTGGCCTTGCCGAGCCCGTCCTTGAGGTCGCCGGCGCCCTTGGCCGCCTTCTCCGTCTGGTCGTGGAGGTCGCCGAACGAGATGAAGATCTTGTCGAGGAAGGAGCGGGAGGCCTTGGTGGAGGCGGCGGCCCGCACCTCGGCGAAGACCGTGCGCGAGATCGAGCCGACGATGTAGTTGTTCGCGTCGTTGGTGCGCACCTGGAGGGCGCTCGTCTCGGGGGTGTCGCCCGAGCTGGACGCGATGCGCTCGCTGAAGTCGGAGGGCATCGTCAGCGACAGGTAGTAGGTGCCCTTTTCGAGACCCTCGCGGGCCTCGGTGTCACTGACCTCGTGCCAGGCGAAGGTCTTGCTGTCCCGCAGCTTGCGGGTGAGTTCGTCGCCCACCCGGAGCTGCTGGCCGGCGGCCTCGGCGCCCCGGTCGTCGTTGACCAGGGCCACCGGTATCCGGTCGAGACGGCTGTAGGGGTCCCAGAACGAGCACAGGTAGAGCGCGCCGTAGAGCAGCGGCAGCAGGAGCAGCGCGACCAGCGCGGCCCGCGGCAGCTTCCCCCTGCCGAACCGCCTCAGCTCAAGCGCTGCCAGTCGCGGCGATCGCATCGTCCGCCCCCTCTCCGCTCGCGGCTCCGTCCCCGGCGCCGTCCTGTGTCGTCGCGTCCTCGGCCGCGGTGTCCTTCGCGGCCGTGCCCTTCGCGGCGGTGCTCCCCACGGCCGTGCCCCGCGCGGCCACGGTGTCCTCCGCGTCCTCCGCGCCTTCCGGCACCGCGGTTTCCGCTGCCCCGGTCTCCGTCGTGACCACGGTGTCGGCCTCGTCGGGCACCTCGCTGCACACCGCGAGGACCGTGATCCCGCTGTCCGCGAGCGAGCGCAGCAGGCCCCAGGCCGCCGCGCGCTCGGCGTCCGACAGCTTCATGTCGGTGTCGTCGACCGCGAGCAGCCGGGGGCGGTGGATCAGCGCGAGGGCCACGGTCAGGCGCAGCGCCTCCAGGCGTTCGAGATCGCGTACGGAGGTGTGATCGCGCTTGGGCAGCGCGGCGGTGTCGAGCCCGGCCGCCGCCAGTGCCTCCTCGATCAGCGCGCGGGACTCGGCCCGGCGCCTGGCGGGGGAGCGCAGCAGCGAGCGCAGCGAGCCGTCGTAGCGCCGCTGGAGCATCACGCGCTCGCGCAGATGCTCGGCGACGGTGAAGGCGGGGTCGAGCTCGCTGACCCCGGGCACCTGGCCGAGCGCGCTGAAGCGCCGGACGGCGGCCATCTTCCGGGGCAGCTGTTCGCCGCCCACCCGGGCCCAGCCCTCGGCGGGCTTCATCCGCCCGGTGAGGGCGAGCAACAGGCAGGTGCGGCCGGAGCCGGAGGGGCCGGTGACGGCGACGAGCGAGCCGGGGGCGGCGTCGATGCCGATCCCCCGGAAGGCCCAGCCGCGTGGGCCCTTGAGGCCGAAGTTCTGGGCACGGATCGCCGCGCCGGCCGCATCCGCGCGCGGCTCCGTGTGCGGGCTGTCCACATTCCCCCCTGCTCTGCGCGTCCCCCGGGGACGCGCCTCCGGCCCAAGCGGACGACGATATTTGAACTGACTGGTCAGTACAAAACATAACCCGAACCCTCGTGCGGAGCAAAGAAGCAGGTCAGGGCCCGATTCGAATCGATTGTCAGTGGTGACCCTCACGATGGACACATACGGCCACAGTGCCGTCACACGACGACAGGAGGTTCGTCATGGCCCGCTCCCACGCAGCAGCTGTACCCCGGCGCCGCGCAAGCAGCCCTGCCCCCTCACTGAACGGTCCGGCGGGCGGCCCCGCGAACGACGTCCACCCCGTGCTGCGCCGCGAGGGCGCACCACCGGCCGCCCTCGATCTCCTGGCCCAGGCCCGCGGCGGTCTGGACGAGGCCGCCGTCCTCGACGCCCCCAACGAGCGGTACGCCACGGCCCATCTGGCCGCCCTGCGCACCGCGGCCGCCGTGCTCGCCGCCCGCGGCCGGCCCGAGACCAGCCCGCGCCGCCGGCAGCGCATCCGCAGCGCCTGGGAGGTGCTGCCCGAGATAGCGCCCGAACTGGCCGAGTGGAGCGCCCTGTTCGCCTCGGGGGCGGACCGGCGGGCCCGCGCCGAGGCAGGCATCCGGGGCGCCGCCACCGCCCGGGACGCGGACGACCTGCTGCGCGACGCGGCGATGTTCCTGCGCCTGGTCGAGCGCCTGCTCGTCCTGCAGCCGGTCCTTCCCCAGCCCCGACCGCGCGAGGCGGAGGCGGAGCGGGGGGCGGGTTGAGGGGGACGGGTCGTGCCGCTCGGGCCGCCCGGGCGAGAGCCGATCCGTGGCTGGGCCCGGGCGCGATCCGGGGCTGATCGGGAGCCGATCCACTCCTGATCCACTCCTGATCCACTACTGGTCCATGGCTGATCCGGAGCGGTGTGGGAAGGCAATGATCCGTGGCTGATCCGGAGCGGTGTGGGAAGGCAATAGGGTGGACGGGTCTTCACCCTTCCCACGCCGCGTCCGCGGCGGCACCGCGCCGAGGAGTCAACTGCCGTGTCGGACCCCATGCGCCCCCGCGCCTCCCTCCGTACCGCCGTGGTCTGGGAGGTCCTCAAGGAAGCGCTAGACCGCCGGGTCAAGGCGACCGGGCGCGAAGCCCTCGACGTCCTCGACACCGGTGGCGGCTCCGGCAACTTCGCGGTCCCGCTGGCCGCGCTCGGGCACCGGGTCACCGTGGTGGACCCGAGCCCCAACGCCCTGTTCGCGCTGGAGCGCAGGGCCGCGGAGGCCGGGGTGGCCGAGCGGGTGCAGGGCGTCCAGGGCGATGTGCTCGGCCTCTTCGACGTGGTCGAGCGCGGCGGGTACGACGCGGTGCTGTGCCACGGGGTCCTGGAGTACGTCGAGGACCCGGCGGAGGGCGTGCGCAACGCGGTGGACGCGCTGCGGCCCGAGGGTGCGCTCAGCCTGCTCGCCGCGGGCCTCGGGGGAGCGGTGCTCTCCCGCGCGCTCGCCGGGCACTTCACCGAGGCCCAGCACGCGCTGTCGGACCCGGCGGGCCGCTGGGGCGCCGGCGACCCGGTGCCGCACCGGTTCACCGCCGACCGGCTCGTCGAGCTCGTCGGCGCGGCCGGCGCGAGGGCCGGGGCGGTGCACGGGGTGCGCGTCTTCGCCGACCTGGTGCCCGGCGTCCTGGTGGACACCGAGCCCGGGGCCCTCGACGCGCTGCTCAAGCTGGAGGCCGCCGCGGCGGAGCTTCCCGCCTTCCACTCCGTCGCCACCCAGCTGCACGTACTGGGCGAGAAGCTCGGCTGACCCGCTCCGGTGGCCCCCGGCGGGCTGATCAGCGACGCTGTGCCGCATGGAGTACGCCACAGGCCCCCCGATCGGCGGCTCCGCCCCGTATGATCGGGGGACACGGTCCGGCATGACGGATCGGCTCACGGGGAATTGAATCTCCACAGCCGAGCCGCCCTGGCGGCCCGGCTGGTGATTGGGCGTAGAGGGCGGGTTTCACGGGGGCGATTCCCTGCCTATCCTGAAGGGGCCGCATCCGGTCGCCCCCCGCGACCGACGAGTAGGAGGACTCCGTGCCGCTCTCGGAGCACGAGCAGCGCATGCTCGAGCAGATGGAGCGAGCGCTGTACGCCGAAGATCCCAAGTTCGCGACAGCGCTTGAGGGAAGCGGGCTGCGTACGTACACCCGGCGACGGGTCTACCAGGCGGTCGCCGGCTTCCTGGTGGGTATCGCGCTCCTCATGGCAGGAATGGTCGCGCAGCAGATCTGGATCAGTGTGGTGGGGTTCCTCGTCATGCTCGGATGTGCGGTGCTCGCGGTGACCGGCTGGCGCAAGGCGCCGCGGCCCGGTGAACAGGCGCGTTCCGGTGGTTCTGCCGCGCAGCGGCAGGCTCGGCAGCGGCGCTCGGTGATGGATCGGATTGAGCAGCGGTGGCAGCGGCGGCGCGACGAGGGTCGCTAGCGTCGGCCCCGCTCTGAGCCGGCTCCAGGGGCGGTCACCTTTCCAAGGGTGGCCGCCCCTTGGCGATCCCGGGGCCCGTGCCGTGGCCCCGGGTCCCCTCGGCCGGCACCGCCGCCCCTGCTTTCCGGGCGTCCCGGAGCTGCCCTCACGCAGTTCCCCGCGCCCCTGAACTCTGGTGTGTGCGGGCCGTGGGTGGCTGGTCGCGCAGTCCCCGCGCCCCTTCGGTGCTGGTGCGGGACGGGGTGCCTTCTGTGCCCCGCGCCCCTCAACCCCTCGGTCGTGTGCGGACCGTGGTCGCTTCTCGCGCAGTTCCCCGCGCCCCTGGCAGGACTGGTGCTGGGCCGCGCGAGTAACTCAGCTTGCCTTGCGCAGTTCCCCGCGCCCCTTGGCGGGACCGGTGCTGACCCGCACGTGCATCTCAGCTTGCCTTGCGCAGTTCCCCGCGCCCCTGACTGCACCGGTGCGGGCCAGCATGCGCATCCTCAGCCCGTCCGGCGTTTGAGGACGAGCGCCGTTCAGGCGCGATCGGGGTCCGAGGGGCGGAGCCCCTCAAGGGGGTCTGGGGCGCAGCCCCAGGGCCAGGCACCCTTCAGCCCCCTGCACGGGCGGGTGGGTGGGCAGCCTCCTGGGGGTCTGGGGCGCAGCCCCAGGGCCAGGTGCCCTCCAACCCCCGTCACGGGCGGGTGGGTGGGCAAATCCCTCGGGGTCTGGGGCGGAGCCCCAGGGCGCTCGATGCCCCCCGCCCACCTCAAGCCCCACCAGCACGAGACCCCGCCCGACGCACCCCCTCCCAGCGAGAGGAGGCCACGCGACGCACCCCCTCCCAGCGAGAGGAGGCCACGCGACGCACCCCCTCCCAGCGCCGCGCCAGCGCCCACCCCACTCGTACGGCCGAGCGCGGGGCGAATATCGCGCGCAGGGCGGCGCGGCGGCCCGCCGAGGCGCGCAGGGCCGCCGCCACCCGGGTGACGTCGTCCGCGAGTCCGGGCGTGGGCCGGGGCTCGGGTGCGTACAGGACCTGCTCCACCGCGCCCGCCACCCGGTGGACGGATTCGGCCGCCGCCCCGTCGAGGCGGCCGAGGCGCACCACCCGGGCCGCCGCCCGGCGGGGCGTCAGCGACTCGTCGGGCGGGATGCCGTGGTCCCAGGCCGTATCGGTGACCTCCTGCCAGGCGGCGAGCGTACGGGCCACCGCGTCCGCCGGGGTGCGCCCGCCCGAGCCGAGCCGTCGGGCCCGTACCCGGCCCCGCCACAGCAGCGGAAGGAAGGGAAGGGCGAGCAGCGCCGCCACGCCCAGGGCCGTACCGATCAGCGCCGGGGCCGAGGGCCCGCTGTCCGTCGGGCCCGCGATGCCCGCCGCGGCCGAGGGGCCGCAGTCACCGAGGCGCCGGGCGGCCGGCGGGCAGGAGTCGGAGGCGCTGGGCGCGGCGGAAGGCGCGTTCGAGGCCCGTGCGGACGGTTCGGCCGGGCTGCTCGGGCTGCCCACCGGAGACTGCTGCCGGGTGTAGTCCGGCACCGAGCCCCGCGTCGGCGTCGGCTCGAAGCGCGTCCAGCCCACGCCCTCGAAGTACAGCTCGGGCCAGGCGTGCGCGTCGCGCAGGCCCACCGACATCGTGCCGTCGGGCCGGGGAGTGCCGGGGGTGAAGCCCACCGCGACCCTGGCCGGAATGCCGAGCGTGCGGGCCATCGCCGCCATCGAGAAGGAGAAGTGGACGCAGAACCCCTCCTTGTCCTTGAGGAAGTTGGCGATGGCCTCGGTGCCGCTGCCCGACTGGACGTGGGTGTTGTAGCTGAAGCCGCCGCTGGTGGAGAACCAGTCCTGGAGCTTCACGGCCTGCTCGTAGCCGTTGGCCGCGCCGCTGGTGACCCGCCGTGCGGTCGCGCCGACCACCGAGGGCAGCGAGTCGGGGACGCGGGTGTACTCCTTGAGCAGGGCCGCCGACGGCGCCGGCGCGTTCGCCAGCTGGGCCGCGGTCGGGCGGACCAGGAGGCTGGAGACCGTGTACTGGGCGCCGCGCGTCGTCTGCTTGCGGTCGCCGACCAGGGTCCGCCCGACCGGCTCGTACCGCCAGTCGCCCTTGATGGCGACCTCGGTCGCGGGGAACGGCATGGGCAGCCAGCTCTGCGCGTACCAGCCGGCCGCCGAGACGCTGGTCTCCACACTGGTGACGGCGACCGCGGGGCTCAGCCCGTCGGGCGCGGGCAGGGGACTCGGCACGTCCTTGATGTGCCGCTCCGAGGACTTCCAGGACGCCCCGTCGAACTCGTCGAGCGCGACGATCCGCAGGTACATCTGCCGGGTGTCCGCCGCGTTGGTGTTGTACCGCATCACCTCGCGGTCCTCGGGCTGGTTCAGACTGTTCTGCAGCGAGACCAGCGGGTTGACCGCCGAGATGGTCCCGCCCGTGCCGTCGCCGCCCTCACCGCCGCCGGGGCCCAGCAGTCCGTTGTCCAGGGCCGGCAGCATCGCCGGGATCACCAGGGCGATCCCGAGCGCGAGCGCGCCGATGCGCCGTCCGGTACGGACCGGGGCCAGCGGCGCGTTGTTCTCGAACACGCTCTGCCGGTCGCGCCCGGCAGCCCGCGCCGAGCCGCCGAAGACCCGCCCCCACTGCGAGAGGCGGTCGCGGCCCTCGGCGAGCAGCAGCAGCAGATAGCCGGCCGCGGCGAGCACGAACCACAGCCAGCTCGCGCCGCCCGAGGTGAGGCCCGCGGCCACCGAGTACAGCGCGAGCAGCGGCAGGCCCGCCGGGGCCGCGCTGCGGAACGTGACCGCGAGCGCGTCCACGGCCAGGCCGATGACCAGCACCCCGCCGACCATCATGAGCCGGATGCCCGGGGTGGCCGGGGCCGGGATCGCGTACTGCCCCACGTCATTGGTGCCCTGCTGGAGCAGCGTGCTCAGCTGCTGGAAGGCGTCCGGACCCGGCAGTACGCCGCCGATCGCCTGATGGCGCGCGAAGACCAGGGTCAGCATCAGGAGGGCCACTACGGCCTGGGCGAGCACCGTCACCGGCCGGGCCAGCGGCACCCGCCGGGCCAGCGCGCCGACCCCGGTCAGGAGCGCGAGCAGGAAGGCGGCCTGGAGGATCCAGCTCGCCGGGTCGACCAGCGGCAGCATCGAGCACGCCGCCATCACCGTGGCAAGCCAGGCGCACAGCGCCAGCCGTCCGCGCCCGCTCATGACCATCCTCCTGTGCCCGCGGCGCCGGACGCCGCCCCCGTGTTGCTCCGTTCCCGCCCGGCCTGGCGCCACAGGTCGGGCAGCGCCGCCCCCGGCCGCACCGCGAGCGCCGTCCACCCCGCCTCGCGCAGCTGCCGCAGCCGCTCCTCGGCCGGGCCGTGCCCGTCGGAGCCGTGCGTCCACAGCCCGCTGTCGAGCACGAAGGCGATGGCGGCGCCGCTGCGCCGCCGCATCTTCGCGGCGACGGCGGCCTGCTCCTCGTCCAGGTCCCCGAAGAACCCGACGAGCAGCCCCTCGTTGCCCCCGCGCAGCACGTCGTAGGCGCGCGACAGGCCGCCGCCGTCGGAGTGGTCGACGACCGCGAGGGTGTCCATCATCAGGCCCGCCGAGTCCGAGGAGTCCTGGGTGGAGCCCGCGAACCCGCCGGCCCCCTCGCCGGGCACCGAGCTGCCCGTGTCGGTCAACAGACGTACGGAGAAGCCCCGTTCCAGCATGTGCACCAGGGCGGAGGCCGCGCCCGAGACCGCCCACTCGAAGGCCGAGTCGGGCCCGGCGCCCGCGTAGGCGATGTCCCGGGTGTCGAGCAGCACCGTGCAGCGGGCCCGCTGCGGCTGCTCCTCGCGGCGCACCATCAGCTCGCCGTAGCGGGCGGTCGAGCGCCAGTGCACCCGGCGCAGGTCGTCGCCGTGCCGGTAGCCGCGCGGGATCACGTCGTCCTCGCCGGCCAGCGCGAGCGAGCGGTGCCGCCCGTCGCCGTACCCGGCGGCCTCGCCGGACAGCCGCACCGGCGGCAGCGGCTCGGTCCTCGGGATGACGGTCAGGGTGTCGTACGCGCTGAACGCGCGGGTCAGCTCGCACATCCCGAACGGGTCGGTCAGACGCAGCTGCAACGGGCCCAGCGGATACCGGCCGCGCAGGTCGGAGCGCACCCGGTAGGACACCTCGCGCCGGCCGCCCGCCTCGACCCGGTCGAGGACGAAGCGCGGACGCGGACCGAGCACGTAGGGCACCCGGTCCTGGAGCATCAGCAGGCCGGTGGGCAGCCGCGAGACGTTGTCGATGCGCAGCTGGACCCGGGCCTCGGAGCCGGCCGGCACCCGGCCCGGCTCCAGCCGGCGGGTGCCGGAGACCCGGTAGCGGGTGCGGTACAGCACCACCGTGCACACCAGCGGCAGCACGGCGAGCAGCAGCCCGACCCGCAGCAGGTCCTCCTGGCCGAGCACGAAGGCGCATATCGCGGCGGCGACGCCGGCCGCGAGGAAGGAGCGGCCGCGGGTGGTCAGGCCGGCCAGGGCCGCCCGGAGACCGCCCCTGCCCTGCTCGTCGGCGGACTCGGCGGGGAGCCCCCCGGCCGCCATCACAGCCGCCGGGCGCCGGGCGGCTGCTGGCCGTACAGCGGGTTCCCGGCCTGCGGAACGGGCGTGTGCTGGAGGATCTCCAGGACGACCTGCTCGGCGGTGCGCCGGTTGAGCTGGGCCTGCGCGGTGGGCAGCAGCCGGTGCGCGAGGACCGCGACGGCCAGGGCCTGCACATCGTCGGGCAGCGCGTACTCGCGGCCGCTCAGGGCGGCGGACGCCTTCGCCGCGCGCAGCAGGTGGAGCGTGGCGCGCGGGGAGGCGCCGAGTCGGAGGTCCGGGTGGTTGCGCGTCGCGCCGACCAGCTGCACCGCGTAGCGCCGCACGGCGTCGGCGACGTGCACCCCGCGCACCGCGTCGATCAGCTTGACGATGTCGTGGGCGTGGGCCACCGGCTGGAGGTCGTCGAGCGGCGAGACGGAGCCGTGCACGTCGAGCATCTGGAGCTCGGCCTCGGGGGTGGGATAGCCCATGGACACGCGGGCCATGAACCGGTCGCGCTGGGCCTCGGGCAGCGGGTAGGTGCCCTCCATCTCCACCGGGTTCTGGGTGGCGACGACCATGAACGGGCTGGGCAGCTCGTACGTCTGGCCGTCGATGGTGACCTGCCGCTCCTCCATGGACTCCAGGAGCGCGGACTGGGTCTTGGGCGAGGCCCGGTTGATCTCGTCGCCGATCACGATCTGGGCGAAGATCGCGCCGGGCTTGAACTCGAAGTCCCGCCGCTGCTGGTCGTAGATCGACACCCCGGTGATGTCCGAGGGCAGCAGGTCGGGCGTGAACTGAATGCGCCGGACCGAGCAGTCGATGGACCTGGCCAGGGTCTTGGCCAGCATGGTCTTGCCCACGCCCGGCACGTCCTCGATCAGGAGGTGCCCTTCGGCGAGCAGTACGGTCAGCGAAAGCCGTACGACCTCGGGCTTGCCCTCGATCACGCGCTCCACCGCCCCGCGGACTCGCTCCGCTGTGGCGGTCAGATCGCTGAGGCTCGCTCGATCGTCATAGGTCGTCACCCGGCCCTCCTCGGCCCTTTCATCCGGGCCGGCGCACTGCCAACGGCCCGGCCCACCCCGGAATACGGACAGCGCGGCCGAACGGTTCGACCGCGGTGTCACATCCGCATTCTTGTTGCCGTTGGCGCGCCGTGTCACTTGCCTGTGGACAAGTGCGGGGGATTGTTAGTGAGTTGTCCCCCTATTTCCGTTCCTGCGACGGTCGGACGGCCGGGTCGATCTCCCGCAGGAGGCCGGTCGTGACGTCGAAGACGAAACCGCGGACGTCGTCGGTGTGCGGCAGGAACGGCGAGGTCCGCACCCGCTGCATGGACTGGCGTACGTCCTGGTCGGCGTCCCGGAACGACTCGACGGCCCAGGCCGGGCGCTGCCCCACCTCGTCCTCCAGGGCGTGCCGGAAGTCCTCGGTGAGCGACTCCATGCCGCAGCCGGTGTGGTGCACCAGCATGACGCTGGTGGTCCCGAGCGCGCGCTGGCTGATGGTGAGGGAGCGGATCACGTCGTCGGTGACCACGCCGCCCGCGTTGCGGATGGTGTGGCAGTCGCCGAGTTCGAGCCCCAGCGCCGCGTGCAGGTCGAGCCGGGCGTCCATGCAGGCCACGACAGCCACGTGCAGCACGGGGCGGGCGTCCATGCCCGGGTCGTCGAAGGCTGCGGCGTAGCGCCGGTTCGCCTCCACCAGGCGGTCGGTCACCGTGCCGCCGCCGCGGACGGTGAGGTGCGGACGGGGGGCGGGAGGCTCTGCGGGTATGTGCGCAGGAGTCGACATGTATACGACGGTAGCCGCCGCTGATCGTCCGGGCGCGTCACGGGGGCGGAAAGAGCGGGTCAACCCGCTGCTTGTGAGCCACCCCACAGGGTCGGCGAGGCCTCACCCGAACGAGTGAGAAAAGTGCCCGGCGCCGCGCTGGAGGGTTGATTGACCCCAAGGGCGAGTGGACTAAAGTGGCGCGAAGTGGGAGGCGTGACACACGTTCTCCCCCTGTGCACACCCCAAGTTTGCACACCCCAGTCCGACGACCCCGGCGGCCGGGAAGCACCACCTCCCCGACCTCCGTTCACCCGCGTGCGCGGCGCACGTACGGCTCGGCCTCCTCCGCCCTCCGGCCGGCTGACGTCCCTTCCCGGCGCCGGCCGTTCGCCCCCGGGAAGCGGGCCGGACCCGTACGCGCGGCGCGCGCCGGATCCTTGAGAGGGCGGCTTTGAGCCAGCGACACGTCCCCGTCATGCTCCAGCGATGCTTGGACATGCTGGCCCCGGCCCTGACCGAGCCGGGAGCGGTCGTCGTCGACTGCACCCTCGGCCTCGGCGGCCACAGCGAGGCCCTGCTCACCCGGTTCCCCGAGGCACGCCTGATCGCGCTGGACCGCGACAAGGAGGCCCTGCGCCTGTCCGGCGAGCGCCTCGCCCCGTTCGGGGAGCGCGCCACCCTGGTGCACGCCGTCTACGACGAGCTCCCCGACGTACTGGAACGTCTCGGCACCCCGCGCGTCCAGGGCGTCCTGTTCGACCTCGGCGTCTCCTCCATGCAGCTCGACGAGGCCGACCGGGGCTTCGCCTACGCCCAGGACGCGCCCCTGGACATGCGCATGGACCAGTCGACGGGCATGAGCGCCGCCGAGGTGCTCAACACCTACCCGGCCGGCGAACTCGTCCGCATCCTGCGGGCGTACGGCGAGGAGAAGCAGGCCAAGCGCATCGTCTCGGCGATCGTGCGCGAGCGCGAGAAGGAGCCGTTCACCAACAGCGCCCGGCTCGTGGAACTCATCCGCGACTCGCTGCCGCAGGCCGCCAAGCGCACCGGCGGCAACCCCTCCAAGCGCACCTTCCAGGCGCTGCGCATCGAGGTCAACGGCGAACTCGCCAGCGTGGAACGGGCGATCCCGGCCGCCGTCGAGGCCATCACGGTGGGCGGCCGCGTCGCGGTGCTCTCCTACCAGTCCCTGGAGGACCGGATCGTCAAGCAGGTGTTCGCGGCCGGCGCCGCCAACACCGCGCCGCCCGGGCTCCCGGTGGTGCCCGAGCGCTACCAGCCGCGGCTCAAGCTCCTCACCCGCGGTGCCGAACTCCCCACGGAGGAGGAGGTCGCCGAGAACCGGCGCGCGGCCCCCGCCCGGCTCCGGGGGGTCCAGCGGATCAGGGAGGACGTGTGAGCAAACCGGCCAGGCAGCTGCGCGGCACGGCCGCGCGGCTCGGCAGGCTGATGCCGTCGCAGGGGGCCAACAGTGCCGCCCGCACCCCGTTCGTGCTCCTCGTCGTCGCCCTCCTCGGCGGCGGGCTCATCACCCTCCTGGTGCTGAACTCGGCCCTCAACGCGGGCTCGTTCAAACTCAGCGAGTACCGCCGGCAGACCACCGAACTCACCGACGAACAGCAGGCGCTGCAACGGGACGTGGACGACCTGTCCGCCCCCGACGCCCTGTCGCGCCGGGCCGGTGACCTCGGCATGGTGCCCGGCGGCAACCCCGTCTTCCTCGGCCCCGACGGCACCGTCAAGGGCGTCCCCACCCCGGCCGGCGAGCCCTCGCCCGCCGAGGCCGCCGAGCCCGCGCCGCTGGCCCCGGCCCAGGGCCAGGCCCCCGCGCCGCACCCCAAGCAGCACCACACCCCGGCCCCCCGACCCAGCCGGCCGGCGAAGACCTCGCCGGCCCCGGCCCCCGGCAGGTGACGCAGTGAGCCCCAAGGAAGCGCCGCGCCGACGGGTGCCCCCGCCCGCGCGCTCCCGTCCCCCCGCCCGCCGCCCCGCGACCGCCAAGAAGCTCAAGCTCGGCAGCCACCGGCCGCGCCTGCGCCTGGTCAGCCTCGGACTCACCCTGGTCATGCTGGCCTTCGTGGTGCGCCTGCTCCAGGTGCAGGCCGTCGATGCCAGCGCGTACGCGGCCAAGGCCGACAAGAACCGGTACGCCAGCTACGCGCTGCCCGCCGAGCGCGGCCGGATCACCGACCGGGCCGGCGTCGCGCTCGCCACCAGCGTCGACGCGTACGACATCACCGCCGACCCCACCCTCTTCACCCCCGGCTCCACCAAGATTCCGGACGCCCCCGAGCAGGCCGCCGCCCTGCTCGCGCCCCTGACCGGCAAGGACCAGGCCGAGCTCACCAAGAAGCTCAAGACGCCCAAGACCCGCTACGTGGTGCTGGCCCGGCGCCAGACCCCGCAGGTCTGGAACCAGATCAAGGACCTGAAGAAGGTCCTGGGCGAGAAGGCGTCGGCCGACCGGGCCAAGGGGGGCCCCGGCGCCAACGTCCTGGCCGGCGTCCTCAACGAGTCCAGCACCAAGCGGGTGTACCCCAACGGGGACCTCGCCGCCGGGATACTGGGCTACGTCAACGCCGACGGCAAGGGCGGCGGGGGCCTGGAGTCCTCGCTCAACAAGGAACTGGCCGGCACCGACGGCAAGATCTCCTACGCCCAGTCGGGCGGCCGGCGGGTGCCCACGGCGGGCACCCACGAGACCCCGGCCGTGCCCGGCTCCGACGTCGAGCTGACCATCGACCGGGACATCCAGTGGATGGCGCAGAAGGCGATCTCCGACCAGGTCGCCGAGTCCCACGCCGACCGCGGGTACGTCATAGTGCAGCGGTCCGACACCGGCGAGGTCCTGGCCATGGCGAACGCGCCCGGCTTCGACCCCAACAACATCGCCCAGGCCAACGCGGCCGTCCTGGGCAACCCGGCGCTCCAGGACGCCTTCGAACCGGGCTCCACCGCCAAGGTCATGTCCATGGCCGCCGTCCTGGAGGAAGGCGTCGCCGCGCCCGACACGCACGTGGTGGTGCCCAACCGGCTCCAGCGCGGCGACCGCCTCTTCAAGGACGACGTCGACCACGCCACCTGGAACCTGACCCTCAACGGCGTGCTCGCCAAGTCCAGCAACATCGGCACGATCCTGGCCGTCGAACAGCTGGGCAAGACCGACGCGCAGGCGGACAAGGTCCTGTACTCGTACCTGCGCAAGTTCGGCATCGGCCTGCCCAGCGGACTCGGCTTCCCCGGGGAGACCCCGGGCATCCTCGCGCCCGTGAACAAGTGGTCGACCTCGCAGCAGTACACGGTGCGCTTCGGCCAGGGCCTCTCGCTCAACGCCATGCAGGCCGCATCGGTGTACTCGACCATCGCCAACGGCGGCGTACGCGTCGAGCCGACGCTGGTGCGCGGTACCAAGGGCCCCGACGGGCGCTTCACGCCGGCGCCCGCGCCCCGCCAGACGCGGGTGGTCAGCGAGAAGACCGCCAAGACACTGGCCCAGATGCTCGAATCGGTCGTCGGCGACGCCGAGGGCACCGGAACCAAGGCGGCGATCCCCGGCTACCGGGTCGCGGGCAAGACCGGCACCGCCAACCGGGTCGACCCCAAGACCGGTACCTACAAGGGCTACACCGCGTCCTTCGCCGGGTTCGCGCCCGCCGACAATCCCAGGATCACCGTCTACTGCGCCATCCAGAACCCCACCAAGGGCAGCTACTTCGGCGGCCAGATCTGCGGACCCATCTACAAGCAGGTCATGGAGTTCGCCCTCAAGACCCTCCAGATCCCGCCGAGCGGAGCCCAGCCGCCCAACCTGCCCGTCACCTTCGGCGGCAACGACTGAAATCCGGAACCCCAGTGACAACCATCACCCAGGGCCCTGGGAACCACGACGGGACCCAGGACGCCGTGCCCCCCTCTTTTGGCGACCCGGAGGGTGGGCCCGGTACGCTCACCGCCGTGCCACACGCTGATCAGTACCGAACCGCCCAGCCGGACGCCCCCGCCAAACAGCCGGGAGCGCCCCGACCGGAACAGGCCCGTCCGACCTCGCTCGGCGCGCTGGCCGAACGCCTGGGGACCGCCGCCCCCGGCCCGGGAGAGGTCACCGGCATCACGCACGACTCCCGGGCCGTGCGCCCCGGCGACCTGTACGCCGCGCTGCCGGGCGCCCATACGCACGGCGCCGACTTCGCCGCCCAGGCCGCGAGCCTGGGCGCGGTCGCCGTGCTGACCGACCCGGCGGGCCGTGAACGCGCCGCGGCGACCGGCCTGCCGGTCCTGGTGGCGGGCGACCCGCGGGGCCGGATGGGCGAGCTCGCCACCGAGATCTACGGCCACCCCGGACGCGACCTGCTCCAGATCGGCATCACCGGAACCTCGGGCAAGACCACCACCGCCTACCTCGTCGAGGGCGGCCTGCGCGGCGCCGGCCACGCGACCGGCCTGATCGGCACGGTCGAGATGCGCATCGGGGACGAGCGCATCAAGTCCGAGCGCACCACCCCCGAAGCCACCGACCTCCAGGCGCTGTTCGCGGTCATGCGCGAGCGCGGCGTCGACTCGGTCGCCATGGAGGTCTCCAGCCACGCCCTGGTGCTCGGCCGGGTCGACGGATGCGTCTTCGACGTCGCCGTCTTCAACAACCTGAGCCCGGAGCACATGGAGTTCCACTCCGGCATGGAGGACTACTTTCAGGCCAAGGCCCGCCTGTTCACCCCCGAGCGGGCCAAGCGCGGCGTGGTCAACTTCGACGACGAGTACGGCCGGCGCCTCGTGAAGGAGGCCGGCATCGAGATCACCACGTACTCCGCCGAGGGCCACCCCGACGCCGACTGGCGGGCCGAGGACGTCCAGGTGCGCCAGGACAGCAGCACCTTCACGGTGACCGGCCCCGAGGGCGTGCGGGTCTCCGCGACCGCGCCGCTGCCCGGCCCGTTCAACGTGGCCAACACCCTCGCCGCGATCGTCACGCTCGCCGTCGCGGGCATCGACCCGCAGACCGCCGCCGACGGCGTGGCCGCCGTGCCCGGCGTGCCCGGCCGCCTGGAGCGGGTCGACGCGGGCCAGCCCTACCTCGCCGTCGTGGACTACGCCCACAAGACGGACGCCGTCGAATCGGTCCTGCGCTCGCTGCGCAAGGTCACCGAGGGCAAGCTGCACATCGTCCTCGGCTGCGGCGGCGACCGCGACAAGACCAAGCGGGCCCCGATGGGCGCCGCCGCCGCGCGCCTTGCCGACACCGCCGTGCTGACCTCCGACAACCCCCGCTCCGAGGACCCGCTCGCGATCCTCGCCGCGATGCTCGCCGGCGCCGCCGAGGTGCCGGCCCACGAGCGCGGCGAGGTCCAGGTCTTCGAGGACCGGGCCGCCGCCATCGCTTCGGCCGTCGCCCGGGCCGAACCCGGCGACACCGTGCTCGTCGCGGGCAAGGGCCATGAACAGGGCCAGGACATCCACGGAGTGGTACGCCCCTTCGACGACCGCCTGGTCCTCCGCGCCGCCATCCAGAAAAGTCAGGGATGAAGTAGTGATCGCCCTCTCACTGGCCGAGATCGCCGCCATCGTCGGCGGGCAGCCGCACGACATACCGGATCCGTCCGTCACGGTCACCGGCCCCGTCGTCATCGACTCCCGCCAGGTGGCGGCCGGTTCGCTCTTCGTGGCCTTCGCCGGCGAGAACGTGGACGGCCACGACTACGCCCGGCGCGCCGTCGAGGCGGGCGCCGTGGTGGTCCTGGCGGCCCGTCAGGTCGGCGTGCCCGCGATCGTCGTCGAGGACGTGCAGGCCGCGCTCGGCGCGCTGGCCCGCGACGTCGTGCGCCGGCTCGGCACCGAAGTCGTCGCCCTGACCGGCTCGTCCGGCAAGACGTCCACCAAGGACCTGATCGCGCAGGTGCTCCAGCGCCACGCGCCGACGGTCTTCACACCGGGCTCCCTCAACAACGAGATCGGCCTGCCGCTCACCGCGCTCACCGCCACCGCCGAGACCAGGCACCTGGTCCTGGAGATGGGCGCCCGCGGCATCGGCCACATCCGCTACCTCACGGGTCTGACCCCGCCCACGATCGGGCTCGTCCTGAACGTCGGGAGCGCCCACATCGGCGAGTTCGGCGGCAAGGAGCAGATCGCCCTGGCCAAGGGCGAGTTGGTCGAGTCGCTGCCCGAGAGCGGCTGCGCCGTCCTGAACGCCGACGACCCCCTCGTCCGGGCCATGGCGACGCGCACCACGGCGCGCGTCCTGCTCTTCGGCGAGGCCGAGGACGCCGACGTACGGGCCGAGAACGTCCGGCTCACCGCGGCCGGGCAGCCCTCCTTCAGCCTTCACACACCCTCCGGGTGCGGTGATGTGACGTTGCGCCTGTACGGTGAGCACCACGTGTCGAACGCGCTCGCCGCGGCCGCCGTCGCCCATGAGCTGGGCATGTCCGCAGACGAGATCGCCCGCGCGCTCTCCGAGGCGGGCACCCTCTCCCGCTGGCGTATGGAGGTCACCGAGCGTCCGGACGGTGTGACCGTCGTCAACGACGCCTACAACGCGAACCCCGAGTCCATGCGAGCCGCTCTCCGCGCGCTCGTGGCCATGGGCCAGGCCTCACGGGCCGAGGGGGGAAGGACGTGGGCGGTGCTCGGTCCGATGGCCGAGCTCGGCGACGACTCGCTGGCCGAGCACGACGCGGTCGGACGGCTCGCCGTCCGGCTCAACGTCAGCAAGCTCGTGGCAGTCGGGGGCCGGGAGGCGTCCTGGCTGCAACTGGGCGCATATAACGAGGGTTCGTGGGGTGAGGAGTCGGTGCACGTGTCCGACGCACAGGCGGCCGTCGACCTGCTGCGCAGTGAACTGCGGCCGGGAGACGTCGTGCTGGTGAAGGCATCCAGGTCGATCGGCCTGGAGCGGGTGGCACTGGCGCTGCTCGACAACGCCGTCGAGGGTGAGGTCGCCGCCCGATGAGGCAGATCCTCTTCGCGGGAGCCATCGGTCTGTTCCTGACCCTGGTCGGCACCCCGCTGCTCATCAAACTCCTGGCCCGCAAGGGCTACGGCCAGTTCATCCGGGACGACGGTCCGCGCGGCCACGCCGGGAAGAAGGGCACGCCCACCATGGGTGGCATCGCCTTCATCCTGGCCACGCTGATCGCGTACGCCCTGACCAAGGTCATCACCAGCGAGGACCCGACCTTCTCGGGCCTGCTGGTGCTGTTCCTGACCGCGGGCATGGGTCTGGTCGGCTTCCTCGACGACTACATCAAGATCGTCAAGCAGCGTTCGCTCGGCCTGCGGGCCAAGGCCAAGATGGCCGGGCAGCTGATCGTCGGCATCGCCTTCGCGGTGCTCGCCCTCCAGTTCGCCGACGCCCGCGGCAACACGCCCGCCTCCACCAAGCTGTCGTTCATCAACGACTTCGGCTGGTCCATCGGACCCGTCATCTTCGTGGTGTGGGCGCTGTTCATGATCCTCGCCATGTCGAACGGCGTGAACCTGACCGACGGTCTGGACGGCCTGGCCACCGGCGCCTCCGTGATGGTCTTCGGCGCGTACACCTTCATCGGCCTGTGGCAGTTCCAGGAGTCCTGCGCCAACGCGCAGACCCTGACCAACCCCAACGCCTGCTTCGAGGTGCGCGACCCGCTGGACCTCGCGGTCGTCGCCTCGGCCCTGATGGGCTCCTGCTTCGGCTTCCTGTGGTGGAACACCTCGCCCGCCAAGATCTTCATGGGTGACACCGGTTCGCTCGCGCTCGGCGGCGCGCTCGCCGGCCTCGCGATCTGCTCCCGCACGGAGTTCCTCATCGCGCTCCTCGGCGGCCTGTTCGTGCTCATCACGATGTCGGTGGTCATCCAGGTCGGCTCGTTCAAGATGACCGGCAAGCGCGTCTTCCGCATGGCGCCGCTCCAGCACCACTTCGAACTCAAGGGGTGGTCCGAAGTCCTTGTCGTGGTGCGGTTCTGGATCATCCAGGGCATGTGCGTGATCGTGGGCCTTGGTCTCTTCTACGCGGGATGGGCAGCCGACAAGTGAGCACCACCTGGCAGGGCAAGCGCGTGACGGTGGCCGGCCTCGGCGTCTCCGGAATGCCGGCGGCCCGGGTCCTGAACGGGCTCGGCGCCGCCGTCACCGTCGTCAACGAGGGGGCCGACGAGCGCTCGCGCGCCCAGGCCGCGGAGTTGGAGGCGCAGGGCATCACCGTGCGCCTCGGCGACGGGGACACCCTGCCGGAGGGCACCGAACTGATCGTCACCACGCCCGGCTGGCGGCCCGACAAGCCGCTGTTCGCGGCGGCGGCCGAGGCGGGCGTGCCGGTGTGGGGCGACGTGGAACTGGCCTGGCGGCTGCGCGACCTGGACGGCCGCACCCCGGCCCCCTGGCTCGCGGTCACCGGCACCAACGGCAAGACCACCACCACCCGGATGCTGGCCTCGATCCTCCAGGCGGCGGGCCTGCGCACCGCCGCCGTCGGCAACATCGGCGTCTCGCTGCTCGACGTGGTCCTCGGCGACGAGGAGTACGACGTGCTCGCCGTCGAGCTCTCCAGCTACCAGCTGCACTGGTCGCCCTCGCTGCGCGCCCACTCGGCCGCGGTGCTCAACCTGGCGCCGGACCACCTGGACTGGCACGGCTCCATGGAGGCGTACGCCGCCGACAAGGGCCGCGTCTACGAGGGCAACACCGTCGCCTGCGTCTACAACGCCGAGGACGAGGCGACCGAGCACCTGGTGCGCGAGGCCGACGTGGAGGAGGGCTGCCGTGCCATCGGCTTCACCCTCGCCACCCCCGGCCCCTCCCAGCTCGGCGTGGTCGACGGCATCCTGGTGGACCGGGCCTTCGTGCAGAACCGGCAGAAGAACGCCCAGGAGCTGGCCGAGGTCGCCGACGTCGACCCGCCGGCCCCGCACAACATCGCCAACGCGCTCGCCGCCGCGGCCCTCGCGCGCGCCTTCGGCGTCGAGGCGAAGGCCGTCCGCGACGGACTGCGGGCCTTCCGTCCCGACGCCCACCGCATCGAGCACGTCGCCGACGTGGCCTCGGTCGCCTACGTCGACGACTCCAAGGCCACCAACACCCATGCCGCCGAGGCCTCCCTGGCGGCGTACGACCCGATCGTCTGGATCGCCGGCGGACTCGCCAAGGGCGCCTCCTTCGACGAGCTCGTGCAGCGCTCCGCGAAGCGGCTGCGCGGGGTCGTCCTGATCGGCGCCGAGCGCCACCTCATCGCCGAAGCCCTGGCGCGACACGCCCCCGAGGTCCCGGTGGTCGACCTCGACCGGACCGACACTGGGGCGATGTCGGCGGCGGTCCGCGAGGCGGCGGCGCTCGCCCGGCCGGGGGACACCGTCCTGTTGGCCCCGGCCTGCGCCTCGATGGACATGTTCGCGAACTACAACAAGCGCGGCGAGGCCTTCGCGGACGCGGTCCGTGAACTCGCCCGAGGGCGCGCCTAGCCGGACCACCCGTTCCGCGGACCGGCCGGCGCCGGGCACGACTGGAGGGGACAGCACACATGGCGGCCGATGTTCTTGGCGGCTCCGGGGGCGGCCCGCGCGGGACGCTCGCCCGTGCCGGCCTCCTGCTGCGCAGCCGCACCGCGGGGCCCGTCCGCGGCCCGGCCGTCCGCGGCGGCTCCTCCGGCGCTCCCCGGCGGCCCGGACCGCGCGGCCCCCGACGCCTGGTGGAGCAGGCCAGGAGGGCCTGGGACCGGCCGCTGACGGCGTACTACCTGATCCTCGGCAGCGCCCTGCTCATCACCGTGCTCGGCCTCGTGATGGTCTACTCCGCCTCGATGATCAAGGCGCTCGAACTGTCCCTGCCGGGCTCGTACTTCTTCCGCAAGCAGTTCCTCGCGGCCCTCATCGGCGGCGGCCTCATGATCGCAGCCGCCCGGATGCCGGCCAAGCTCCACCGGGCGCTGGCCTATCCGATACTGGCCGGCACGGTCTTCCTGCTGGTCCTCGTGCAGGTGCCCGGGATAGGGAAATCGGTCAACGGCAACCAGAACTGGATCTATCTGGGCGGTCCGTTCCAGCTCCAGCCCAGCGAATTCGCCAAGCTGGCCCTGCTCCTGTGGGGCGCCGACCTGCTCGCCCGCAAGCAGGACAAGCGACTGCTGACCGAGTGGAAGCACATGCTGGTCCCGCTCGTCCCGGTCGCCTTCGTACTGCTCGGGCTCATCATGCTCGGCGGCGACATGGGCACCACGATCATCCTGACGGCCATCCTGTTCGGCCTGCTCTGGCTGGCCGGCGCCCCCACCCGGCTGTTCGCGGGGGTGCTCGCCGTCGCGGGCACGCTCGCCGCCCTCTTCATCAAGATCAGCCCGCACCGGATGGGCCGGCTCGACTGCATCGGCGCCACCGACCCGGGACCACAGGACCAGTGCTGGCAGGCCGTGCACGGAATCTACGCCCTCGCCTCCGGCGGCTGGTTCGGATCCGGCCTGGGTGCGAGTGTGGAGAAATGGGGTCAACTCCCCGAGCCCCACACGGACTTCATCTTCGCCGTGACCGGTGAGGAACTGGGCTTGGCGGGGACGCTGTCGGTCGTCGCCCTCTTCGCGGCTCTAGGCTATGCGGGTATCCGCGTGGCCGGACGCACGGAGGACCCCTTCGTGAGGTACGCCGCGGGAGGCGTGACCACCTGGATCGTGGCCCAGGCCGTGATCAACATCGGTGCGGTGCTCGGCCTGTTGCCGATCGCCGGTGTCCCGCTCCCGCTGTTCTCCTACGGAGGGTCCGCGCTGCTGCCGACCATGTTCGCCGTGGGGCTGCTGATCGCGTTCGCGCGGGACGACCCCGCGGCGCGGGCGGCGCTTGCCATGCGGCAGCCTCGGGTGAGTTGGAAGTCGATGAGACGGCGCGTCAAGAAGCGTCCGTCCGGAGAGCGGTGAATTTCGGTGCATGTCGTACTCGCCGGTGGGGGGACCGCCGGCCACATCGAGCCCGCGCTCGCCCTCGCGGATGCCCTGCGCAGGCAGGACCCCACCGTGGGGATCACGGCACTCGGCACGGAGAAGGGTCTGGAGACCCGGCTCGTGCCCGAGCGCGGCTATGAGCTCGCGCTCATCCCGGCCGTCCCGCTGCCCCGCAGGCCCACCCCCGAACTGATCACCGTCCCCGGGCGGCTGCGCGGCACCATCAAGGCCGCCGAGCAGATCCTGGAGCGCACCAAGGCCGACTGCGTGGTCGGCTTCGGCGGCTATGTGGCGCTGCCCGGCTACCTCGCCGCCAAGCGGCTCGGGGTGCCGATCGTGGTCCACGAGGCCAACGCCCGGCCGGGCCTCGCCAACAAGATCGGCTCGCGGTACGCGGCCGGCGTCGCGGTCGCGACCCCGGACAGCAAGCTGCGCAACTCCCGCTACATCGGCATCCCGCTGCGCTACTCGATCGCGACCCTGGACCGGGCCCGGGTCCGGCCCGAGGCGCGCGCCGCGTTCGGGCTCGACCCCGGTCTGCCGACGCTGCTCGTGTCCGGCGGCTCGCAGGGCGCCCGCCGCCTCAACGAGGTGATCCAGCAGGTCGCTCCGGTGCTCCAGCGCTCCGGCATCCAGATCCTGCACGCGGTCGGCCCGAAGAACGAAGTGCCGCGTGTCGACAACATGCCCGGGATGCCGCCGTACGTCCCGGTACCGTACGTGGACCGGATGGATCTCGCGTACGCCGCGGCCGACATGATGCTCTGCCGCGCGGGCGCGATGACCGTCGCCGAACTCTCCGCCGTCGGACTGCCCGCCGCCTACGTACCGCTGCCCATCGGCAACGGCGAACAGCGGCTGAACGCCCAGCCGGTGGTCAAGGCCGGCGGCGGTCTCCTGGTGGACGACGCCGAACTCACCCCGGAGTGGGTGCAGGGCAACGTCCTTCCGGTGCTCGCCGACCCGCACCGCCTGTACGAGATGTCGCGCTCCGCCGCCGAGTTCGGGCGGCGCGACGCCGACCAGCTCCTCGTACAGATGGTGTACGAGGCCGTCGCAGGACGCTGATCAACGGACGGAAGGCAGGGACCGTGGCCGGACAGACGACCGCTCAGCGCGGTGGCGGACCGAGGGGGACGTCCCCGAACTCCGCGAAGTCCGGCCGGTCCGGCCCCCGTCCGCCGGGCGCACGCCGCTGGCGGCTGCCGCGTCGGCGCGGTCTGCTGGTGATCTGTGTCGCCGCGGTCGTGCTCGCGGCGGGCCTCATCTGGCTGTTGTACGGCTCCACGTGGCTGCGCGTCGAGCAGGTGAAGACCACCGGGACGCGGGTTCTGACGCCCGGTGAGGTCGAGTCGATCGCCGCGGTACCGATCGGATCACCGCTGATTTCCGTCGATACGGACGGGATTGAGGCACGGCTGCGACAGAAGCTGCCGCGCATCGACTCCGTCGAGGTCGTCCGTTCATGGCCGCACGGAATCGGTCTCAAGGTGACCGAACGCCGGCCCGTCCTGGTCGTGAAGAACGGCGGGAAGTTCGACGAAGTGGACGACGGCGGTGTGCGTTTCGCCACGGTCCCGCAGCCGGTCAAGGGCGTTCCGCAGCTCGAACTGACCCTCTCGCAGTCCCCGAGCGTGCGCCGCTTCGGCACCGGCCGGCTGGTCCTGGAGGCCGTGCGGATCACGGGCGAACTCCCGCCTGCCGTCGCCAGGGAGACCCGCTCCGTCAGGATCTCCTCGTACGACGCGGTCACGCTGGAGTTGACCGGCGGACGCAGCGTTCTGTGGGGAAGTGACGAGGAGGGCGAGCTGAAGGGACGTACCCTCAGTGCACTGATGAAAGCGCGGCCGAAGGCGGTCCGCTTCGATGTGAGTGCCCCCACCGCCCCTGCGGTATCGGGTAGTTGACGGACATATGCGCTGGCCAGCACCCTGGTTGGTCAGCGACACGGGTGATCACATAGGGTGAAAAGAAAAACGGGAGGTTCGGCGTGTTCGTTGAACGCGCGCCACTTGTCGACTTAGTGTCCTGTTCGGAAGAG
The DNA here is from genome assembly GCF_043202815.1 of Streptomyces sp. NPDC048111. NCBI lineage: Bacteria > Bacillati > Actinomycetota > Actinomycetes > Kitasatosporales > Streptomycetaceae > Streptomyces > Streptomyces sp. NPDC048111. The sequence continues at coordinate 234,493 of NZ_JBIDBD010000009.1, forward strand.
TCCAGCGAACAGACACACTGGTAACCCTAAACTTCAACGTTAGGGTTCGGGTCGGCGATACGGACCGTCCCAATCGGCATTCGTCGTCACCTTGCGGGAACCGCGAAGTGACGACCCGTAACTCGAGGCGAGAGGCCTTCGACGTGGCAGCACCGCAGAACTACCTCGCAGTCATCAAGGTCATCGGTGTCGGCGGCGGTGGTGTCAATGCCATCAACCGAATGATCGAGGTCGGTCTCAAGGGCGTCGAGTTCATCGCGATCAACACTGACGCACAAGCACTGTTGATGAGCGACGCCGACGTCAAGCTCGACGTCGGCCGTGAACTCACCCGCGGCCTCGGGGCCGGAGCCAACCCGGCAGTCGGACGCAAGGCGGCAGAGGACCACCGTGAGGAGATCGAGGAGGTCCTCAAGGGGGCCGACATGGTCTTCGTCACCGCCGGTGAAGGCGGCGGCACCGGCACCGGCGGCGCCCCCGTCGTCGCCAACATCGCGCGTTCGCTCGGCGCCCTGACGATCGGCGTGGTCACCCGCCCGTTCACCTTCGAGGGACGGCGCCGGGCCAACCAGGCGGAGGACGGCATCGCGGAACTCCGCGAAGAGGTCGACACCCTCATCGTCATCCCCAACGACCGGCTGCTCTCCATCTCCGACCGCCAGGTCAGCGTCCTGGACGCGTTCAAGTCCGCCGACCAGGTGCTGCTCAGCGGTGTCCAGGGCATCACGGACCTGATCACCACCCCGGGCCTCATCAACCTCGACTTCGCCGACGTCAAGTCGGTCATGTCGGAAGCCGGTTCGGCCCTCATGGGCATCGGCTCGGCCCGCGGCGACGACCGCGCGGTGGCCGCCGCCGAGATGGCGATCTCCTCGCCGCTCCTCGAAGCCTCCATCGACGGCGCCCGCGGGGTGCTGCTCTCCATCTCCGGCGGCTCCGACCTCGGCCTGTTCGAGATCAACGAGGCGGCCCAGCTGGTCAGCGAGGCCGCCCACCCCGAGGCCAACATCATCTTCGGCGCGGTCATCGACGACGCCCTCGGTGACGAGGTGCGCGTGACGGTCATCGCGGCCGGCTTCGACGGCGGTCAGCCGCCGGCCCGCCGCGACACCGTGCTCGGCTCGGCCTCGGCCTCCAAGCGCGAGGAGCCCGCTCCCGCGCGCCCGGCCGAGACGGCCCGTCCGCTCGGCGGGCTCGGCACGGTCGGCACCCGCGAGGAGACCCCGGCCCCGCCGGCCCCGGTCGAGCCCGCCCCGGTCGCCGAGACCCCGGCCCCCTCGGCCATCCCGACGGCCCGTCCCTACCCGGACAGCCAGGCCGAGGAGCTCGACGTCCCCGACTTCCTCAAGTGAGCGAAGCGACGGGCGAATCGGTCTCCTGAAGTGATACGAGAGCAGGACGCTGTGAGCGGCGCGCACTTCGCCTTCACCGACCGGTGGGGCGGGGTGAGCGCCGTTCCGTACGAGGAGCTCAACCTCGGCGGCGCGGTCGGCGACGACCCCGCCGCGGTGCGGACCAACCGCGGGCTCGCCGCGGGCCGGCTCGGGCTCGACCCGGACCGGGTGGTCTGGATGAACCAGGTGCACGGACGCGAGGTGGCCGTCGTCGAGGGGCCCTTCGCCCCGGGCGACGCGGCCGCGGTGGACGCGGTGGTCACGGCCCGCCGGGGCACCCCCCTCGCCGTGCTCACCGCCGACTGCACCCCGGTCCTGCTCGCCGACCCGGTGGCGGGAGTCGTGGGGTCGGCGCACGCGGGGCGGCCCGGGATGCTGGCGGGCGTGGTGCCCGCCGCCGTCGGCGCGATGGTCTCGCTCGGTGCCGACCCGGCCCGGATCGTGGCCCGCACCGGGCCCGCCGTGTGCGGCCGTTGCTACGAAGTGCCCGAGGACATGCGGGCCGAGGTCGCCGCGGCCGAGCCCGCCGCCTGGTCCGAGACCAGCTGGGGCACCCCGGCCGTGGACGTCACCGCGGGAGTGCACGCGCAGCTCGCCGCCCTCGGCGTCACCGACCGTACGGCCTCGCCGGTCTGCACCCTCGAATCACTCGACCACTTCTCGTACCGCCGGGACCGCACCACTGGGCGGCTCGCCGGATATGTCTGGCTGGACTGACGACTCATGACGGATCGCAAGAGCGAACTCGCCGACAACCTGGCCCGGGTGGAGAAGCGCATCGCTTCCGCCTGCGCCGCGGCCGGGCGCGAGCGCACGGACGTCACCCTCATCGTGGTCACCAAGACCTACCCCGCCAGTGACGTGCGGCTGTTGCACGAACTGGGTGTGCGCGAGGTCGCGGAGAACCGCGACCAGGACGCGGCGCCGAAGGCGGCCGAGTGCGCGGACCTCGATCTGACCTGGCACTTCGTGGGTCAGTTGCAGACGAACAAGGTGCGTTCGGTGGCGAGTTACGCCGATGTCGTGCAGTCGGTCGACCGGGCCAGACTGGTCACCGCGCTCTCCGCCGCGGCGGTCCGCGCCGGACGGGAGCCCGGCTGTCTGATCCAGGTCGCGCTCGACGCCGGGTCGGGGGAGCGCGGTGAGCGCGGCGGCGTCGCCCCGGACGGCATCGGGGAGTTGGCGGATCTGATCGCCGCCTCGCCCGGGCTCCGGCTCGACGGTCTGATGACGGTGGCGCCGCTGGCCGGTGAGTACGCCGGCCGGCAACGGGCCGCCTTCGAGCGGCTGCTGGAATTGTCATCCCGCCTGCGCGCGGACCATCCGGCTGCGAACATGGTGTCAGCAGGGATGAGTGCGGACCTCGAAGAGGCCGTTGCGGCCGGAGCGACACATGTACGCGTCGGAACGGCGGTACTCGGAGTCCGACCCCGGCTCGGGTAACGTCGCGAGGAAGTCGGACCACAGCAGAAAATATGGTCATTCCCACTCTTCGGTGGGCAGACCGCGTGGATCGTGGGCCCTTGATGACGCTGCCACTTGGCGACAGGAGCGATCCACCACAGAGCGGAGGAATCTGAGCATGGCCGGCGCGATGCGCAAGATGGCGGTCTACCTCGGCCTCGTGGAGGACGATGGGTACGACGGCCGGGGCTTCGACCCCGACGACGATTTCGAACCCGAGCCCGAACCGGAGCGCGACCGCCGGCGGCACCAGCCCCCGCACCAGTCCCCGCTCCAGGACGAACGGGACGAACCGGTACGAGTGGCTCAGCCTCCGGCCCCGAGAGAACCGGTTCAGCTATCGGTTGAAAGCGGACGACCGGCGCGAATCGCACCCGTGGCGTCCATCACACCTGAACGCCCGAGCCTGGAGAAGAACGCACCGGTGATCATGCCCAAGGTCGTGTCCGAGCGGGAGCCGTACCGCATCACCACGCTGCACCCGCGGACGTACAACGAGGCCCGTACCATCGGGGAACACTTCCGCGAGGGCACTCCGGTGATCATGAATCTCACCGAGATGGACGACACCGACGCGAAGCGACTTGTCGACTTTGCCGCCGGTCTCGTCTTCGGGCTGCACGGCAGCATTGAACGGGTGACGCAGAAGGTGTTCCTGCTGTCTCCTGCTAACGTCGATGTCACGGCGGAGGACAAGGCCCGCATCGCAGAGGGCGGTTTCTTCAACCAGAGCTGAGACACGACACCGGGAACGAACCGGCCGACAAGAGGCCGGAGCTTTGACGCAAGGGGAGAGGGAAGCGCGAGATGGTCGTCGCACTACAGGTGGTCTACATCGCGCTGATGTGCTTCCTCATCGTGCTGATCTTCCGGCTCGTCATGGACTACGTCTTCCAGTTCGCCCGTTCATGGCAACCCGGCAAGGCGATGGTGGTCATTCTTGAGGCCACCTACACTGTCACCGATCCACCGCTCAAGCTTCTGCGGCGGTTCATTCCGCCGCTGCGTCTCGGGGGCGTGGCACTCGACCTGTCCTTCTTCGTTCTGATGATCATCGTCTACATCCTGATCAGCATCGTGGTCAGGTTGTGAACGATACGGTCCTGCCGACTGCCGACGACTACGTAGAGGTGAAGAAGAGATGCCGCTGACCCCCGAGGACGTGCGGAACAAGCAGTTCACGACCGTCCGCCTCCGAGAAGGCTATGACGAGGACGAGGTCGATGCCTTCCTCGACGAGGTCGAGTCGGAGCTGACGCGACTGCTGCGCGAGAACGAGGATCTGCGCGCCAAGCTGGCCGCCGCAACCCGCGCCGCCGCGCAGAACCAGCAGCAGCAGGGCATGCGCAAGCAGGAGCAGCAGCAGGACGGCCGAGGCCCGGGCGCGCCCGTTCCCGCCGCCATATCCGGTCCGCCGCAGGTCCAGCAGCAGCCGCAGATGGGTCCGCCCCAGCTGCCCAGCGGTGCGCCGCAGCTGCCCGCCGGCCCCGGTGGCCACGGTCCGCAGGGCCAGCACGGCCAGGGCCCCATGGGCCAGAACCCGATGGGCCAGGGCCCCATGGGTCAGGGTCCGATGGGTCAGAACCAGCTCGGTCAGGGCCCCATGGGCCAGAACCAGCTCGGCCAGGGCCCCATGGGTCAGCAGATGGGCGGCCCCATGGGCGGCCACGGCCAGCAGATGGGACAGCCGGCCCAGGCGCCCGGTGGCGACAGCGCCGCCCGGGTGCTCTCGCTCGCGCAGCAGACCGCCGACCAGGCGATCGCGGAGGCCCGTTCCGAGGCCAACAAGATCGTCGGTGAGGCCCGGTCCCGCGCCGAGGGCCTGGAGCGCGACGCCCGTGCCAAGGCGGACGCCCTGGAGCGGGACGCGCAGGAAAAGCACCGCGTCGCGATGGGCTCCCTGGAGTCCGCTCGCGCCACGCTGGAGCGCAAGGTCGAGGACCTGCGGGGCTTCGAGCGCGAGTACCGCACGCGTCTGAAGTCCTACCTGGAGTCGCAGCTGCGTCAGCTGGAGACCCAGGCCGACGACTCGCTCGCCCCGCCGCGCACCCCGGCGACCGCGTCGCTGCCGCCGGCTCCGCAGATGAGCGGGTCCATGGCGTCGGCCGGTGCCGGTGCGATGGGGCACCCCATGGGTGGCCAGCCCTCGATGGGCGGCCAGCCGTCCATGCCGAGCGGGCCGTCCTACGGTGGCCAGCAGCAGATGTCGCCGGCGATGACGCAGCCGATGGCGCCGGTGCGGCCGCAGGGGCCGTCGCCGATGCAGCAGGCTCCTTCGCCGATGCGTGGGTTCCTGATCGACGAGGACGACAACTGACGGGGTTTGCGCGCGTGATACGCGCGTAGCCGTCGGCAGGCTGCAAGGGCCGGTACCGGGTTCCCCCGGTACCGGCCCTTCGCCGTTCCCCCGCACTCTGGGCGAGCTGTGCCCCGGTCCCTGGGGCGGCGGGGTTGCGCAGTTCCCCGCGCCCCCAACCCCCGGTCATGCGCGGACCGCGGTCGCTTCTCGCGCAGTTCCTCGCGCCCCCAAACCCGCTGTCGGTCTCGCACCGTGCGTGGCTGGTCGCGCAGTTCCCCGCGCCCCTGGCGGTGCTGGGGGTGCCCGGGGTTTGCGCAGTTCCCCGCGCCCCTAACCCCGGTCGTGTGCGGACCGTGGTCGCTTCTCGCGCAGTTCCCCGCGCCCCTTAACTGCTCGGTGCTGGGCAGCATCGGCCACCTCAGCCCGTCCGGCGTTTGAGGACGAGCGCCGTTCAGGCG
>NZ_JBIDBD010000010.1:0-229453 GCF_043202815.1 Streptomyces sp. NPDC048111
TGGGGCGCAGCCCCAGGGCCCGGCACCCTCCAACCCGCTGCACGGGCGGGCGGGTGGGCAAACCCGCCGGGGTTCGAGGGGCGGAGCCCCTCGGGGGGTCTGGGGCGCAGCCTCAGGGCTCAGCCGATGCAACCCCCTGTACGGGCGGGCGGGTGGGCAAACCCGCCGGGGTCCGAGGGGCGGAGCCCCTCAGCGGGTCTGGGGCGGAGCCCCAGGGGCCGGGCCCCTTCAACCCGCTGCACGGGCGGGCGGGTGGGCAGCTCCCTGGGGGTCTGGGGCGGAGCCCCAGGGCCAGGCACCCTCCAACCCCCTGCACGGGCGGGCGGGTGGGCGAACCCGCCGGGGTCTGGGGCGGAGCCCCAGGGGCTCAGCCGGGTCGCCCCGGGCCGAGCGCCAACCCGCCGCAGGCACCCCGCACCCAGCCCCCCCGGCCCCCCCGATCGGGCGACCCCAGGAGCATGCGCCTCCCATGTGGGGGAAGTGATCCAAAGACGGGGCACGATCACGATGCGGAGGCGGGCATGGCAGGCTTTCTCGACCGGGCCAAGGAGCAGGCGCAGAGTGCGCTGAACCAGGGCAAGCAGAAGGTGGACGAGGTCCAGCAGCAGCGGGCCGGCAACGAACTCCTCAAGCGGCTGGGCGCCGCGTACTACGCCGAGCGGCGCGGCAGCGGAACACCCGACGCCACCCAGCAGGCGCTCACCGCCCTTGAGGCCCACATCACCGCGCACGGAGACGCGTTCCTGCACAGCACCTGAGTCCGAACCCGCCGGGCCCCCAGGCCTCCCCGGAGGCCCGGCCGGGCGGGTTACTTCTTCCCGGCCCCGCCGAGGATCTGGCCCAACAGATCACCAAGCCCACCGGCACCGGAAGCCGCACCGGAACCCGCACCAGAACCGGCGCCACCCGCCCCCGAACCCGCCCCCGGGGCCGAACCCGAACCCGCACCCCCCGACCTCGACCCCGCCCTCCTGGCCAGAACCGCCAGCGCCGCCGGCAGCAACACCTCCAGGGCCCGCGCCACCGTCGCCTCGGGCAGGCCGGTCTTCTTGGAGACCGCCCTCGCCACCGGCCGCGCGGCCTTCCCCAGCACCCCCGCCGCCAGGCCACCGCTGAGCATCCCGCCCAGCCCGCCGCCCAGCGTGGCCACGCCCTGGAGCGGGGTCTCCTCCGGCGCGGCCTCGGCCGGCGCCTCGGCGACCGCCCGGCGGACCTCCTCGTGGGTGTCCTGCGGCAATCCGTCCGAGAGTGCCGACATGGTCGTGCCGACCACGTCCTGGGCGCCCGCCGTGTCCGTGCCGAGCAGACCGGCGATGCGCTGGAGCCCGTCGTCCCCCAGCTCGTCCATGACGTCCTGCTGGAAGGACGGCGGCCGGGACGGGGTGTCGGAGGCGGGGGAAGGCTTGTCGTCGCTCATGCACCGAACGCTACGTTTGGGGCGCTTCGTCGGCATGTCGAGGGGGCCGGAGAGCGGACCGGAAAATTACTGCTCGCAGTCGTACAACCCTTGCGGGGTGACGGAGGTCTAAGGGGCGTCAGTGCTTCAGGGGAGGGATCCGGGGGGATTCGGGAAGCGCTGGCAGGGGAGGGAAGATCAAGGGGCCCGGTCGACGGGCCGGGCCCCCTTGAACCCCCCAGGGCCGAACGCCCAAGGCCGGCCCCCCAGGCCGAACCCCTCGTCCGGGCCCCGCCCAAATTTCCCGCCGTGAGCCCGCCCGTACCTCAGGCCCGAGCTCGGCCCAGACCTGCACCACACCCCCGACTCCCGCTCCCCGCAGCCGTGTTGTCCGGGCTGTCGGTGCGGGGCGGTAGCGTCGGGGCATGTCGAGTCTCACGGGTGCGGCGGTGGTGGAAGGGGTCCTGGAGCGGATCACCTACGCCAATGAGGAGAGCGGCTACACCGTCGCGCGGGTCGACACGGGCCGGGGCGGCAACGACCTGCTCACCGTGGTCGGTTCGCTGCTCGGCGCGCAGCCGGGGGAGTCGTTGCGCATGGAGGGCCGCTGGGGCTCGCACCCCCAGTACGGCAAGCAGTTCACGGTCGACAACTACACGACCGTCCTGCCGGCCACCGTCCAGGGCATCCGCCGCTATCTCGGCTCGGGCCTGATCAAGGGCATCGGCCCGGTCTTCGCCGACCGGATCACCCAGCACTTCGGCGCCGACACGCTCGACATCATCGAGCAGGACATCGGGCGCCTGATCGAGGTGCCGGGGCTCGGGCCCAAGCGGACCAGGAAGATCGCGGCCGCCTGGGAGGAGCAGAAGGCGATCAAGGAGGTCATGGTCTTCCTCCAGGGCGTCGGCGTCTCCACCTCCATCGCGGTGCGCATCTACAAGAAGTACGAGGACGCCTCGATCTCCGTCGTGAAGAACCAGCCCTATCGGCTGGCCGCCGACGTCTGGGGCATCGGCTTCCTGACCGCCGACAAGATCGCCCAGTCGGTCGGCATCCCGCACGACAGCCCGGAGCGGGTCAAGGCCGGCCTGCAGTACGCGCTGTCGCAGTCCACCGACCAGGGGCACTGCTTCCTGCCCGAGGAGCGGCTGATCGCCGACGCGGTGAAACTGCTCCAGGTCGACACGGGGCTCGTCATCGAGTGCCTCGCCGAGCTGATCGCCGAGGAGGGGGCCGTACGGGAGAAGGTGCCGGGGCCCGACGGGGGCGAGCCGGTGGCCGCCGTCTACCTCGTGCCCTTCCACCGCGCCGAGCTGTCCCTGGCCGCCCAGGTCGGCCGCCTGCTGCGGACGGGTGAGGACCGGATGCCGGGCTTCGCCGGGGTCGACTGGGACAGGGCGCTCGGCTGGCTCGCGGGGCGTACCGGCGCCGAGCTGGCGCCCGAGCAGCAGGCGGCCGTGCGGCTCGCCCTCACCAGCAAGGTGGCCGTGCTCACCGGAGGCCCCGGCTGCGGCAAGTCCTTCACGGTCCGCTCGGTGGTGGAGCTGGCCCGGGCCAAGAAGGCCAAGGTGGTGCTGGCCGCGCCGACCGGGCGGGCCGCCAAGCGCCTGGCGGAGCTGACCGGCGCCGAGGCCTCCACCGTGCACCGCCTGCTCGAACTGAAACCCGGCGGCGACGCGGCGTACGACAAGGACCGGCCGCTGGACGCCGATCTGGTCGTCGTCGACGAGGCCTCCATGCTCGATCTGCTCCTTGCCAACAAGCTCGTCAAGGCGGTGGCGCCCGGCGCCCATCTGCTCCTGGTGGGCGACGTCGACCAGCTGCCCTCGGTCGGCGCCGGTGAGGTGCTGCGCGATCTGCTCGCGGAGGGCGGCCCGGTGCCCAGCGTGCGGCTCACCCGCATCTTCCGCCAGGCCCAGCAGTCCGGCGTCGTCACCAACGCCCATCGCATCAACTCAGGCTCTCAGCCGCTCACTTCGGGCCTCGACGACTTCTTCCTCTTCGTCGAGGACGAGACGGAGGACGCGGGCCGCCTCACCGTGGACGTGGCCGCCCGTCGCATCCCCGCCAAGTTCGGGCTCGACCCGCGGCGCGACATCCAGGTGCTCGCCCCCATGCACCGGGGTCCGGCCGGCGCCGGCGCCCTCAACGGCCTGCTCCAGCAGGCGATCACACCCGCCCGGCCCGACCTGCCGGAGAAGCGGTTCGGCGGCCGGGTGTTCCGCGTCGGCGACAAGGTCACCCAGATCCGCAACAACTACGACAAGGGCGCGAACGGCGTCTTCAACGGCACCGTCGGGGTGGTCACCTCGCTCAGCCTCGACGACCAGCGCCTGACGGTCCTGACCGACGAGGACGAGGAGGTGCCCTACGACTTCGACGAGCTCGACGAGCTGTCCCACGCCTACGCCGTGACGATCCACCGCTCCCAGGGCAGCGAGTACCCGGCGGTCGTCATCCCGGTGACCACGAGCGCCTGGATGATGCTCCAGCGCAACCTGCTCTACACGGCGGTGACCCGCGCGAAGAAGCTCGTCGTCCTGGTGGGGTCCCGCAAGGCGATCGGTCAGGCGGTGCGTACCGTTTCCGCAGGCAGACGCTTTACCGCACTCGCGCACCGGCTGGCAGGGGGCACTTTGGTGTGAAAGGTCACCCAGGACTTTCCTAACCGGGGCGAAGGGGGCAGGATGAGCAGGTTGACGGCACTGAGTGCCGTGAATAAGCCCAATGGGCGACCCCGAGTGCACTCTGCTGAGCCAAATGGGGGATGGTAGAGACAGTCAGGGCACCTCGAAGAAGAGGCACTACGTCGGTGAGGGATGACGTGAGCGAGAACGCGAACAACGCTGTAGTACTGCGGTTCGGCGATGGCGAGTACACCTACCCGGTGATCGACAGCACCGTCGGCGACAAGGGCTTCGACATCGGGAAGCTCCGAGCCCAGACCGGACTGGTCACCCTCGACAGCGGATACGGCAATACGGCCGCCTATAAATCCGCCATTACCTACCTGGACGGTGAGCAGGGCATCCTGCGCTACCGCGGGTACCCGATCGAGCAGCTGGCGGAGCGCTCGACGTTCGTCGAGGTGGCGTACCTGCTGATCAACGGCGAGCTGCCGACCGTCGACGAGCTGGCCAGCTTCAAGGACGAGATCACCGGTCACACGCTGCTCCACGAGGACGTGAAGCGGTTCTTCGACGGCTTCCCGCGGGACGCCCACCCGATGGCGATGCTGTCGTCGGTGGTCTCCGCGCTGTCCACGTTCTACCAGGACAGCCACAACCCGTTCGACGAGAAGCAGCGCCACCTCTCCACGATCCGGCTGCTGGCCAAGCTGCCGACGATCGCGGCGTACGCGTACAAGAAGTCGATCGGCCACCCCTTCGTCTACCCGCGCAACGACCTCGGCTACGTCGAGAACTTCCTGCGGATGACGTTCTCGGTGCCGGCCCAGGAGTACGAGCTGGACCCGGTCGTGGTCTCGGCCCTGGACAAGCTGCTCATCCTGCACGCGGACCACGAGCAGAACTGTTCGACGTCCACCGTGCGTCTGGTCGGCTCCTCGCAGGCCAACATGTTCGCGTCGATCTCGGCCGGCATCAGCGCCCTGTGGGGCCCCCTGCACGGCGGCGCCAACCAGTCGGTCCTGGAGATGCTGGAAGGCATCCAGGCCAACGGCGGCGACGTGGACTCCTTCATCCGCAAGGTGAAGAACAAGGAGGACGGCGTCCGCCTGATGGGCTTCGGCCACCGGGTGTACAAGTCCTTCGACCCGCGCGCCAAGATCATCAAGGCTGCCGCGCACGACGTCCTGTCGGCCCTCGGCAAGTCCGACGAGCTGCTCGACATCGCGCTGAAGCTGGAAGAGCACGCGCTGAGCGACGACTACTTCGTCTCGCGCAACCTGTACCCGAACGTGGACTTCTACACGGGTCTGATCTACCGCGCCATGGGCTTCCCGACCGAGATGTTCACGGTCCTCTTCGCGCTCGGCCGCCTTCCGGGCTGGATCGCCCAGTGGCACGAGATGATCAAGGAGCCCGGCTCGCGCATCGGCCGCCCCCGCCAGATCTACACCGGCGAGGTTCTGCGCGACTTCGTGCCGGTCGCGGGTCGCTGACCCTCCTGGTACGCCCGCGCGGCAGCGGCAGCGCGGCTCCCGCGCGCACACTCGCGCGGCACAGCGGCAGGCAGTGAAGCGGAAAGCGCCCCGCTGCCGATCCCCCCACGGGTCGGCAGTCGGGGCGCTTCCCTGTTGCCCGGTGCGGATTCCCCCCACGGGATCCGAGCCGGGGGTCTAGGCGGTCTGCCGGGGTACGTACCTGTCGGGTGGGCCGCTCAAAGCTCCCGACGTACGTGCCCCGGCCAACGCGTTGCCTGGAACGTCCCCCAAGACATTCCATGGACATCCCCCAAGACGTCCGTGGCATCGCCCACTTAGACTCCCGACCCCTCCCGATGGTTACCTCGAAACCTCTGTGATCTAGATCTCTTTGTGGAGGTCAGGTGAAGGAACGCAACCGTAGGCTGTTGGTTACCACGAATACGGAGGAGAGCGCCATAGCCGCGCCCGCGATCATCGGATTCAGCAGGCCGGCGGCGGCCAGCGGGACCGCGGCCACGTTGTAGCCGAATGCCCAGAAAAGATTGCCTTTGATCGTCGCGAGCGTGCGGCGGGCCAGACGGATCGCGTCGGCGGCAACCCGCAGGTCACCGCGGACGAGCGTCACATCGCCCGCCTCGATCGCGGCATCCGTGCCCGTCCCGGTCGCCAGACCCAGATCCGCGGTGGCCAGCGCCGCCGCGTCGTTGACGCCGTCCCCGACCATCGCGACCGTCCGGCCCTGCTCCTGAAGGCGCCGCACCACGGCGGCCTTGTCCTCGGGCAGCACCTCCGCGTACACGGCGTCCGCGGCGATCCCGACCTCTTCCGCCACCGCGAGGGCGACCGTGCGGTGGTCGCCGGTCAGCAGCACCGGGGCGAGGCCCAGCGCCCGCAGCATCCGGACGGCTTCGGCGCTGGTCTCCTTCACGGTGTCGGCGACCGTGAGCACGCCCCGGGCCCGCCCGTCCCAGGCGACCGTCACGGCCGTACGCCCCCCGGCCTCGGCGGCCCTCCTGGCGGCGGCGAGCTCCGGCGGCAGCTCCAGGTCGCCGTCCCGCCCCACGTACACGCGGTGGCCCTCGACCACACCCTCGACGCCCCGGCCCGCGTGCGACCGGAAGTCCTCCACCGGGGGCAGCGGTCCCGCCCGGTCCTCGGCGCCGGCCGCGACCGCGCGGGCGACGGGGTGCTCCGATGCGTGCTCCAGGGCTCCGGCGAGCCGCAGCAGCTGCTTCTCGTCCACGTCCCGCGCGGGGCTGACCTCGTACAGGCTCATCCGGCCGGTGGTCACCGTGCCCGTCTTGTCGAGGACGACGGTGTCCACCCGGCGGGTCGATTCGAGGACCTCGGGGCCCTTGATCAGGATGCCCAGCTGGGCGCCGCGACCGGTGCCGACGAGAAGGGCGGTCGGGGTGGCGAGGCCGAGGGCGCAGGGACAGGCGATGATCAGCACCGCGACGGCCGCCGTGAAGGCGGCGGTGGCGTCGCCGGTCGCCAGCAGCCAGCCCGCGAGCGTGCCCAGCGCGATCAGGAACACCACCGGCACGAAGACCCCGGCGATCCGGTCCGCCAGGCGCTGCGCCCGCGCCTTGCCGTTCTGCGCGTCCTCCACCATGCGCGCCATGCGGGCGAGTTGGGTGTCCGCGCCGACCCGGGTCGCCTCGACGACGATGCGGCCCCCGGCGTTCACGGTGGCCCCGGCCACGGGGTCCCCCACGCCGACGTCCACGGGCACCGACTCGCCGGTCAGCATCGACGCGTCGAGCGCCGAGGCGCCCTCGACGACGACGCCGTCCGTGGCGACCTTCTCGCCGGGCCGCACGACGAAACGGTCCCCGGTGCGCAACTCGCCCACGGGGACGCGCAGTTCGGCCCCCTCGCGCAGCACGGCCACGTCCTTGGCGCCCAGTTCCAGCAGGGCCCGCAGCGCGGCCCCCGACTTCCGCCGGGCCCGAGCCTCCAGATACCGGCCGAGCAGGATGAACGTGACGACACCGGCGGCGACTTCGAGGTAGATCGTGCCGGCGCCGTCCCCGCAGGCGGTGGTGAGGCTGAACCCGTGCCGCATGCCGGGCATCCCGGCCGTCCCGAAGAACAGCGCCCACAGGGACCAGCCGAACGCGGCGAGGGTGCCGGTGGAGACCAGGGTGTCCATGGTGGCCGCGCCGTGCCGCAGGTTGGTCCAGGCGGCGCGGTGGAACGGGAGGCCGCCCCAGACGACCGCGGGCGCGGCGAGGGTGAGGGAGAGCCACTGCCAGTTGTCGAACTGGAGCGCGGGGATCATGCTCAGCGCGACGACGGGGGTGGCCAGCAGCGCGGTGACCGTCAGCCGCGCCCTGAGCGGGTCCCGCCCCTCCGGGTCTGCGCCCCGGGCCCCCTCGGCGTGCGAGCGCCGCCCGTCCTCAAGCGCCGGACGGGCTGACTGGGCCCCGCTGTCGTGGGCGCCCCGGGCCCCGCCCCGCTCGGGGCTCCGCCCCGGACCCGGCTCCTCAAGCGCCGGAGGGGCTGAAGTGGTGCCGCCGGCGGGAGTGGCTGCGGCTTCGGGCGTGCCGGGGGCGTCGGCACTGTCAGCCCGTCCGGCGTTTGAGGACGAGCGCCGTTCAGGCGCGATCGGGGTCCGGGGCGGAGCCCCGGGGGTGGGCGCGGGCCGCGTTTGGGGCGGAGCCCCGGGGGATGAGGGGAGCGGGGCTTGGGGCGGAGCCCCGGGGGATGAGGGGAGCGGGGCTTGGGGCGGAGCCCCGGGGAATGAGGGGGGCGGGGCTTGGGGCGGAGCCCCGGGGGATGAGGGGAGCGGGGTGGCCGTGTAGCCCGTTTTCGCCACGGTGGTGATGAGGTCACCCACCCCCACCCCCTCGCCGAAGGCGACCCGCGCCTTCTCCGTCGCGTAGTTGACCGTCGCGCTGACCCCCGCCATCCGGTTCAGCTTCTTCTCCACGCGCGCCGCGCACGACGCGCAGGTCATCCCGCCGATGGCGAGTTCGACCCGCTGGTCGAGGGCTGGGGCGGGACCGGAATCGGGGCTGTGCACGAGGGGCTCCAGAAAGCGGGCCGGGCCGCGCGGTGCCGGCACGGAGCCGGCCGGGCGCGGCCCGACGGGGGGAAGGGGCGGGGACGCGCCCCGGGTCAGGCGCGGCCGACCAGCTCGTAACCGGCCTCGTCGACCGCCGCGCGTACGGCCTCCTCGTCGAGCGGGGCGGCCGAGATCACGGTGACCTCGCCGGTCGCGGCGACGGCCTTCACCGAACCCACCCCGGCGATCTCGGAGATCTCGGCGGACACCGCGCCCTCACAGTGCCCGCAGGTCATGCCCGCCACCCGGTAGACGGTGGTGACGGTGCCGACCTGGACATCGGCCGCGCCGCCGTCGTGGCAGCCACCGGCGGGCGAGCAGCAGGAACCGGTCGCGGGGGTCTCGGTCTCGGCGGTCATGGCGTTCTCCTCTTCACGGGCGTACGGATCCATGGTGCATCAGGGGGTCACGGGAATGCCGGGGCGCCCTCACCTCTGGCAGAGTATACCCCTCGGGGGTATAAGAACGCGGTGTGCGGCCGGAGTGTTCCGAGCGCGTTCCGGGCGATTCGTGAAGACAACGACGGGGCCGGTCGCCCCGGTGCGGCGTTCAATCGGTCCGCCGTCCGCGATTGCCCGGGCGGCGGGCCACCCAGGTCCGGATGGTGTCCGCGAACCAATAGGGTTTGCCGTTCTCCACGAGGTCCGGCGCAGGCAGCAGTCCGTGTTTGCGGTAGGAGCGCACCGTGTCCGGCTGCACCCGGATGTGCGCGGCGATTTCCTTGTAGGACCAGAGCCTTCGGTCGGTCATGTAGGGCACCTCCCTGCGGGCACCGCAGCGGCGGCCGGACGGTCGTCGGGGGAGCTGCGGCGCGAACGCTTGGCGATCACTCAGCCTGTGCCCGTTGAACGACGGAGAGTGAGGTCGGGGCGGGTCCTGTCGACTGCCTGTGACGCAAGACCCGCGTAATCGAGACATGTGTGACGGGAGGGAGAAGGATGTAACAGGGGTGAGAAAAAGGGCTGTTGGAGCGAATGGGTGAACGGGCGGACCGCGCGCCACCCGCTACGCGTACCGCGCGGACCGCGCCACCCGCTACGCGTACAGCGCGGGGCGCTCCGGCAGGCGCACCTCGACCCGCTCCCCGGACCGCTGCGCCCGTACGCCCGCCTCGCACACCAGCGCCGCGGCGTACCCGTCCCAGGCGCTCGCCCCCTCGGCGCGGCCGGCCCGCACCGCCCCCACCCAGGCCCGCACCTCACGGTCGTACGCCTCGGCGAACCGGACCGTGAAGTCCTGCGGCACGGCCCGGCCCGCGCGGCCCGTGGTGCGGGTCACCAGACCGCCACCGGCGCCGATCGAGGCGGTCCCGCGCTCGCACACCGCCTCGCAGCGCACCTCGTACCCGAAGCCGCAGTTGACGAAGATCTCGACGTCGACCACGGCGCCGCCGGACGTCTCGAAGAGGACCAGCTGCGGATCGCCGAGGTCCCGCGGCGCGTAGGAGGAAGGGCGCGGGCGCAGCACCTGGACGGCGGTGATCTCCTGGCCGAGCAGCCAGCGGGTGGCGTCCGCCTCGTGCACCACCGAGTCGCGGATCAGCATCTCGGTGGTGAAGAAGGACGGCGAGGCCGCGTTGCGGTGGCGGCAGTGCAGCATCAGCGCGCGCCCCAACTTGCCGCGGCGCAGGGTGTGTTGGAGGTCCTGGTACTCCGCGTCGTAGCGGCGCATGAAGCCCACCGTGACCAGCCGGCGGCCGAGCCGCCGTTCCGCTTCCATGACCCGCAGGGCGCCGGCCGGGTCCGGGGTGAGGGGCTTCTCGCACAGCACCGGGAGGCCGCGCGCGAAGGCGTCGAGCAGGGCCGCCTCGTGGGCCGGGCCCGAGGAGGCGATCAGGACCGCGTCCACACCGGGCGCGGCCATCGCGGCGGCCGGGTCGGTGTGCACCGAGCAGCCCTTGATGCCCCGGGCCACCGCCGCCGCGCGGTCCGCGTCCAGGTCGGCCACGGCGGCGACCCGGGCGCCGCCGACGGCGGTCTCGATCCGGCGCACATGGTCGGCGCCCATCCGGCCCGTGCCGATGACGGCGATGCCCAGGGTCATCTCAGGCCCCGCAGGAGCGCAGGAAGGCGCGGGTGCGCTCGGCGATCGGGAGCGGCCTGTCCGGATCGCACGGGTACATGTCCTGCTCGACGATCGCGAAGAGCTCGACGTCCAGGGCCTGGGCCGCGGCCAGGACCGGTTCGAGCGCGGGCACGCCGAGCGGCGGCTCGCACATCACGCCCCGCGCGACGGCCGGCCCGAACGGCGTTCCCTCGGCGCGCACTTGGGCCAGGACCACCGGGTCCACCTGCTTGAGGTGGAGATAGCCGATCCGCTCCCCGTAGGTCTCGATGAGCTTGACGCTGTCGCCGCCGCAGTACGCGTAGTGGCCGGTGTCCAGGCAGAGCGAGACCAGGTCGGGGTCGGTGGCGTGCAGGAAGCGGGCCACGTTCTCCTCGGTGTCGATGTGGGTGTCGGCGTGCGGGTGCACTACGACGCGCAGGCCGTGCACGTCGCGCACCTCGCGGGCCAGGCGCTCGGTCTGACCGGCGAGATCGCGCCACTGCGCGGCCGTCAGGGTGCTGTCCTCCAGGACCTCGCCGCTCTTGTCGTCGCGCCAGAAGGACGGGATGACGACGAGGTGGCGGGCGCCGGTGGCCCGGGTCAGCGCGGCCACGGCCGAGACGTGCGCCCAGGTCTTCTCCCACACGGCGGGGCCGTGGTGCAGGCCGGTGAAGACGGTTCCGGCCGAGACCCGCAGATCGCGTGCGGAGGTCTCCTCGGCGAGCCGCGCGGGATCGGTGGGCAGATAGCCGTACGGTCCGAGCTCGATCCACCGGTAGCCCGCGCCGGACACCTCGTCGAGGAAGCGCTGCCAGGGGACTTGGCGAGGGTCGTCGGGGAACCAGACGCCCCAGGAGTCGGGGGCCGAACCGATCCGGATGCGGGTCTTCGCCGTCGTCATGGGGCCAGCCTTCCGGGGGGCCGGGAGGAGTGTCAAGGCCACGTCCGAATGTAAGGACAAAAGATTGACAGGGGTGGCGGCGGACGGCTAGACCTTGGGTCACCGGCGGCGGGACCTGGGGCCGCCGGTCGTGGCGACCCGGGAGGACGTGCATGGACGAGGCTCCGTACGACCTGATCACGATGGGGCGGATCGGGGTCGACCTCTACCCGTTGCAGAGCGGGGTCTCCCTCGCCGACGTCACCTCGTTCGGCAAGTTCCTCGGCGGCTCGCCCTCCAACGTGGCCGTCGCCGCGGCCCGGCTCGGCCGGCGCGCCGCCGTCGTCACGCGGACCGGGCGCGATCCCTTCGGCGCGTATCTCCGGTCACAGCTGGGCGAGTTCGGGGTCGACGCCCGCTGGGTCACGCCCGTGGACGGGCTGGCGACCCCCGTCACCTTCTGCGAGCTCTTCCCGCCGGACGACTTCCCGCTGTACTTCTACCGGCTGCCCAAGGCGCCCGATCTGGAGCTGCGGGAGGGGGAGTTGGACCTGGCCGCGATCCGGGCGGCCCGGATCTTCTGGATGACCGGGACGGGCCTGTGCGCGGAGCCGAGCCGCGCCGCGACGCTGGCGGCGCTGGGCGCGCGCGGCGGCGCCGGCCCGGGCCCGGCCCCTGCCGGGGCCCGCCGGGGGGAGCACCCGCCCGGAGGCCGGCCGCCGGGCGCCACCGTGTTTGATCTCGACTGGCGCCCCATGTTCTGGGAGGGGGCGGACGGGGGCGTCCCCGAGTACGCGCGCGCCCTGTACCGGGAGGCGCTCGCCCACGCGACCGTCGCCGTCGGGAACGTCGACGAGTGCGAGGTGGCCACCGGGGAGCGGGAGCCGCGGGCCGCGGCCGACGCGCTGCTGGCCGCCGGGGTCGAGCTGGCCGTCGTCAAGCAGGGGCCCAAGGGCGTGCTCGCCGTGCACCGCGACGGCACGGTCGCCGAGGTGGCCCCGGTGCCGGTCGACGTGGTCAACGGGCTCGGCGCGGGCGACGCGTTCGGCGGGGCGCTGTGCCACGGGCTGCTCGCCGGATGGGACCTCGAACGCGTCATGCGCTACGCCAACGCGGCCGGCGCCATCGTCGCCTCCCGCCTCGCCTGCTCCTCCGCCATGCCCCACCCCGCAGAGGTCGACGCCGTCCTGGCCGGAGGCCGGGCGTGAGCGCCCCGCACGGTCCCGGCGGGCTCGCACAGCTCCGGGCGCGGCACCCCGAGGCCATCGGCGAGGCCGCCGCACGCCGGGTGCGCAGACCCCTGCTGCGCGGGGACGGCGCGCGGCTCATGGTGATCGCCGCCGACCACCCGGCCCGCGGCGCGCTGGGCGTCGGCGCGGACGGCCTCGCCATGGCCGACCGCGGCGACCTCCTCGACCGGCTGCGGCTCGCCCTGTCGCGGCCCGGCGTCGACGGCGTACTCGCGGGCGCCGACGTCCTGGAGGACCTGCTGCTGCTCGGCGCGCTCGACGACAAGGTCGTCATCGGTTCGATGAACCGCGGGGGCCTGGCCGGCGCCGCCTTCGAGCTCGACGACCGCTTCACCGGGCACCGCCCCCAGGACCTGGCCCGGCTCGGCTTCGACGCGGGCAAGCTGCTGCTGCGCATCGACCATCAGGACCCGGGCTCGCTCGACACGCTGCACGCCGCCGCCGGGGCGGTCGACGCGATGGCCGAGCGTCGACTGCCGTTGTTCATCGAGCCGTTCCTCTGTCACCGCGAGGACGGCAGGGTCCGCAACGATCTCTCCGCCGACGCGGTCACCCGGTCCATCGCCATCGCCTCCGGGCTCGGCGGTACGTCCGCCTACACCTGGCTCAAGGTGCCGGTGACCGACGACCCGGACGACATGGCCCGGGTTATGGCCACCAGCACGCTGCCCGCGGTGCTGCTCGGCGGCGACGTGGGGGACGACCAGGACGCCGCGTTCGAGAAGTGGCGCGAGGCCCTGCACCTGCCCACCGTGCAGGGGCTCGTGGCGGGCCGCTCGCTGCTCTATCCGGCCGACGGAGACGTGGCGGCGGCCGTCGATACGGCCGTCGGACTGCTGTAGGGGGTAGGGAAGCGGACATGGACCACCAGGAACTGCTCGTACGGGCCGAAGCCGCGGCCCGCGGACCCTACGCCCTCGACCTCGGCCCCGAGCGGGCCGCCCTGGCCTACTCCTCGCTGCGCGTGCTCGACCTGCCGCCCGGCGGCTCGCACGAGCTGGCCGCCGGGGACAGCGAGTGGCTCGTGGTGCCGCTCGCCGGCGGCTGCACGGTGCGCACCGCGGGAACCGACCTCGAACTGCACGGCCGTGCCGACGTGTTCGAGGGGCCCACCGACTTCGCCTACGTACCGCGGGACGAAGTCGCCCACATCGCCTCCGGCGCGGGAGGCCGTTTCGCCCTGGCAGGAGCGCGGTGCGAGCGACGACTCCCCGCTCGCCGCGGCCCCGCGCCGGAGGTTCCCGTCGAGGCGCGGGGGTCGGGCACCTGTGCCCGTACCGTGCGGAACTTCGCCGCCGCCGACGCCTTCGCCTGCGACCGGCTGATCGCCGTGGAGGTGATCACGCCCGGCGGCAACTGGTCGTCGTATCCGCCGCACAAGCACGACGAGCACGTGCCGGGCCGCGAGAGCGAGCTGGAGGAGATCTACTACTTCGCGTTCGAGCACCCCGGGGGCTACGGATACCAGCGCATCGCGCCGTCCCGGCCCGGGGGCGCGGACCTGCTCGCGGAGGTGCGGGGCGGCGACGCGGTGCTGGTGCCGGACGGCTGGCACGGCCCGTCGATCGCCCGGCCCGGCACCGCCATGTACTACCTGAACGTCATGGCGGGCCCGGGGCAGGACCGGGAGTGGAAGATCTCCTTCCACCCCGACCACACGGAGGGATACCAGTGACCGGTACGACGCGCCGACTGACCACCGCACAGGCGCTGATCGCGTTCCTGGCCCGCCAGTACACCGCGTGCGACGGCGTCAACCACCGTCTGATCGCGGCCACTTGGGGCATCTTCGGACACGGCAACGTAGCCGGAATCGGCCAGGCGCTGCTCGAAACCGGCCCCGAAGCCATGCCCTTCCACCAGGGCCGCAACGAGCAGGCCATGGTGCACGCGGCCGTCGGCTACGCCCGCCAGTCGGGCCGCCTCTCGGCCCACGCGGTCACCACCTCCATCGGACCCGGCGCCACCAACCTGGTCACCGGCGCCGCGCTGGCCACCGTCAACCACCTGCCGGTGCTTCTGCTGCCCGGCGACACCTTCGCGGCACGGCCCGCGGACCCGGTGCTGCAACAGCTCGAAGTCCCGTACGCGGGCGACGTGTCCGTCAACGACTGCCTGCGTCCGGTCTCCCGCTACTTCGACCGGGTGGCCCGCCCCGAGGCCCTGATCCCGGCCGCCCTGAACGCGATGGGCGTCCTGACCGATCCGGCCGCGACGGGCGCGGTCACCCTCGCGCTGCCGCAGGACGTCCAGGCCGAGGCCTACGACTGGCCCGAGGAGTTCTTCCGCGAACGGGTGTGGCCGGTCCGGGCCCCCGCCGTGGACGCCGCTGAACTGGCGCTCGCGGCACGGGAGTTGGCGCGCGCCGAGCGGCCCCTGATCGTCGCCGGCGGCGGAGTGCGGCACGGCCGCGCCCAGGACGCGCTCGCCGCCCTAGCCCGGGACACCGGCATCCCCGTGGCGAGCACCCAGGCCGGCAAGGGCGCGCTCGGCCACGACCACCCGCAGGACGTCGGGGGCATCGGCCACACCGGCACGGCCACCGCCGACGAACTGGCCCGCACCGCCGACGTGGTGCTTGGCGTCGGCACCCGCTGGAGCGACTTCACCACCGCTTCCGCCACCCTCTTCCAGCGCCCGGACGTCCGCTTCCTCAACCTCAACGTCCGGCCCCCCGACGCCCTCAAGATGGGCGGCCTGGCGCTGACCGGCGACGCCCGCACGGGACTGACCGCACTGCACGGGGCGCTCGGGGGCCACCGTGTGGCGGAGGCCTACACGGCCGAGTACACGCGCCTGAAGACGGCCTGGGAGGCCCGGGTGGACGCCGCGTACCGGCCGGCGTCCGAGGACGCCCGGCCCACCCAGGCCCAAGTCCTCGGCGTACTCGACACCTTGGTCACCGGGCAGGACATCCTGATCAACGCCGCGGGCTCGCTCCCCGGCGACCTCCACCAGCTCTGGCGGACCCGCTCGCGCGACCAGTACCACGTCGAATACGGCTACTCCTGCATGGGCTACGAGATCCCCGCCGCCATCGGCGTCGCCCTCGCGGCGCCCGGCCGACCGGTCTGGGCGCTGGTCGGCGACGGTACGTATCTGATGAACCCCACCGAAATCGTCACCGCGGTGCAGGAGCGCATCCCCCTCAAGGTGGTGATCCTGCAGAACCACGGGTACGCCTCGATCGGCGGGCTCTCGCAGGCGGTGGGCGGTGAGCGGTTCGGCACCGCGTACCGGTTCCGGGCGCCCGACGGCACGTACGGCGGGGCGCCGCTCCCGGTGGACCTCGCGGCCAACGCGGCCTCGCTCGGGATGCGGGTGCTGCGTGCCGAAACCGTGCGTGACCTGCGGGAAGCCCTCGCCGAAGCGCGGCGCTCCGACGTTCCCACATGTGTCTACACACAGACCGAAACGCCCGACACAGTGTCGGGCCCGCCCCCGGCCCAGGCGTGGTGGGATGTGCCCGTGGCCGAGACCGCGACCCGCACGTCGGCGCTAACGGCCCGCGAGGAGTACGAACGGCACGTCACCGCCCGACGCCGCCATCTGTGAAGGAGCACTTGGACATGACGAAGACCGTCCACCACTGGATCGGTGGCAAGACCGTCGAAGGCACGTCGGGCAACTTCGGCCCGGTGACCGACCCGGCGACCGGCGAGGTCACCACGCAGGTCGCCTTCGCCTCGGCCGAGGAGGTCGACCGGGCGGTGGCCACCGCCAAGGCGGCGTACGCGAGCTGGGGCCAGTCCTCGCTCGCGCAGCGCACCACCGTGCTGTTCGCCTTCCGCGCGCTGCTCGACGCCAACCGGGACGCCATCGCCGAGCTGATCACCGCCGAGCACGGCAAGGTGCACTCGGACGCGCTCGGCGAGGTCGCCCGCGGCCTGGAGATCGTCGACCTCGCCTGCGGCATCACCACCCAGCTCAAGGGCGAGCTGTCCACGCAGGTCTCCAGCCGGGTGGACGTGGCCTCCATCCGCCAGCCGCTGGGCGTCGTCGCGGGCATCACCCCGTTCAACTTCCCGGCGATGGTGCCGATGTGGATGTTCCCGCTGGCCATCGCCTGCGGCAACACCTTCATCCTGAAGCCCTCCGAGAAGGACCCGTCGGCGTCGATGAAGATCGCCGAGCTGCTGGCCGAGGCGGGTCTGCCCGACGGCGTCTTCACCGTGCTGCACGGCGACAAGGTGTCGGTGGACGCGCTGCTCGCGCACCCCGACGTGGCCGCCGTCTCCTTCGTCGGCTCCACGCCCATCGCGCGCCACATCCACACCACCGCCTCCGCCCACGGCAAGCGGGTACAGGCGCTCGGCGGGGCCAAGAACCACATGCTGGTCCTGCCGGACGCGGATCTGGACGCCGCGGCCGACGCCGCCGTCTCGGCCGCGTACGGCTCGGCGGGCGAGCGCTGCATGGCGATCTCCGCGGTCGTCGCGGTGGGCGCGATCGGCGACGAGCTGGTGGCGAAGATCCGCGAGCGCGCCGAGAAGATCAAGATCGGCCCCGGCAACGACCCGGCCTCCGAGATGGGCCCCCTGATCACCGCGGCCCACCGCGACAAGGTGGCGTCCTATGTGAAGGGCGCGGCGGCACAGGGCTGCGAGGTCGTCCTGGACGGCACCGGCCACACGGTCGAGGGCTTCGAGAACGGGCACTGGATCGGCCTGTCCCTCCTGGACCACGTGCCGACCACGGCCGACGCCTACCGCGACGAGATCTTCGGCCCGGTGCTGTGCGTGCTGCGGGCCGAGACGTACGAGGAGGGCCTGGCGCTGATCAACGCCTCGCCCTTCGGCAACGGCACGGCGATCTTCACCCGGGACGGCGGCGCGGCCCGCCGCTTCCAGCTGGAGGTCGAGGCGGGCATGGTCGGCGTGAACGTGCCGATCCCGGTGCCGGTGGGCTACCACTCCTTCGGGGGCTGGAAGGACTCGCTCTTCGGCGACCACCACATCTACGGCAACGACGGGACGCACTTCTACACCCGGGGCAAGGTCGTCACCACCCGCTGGCCGGACCCGGCCGACGCCCCTTCGGGCGTGGACCTGGGTTTCCCCCGCAACCACTGAGCCCCTCTTCGACGCCCCCCGTCGGCCCCGGCCGGCGGGGGGCGCGGCTTTTCCTGGCCCGGGCGCGTCCGTAGCGTGGAAAGTTGGGGAGGAACTTCGGCTCCGGCGCTGCGGTTCCCGTACCCCCCGATCGCGCTGCCTTGACACGTCCTTAACGCCGAAAACCGGCGAATCCAGCGACCGGATCTTCGGATTCCGCAGGTAACCCCCTATTGACCTGCGGTTCTGCGAAGGATTGCATATCGGCACCCGGGAGCCGCCGCAGCACATCACCATCCCCGCCTCTGGAGGCGATACCGCTCCCGCGCATCGGAACCGCACCAGTCGATCGGAACCGCACGATGACGGACACGCTCAGCGCCCCCCAGGCGCTCGCCCCCGCGACCGGCCCCACCCCGCAGAAGCTCAAGCGTTCCATCGGTGTCGTGGGGGGCACCCTGCTCACGCTGTCCTGCGTGACCCCCGCCTCCACCCTGTTCGTCGTCGTGCCCGACCTCTTCGCCACGCTCGGCACCTACACCGCGCTGACCATCGCGATCGGCTCGCTGCTCTGTATCGGCGTGGCGTTCTGCTACTCGGAGCTGGGCACCCTCATCCCCAGCGCGGGCGGCGAGTACGCCATGGTCTCCACGATGGCCGGACGCCTCGCGGGCTGGCTGGTGTTCGTCCTGTCGCTGCTCGTGGTGATGATCGTGCCGCCCGTCATCGCGATGGGCACCGCCGACTACCTCGCGCCCATCGTGCACATACCGGCCCCCGTCGCGGGCGGCGCGGTGATGCTGCTCGCCACCCTGGCCGGCCTGCTCGACCTGCGGGCGAACGCCTGGATCACCGGCGTCTTCCTGGTGCTCGAAGTCGTCGCCGCCGCCGTCGTCGCGGTGCTCGGCTTCGCCCACAGCGAGCGCGGCGGCTCGGCCCTGGTGCACGGCACGGTCGCCGGGGAGAGCGGTACGCCCTCGACGGTCACCGCCATGATGGTGATCTCCGGGCTCGCCATCGCCCTGTTCATCACCCAGGGCTTCTCCACCGCCGTGTACCTCTCGGAGGAGCTGGAGCACCCGCGGCGCAACGTGGCCCGCACCGTGCTCGCCACCCTCGCGATCTCGACTGCCGTGATCCTGGTGCCCGTCGTCGCCATCACCCTCGGCGCCCCCGACCTCGCCGCGCTCACCAGCGGCAACCTCAGCGACATGGTCACCGCCTGGTCCAACTCCGCGGTCGGCACCTTCGTCAGCCTCTGCGTCGCGCTCGCCATCATCAACGCGGGCATCGTGATGGTCATCCAGAACTCCCGCGTCCTGTTCGCCTCCGCCCGCGACAAGGCCTGGCCCGAGCCCGTCAACCGAGGTCTGTCCCGGCTCGGCCGGTTCGGCTCGCCGTGGGTGGCCACGCTCCTCGTCGGCGTCCCCGGCGCGGGCCTGTGCTTCGTCAAGCTCGACACCCTCTACGGCGTCACCGGCGTCTCCGTCACCGCGATGTACCTGCTGGTCGCGGTCGCCGCCCTGCTGTGCCGGCGCGGCGCGCACCGCCACGTGTCCGCCTGGCGGATGCCGCTGTGGCCCGCGGTGCCGATCCTGCTGATCGTCGTCCTCGCCTACATCCTGACCCAGCAGGAGACCCAGTACCTGCTGTGGACCGGCGGCATCACGGCCGTGGCCACCCTGTACTGGGCGTTCTACCTGCGCCCGCGCCGTGAGACCCGCTGGCTCGTCAGCGTCCCCGAGGACACCCAGGCCTGAGGCCCGGCGGGCCGCAGGAGGAACCCGGGACCCCGCCGGGCCCGCGAAAAGGGCCCGGGGCGGCGGTCCGGAAGGCATCCGGGCGGGCCCGGCCCGGGCGGCCGGGCTCGCTGACGGTCCGTCAGGCGGCCGGCTGGGTCAGCTTCTTGAAGGCCTCCGTCATGTCGGCCGTGTCGGAGGCCGTCGGCACCACGACCGGCTTGGTGGCCCCGAACCGCTTGAAGTCCATGGACACCGTGGCGCCGCCGAACTGCTCGTTCACCCGCACCGGCAGGTCGTTCTTGTCCACCCACACCTCGAAGGTGAGCTGGTCGACACCGCCGGTGAACTGCTTCATCAGGCTGTTGCCGTCGTCGCCGGACAGGGCCTTGCCGGCGGCGCCCAGGTCGGCCTTGGACACCACCGCCTTGTAGTGCGTGGTCGACCGGCCGAGGACGGTCTCCTGGCCTATCTGCGCGACGTTCTTGGCGTACCGCAGCGAACGCAGGCCCGCCGTCGGGTCACCACTGCCGGCCACCGCGCTCTCGCCCTGCTCGCCGAGGATCGCGGAGGCCTCGACCTTCATCCAGTGCTTGTTCTCCAGCGGGCCGCTCGGCTGCGCGTCGACGCCGTAGTAGTAGGCGCCCTTCACGTACCGCATCGTCACGGTGCCGTCCGAGACGAGCTGCTGCATGTTCATGCTCTTGGCGTCCGCCTCCACGTCGAAGGCGAGGCCGTTGCCCCAGGTGTACGTGCCCGCCATGGTGGTCGGCGCCGGCTGGTTGGCGAGCTGTGTCGTCACCGACACCTCGGCCGAACCGGCCTTCTGCGAGCGGTCGCCCGCCCGGGTCAGCGCGGCCAGCACCATGCTGTTGGCCTTGTCCGCCGCGCCGGCCGCCTTGTCGGCGGCCTTGCGGCCCGTGTCCACCGCGTGCGACCCGGCCGAACAGCCCGTCACCGCGACCACCACGGCCACGGCGCCCACCGCCCACACCCCCGTGCCACGCCTGCCCATCGTCCCCACCCCTTTTTTGCGGTCCAACGCGAATTTCCGCGGTCCAACGCGAAGTGGGGACTGTATCGAACACCACTGACACCGCCGGAGCGGGCCGGGGAAAACGCCCCGGCTACTCCCGGTGCGGTATGCCGGGGAGCGCTCGTACTCCCCGGGTACAGCAGGCACTTCCACCCAGCGGCAGCTTCGGACGCCGGTGCGGGCGCATACCGTTGGAGCATGGAGATCAGCATGCGCAGACGCCGATGGCGGGTGGCCGCGGGGGCGGCGGCCCTCGTCGCCCTGGCCGGGGCCGGCGTCTGGAGTGCCGCGGGCGCTTCGGGCGCCCCGGCCGTCCACCGCGAGGACCGGGTGCTCGACATGCCCGGCGCGAAGATCGACACCTCGTTCTTCACGGCGGGCGGCGCCGGTGGCAAGCGGCCCGCCGTGCTGATCGGGCACGGCTTCGGCGGCAGCAAGGACGAGGTCTCCGGCCAGGCCGAGCAGCTCGCGCGCGAGGGGTACGCGGTCCTGACCTGGTCCGCGCGCGGCTTCGGCCGGTCCACCGGGCAGATCGGGCTCAACGACCCGGACTTCGAGGTCAAGGACGTCTCGCGGCTCATCGACTGGCTCGCCCGGCGCCCCGAGGTGCGGCTCGACGGCGCGGGCGACCCGCGCGTGGGCGTGACCGGAGTGTCCTACGGCGGCGCGATCTCGCTGCTCGCCGCGGGTTACGACCGGCGCGTCGACGCGATCGCCCCGGAGATGACCTACTGGAACCTGTCGGACGTCTTCTTCCCCGACGGCGTCTACAAGAAGCTCTGGGCCGGGATCTTCGTCTCCACCGCGGGCGGCTGCCAGAAGTTCGAGCCGGAGATCTGCGCCCTGTACAACCGTGTGGCGAGCGCGGGCCGGCCCGACCAGGAGGCCGAGAAGCTCCTGGAGGCGCGGAGCCCGTCCGCCGTGGGATCCAGGATCAAGGTGCCCGCGCTGATCATGCAGGGCCAGACCGACTCGCTGTTCCCGCTCGGCCAGGCCGACGCCATGGCCAGGGCGGTCAAGGCCAACGGCGCGCCCGTCGCCGTCGACTGGATCGCCGGCGGCCACGACGGCGGCGACCGCGAGACCGGCCGCACCCGGGCCCGCGTCACCCAGTGGTTCGACCGCTACCTCAAGGGCGACAAGAGCGCCGACACCGGCCCCGCCTTCCGCGTCACCCGCACCGGAGGCCTCAACTCCACCGATGGATCGGCCCAGTTGAGGGGCGCGTCCGACGACACCTACCCGGGCCTCGCCGCCGGGCCGCACACCGTCGCGCTCACCGGCCGCGAGCAGCGCTTCGACAACCCGCCCGGCGGCGCGCCGCCCGCCATCTCGGCGGTGCCCGGCCTCGGCGCCGGCCTGTCGGGCCTGTCGTCGCTCGGCGTCGGCGTCTCCCTCGACTTCCCCGGCCAGTACGCCCGGTTCGACTCGGCGCGTCTGACCACCGGCCTCCACATCACCGGCTCGCCCACCGTCCGCCTCAAGGTGACGTCGAGCGGGGACAGCGCGGTGATCTTCGGGAAGGTGTACGACGTCGGCCCCGACGGCAAGCAGCAGGTGCTGCCGTCCCAGCTCGTCGCGCCCCTGCGGGTCGACGGCGCCAAGAACGGCAGGAGCGTCGAACTGACGCTGCCCGCCGTGGACCACGCCGTCGAGCCGGGCCACCGGCTGCGCCTCGTGGTCGCCGCGACCGACCTCGGCTTCGCCTCGCCGGCCGCGCCCGCCACGTACACCGTCGCGCTCGACGGCGGCGGCCTGAGCGTGCCGACCGTGCCGGCCGCGCGGACGGCCTCGGCGGGCCTGCCCTGGTGGGTGTGGGGGCTGCCGCTCGGCGGCGCCCTCATCGGCGGGGCGCTCCTGATCACCCGGCGCACCCACACCCCCACGCCCGACCCGGAGCTGGCCCAAGTGCCGCTCCAGATCGCCGACTTGACGAAGAAGTACGCACGGGCCGGTGACCGGTACGCGGTGCGCGAGCTGTCCTTCCGGGTCGAGCGGGGCCAGGTGCTCGGCCTGCTCGGGCCCAACGGCGCGGGCAAGACCACCACCCTGCGCATGCTGATGGGCCTGATCAGGCCCGACGGCGGCGAGATCCGGGTGTTCGGCCACGCGATCAGGCCCGGCTCGCCCGTGCTGTCCCGGGTCGGCGCGTTCGTCGAGGGCGCGGGCTTCCTGCCGCACCTCTCGGGCCGCGAGAACCTGGAGCTGTACTGGAAGGCGACCGGCCGCCCCGCCGGCGACTCCCGCATTGGGGAGGCGCTGGAGATCGCGGGCCTCGGCGACGCCGTCCAGCGCGCGGTCCGCACCTACTCGCAGGGCATGCGCCAGCGCCTCGCCATCGCCCAGGCCATGCTCGGCATGCCGGACCTGCTGATCCTGGACGAACCGACCAACGGGCTCGACCCGCCCCAGATCCGCGAGATGCGGGACGTGATGATCCGGTACGCCGAGGGCGGGCGCACCGTGATCGTCTCCAGCCACCTCCTCTCCGAGGTGGAGCAGTCCTGCACGCACCTGGTGGTGATGGACCGCGGACGGCTCGTCCAGGCCGGTCCGGTCGCCGAGATCACGGGTTCGGGCGACACCCTGCTCGTCACGACCGAGGGGCGGCCCGGCGAGGCCGTCGTCGACAAGGTTGCGGCCCTGCCCGGCATCGGCTCGGCACTGCGCACCGACGAGGGCCTCCTGGTCCGGCTCGACGGGGCGACCGCCACCGAGCTCATCGCCGAACTCCTGCGGCTGGACGTCCAGGTGACCGGGGTGGGCCCGCACCGCCGCCTGGAGGACGCCTTCCTCACCCTGATCGGAGGTTCCGCGTGAGCGCGGTGACACAGTCCCCGGCCGACGCGACGGCCCCGGGCTACCGGGCCCGGCGCACCCTGCCGCTGCGCGTGGAGGCCGCCCGGCAGTTCAAGCGCCGGCGCACGCTCGTGATGGGCGCGGTGCTCGGCGCGCTGCCGTTCATCCTGATCGCCGCGTTCGCCATCGGCGGCAGCCCGAGCAGCCGCAACGGCCGCATCACGCTGATGGACACGGCGACCGCCTCCGGCGCCAACTTCGCCGCCACCTGCCTGTTCGTGTCGGCGGGCTTCCTGCTCGTGGTGCCCGTCGCGCTGTTCTGCGGCGACACCGTGGCCTCCGAGGCGAGCTGGTCCTCGCTGCGCTATCTGCTCGCGGCGCCGGTGCCACGGGCCCGGCTGCTGTGGTCGAAGCTCGCGGTGGCGCTCGGGTTCAGCGCGGCGGCGATCGTGCTGCTGCCGGTGGTGGCGCTCGCGGCGGGTACCGCGGCCTACGGCTGGGGCCCGCTGCGGATCCCGACCGGCGGGTCGCTCGGCGCGGGCGAGGCACTGCCCCGCATCGCCGTCGCGGTGGCCTTCGTCTTCGTGTCCCAACTGGTCACCGCGGCGCTGGCGTTCTGGCTCTCCACGCGGACCGACGCACCGCTCGGCGCGGTCGGCGGCGCGGTCGGCCTGACCATCGTCGGCAACGTCCTGGACGCGGTGACGGCGCTCGGCCACTGGCGGGACTTCCTGCCCGCGCACTGGCAGTTCGCCTGGGCCGACGCGCTCCAGCCGCACCTGGAGTGGGGCGGCATGCTGAAGGGCTCGGCGGTCTCGGTGGCGTACGCGCTCGTCCTGTTCGCCCTGGCCTTCCGCGGGTTCGCCCGCAAGGACATCGTGTCCTAGGGAGTGTCTTCAAAGTGGCGTAGTCCGCCCGAAGGGCGGGGTCGGCGGGGTCTGGTGCGTGCGATCGCAAGGCGGAGGAGGGAGTCGACGCGATGGGGGTCCCTCCTGTTCGAGCGGAGCCGAGACCTCGGGGGAGTCGGCGACCGACGACAACGCCGCGAGCGTGCGTGCCAGACCCCGCCGACCAGACGGGACTTTGAAGACACGACCTAGGGCCCGGACCGCGAGGTCCGGGCTCCCGGCCGGGCGGCGTCAGGCCGCCAGCAGCTTCTCGTAGCCGACGAGCCGCACACAGGCGGTCAGGCCGAGGATCGCCTGCTCCAGCTCCGCGAGGCCCGGGTAGCTGGGCGCGATGCGGATGGTGGCGTCCTTCGGGTCGCTGCCGTAGGGGTGGGTGGCGCCGGCCGGGGTCAGCACGACACCGGCCGCGCCGGCCCGCGCCACGACCTCCTTCGCGCAGCCCTCGGGCACTTCGAGGGTGACGAAGTAGCCGCCCTTGGGCACGGTCCAGCTCGCCAGGCCCGTACCGCCGAGCTCGCTCTCCAGGATGCGCTGCACGGTCTCGAACTTCGGCTGGAGCAGGGCGCGCTGGAGCTCCATGTGGGCCCGCACCCCGTCCGCGTCCTTGAGGAACAGGACGTGGCGCAGCTGGTTGACCTTGTCCGGGCCGATCGAGCGCTTGGAGTTGTTGGCGAGCAGCCACTGCACGTTGGCGGGCGAGGCGCCGAAGAAGGCGACGCCCGCGCCGGCGGCGGTGATCTTCGAGGTGGAGCCGAAGACGAACGCGCGGTCCGGGTGGCCGGCGCCCGCGCACGCGCCGAGCAGGTCCGCGATCTCCACGGGCTCGTCGGTGAGGTGGTGGGCGGCGTAGGCGTTGTCCCAGAAGATCCGGAAGTCCGGGGCGGCGGTCTCCATGCGGGCGAGCCGCAGCACCGTCTCGTCGCTGTAGCTGACGCCGCTCGGGTTGCTGTACTTCGGCACGCACCAGATGCCCTTGATGCCCGCGTCCTCGGCGACCAGGCGCTCCACCACGTCCATGTCCGGGCCCGCGTCGGACATCGGGACCGGGATCATCTCGATGCCGAACCGCTCGCACAGCGCGAAGTGCCGGTCGTAGCCGGGCACCGGGCACAGGAAGGCCAGGCGCTCCTGGTCCACCCAGTGGGAGTCGGCGCCCGGCACCACGCTGAGCATCGCGTGCACCAGGCAGTCGTGCATGAGCTCCAGGCTGGAGTTGCCCGCGGCGAGCAGCTGCCCGGCCGGCACCTGGAGCACCTCGGCGAATATCTCGCGCAGCTCGGCGAGGCCCTGGAGGCCGCCGTAGTTGCGCACGTCGGTGCCGTCCGCGGAGGTGTGGCGGGCGCCGCCGGGCAGGCTGAGCAGCTCCTCGGAGAGGTCGAGCTGTTCGGGCGCGGGCTTGCCCCGGGTGAGGTCGAGCCTGAGGCCGCGGGCCGCGAGGGCCTCGTAGTCCTGCCGGGCCTGGTCGAGCAGCCCGGCGAGGGCGTCGGAGCTCAGCTCGGTGGTCATGGTGTGTCCTCTCGCGGGGCCGCGCGTGCGGGGGAGTGCAGGGGGTGGGTGCGCCTGGTCGAGCTTACAAACAGCGCCCTGAGCACCGGACGACCGCCTGCCCCGGGAGGCCCGGGGCACCCTTCCGCGTTCTGGTGGGCTTCCTCACGCCGCGCGGGCGGCGCGGGCGAGCGGGTGCAGGGCCGCGTACTCCAGCGGGGCGGACGGGTCGATCGAGACGTCGAGCGGAGCGGGCTCGGCGCCCGCCCGGACCAGCAGGTCGCCGACCGCCGCGATCATCGCGCCGTTGTCGGTGCACAGCCCGAGCGGCGGTACGCGCAGGGTGATTCCGGCCTGCGCGCAGCGCTGTTCGGCCAGCGCCCGCACCCGCGAGTTCGCGGCGACCCCGCCCACCACGACCAGGGTCTCGACGCCGTGCGCCCGGCAGGCCGCCACCGCCTTGCGGGTCAGCACGTCGGCGACGGCCTCCTGGAGCGCGGCCGAGCCGTCGGCCACGGGCAGCGGGCCGCCGGCGTGCCGCTCGGCCCAGCGGGCGGCGGCGGTCTTGAGCCCGGAGAAGGAGAAGGCGTACGGGTCGTCGCGCGGGCCGGTCAGCGGCCGCGGGAAGGCCACCGCGCCCGCGTCCCCGCCCCGGGCCGCCCGGTCGATGGCGGGGCCGCCGGGGTAGGGCAGGCCGAAGACCCGGGCGACCTTGTCGAAGCACTCGCCGGCCGCGTCGTCCAGGGTGTCGCCGAGGTGGACGATCGGGTCCCGGGCCAGGTCCCGTACGAGCAGGAGCGAGGTGTGCCCGCCGGAGACGATCAGCACCACGCAGGGGTCGGGCAGCGGGCCGTGTTCCAGGGTGTCGGCGGCCACGTGCCCGGCCAGGTGGTGCACCCCGTACAGCGGTACGTCCAGGGCGTACGCCAGGCTCTTCGCGCCGGCGAGCCCCACCTGGAGGGCGCCGGAGAGCCCGGGCCCCGTCGTCACGGCCACCGCCCCGATGTCGCTCCTGCTCAACCCGGCCTGTTCCAGGGCCCGTTGGACGACCGGGGTGAAGGAGTGGACGTGGGCCCGGGCGGCGATCTCGGGCACGACCCCGCCGTAGCGCGCGTGCTCGTCCATGCTCGACGCCACCGCGTGGCCGAGCAGGCGCCCGTCCCGGACGAGGCCGGCCCCCGTCTCGTCGCAGGACGACTCGATCCCGAGCACCACGGGTCGCTCCATGCGGAGCACCTCCTTCTGCCTGTCATGCGTTATTGCACATGGTTCGCAAGAAGGATACGGCGCGGCGCGTGCCGTGGGCTCCGCCCGGGCGGCGCTGAGGGGCGCTCCGGAGAGGCGGCCGCCGGCGGGACGGCGCCGGCCTGTGGCTGCCGGCGGGGCGGGGCCGGCCTGTGGCCGCCGGCGGGGCGGGGCCGGGGGCGTCCGGTTGTGTAGGGTCGGCGCTCATGCCCCCGCCGGAGTCCCCGACCGAACGCCAGCCACTGCGGCGCGATGCCCAGCGCAACCGGGACCTGCTGGTCGCGGCGGCGCGGGAACTCTTCGCCGAGCAGGGTCTGAACGTCCCGCTGGACGAGATCGCCAAGCGCGCCGGGGTGGGCAACGCGACCCTGTACCGGCGCTTCCCGGCCCGGGGCGACCTGGTGGAGGCGGTCTTCCGCGCGGACCTGACGGCGGTGATGGCCTCGGGGGACGAGGCCCGCCGCGCCGAGGACGCGTGGGGCGCGCTCACCGCGTACCTGGAGGGCGTCTGCGCGCTGCTGGCCCGGGACCGGGGAGTGGGCGACCTGATGACGACCGGCATCCGGGGCGTCCCGACCCTGGACGCGATCCACGTCCACAACCACACGACCCTGAGCGAGCTGATGCGCCGCGCCGCGGCGGACGGCGAGCTGCGCACGGACGTGGTGCCGGAGGACCTCCTGTTCGCCCTGAGCGCGCTCGGCGCGTCCCTGCCCGCGGTCGAAGCGGTCCGCCCCGGCTCCTGGCGCCGCCCCCTGGCCCTCCTCCTGGACGGCTTCCGGGCCACGGCGCAACGCCCCCTGCCGGCCCGCGCCCTGACGCCCCAGGAGACGGAACGGGTGTACCGGGAGCTCGGCGGGGCACCCCCGATGGTGTGAGCAGCAAAAAGGCCCTCCCGAAGGAGGGCCGAGCGCCCGGTTGGGCTGGGCGCCCCCGGCAGGACTCGAACCTGCGGCCAAGCGCTTAGAAGGCGCCTGCTCTATCCACTGAGCTACGGGGGCCGGATGGGGCCTCGGTGGCCTGGAGCCCCGAGCGGGCAGGGGTTCGGGTCCGGGACGGGTCCCGGGCCGGTGGCCTTGCCGGGGACAAGGATAGGGCTCCTGTCACCTCGTCCCGGTTGCTTCACCTGCGTGGCACGATGTGGAGGTTCGGTGAAGCGAACCGATAATCGCAGGCGGGTGCGAATCACGCAGCGCTTTTGACGCTCATGGCGCAGGGTGTTGTGCACTCGTTATGCCTGCGTCCCACTCGTCCCGTGTGCCCCAAGTGTCCGTTCGGCGCGTCTCGGTGGGCTATGGACGCGCGCGGCGGCGCCCATACGCTTCAAAAAGCCGCCAAAATTGGGCATTCTTCGCATGTGGTGACCATGGACGTACGGCCTCAGCTCATCGACGCACTCTCCGCCCTGCGCGACAGTGTCGCCGCCGTGCGTCTCCCACTGCCCCTGCCGGGTGCGCCACGCGCCCGGCAGACGCGCAGTGAGCTGCTCGCACAACTCGACGACTATCTGCTGCCCCGGCTCAGAGATCCCGACGCCCCGCTCCTCGCCGTCATCGGCGGCTCCACGGGCGCGGGCAAGTCCACACTCGTCAACTCCCTTGTGGGGCGCCGGGTCAGTGAGGCCGGCGTGCTGCGGCCCACCACGCGCACCCCCGTCCTCGTGTGCCACCCGGACGACCGGGAGTGGTTCGCGGGACCGAGGGTGCTGCCCGAACTCACCCGCGTATGGCTGCCGCAGCAGCACGAGGACATCGAGGACGACGCCCTGCCGGGGGCCGGCCACGACGGCTCCGTACGCGTCGAGACCACCACCGCGCTGCCGCGCGGCCTCGCCCTGCTCGACGCGCCGGACATCGACTCCCTGGTCGTCGGCAACCGCATCCTGGCCGCCGAACTGATCTGCGCCGCCGACATCTGGGTCATGGTCACCACCGCCTCCCGGTACGCCGACGCGGTGCCCTGGCACCTGCTGCGTACGGCCAAGGAGTACGACGCCACGCTGGTCACCGTCCTGGACCGGGTGCCGCACCAGGTGCTCGCCGAAGTGTCGCGGCAGTACGGCGCGTTGCTCACCCGGGCCGGACTCGGCGAGGTGCCCCGCTTCACCGTGCCCGAACTGCCCGAGTCCGCCGGGGCCTCGCACGGGCTGCTGCCCTCCACCGCTGTCGCCGCGCTGCGCACCTGGCTCACCCACCGCAGCCAGGACCCGGCCGCCCGTCAGCAGGCCGTGGCCCGTACCGCGTCCGGCGCGATCGAGTCGCTCAACGCGCGGATGCCGGAGCTGGCCTCGGCCGTCGCGGCCCAGTACGCCGCCGCCGTGCGCCTCACCGGAGCCGTCGAGGACGCGTACGCCAAGGAGGGCGAGCGGGTCCGGCGCCGGCTGCGGGCCGGTGAGGTGCTCGCCGGGGACGCGCTCACCCGCTGGCGCGCCCACCCCGCCGGCGCCACCTCCGGCGAGGTGCTCGACGCGCTCGTGGACAGCCTCGCCGAACTGCTGCGCTGCGCGGCCGCCGCCGCCGACGAGCGCGTCAGGGAGGCGTGGGCGCGCGAGCCGGCGGCGGGGCGGTTCGCCGGCGAGGTCCGCCACGAGGACCCGGAGGACCGCATCGGGCTCGCCGTGCGGCGCTGGCGGCGGGTGCTCGAAGAGCTCGCCGAGGACGAGGTGCGCGAGATGGAACGCTCGCTCGCCCCCGACCCGGAGACCGTGGCCGCGCTGCTGGCCGCCGCGCTGCTCGGCGGGCGCCGGGCCCGCCGTGCGGGCGAGCGGCTCGCCGAGCGCATCGGCGCCCATGGCGCCCTGCGCCTGCGCGACAAGGGCGGCGAGCTCGTCACCGCGTACATCGACCAGGTGCTCGGCGCCGAACGCGAACGGCGGCTCGCGCCGCTGGACGCCCTTGAGGTACGGCCCGAACCGCAGGCGGGGCTGATCGCCGCCCTGTCCGTAGTGCAGAAGGAGAGGAAGGCCGCATGACGCAGGAGGCCGAGGACCGCTGGGCCGACGGGCTGATCGCGCGGCGCGCCGCCGAGCCCGGCGAGACCACACCCACCGGGGAGGACGAGCAGGCGCAGGACGCCGCGTTCGAGCCCATCGGCGGCCCGTACGTCGGCGCGGTGCGCGGGCGCCTCGACGCGCTGCGCGAACTGGTGGGCCTCTCCCGCACCCGGCTCGACGCCCAGGCGCTCGCCGAGGCCGGGCGGGTGCTGGACGAGGCGTCGGCGCGCCAGCGCCTGTCCGCGCGGCACACTGTCGTCGCCGTCGCGGGCGCCACCGGGAGCGGCAAGTCCACCCTCTTCAACGCCCTTGCCAGAAGCCCCATTTCGGACACCGGACTGCGCCGCCCGACCACCGGCGCCCCCATCGCGTGCAGCTGGACCGACGGCGCCGCGGGGCTGCTCGACCGGCTCGGCATCCCCGGCCGGCTGCGCCGCCGCCCGCTCGACAGCGCGGGCGGCGACCTGGAGGGACTGGTCCTGGTCGACCTCCCCGACCTGGACTCGGCGGTCGTCTCGCACCGCAGGGCCGCCGACCGGGTGCTCGCCCTGGTCGACGCCATCGTGTGGGTCGTGGACCCGGAGAAGTACGCCGACGCGGTGCTCCACGAGCGCTATCTGCGCCCCATGGCCGGCCACGCCGAGGTGAGCTTCGTGGTGCTCAACCAGGTGGACCGGCTGCCCGGCGAGGCCGCCGACCAGGTGCTCGACGACCTGCGGCGGCTGCTCGACGAGGACGGCATGGCGCTCGGCGAACACGGCGAGCCGGGTGCGTCGGTGCACGCCGTGTCCGCGCTGACCGGCCGGGGCGTGGCCGAACTGCGCGAGCAGCTCGGCCGGTTCGTCCAGGAGCGCGGCGCCGCCGCCCGCCGTCTGGCCGCCGACGTGGACGCCGCCGCCGCCGAACTGCGCCCGCTGTACGTGGCGGACGGCAGGGCCGGGCTCGGCGAACGGGCCCGCAAGGACTTCGCGGACCGGCTCGCCGCCGCGGTCGGCGCGTCCGCCGCGGGCGAGGCGGCCGAGCGCGAGTGGCGGCGGAGCGCCCAGCACGCCTGCGGCACGCCGTGGTTGCGCCTGTGGCGCTGGTACGACCGGATCCGGGTGCCCGCGTCACAGCGGCCGCGCTCAGGCGCTCCGGCCGACGAGCAGATCACCGCACGCCAGCGGGTCGAACAGGCGGTGCGCACGGTCGCCGACGAGGCGGCCGCGGGCCTGCCCGTGCCCTGGGCGCAGGCCGTGCGCGAGGCCGCGGTGCGCGGGGCGGAGGGGCTTCCCGAGGCGCTGGACGAGCTGGCGGTGCGGGAGGAGCTGGAACGCGGCACCTCGCCCCGGCCCCCGTGGTGGCCCGCGGCGGTGCTGGCCCAGATGGTCATGACGGGTGTTCAGGTCGTGGGCGGGCTCTGGCTGCTCGGCCAGATCCTCGGGGTGCTCACGCCCGGCCTGATCGTGCCCGCGCTCGTGATGCTGGGCGGCATCGTGGGCGGCCCGCTGATCGAGTGGGCGTGCTCGG
Source organism: Streptomyces sp. NPDC048111 (assembly GCF_043202815.1). NCBI lineage: Bacteria > Bacillati > Actinomycetota > Actinomycetes > Kitasatosporales > Streptomycetaceae > Streptomyces > Streptomyces sp. NPDC048111. Next base: position 31,518 of record NZ_JBIDBD010000010.1, read on the forward strand.
TGGCCGCGCGGGGCCCCGGGCGGCGCTACGGGCAGGAGGCCGAGCGCAGACTCCGGGAGGCGGCGGCGGCCTGCGGCCGGGCCAAGGTGCTCGACCCGGTGGCGGCCGAGCTGCTGCGGTACCGGGAGGTGCGCGAGCAGTACGCGGCGGTGGCGGGGGCGCCCGGGTGAGGCGGATCCTTTTGGACGGGTGAGGCGGGTCCCGCCCGCAGGGGTGAGGCGGGTCCTCCCGTACGGGTGAGCGGGTTTTCCACAGGCCGGGGTCGGTCCACAGGCTCCGGCACGAACTCCCCGTCCGGTCCAGCATGGAGATCGACAGCGCAAGGGTTCGATCGACGGCTGGACCGGGCGGGGCTTTTCTGTGCGGCGCCGCCCCGGCGCGGACGCGTTCGGGCCCACGGGTTTGACCGGGCACGGGGGTTGAGGGCAGTGAACGAGACGATGGTGACGCTGGTCGGCAATGTGGCGACGCAGGTCGACTGGCGGGAGACGGCGACGGGCGGGGTGGCCCGGTTCCGGCTTGCGGTGACCGCGCGCCGCTTCGACCGCGAGAAACAGTCCTGGGTGGACGGAGCGACGAGCTTCTACACGGTGTGGGCGTCCAGGACGCTCGGCATGAATCTGACCGGCTCGGTGGCGATCGGCGAACCCGTCGTGGTGCACGGCCGGTTGAAGGTCCGGGACGAGGAACGCGCGGACGGGCCGCGCCGGTTCTCGGCGGACGTGGACGCGGTGGCGATCGGGCACGACATGTCGCGCGGGACCACGGCGTTCCGGCGGGTGTTCAAGGGCGAGGCGGCCCCGGCCGTCCCCGCCGTCCCCGCCGTCCCCGCCGCCCCCGTCGCTCCGGCCGCTCAGGCCGAGCGGGCTGGGCGACACGAGACACGGGGCGGTTCGGCAGTGGTATGGGAATCGGCCATTCCCGCGGCCGAAAAACCGGCCCCGACGGGCGTTGGGGCGGGGGCACTTGAGGGGTGATGGGGCGGGAGGGGAGTGGGCAGGAGAGGAGGGCGGGGTCCGGCCGGAGCGCGGACGGTGCCCCTTAACTCCCCTTCTGTCCCGGGGATTTGTCGACAAGCTCAGCTGGCACACGTGTTCCGGGATAACGATTGCGAATCGGAATGGTTATCTGATGTCATCCCTGCGGATCGCCGACTTCCGTATCCCTAGGATTCCCGCGTACTCACGGGGCACTTGAGTCTGCCGGCGAGGCACTTCCCCCACGCGCACCTCTCGTGCACGCGCACCACATGCGAAAGAGCCTCGCCCGAAGGGGAATTCTGTGTTTTCAGCCGTTCACGGGCCTTCCGCCCGCAAGCGGGGTGCACTGCGCCTCGCCACTGCCGCAGCCGTCTCGGGACTCGTCGCGGCCGGTGCCATAGCCGGCGCGGGTGCGGCCTTCGCTGACACGCCGGACCAGCAGGGTCAGGGCGGGGCCACCGCCACCATCCAGGGCCTTGAGCCCGGCTCGTTCGCCGACGCGACCATCATCGGCAAGCACGGCAAGGAGAAGGACGTCTCCGCCGGGCTGTTCCGCATGAACGTGGACGGCGGCGGCACGCTGCGCACGTACTGCATCGACATCCACAACCCGACGCAGAGCGACGCCAAGTACCGCGAGACGCCGTGGAGCGGCACCTCGCTGGCGAACAACAAGGACGCCGGCAAGATCCGCTGGATCCTGGAGAACTCCTACCCGCAGAAGAACGACCTCGGCCAGCTGGCCGCGGCCGCGGGCATCAAGGGCAAGCTCAACAACGCCGAGGCCGCCGCGGCCACCCAGGCCGCCATCTGGCACTACTCGGACGGCGCGACGGTCAAGGTCAAGAACGACATCGGTGAGAAGCTCGCCGAGTGGCTGATCAGCAACGCGAAGGTCGTCGAGGAGCCCAAGGCCTCCCTGACCCTCGACAACGCCTCGGTCGCGGGCAAGTCCGGCTCGAAGCTCGGCCCGGTCACCGTGCACACCAACGGCGACAAGGTCGCGGTCACCCCGTCCGAGGAGCTCAAGGCCGCGGGCGTGAAGGTGGTCGACAAGGCGGGCAAGGTCGTGACCTCCGCCGCCAACAACAGCCAGCTGTTCTTCGACGTCCCGGCGGGCGCCCAGCCCGGCGCCGGCGCGGTGCGCCTGTCGACCACCACGCAGGTGCCGGTCGGCCGCGCCTTCGCCAGCGACTCCAAGAGCCAGACGCAGATCCTGGCCGGCTCCAGCGACTCGACGGTCAACGCCCAGGCCAAGGTCACGTGGGCCAAGCAGGGTGCCATCCCGGCCGTGACGGTCAAGAAGGACTGCGCCAAGGGCGGCGTGGACATCACCGTCACCAACAAGGGTGACGAGGCCTACCCGGTGACCGTCGGCGGCAAGACCCTCGGGTCCGTCAAGCCGGGCGAGACCAAGACCGTCCTGTTCCCGGTCGCCGAGGACGAGAAGTACGACTTCACCATCGCGGGTCAGCACTTCTCCGGCACCCTCGACTGCAAGACCACCGGCACCGCCACGCCCACCCCGTCCTCGAAGCCCAGCCCGGCCACGGCCGGCGGCAGCTCGACGTCCGGGAACACCGGCGGCACCGGCACCAACCTGGCCGAGACCGGCAGCTCCAGCGCCACCCCGATGATCGCCGGTGCGGCGGTCGTCCTGGTGCTGCTCGGCGGCGGCGCGGTGTTCTTCCTCCGCAAGAAGCGGACCGCGGGTCACTGAGCGAAAGCCCCACGACCCGGAGCTGACCCGGTGACCACCACCCGGTGACCACCGAGCGGCCCCCGACGGCCCCGGTACGCGACGCGTACCGGGGCCGTCGTCGTGCCCCCGAAGCCGGGCCGTCACTCACGGGCGGTGACGGCCCGGCCACCGAAAGCCCCGCAGAACGCCCAGCTCGTGGGCCCCACCCCTTACCCGTTTCCCCCGGGGGGTAGCCGTCAGGCAAGATGGGGTGTATCTGCCCACCCATCGATCTGCCGGACGGTTTCTCTTGGCTGAGTTCATCTACACCATGCGCAAGACGCGCAAGGCGCACGGCGACAAGGTGATCCTTGATGACGTCACCCTGAACTTCCTTCCCGGCGCGAAGATCGGTGTGGTCGGCCCGAACGGTGCCGGTAAGTCCACCGTTCTCAAGATCATGGCGGGCCTTGAGCAGCCCTCCAACGGCGACGCCTTCCTGTCGCCCGGGTTCAGCGTCGGCATCCTCATGCAGGAGCCCCAGCTCGACGAGTCCAAGACCGTCCTGCAGAACGTCCAGGACGGCGCCGCCGAGCTCATGGGCAAGCTGACGCGCTTCAACGAGGTCGCCGAGCTGATGGCGACCGACTACTCGGACGCGCTCATGGAGGAGATGGGCAAGCTCCAGGAGGACCTGGACCACGCCAACGCGTGGGACCTGGACGCCCAGCTGGAGCAGGCCATGGACGCGCTGGGCTGCCCGCCCGGCGACTGGCCCGTCACCAACCTCTCCGGTGGCGAGAAGCGCCGCGTCGCGCTCTGCAAGCTGCTCATCGAGGCCCCGGACCTGCTCCTCCTCGACGAGCCCACCAACCACCTCGACGCCGAGTCGGTGAACTGGCTGGAGCAGCACCTCTCGAAGTACTCCGGCGCCGTCGTCGCGGTCACCCACGACCGGTACTTCCTGAACAACGTCGCCGAGTGGATCCTCGAACTCGACCGCGGCCGGGCCATCCCCTATGAGGGCAACTACTCGACCTACCTGGACAAGAAGGCCACGCGCCTCAAGGTCGAGGGCAAGAAGGACGAGAAGCGCGCCAAGCGGCTCAAGGAAGAGCTGGAGTGGGTGCGGTCCAACGCCAAGGGGCGCCAGACCAAGTCCAAGGCGCGTCTGGCCCGCTACGAGGAGATGGCCGCCGAAGCCGACAAGATGCGGAAGCTGGACTTCGAGGAGATCCAGATCCCGCCGGGCCCGCGTCTGGGCTCCATCGTCGTCGAGGTCAACAACCTCTCGAAGGCCTTCGGCGACAAGGTCCTCATCGACGACCTGAGCTTCACGCTGCCGCGCAACGGCATCGTCGGCGTCATCGGCCCCAACGGTGCCGGCAAGACCACGCTGTTCAAGATGATCCAGGGCCTGGAGACGCCGGACAACGGCTCCATCAAGGTCGGCGACACCGTCAAGATCAGCTACGTGGACCAGAGCCGCGCCAACATCGACCCCAAGAAGACGCTGTGGGCCGTCGTCTCGGACGAGCTGGACTACATCAACGTCGGCCAGGTCGAGATGCCGTCCCGCGCCTACGTCTCGGCGTTCGGCTTCAAGGGTCCGGACCAGCAGAAGCCCGCGGGCGTGCTGTCCGGCGGTGAGCGCAACCGTCTGAACCTGGCGCTGACGCTCAAGGAGGGCGGCAACCTGCTGCTCCTCGACGAGCCCACCAACGACCTGGACGTCGAGACGCTGTCCTCGCTGGAGAACGCGCTCCTGGAGTTCCCCGGTGCCGCCGTCGTGATCTCCCACGACCGCTGGTTCCTGGACCGGGTGGCCACCCACATCCTCGCCTACGAGGGCGAGTCCAAGTGGTACTGGTTCGAGGGCAACTTCGAGTCGTACGAGAAGAACAAGGTCGAGCGCCTCGGTGCGGACGCGGCCCGTCCGCACCGCGCCACGTACAAGAAGCTCACCCGGGGCTGATCGTCAGTGAGCCGTCACATCTACCGCTGCCCGCTGCGCTGGTCGGACATGGATGCCTTCGGGCACGTCAACAACGTGGTCTTCGTCCGCTACCTGGAGGAAGCCCGCATCGACTTCATGTTCCGTCTGGAGCCGGGCGACGGGTCGCCGTCCTTCCAGGGCGGGTCCGTCGTGGCCCGCCACGAGATCGACTACAAGCGGCCCCTGGTGCACCGGCACGAGCCGGTCATCATCGAGTCGTGGGTGACGAAGATCGGGGCGGCATCCCTGACCATCTCGTACGAGATCAAGGAGCCCGGCGACGGCGGGCTCGTCTACGTCACGGCGTCCACCGTCGTCGTGCCCTACGACCTGGCGGAGGGGCGGCCGCGGCGGATCACCGCCGAGGAGAAGTCCTTCCTCAGGGAGTACCTGGACGACGGCTCCCGTACCGGCGGGCAGGAGCGCGCCGCGGCATGAGCGCCGTGCTCCGTTTCGACGACGCCAGGGAGGCGGCGGACCTCGCCGCCTTCCTCGGTCGTCTGATCCATTACGACCGGGCCGCCGCGGTCCGCCTCCAGGCGGGTGGCGGCGCGCTCGCCGTCTTCGGCAGGCCGCCGTCCTTCGAGGTGCTGGCGATCCGCACGGCGCGGCTCAGCGACGACGCGCTCGTCCTGGACGTGACGGTCTCCGCCGGTGAACTCCTCGAATCCCTCGACGAGTCCGCCTCCCGCGCGTCCGTCCCGGGCGCCGTCACCGGGCCGCCCTGGGCCGGAGTGCTGCCGCCGCGCGGCGGCTGGCAGCCGGTGACGGGGCTGCCCGAGCCCGAGCGGATGCGGGGCGCGGTCGCGGCCGCCGTCGCCGAATTCCGTTCCCGGGACGAGGCGTTGCCCGAGGAGGCGCGTACCCGCGCCGAGCGCGAGCGGATCGGACGCGAGATCTGGTCGCGCACGCTCGGCTCCACCGAACTGCCGCTGCGGGCCGTGCACGCGGCGCAGTCGCTCGGCTTCCTGCGCCCGGTGCGCGCCCTCGCCGCCGCGGGGGGTCCCTCCGGGGTCGAGCAGGTGGGGCTGTTCGTCTCCGGGCCCTGGTTGCGGCTGCGCACCCCGTACGGATCCATCGCGCTCCGCCGAGCAGGCCTGGGCACCCTGACCGTCACCCCGACCTGACCGCCCCGGCGCCGCAGCCGAACGACCTGATCGCCCCCCAGGGGCGCGGGGAACTGCGCGAGCAACCACGTCCGATCCGCAGCCGAACGACTTGACCGCCCCCCCCAGGGGCGCGAGGAACTGCGCGAGTGACCCAGCACGGTCTGCGGACCAAGGCCCCCGGGCCGGGGTGGTTCGCTTCCGCGTGCGGGTGGTCGGCCGCGGCCCGTGGAGGGCTGGTCGCGCGGTTCCCCGCGCCCCTGACGGGGCCCGCCGTGCCCAGCGCCGGTAAGCCCCCGGCGCCGGGGTTCCAGGCCCCCTGAACTCCGGCCCCCCGCAAGGGAGTTACTGCTGGTCCGGCCAGATTTGGATGTGGTCCGGTTCCAGTTCCAGCGCCACCCGGTGCTCCATGTTCAGGGCGCGGGTGTACTCCGCGGGCAACTGGAGGCGGCCCGCGCGGTCGAGCATCGCGTACTCGCGGGCCACCAGGGACTCCTCGCCCGTCGCCGCGTCCACCTGGGTGCGGCGCAGGACCTCCGTCGAGGTGCGGCCGTCGCGGATGGCCACCGTGCGGCGGACCTCGCCCGCCACCGCCTGGTCGTGGGTGACGATCACGATCGTCGTGCCCAGCTCCTCGTTGGCCCGGCGGAACGCGGCGAAGATCTGCTCGCCCGTCGCCGAGTCCAGCTCGCCCGTCGGCTCGTCGGCGAGCAGGACCGAGGGGCCGTTGGCGAGGGCCACCGCGATCGCGACGCGCTGCTGCTCGCCGCCCGACATCTGGTGCGGTCTGCGGTCACGGCAGTGCGCGACCTCCAGGAGCGCCAGCAGCTCGTCCGCCCGTTCGGCCTTCTTCCTGCGCGGCTGCCTGCTGCCCAACTGCATGGGCAGCGCCACGTTCTGAGCTGCCGTCAGATACGGCAGCAGGTTGCGGGCGGTCTGCTGCCACACGAAGCCCACCACGTCGCGGCGGTAGCCGAGCCTGGCCCGCGCGTCCATCGCGAGCAGGTCGCGCCCCGCCACCCGGGCCGCCCCGGCGGTCGGCACGTCGAGGCCCGCCAGGATGTTCATCAGCGTCGACTTGCCGCTGCCCGACGCGCCCACCAGAGCCATCAACTCGCCCTCGGCGACCAGGAGATCGAGACCCTGCAGGGCCTGCACCTCCACGCCGTCGGTGGTGAAGACGCGGACCAGGCGGTCGCAGGCGATCAGCGCGTCGTGGCCGTAGGCCGGCCGCTCGCGGTGGGCCGTGGCCCGGCGCTCCAGGTCTTCGAGCGATGTGGTCATCGAGCGTCTCCTGCCCTGAGTTCGGTGATGGTTCCGCGCCGGACGCTCCACCAGGCCTGGGCCGCGGCCACACCGGCCGCGAGCAGCACCACGCACCCGGCGGGCAGCCACAGCGACGCCGGATCCGTGCGCAGGGGGGAGTCGACCGGCGCGAGCCCGGCGGTGGTGGCGAGGGCCAGGCCCGCGAGGTCGATGCCCGGCGCGAGCAGCGCGATCGAGGCCCAGCCGGTGAGCGCCCCGCCCACCGCCGCGAGGACGGCCTGCGGCAGGGCCTCCAGGACGAGCAGGGCCCGGCTCTGGCGGCGGGTCAGGCCCATGGTGCGCAGCCGGGCCAGCAGCGCGGAGCGTTCGGGTGCGCCGCGCAGCAGCGAGAGGACCAGGGCGAGCACGGCGAGGCCCGCTCCGGCGGCGACGGCCGCGGCGTAGATGTGCCCGGCGCCGGTCTGCAACGGCGAGCCGGCGTACTCCTGCCGGGCCTCGGACCGCAGCCGTACGCCCGCGTGACCGCTCTGCGCGGTCGTACGCAGCGCCTTCGCGTCGATGGAGGCCCCGCCGAGGAGCAGCGTCGTCGGGTCCTTCGCGCCGAGGCCCGCCAGGTCCACCAGGATGTAGTCGCTCTGCGGCACGGCGGCCGAGCCGTCCTGGGTGGCGATGACCCGTACCGTCACGTCGTAGCCCGCCACTCGCAGCCCGACCGGGCCCCTGCCCAGGCGCTGGGCGACGGAGGGGGAGGCGATGGCGGGCAGTACGGCCTTGCCGGGGGCGCCCGGCGGCGCGGTGAGCCGGGCGGCGTCGATGCCGAGCGCGGTGCCGGCGGTCAGCCGGGCGTAGGAGGCGGGGTCGACGCCCGCGACGGTGGCACGGTCGCCGCCGGGCAGCGGCACCGAGTACTCGATGTGGACCGGGGAGACGCCGTGGACGCCGGGCACCCGGGCCACCCGGGCGGCCAGGTCGCCGGGCAGGGCGAGATCGCTGTCCACCCGGGCGTCGGTCCCCGTGGCGTACAGCGCGGCCCGGTCGCGCGCGTCGTCGGAGCCGGCCAGGACCGAGCCGCCGAACGCGGCCGTGGTCAGCGCCGTGAGCAGGGCGAGCAGGGGCAGCACCCCGCCGTCCGAGGCGCGCCCGGCGCGGGCCAGGGACAGGAAGCCGACCGTGCCGCGCAGCCGGGCGGCGGGCCGGGCCGCCCAGCGCAGCGGCAGCGGGTGCAGCCGGATCAGGACGAACGCCGCGATCACCCCGATCAGCACCGGGGCGGCGCTGACGAGCGAGTCGGCGGAGGCGCCCGAGGTGCCGCGGCGGCGCAGCGCGAACACCGCGCCCGCCGCGAGCACGAGCAGGGTCAGTTCGGCCACCGTGCGACGCGCGGAGGGCTTCTGCCGCACCAGATCGGTGCGTTCGGCCGCCGAACGGACCGTGCGGTGGGTGAGCGCCGCCCGCACCGGCAGGGCCAGGCAGGCGAGTGCGGCGACGGCGCAGGCCGCCGCGAGGGCGGGCAGGAAGCGGCCCTGGGGCACCGCCAGCACGGCGAGCAGCAGACCGAGGCCCGCGGCCGGGACCACCACGACCGCGCACTCGCCGAGCAACCGCCCGGCGATCTGGCGGAGCGAGCCGCCGCGGGCCCGCAGCAGGGCGAGTTCGGCGGCGCGCCGGGACGCCGCGAGCCCGCCCGCCATGAGCAGCACCACGGCGGCGACCGTCGCGGTGCCGAAGCCCGCGACCGCCACCACGGGGCTGATCGAGTCGCGCACCGTCCGGTACGACAGGAGCACGCGGTCGAGCTCGGTGTAGACGTCGGCGGACGCCGCGAAGAGGATCCGCATCCGCGAGAGCGCGGGACCGCTCTGCAAGGACGCGACCGCGGACGTGAGACCGTCGAACTGACGGGCACTCAGATCGCCTGTGTCGGGCGCCAGTTGGACGTACATCTCGGGCTTGCCGGTGGTCGCGAGCAGGGCCGGCGCGGCGCCCGGGGCGAGCAGCACACCGCCGTGCCAGTACTTCGGCGCGTCGGGGTCCTTGCTCGCGGGCAGCAGCTGCGGGGTGCGCAGGACCGGAAGGACCGCCCAGTAGCCGCTCTCCGGGAGCAGGGGTTCCACCACGCCGGTCACCCGCACCGCCAGCGGCGGACGGCCGAGCGCGTCCACGTGCAGGACGGAACCGGCCGTGATGTTCAGGGTCTTGGCGGTGGCGGTGGTGACGGCGGCCTCCGCCTCGGCCGACGTCTGGTCGGCCCGCCCGGCGGGCAGCCGGCCCGACACCAGACGCGCGTGCGCGGCCAGGTCCGAGGGGGTCGCCACGGTGAACCGCGGCGGCAGCCGGAAGGGCCGGGCCAGATAGGGCTCGTCGGACGTGAGCTTCTGGGTGGTGCGCAGCCCGTACACGGACTGTGCGGGGTCGCTGGTGAGCGGGCGCGGCAGGGCGCCGACCACCGTGTCGAAGCGGCGCTTCATCGCCTGCGGGGAGACCAGCGGGGCCCGCTGTGCGTCGGGCAGGGCGAGGCCGGGCGCTCCGGCGCTGAGCTGCACGGCGGTGCGGCCCGGCGCGGCGGTCGACACCGTGCGGCGCAGCCCCTCGTCCTCGTACGCGTCGACGCCCCGCGGGTAGGCGGCGGCCAGCCACGCGGTCACCAGGACCAGCAGGGCGAGGGCGGCCGCGGCGCCCGGCGCCGTCCGCAGCCGGGTGCGCACCCAGGGTGCGACTGCCGTGCCGGTCATGTCAGTTGCCCCCCTGGGTGCGGAGTGTGGCGGCGGGATCGGTGCGGCGCAGGGCGATCGCCGCGACGATCAGGACCGGCACCGCGGCGACCCCCGCGAGCAGCAGCGCCACCCGCGCGCCCGGCAGGTCCACCAGGACGGGGGGCACCGGCTGGGCGGCCTGGTCGGTCAGCACGATCAGCGGGACCACCGCCCGGGTCAGCACTTCGCCGAGGGCGAGCCCCGCGACGAGCGCGATCCCGATCAGGACGCCCTGCTCGGCGGCGATCAGCCGGGCCAGCTGGCGGCGCGGGGCGCCCAGCGCGCGCAGCACGCCGAACTCCTGGCCGCGCTCGCGCAGCGACCCGGTCGCGCTCACCGAGAAACCGACCGCCGCGAGCGCCGCCGCCACCAGGGAGGCGGCGGCCAGCGCGGACTGCGGGCCCGCGCCCAGCGGGTCGTCGCTCAGCTCGCGGGCGATCTCGGCGCGGGAGACGACCTGGGCGGGGTCGGTGTCGGCGCGGTTCTTCAGGACGGCGGTGGCCTCGTCCGAGCGGCCCGGCTCGGTGCTGAGCCACCACTCGGTGGCGGGCAGGCCGTTGCCCGCGTCCTGGAGCACGCGGTTGACGGCCCGCAGGTCCAGCAGCAGGCCTCCGCCGTCGGTGGCCGAGGCGCCCGTGACCGTACCGCCGGCGTCGACGGAGCCGCTGCCGGTGGTGGGCAGCCGCGTGACCCGGCCGGCGATGCGGACCTTGACGCTCTGTCCGCCGACCGGCACGTCGATGACCGCGCCGACCTTGCTGCCGCTCGATGCGAGGAACCGGTCGTCGGCGACGGCGGTCGGAGCGGGCGGGGCCGGGCGGGGCGCGGTGAGCTTGACGGTGCGGATCACCGACGACGTGCCCGTCTCCCAGTTCGTCTCGCCGGGTGCGTCCGCGCTGTCCGCCCTCCAGCGGCCGGCCGGCGGCACGGCGACGGCGCTCTGCCGGCCGCCGGGGCCCGTGGCGCGCAGCGCGTCGACCACCACGGCCTGCCGTTCGGCCGGGCCCTCCGGCAGGGTGCGCACCACGTCGAGGCCGGTCAGGAGCAGGGGCCCGGCGGGCCGGCCGATCGGGGCGCCCGCGGCGGCGGACAGGTCGAGGTCCAGGGTGTGGGGCAGGCCGTCCGACGCCAACTCGCCCAGGCCGAACCGGTACTGCGTACCGAAGCGGTCCTCCAGGGCGAGCGTCACCGTGCCGGGCGGCCCGCCCGGGGCGCCGCCGGTCAGCCGCAGCGTGAGGCCGAGGCGCTCGGTGTCGAGGGGCAGCGCCGTGCCGGCCGGGGCGTTCTGCTCCGGCGTGAGCAGGTCGAGCAGGTGGCGGCCGGTGCGGTCCGCGAGGTCCTCGCGGAGCAGGAAGCCGTCGGCGTGCCGGGTGTCGAGCGCGAGCACGGTGCCCGAGCGCCCGGCGCTCAGCGACATCGTGCCGCGGGCGGCGGGGGCGACCGAGCGGACGCCCGGGACCGCGTCGTAGGAACCGGCCTGCCCGAGCGGGCTCGTGGTGGAGCCGAGGACGCGGATGTCGGTGCCCGCGCGGAAGTCGGCCTGGTCGCTCTGCGAACGGTTCCAGGACGCGGACTGGCCGAGGGTGAGCAGACCCATCGCGACCGCGAGGACCAGCAGCAGCACCGGGCCCGCCCCGCGCAGCGGCCGGCGGCTGAACTGCCAGCCGGCGAGCGCCGTCGCAAGGCCGCGCCCGCCGGCCGCCCGTCGTTCGGCGAGCCGTGCGGCGGGCGGCAGCAGGCGCAGGACGAGAACGGTCCCGGCGAGCAGGGCCAGCGCCGGGGCCGCCACGAGCAGCGGGTCGATGCCGAGGGCGCCCGAGGCGTCGGTGTTGACGGCGCCGGTGCCCGAGGTCTGCCGGTCCAGCTGCCAGTAGGCGACGCCCGCGATCACCAGGAGGCCGATGTCGGCGCCCGCGCGCACCGGCGCGGGCAGTGCGCCCTCCCGGCCGCCGCGCCGCAGCGGGCCCGCCGCCAGGGCGGGCGCCACCACCGCGGCGGCGCAGCCGAGCGCCACCAGGACGGCGACCAGGCAGACCGGGAGCGTGAGCGAGGTGTCCAGGTGCAGCCCGGACCGCGACAGCGCGCCCTGTCCGGCGAGCAGCCGGGTCAACGGACCGGCGAGCAGCGGCGCGATCAGCGCGGCGGGCACGGCGAGGAGCAGTGCCTCGGCGGCGGCGAGCAGGGTGATCTGGCGCCGGGATCCGCCCCGGGCGCGCAGGAGTTCGGTCTCCCCGGCCCGCTCGCTGCTGAGCAGCCGGGCGACCAGCAGCAGTGCGTATCCGGCGAGCAGCACCAGTTGGAGCGCCACGATCAGGAGCGTGGAGCGCGAGACGAGCAGGGAGCGTTCGGCCCGCTCCAGGATCTCGGGCAGCGAGGTGACCGCGGTGGCGTTGCCCCCGAACACCGGTTGCTTGACGAGGGACTTGGGGCCTTCGCTCGCGCTCCTGCGCAGCGCGTCCATCCGGCCGGTGTCGATCCCCGAGAAGTCGGCGCCGGCGAGCCAGGCGCTCCGGCCCGCGCTGACCCGGCCGCCGGCGAGCACCGCGTCGTCGGTGAGCAGGGGGCCGTAGGTGGTGAAGTCGAGCTTGTGGGTGCCCCGGCCGCCGAGGTCGTCGAGCCGCCAGTACGCGTCGGACACGTCGGCCGCCCGGTAGACGCCGGTGATGCGGACGGTCAGGCCCGGCCCGCCGAGGCGGTCGGCGAGCGCGAGCGTGGCGCCGGGACGCAGGTGCAGCAGGGTGGCCGCGGACTCGGGCAGGGCCGCCTGGATCTCGGAGCCGGGCGCCGCGGCGGGGGCGGCGGGCCAGGCGCCCGCCGTCAGGCGGACCCGGGAGCGGTCGAGCGCGGCGAACAGGGTGAGGTCGGGGTCGCCGCCGCGGGCGTCGGGCGACTGCAGGGAGCGCGGCAGGGCGTACGGGCCGGACTGGCTCAACTCCCGCAGGGTGAAGGGGAGTTGGTCGAAGGTGGCGCGGGCCGCTGCGCGCACCGCCGCGACCGCCTCCGGCCGCTGGGCCGGCTTGATCGATGCCTTGACGGTGAGGGCGGCGGGCGCGGCGGAGCGGGTGGCCAGGGTGTGGCGCAGCGCCGCGTCGGAGACCGACCCGGAGAACGCGGTCAGCGCGGCCAGCACCGAGGTGGTGAGCAGCACGGCGAGCAGCGCCGCCAGGAGCAGCAGGCGGTGCGCACGCACGCGCAGAAAGACGAACCCCGGCACACGGCCCCCCTCGGCTTTTCAGCCATCCCCCCCGAAATGTGTCCAGATGCTTTCAGGTGGTGTGGTGCCGTGGAAACCGCTTGCCAACCGTTCTTGCCCGATCGTGATCGGAATGCGACCACGGACGACCGAATTCCGGTCGCAAGGGCAGATTTCGGAGGTGTATATGGGCAGCCGTGGGGGTTCCGCGCCGGGGCCGCCGCCGGTTCAGCCCTCGGAGTTGACCATCGAGGCCGCCGCGTACGTCAGGTAGTTCCAGAGCGTCTGCTCGTGCTCGGGGGACAGGCCGAGCTCGTCGACCGCCGTGCGCATGTGGCGCAGCCACGCGTCGTGCGCGGCCCGGTCGACGGTGAACGGCGCGTGCCGCATCCGCAGCCGCGGGTGGCCCCGGCCGTCGCTGTAGGTGCGCGGGCCGCCCCAGTACTGCATCAGGAACAGGGCGAGGCGCTCCTCGGCCGGGCCCAGGTCCTCCTCCGGGTACATCGGCCGCAGCAGCGGGTCGTCGGCGACCCCCCGGTAGAAGAGGTGGACGAGCCGCCGGAAGGTCTCCTCGCCGCCGACCTGCTCGTAGAAGGTCTGCTCCTGGAGCGTGCCGCGCGGAATCTCGGTCACGTTGAACACCCTCGCAATGTCAGTCGGGCCTGCCACGGAACGCCGCCCTGGTCCAGGGTCCGTCCCCCGGCGAAGCAGCACTCCTCCATGGTCTCAGACGCGGCGGCCGAGGACCGGGGGCGTAGGACCACTCGCCCCCGGGGCCCCGGCGCAGCACAGTGGACGTATGAGCACGGACCTGGCACTGAGGCGGGCCCTGGTACGGCGGATCGCGGCGGGCGGAGCCCTCACCGACCCCGCCCTGCGGGCCGCCTTCGACGCCGTGCCGCGCCATCTGTTCGTGCCCTACTTCTACGAGTACGGCGCAGCGGCAGGCGGCCACGTACGGCTGTGGGGCGAGGACCCCGATCCGGTGCGGCGCGAGCGCTGGCTGACCGGCGTGTACGACGACGTCCCGCTCGCCACCCGGATGCGCGACGGCGAGCTGGTCTCCTCCAGCAGCCAGCCCTCCCTGATGGCCCGCATGCTGGAGGCGCTGGACCTCGGTGACGGCGACCGCGTCCTGGAGGTCGGCGCGGGCACCGGCTACAACGCGGCGCTGCTCTGCCACCGGCTCGGCGAGGAATGTGTGACGACCATCGACCTCGACCCGGAGATCACCGAGTCCGCCCGGGCCCATCTGGACGCGACCGGCTACCACCCCGCCGTGCTCACCGGGGACGGGGCGCGCGGCGCTCCGGCGCGTGCCCCCTTCGACCGGATCGTGGCGACCTGCACGATCGGCTCGGTGCCCCCGGACTGGCCGGACCAGTGCCGCCCCGGCGCGCTGATCCTGGCCCCGCTCGCCACCGGTCTGATCCGGCTGCGGGTCAGCGGGCCCGGCCGCGCCGAGGGGCGGTTCCTGCACACCCCCGCCTACTTCGTGCCGCTGCGCGGCTCCGGGCCGCCGGGCCGCGGCGCGCCCCGCACCGGCGGGCTGCCGCGCGAAAGCGTCAGCGACGAACTGTTCCGGTTCCTGCTGGAGCTGACCGCCGGCAGCCTCGACCCGTACGAGGCGCACGCGCTGTGGCGGCGCGAGCAGCGGCCCCGGCGCGAGCGCTTCGGAGTGACGCTCCACGACGGGGCCCAGTGGGCCTGGCTCGACGATCCGCAGGGGCCCTACCTCTGGCCCCTGCGGGAGCCGCCGGTCAGCCCCGGCGCACCGTGATCGTCGTCCAGGCGCCCACGTGCACCCGGTCGCCGTCCTGGAGCGGCACCGGCACATAGGGCTGGATCGGATCGCTCGCGCCGTTGACCGTGGTGCCGTTCGTCGAGTTCTGGTCGACGACCGCCCAGGTGCCGTCCGGCTGCTGCACCAGCACCGCGTGCTGGTGCGAGACGCCCGGGTCCTCCGGCGGCACCGACAGGTCGATGTCGGGAGCCTCACCGGTGGAGTGGCGCCGGCGGCCGATGGTGATCTGGTTGCCGGACAGCGCGCGCTGCTGCTCGGGGGAGTACGCGGGCAGATTGAGCCCGGCCGCCTCCGGGCCGCTGCGCTGCATCATCGCCAGGAAGTAGTCCCGGTCGGGTCCGATGGTGATGGACCAGTTCGCCGGGGCGGGCGGTGTGACGGGCCGCGGCCACTCCTCACCGTGCTGCTCGGGAGCGGCCTGCGGGGCCGGGGCCTGGGGAGCCGAAGCCTGCGGGGCCTGGGCCTGCGGGGCCGCACCGTGCGGCGCGGGCTGCCCGCCGGTCGGCAGCGGCCAGTCGTCACCGGCCCGGTCCGGTGCGGGCTGCGCCGTCGGCATCGGCCAGTCGTCGCCCGCCCCGCGCTCGGGCGCGGGCGGCGGGGTGGGCCGGGGCCAGTCGTCGTCGGCGCCGCGCTCGGGCGCGGGCTGCGGCCAGTCGTCCGCGCCCCGGTCCGGGGCCGGGCGGCGGTTCGGGCCCGGAACGGGCTGGGAGGGCGGCGGCAGCATCCAGTCGTCCTCGGCCTGCGGCTGAGGCACCTGCGGCTGAGGCACCTGCGCCTGAGGCACCTGCGGCGGGGCGGGCGGGCCCTGCTGGAAGGCGGGCGGCGGCGGGGGCGGACCACCCTGGCCGCCGTCGAACGGCCGCGGCGGGGCCGGCGGCTGCTGCTGGAAGGCGTTCGGCGGCGCGGGAGGGCCCGGGCGGCGCGAGGGCTCGGCGGCCAGCGGTTCGGCGGGCCGGTTGACCTGCGAGGGCCGCGAGCTCTGGTACTCGTACGGGTCGCGCGGCGCGGGCGGCGGGCCCTGCTGGAAGGCGGGCGGCTGATGGGGGCCGGGGGCCGGGCCGGGCCCGGGGCCCTGCGGCGGCATCGGCTGCTGCGGGGCCAGCGGGGTGTACGAGGTCGCCGTGTTGGTGAGGAAGTTCCAGCGGCACTCCTCGCAGAACGGCGCACCGGGCTCGCGCGGGGTGCGGCACTGCGGGCAGAGCTCGGCCTGCGCGGTGGCGTTCGGGTCCCCGGGGCCCGGGTAGCCGTACGCGGGCGGCGGCGGGGGAGGCGGCGGCACGGCGCCCATGCGATGGCCGCAGATCTCGCACCAGTCGTCGGAACCCGACTGGTGTCCGTTCGGGCAGGTCGGCATGGAGTCGCTTCCCCCTCTCATCGTCCGGCCCGGCGGGCCGCGGCACTTCGGTGGTGCTCGGTTCTGGTGGTGCTCTCGTTGCTTCTTGCTGCTTCTTGCTGCTTCTTGCTACTTCTTGACGCGAACGGTCTTGGTGGAGCGCGTTTCGAGGGTCATCTCGTCCGCTTCCGCGACCTTCGCCTTCAGTCGCACAGTACCTGTCGCCTCGTCGACGACGTCCACCACCTTCGCGAGCAGTTTCGCGGTATCGGCGTTGCCCGAGGCGGCGGCCAGCTGCACCGCCCGGCCGAGCTTGGCGGTCGCGCCGTCCACATCGCCCGACTTGCGGGCATCGAGGCCCTGCTGGATGACCTGTGCCAGTTCGGCCTGGCCCGTGTAGTGCGCGACCTGCGGGTTGATGGAGGTGGAGGCCGCCATGTCGTCGGTCCACACCGCCCGCACCAGGCCCTGGGACAGCAGCTGCGGCGTCCCGCCCTCGCGGTCGGGCACGATCAGCGAGACCCGGGCCGCCAGCATCTCCTGGCCGACATTGGCCTGGGGGACCTGGACGCAGACGTGGTAGTCGCGGGACTCGTCGCCCCACGATCCGGTCGGGTAGTCGCCCGCGCGCGGCCCCGCCTCGGTGCGCCGGTCCGTCAACTCCTCGACGGTGGGCGCCACTTGCTTGACGAACTTGATCTCCACGCCGACCGGGGTCCACAGCCGCAGTGCCACGTCCGCGACCTCCTTGCCCATCGCGTTCTCCATCATCTGCGTGAAGTCCGCGGCCAGGTTGGCCGGATCGGCGACGATGTCGGCGGTGCCGAGCAGGGCGGAGGAGATCGAGGTGACCTCCTTGACCTCCCAGTCGGTCCCCACGCCGCGCGCGTCGCAGGTGAACCGCCCGGCGCAGGCCGCCAGGGCCGAGCGCAGGTCCTCGGGCGACTCGTGCTCGTTGCGCCCGTCGGTCAGCAGGATGCCGTGCCGGATGGGCACGTCCGCCGTCGCCAGCAGCCGGTCCGCCAGCCGCAGCCAGGTGCCGATCGCGGTGCCGCCGCCCGCTTTCAGCTTGCGCAGGGCCTGCTTGGCCTGGGCGCGCGTACCGCTGTCGGCGGTGGCCAGGCGGCCGTTGCCCGGGTAGACCTCGCGGGCGATGTGCGTACCGTCCACCACCGCGAAGGCCACGCCGTCGCGCAGGGTGTCGATGGCCGCGGCCGTCGCGTCCCGCGCATTGCGCATCTTGGTGGGCGGATAGTCCATCGAGCCCGAGCAGTCCACCATGATCACCACGGCGGCCGTGGGCGTCTGCCCCGGTATGTGCGACGGCGAGGGTGCCGCCGTCGTGAACGGGGCGCCCCCCAGGGTGCCGCCGCCGGTGGAGGCCACCGTGACGATCGCGTTGACCTCGCGGCCGCCCTCGGGCAGGAACTCGTTCTGGTACACCTCGACGGAGAACTGCGGCACGGTGGACTTGGAGAAGTTGGCCATCGAAAGGGCTCCTTGAGGCTCCATGGACCTGAGGTGAGGAAAGTCGGGCGAGTGGCGCGATGAGGACGGTGGCCTAGGCGTAGGCGGATCCTGCCCCTTGCTGCTCCACCGCGAACGGCAGCACCGCCACTGTTACGTTGTCGTGGCCGCCGCCGTCGAGCGCGTGCCCCACGAGCACCTGCGCACTGTGCAGAGGCCGTTGGGCGGCGTCCGGCGGCAGCACCCGGGCCAGCTCCTCGGCGGCCTCCGCGTAGTTCCACAGGCCGTCCGTGCAGACCACCACCACACCCGGGCGGTCCGGCTTGAACGAGGCGGTGTGCGGGTCGAGTTCGTAGGCGTCGGCGCCCAGCCATCCGGTGATGGCGTGCGCCCGCTCGTCGGCGTAGGCGTCGGCCTCGCTCATCAGGCGGGCCGCCACCATCTGCGCGGCCCACGAGTCGTCCTCGGTGAGCCGGGCCGGGGCGGCGCCGCGGTCGTCCGGCACCCAGTACGCGCGGCTGTCGCCGACCCAGCCCACCACGAGCAGACCGCTCGCCGAGACCGCCCCCACCAGCGTGCAGGCAGGGGCGTTCTGGTGGCGGCGCTGGTCGTCCCCGGGCGCCTGGGTGCCGTCCGCCGCAAGGGAGTTGACGGCTTCGGCGGCGGCCAGGATCGCGTCGTGCATGGCCTGCTGGGGGTGGGTGCCCTGGGGCAGCGCCGCCAGCAGCGACTCGTTGGCGGCGCTCGCTGCCGCCGCCGACGCCTCGTCGGGACGGGTCGCCGACGACACCCCGTCGCAGACGATCGCCACCACGGCGGGCGAACCGTCGGGCAGGGCCGTGGAGGACAGCGCGAAGGAGTCCTCGTTGCGGTGGTGGCGCAGTCCGCGGTCGCTCACCGCGGACACGGCGCCCAGTTCCTGCTCCATGTGGTCGCGCTCGCGCGGCTGGGCGTGCCCGCAGTTCTCGCAGTACCCGTCGTCGTCGACCCGCCCGGCCCGGCAGGCCACGCACACCTTGGCGCCCGGTGCGGGGGGCCTGGCGACATGGGTGTCCGGATCGGGTTCGGCGGCCCGCGGGTCGGGCGCGGGCAGCGGGTACTCGCCCGCCGCGTGCTCGCCCGCCGCGTCCGCGGCCGGCGCGGCCCCGGGCCCGTCCGTCCGTACCCCGTAAGGGAGTTGGTCCGCCGCGGCGGCCGTGGGAGCCCCGGCGGCCGGTGGTGCGGGGGCGGCCGGGGGCGGGGGAGGCGCTGCCGCCGGGGACGCCATCTCGATCGTCGGATGGTCGAGCGGCGGCTGCGGCACGGCCGACAGGTCGTACCCGCAGGCCCCGCAGAACAGGTCTCCCGTCTCCAGCGGCTCTGCGCAGCCGGGGCAGGCGGAGAGCTGATGCGTCTGCGACATCGTCACACCCATGTCCGGGGGCGGAATCGGTTGGCCCGTTCCACCAGGTCGATCCTTTCCTCGCCACGCTGAGCGAGCCGGGCGAGCACCCGGTACGAACGTTCCAGACCGAAGCGCAGGCCCCGCTCGTCGACGTCGCTGCCGAGCAGTACGGTCCTCGTCCGCCCGGCCCCGGTGCTCCCCGACAGTACCCAGTCCAGGGCGGTGCCCAGGACCTCGGTCGTCAACTGTTCACGTCGCACCGCGTCGAGACCGAAGCCTTCGAGCGCCTCGACCTGGGCGGCGGCCGCCAGCAGGTCGTCAAGGAGCGGGTCCCGCGGGTCCCGGCTGCGCAGCCGGGCGCGGACCGCGGCGACCCGTGCCGCGGTGTAGTGGATGGAGGCCTCGGGCACCGACTCCAGCGTGCGCACCGCGCTGGTGCGGTCCCCGGCGGCGAGCTGCACCCGGGCCAGGCCGAAGGCGGCGCTGACGAAGCTCGGGTCGGTCGCCCACACCAGGCGGTAGTACTCGGCCGCGTTGTCGAGCTGGCCGAGCACCTCCGCGCACACGCCGAGGGCGAGCTTGGGCGCGGGTTCGCCGGGAAAGGCGTCGTAGACCGCGTCGAACGACAGCGCCGCGTTCTCGTTGTCCCCGGCGGCCAGCGAGGCGAGCCCGCGGTACCAGACCACCCGCCAGTCGTCCGGGTGGTCGGCCTCCAGGGCGTCGAGTGCCTTGCCCGCCGCGACCCGCTCGTCCATGTCGAGCCGGGCCCGCAGCTCCCGCAGCCTGCGTTCGATGGAGTGGGCCGGGGCCGAGCGCAGCGCGGTGATCAGCTCGGCCGGCGCGGCGGCCATCAGACCCGCGAGGAACCCCGCGTTGGGGTCGCCCGGATCCACGTGCGGCACGGGCAGCGCGAGCGCGGTGAGACGCGCGTCGAGCGCGACGAGCAGCGGAGCGCCGCCGGGTGCGCCCCCGGCGCGCGGCACCGGGACGGCGCCCTGGGTGGCCGGATGGGGCGCCGGGGCGGGCTGCGAGGCGGGCTGCGGCGCGAGGGCGGGCAGCGGCGGGGCGCCGGCCGGGACGGCGGCGGGCGCGGGCGCGGCGGACGCCGGCGCCGCCGCGAGCGCCCTGCGGGCGCGTCTGCCCACCGGGGTCGTCCGCGCGCCGAGCCGCGAGACGTCACCGTCCTCCGGGGCGAACAACTTGGCGTCGGTGACGCGCAGTTCGGTGCCGAACAGGGTCGAGAGCGCGGGCCTCGGGCGTCCCGTCTGGAGCGCCACCACCTCGCGCAGCACTCCCGTCAGCTGCTCCGCCATCTCCTGGGCCGAGGCGAACCTGCGCGCCGGATCCGGGTCGGTGGCCCGCACCAGGAACCGGTAGAACGACTCGTACCGGCGGAAGACGTCGATGTTGTCCGGGTCCGGCAGGCTGTCCGCGTAGACGTTGGTGTAGCCCTGGAAGTCGAAGGTCATCACGGCGAGCGTCCGGGCCACCGTGTACAGGTCGGAGGCGACCGAGGGGCCCGCCTCGGCGACCTCGGGGGCCTGGTAGCCCACCGTGCCGTAGATCGCCGACTCGTCGTCGTCCATGCGGCGCACCGCGCCCATGTCGATCAGCTTGAGCTGGTCCTCGGTCTGTATCGCGTTGTCCACCTTGAAGTCGCAGTACAGCAGGTTGCGGCTGTGCAGGTGGCCGAGCGCCTCCAGGGCCTCGATGCCGTACGCGCAGGCCTGCTCCACCGGCAGCGGGTCGCGCTTCCCAGCGGTGGTGCGGCGGTCGTTGGCGATCTCCTTGAGCGACTTGCCGCCGACGTACTCCATCACGATGTAGCCGTCGAGCGAGCCGGTCCGCTGGTCGAGGTGCTCCACGAAGTTGTAGATCCGCACGATGTTGGAGTGCTCGATCTCGGCGAGGAAGCGCCGTTCGGAGATCGCCGCCGCCATCGCGTCCTGGTCGCCCGTGTCGAGCAGGCCCTTGAGCACCACCCAGCGGTCCGAGACCGCGCGGTCCACCGCGAGGTAGACCCAGCCGAGGCCGCCGTGCGCCAGACAGCCCACCACCTCGTACTGGCCGTGCACGATGTCGCCGGCGTGCAGCTTCGGCACGAAGGAGTAGGGGTGGCCGCACTTGGTGCAGAAGCCCTCGGTGCGCCCGGGCCGCTCACCGCGCGAACGGCCCACCTGCGCCCCGCAGTCCGAACGCGAGCAGAACCGCTTGCGCTCGGGCACCTCCGGGCGCTCCATGACCGCCGAGCGCGGATCGGGGCGCGGCACCTCCGGCACCGAGACCAGGCCGGCGCCCAGTCTGCTGCGCGCCGAGGAACTGGCCGCCGCGCCCGAACTGCGCACCGAGACCGAGCGCGAGGTGGCCGAGCCGCTCAGCGACGACAGGCGCCCGGAGACCGAGCGGCGCGAGGTCGAGGAGCGTGAGGAGCGCGAACTGCGCGCGGAGGAGCGCGAGGACTGCGAGGCCGAGCGGTGGCCGCCCCCGGTGATCCCGGTCGGCGGTGAGGACACCATGCCGGTCGGCGAGACGACGGGCGCCAGGCCGCAGGTGTCGCAGTACAGCTCGCCGCCGCCCATGTCCTCGTACGAACCCGTGCAACCGGGGCGCTGGCACTGGGTGTTCTCGGTCATGATTCCCCCCTCTGGTCAACGGGCCCGGACTGTCTCGGGACCAGTGCGTCGGCCGCCGCCCGCTGGTAGCGCAGCACCGCCTCCTCGGCGACGCGCAGGTCGCAGGGCGCGGACCACAGCATCCGGCGGGCCGCGTCGTACCGCTCGATCAGGAACGGGTCCTCGGCCAGGCCGTGCCGGGCGACCTTCGCCTTGTACGCGTCGAGCCGGCCGCGCAGCTCCGCGCGGACCGCGAGCGGCGCGGTGACCGCCGTCAACGACTCCCGGGCGCGCAGGAGTTCGTCCTCCGCCTCCCGTTCCAGGGATTCGAGCAGGGGGGACAGGCGGTGCCACTGGGAGTGCCGCCGGTACTCGGCGGCCAGGGCCAGCTGTTCCTGGAGCGCGATGGAGGGGCCGCTCACGGCGGGCACCTCACTCGCGGCGATCTTCGCGAGCACCTCGCCGCGGGCCGAGCGGGCCTCGGCCAGGGTGCGGTCGGCCCGTGAGAGCACGTCCCGCAGCCGCACCAGGCGCTGCTCGGCATCCTGACGAACCGTCAATACGGCGTCGATCTCCCGCCGTACGTCCTCAAGGGCACGCGCCGCACGGTCGTAGCGCCCGGTGTCGGGACGGCCGCCGCCCGGCGCCGAGCTGCCCGGCGCGGGCACCCAGAACGCGAGCGGGTCCGAGACCACCTCGGCGCGCAGCGCGGTCAGTTCGGCCGTGATCGACTCCAGGTCGTCGCCCGAGGGATGCTCCCCGGGCCGCACGCCCACCGAGTGGGCCAGGCTGCGGGTGCGGTGCAGTTCGGCGGCCAGCAGGTCTATCCGGGCGGGCAGCGCCGACCACACCGCGTCGGCGGCGACCACCAGGTCGAGCGAGCGGGCGTACAGCTCGTTCATCCGGTCGACCAGCTCGGCCAGGGTGAAGCGCTCGGTCAGCCGGGCCGGGCCGCCGGCGATGGTCGGCGCGGCGTGCAGGGCGGCGCCCGACAGCGTCACGGACGGGCCGCGCAGCCGCTCGGTCAGCTCCGCCAGGTCCTCGCGCCCAGGCCAGCGCCGCCGGGCGCGCAGCTCACGCACCGAGGTGAGGGCCGCCGCGTACGCGTCGAAGTACGCCCAGAGCAGCGAGATGGACTGCTCGGTGGCCGCCCAGCGCTCCTTGGTGACCCCGGTCAGGCCGGCGCCTTCGAGGAGCCGGCGCCCGGCATGGTCCTGGAGGGCGAGCAGCGAGGTCTCGACGGCCTCGTGCTCGGCGTCGAGGCGGGCCAGCGCACGGTCCACCTCGTCCCGGTCCATGACCGGCTCCGGGGGTCCCCCGGTGGAGCTGGGGGAGGGTCCCGCGCCCATCGATCACCTCTCCGCTCTGTGGTACGGCCGTGGCCTCGACATGCTCATCCGGTGCGGTACTTGGGGGCGGGCGGGCCCGTTATGCCGGGCAGGTCGGCGGCCAGCCACTGGCGGTACGCCCGCATCCAGGGGCTGTTGTCGCCGCCGCCCCGGTAGTCCACCAGGACCTGGTTGATCCGCCGCACCAGATCGGTGTTGCCGAGCTTGACGGCGACGCCGTAGTACTCGGTGGTGAACGGGCTGCCCTTCAGCTGCACCGCCGGGTCCTGGGCGGCCTGGCCGGCGGCGAGCGCGTTGTCGGTGACGACCGCGTCCACCAGGTTCTGCTGGAGACGGACCAGGCAGTCCAGCTGGTTGGGGACCGTGAAGTCCTGGTAGTCGGCGCCGTGCGCGTTCGCCTTCAGGGCGTCGAAGGCGGTGGAGCCCGCCGCCACGCACACCCGCTTGCCCTTGAGCGAGTCGTCGAAGCCGGTGATCGCCGAGGTCTTGGGGGCGAGCACCTGCTGGCCGGCCTCGAAGTAGGCGGTGGAGAACGACGCCTGCTGGACGCGGGCGCAGTTGACCGTCATCGTGCGCACCACCACGTCGACCGTGCCGTTGCGCAGGGCGGGGATGCGCTGGCTGGTGGGGATGGCGCGGTAGATCACCGCGTTCTCGTCGCCCAGGATGTTCTTCGCGATCGCCTTCACCAGGTCGATGTCGAAGCCTTCGAGGGTGCGGGTGGCGGGATTGCGGTAGCCCCAGCGGAAGCTGTTCTGGTCGACGCCCGCGATCAGCTTGCCGCGCTGCTTGATGGCCTCGATGTTCGGCCCGTCCGCGCCCGACGGGGCGAGACTCGCCTCCGGGTCCGCGCAGTCGCCCGCCTTGGCCTGCACCGCCCGCGCCGTGCCCGGCCCCGCGAGGCCGGCCGCCGCGGCCTCGCCGCCGTGCCGGGTCAGCGGGACGAGCGCGCCGGCCGCGAGCGCGAGGGCGAGCGCCATCCCGGCCACCCCGCCCCAGCCGCGCAGCCGGGCCGCTCCGCGCCGCCCGGCGCGCCGGGCCCCGTCCGGGGTGCCGGTGGTGGCGCCGGGGGCGGCCGGGTGGGCCGGATCCGCCGAGCTCTTCGCGCCGCTCATCGCGACCCCTCTCGCCCATCCGCCGCTGCTCGCCGGCCCGTTGCCGCTGTCCATGCCGCTCACCTGTACTCCGCGAGCCTGCGGCTGACGCCGACCCCCGCGCCGGCCGCCGCAAGCACCGACAGGAGCGCGGCGCCCAGCGGGAGGCCGGTGAGGGCGCCGTGCCCGTCGGAGGCGGCGGTGGTGAACTGGCGCTGCTCGTGGGCTATCGCCGCGTCCAGCTCCTTGTCCACCTGGTCGAAGCACTCGCCGGTGGAGCCCTTGGCGCCGATGACCTGGGTCAGCGCGCCGTCGTAGTCGCCGCTGTCGTCGGTCGTGCGGGCCGCCGTGTGGCGCTTCTGCCACGCCTCCATGTCCCCGACGGCCTTGGCCACCGGGGCCTTGCCCGCGTCGTCGTCCGCGAGGCCGCGCGCGGCGCCGAGCCGGCCGGACAGCGACGCCATCTCCTTGGTGAACTCCGCCTCGTACAGGTCCTTGCCGTCGGCGGTCAGCACCGCGCCGCGGGCCACCAGCGTCAGGTTCTCGTTGGCGCGGGCCTGGAGCGAGCTGATCCGGGCGTCGTTGAGGACCTTCAGGGACTCCTGGCCGTGCTCGCGCGAGTCGGACAGCTCGGAGACGGCCACCGCGTGACCGACCACCAGCCAGAGCAGCACCACCGTGGAGGCGGCCGTCGCGGCGAGCAGCCCGTGGTTGAACACCCGGTTGGTCCGCAGGTAGCTGCGGCGCTGCGCCCAGACGAGGCCGCCGAGCGCGAGCAGGCCGAGCACGGTCGCCGCGTACGGCCAGGTGTCGGCCTGGTCGTAGTCGTCGTAGAGGCGGCCCGTCTCGGCCTCGTACAGCTTCTGGGCCGCGGGCAGCAGGCTGGCGCTCATCTTCTGGTTGGCGTAGCGCAGATAGGCGCCGCCGACCGGGAAGCCCTGCCGGTTGTTGGCCCTGGCCTGCTCGACCAGGCCGTTGTACAGCGGGAGCTGCTCGTTCAGCGTGGCGATCTGCCGGGCCGACTCGGCGGAGCCCGTGGTGTTCGCCGCCGCCTTGACCAGGAGGCGGGAGGCGGTCGCGATGTCCGTGTCGTACCGCCTGCGCACGTCGAGCGGCTCCTGGCCGCCGGCCAGGAAGCCGCTCGCGGCCGCCGTGTCGGCGTCCGCGAGCGAGCGGTAGATGGAGGCGGCGTCGGCGCTCAGCGGCTGGCTGCGGCTCACCACGTCGCCCGCCGCGGCCGAGCGGTCGGAGACCTCCCAGGCGGTGACGCCGCCGAAGGCCACCACGAGCACCGCCACCACCGCGCCGATGAGCCACAGGCGCCCCGGCTCGGTCGTCGCGGCGGCGCGCAGCCGCCGCCGGACCTGCGGCCGGCCCCGGAGCGCCCCGGGGCGCGGCTGCGGCGCGGACCGGGCCGCGGGCTCCCGCGTCTCCGGTTCGCGCACGTTCGGCGGATTCGCCACCTGACCTCCCCCTCGGTCGCTGCGTAGGCAGTATGGCCGCAGGGACCGACAACCATCCAGGGTTGTCTGGATCTTGTTACCTGCCGCTCCGCGCCCCTTGCCCCTGCCCCACGTCCCCACCATGTATACGCGGCGGGGATCCTTTCGGTTCCCCGGGGAGCGGGCGGCTCACGGGCCGGGCGTACTGGGCGCGCAGCCGGGCGTGCACGGCGTCGGGCGCCGCCAGCCGGTCGAGACCGAGCAGTCCCGCGCCGAGCACGGGCGAGGTGGTCACCACCCGGGGCTCCGCCTTGGGCGCCCGCTCGGCCAGCAACTCCCGGACACGGCCGTCCAGTTGGGGGTGTCGGGCGGCGAGCACGCTGCCGCCGAGCAGTACCGGCGTCGGCGCGTCGAGCAGCCCGAGCCGGCCGAGCGCGACGGTGGCCAGGGCCACGATCTCCTCGGCCTGCCGCTCGACCAGCGAGCGCGCCACCGCGTCCCCGGCCGCCGCGACCTCGAACAGCACCGGGCTCAGCTCGTGGCGCCGGGCGGCCGGGATCCTCTCCAGGTGCAGCGCCTCGATCAGCTCGTACATCGAGGAGAGCCCGAAGTGCGCGGGCAGCGCCGCGGCCAGCGCGGTCGGACCGCCGCGGCCGTCCTCGGCGCGGGCCGCGAAGAACAGTGCCTCCTCGGCCAGGCCGCCGCCCCCGCCCCAGTCGCCCGAGATCTTCCCGATGGCCGGGAAGCGGGCGGTGCGGCCGTCCGGGGTCATGCCCACGCAGTTGATGCCCGCCCCGCACACCACCGCGACGCCGCGCGGCTCGGCGCCGCTGGGCAGCCCGGCGCGCAGGATCGCGAAGGTGTCGTTGTGGACCCGCACCGAGCCGCCCCAGCCGCGCGCCTGAAGGGCCGCCGCCAACTCCCGCTCCTCGACCGGCAGATCGGCGTTGGCCAGGCACGCCGAGACGTGCTCGACCCGCAGCGGGCCGGACCCGCGCGCGGCGAGGTGGGCCTGCTCGACGGTGGTGGCCAGCGTGTGCATGGCCACGTCCACGCCCACCGCGGGCGGCCGGAAGCCCCCGCCGCGCGCGGTGCCGAGCACGGTGCCGTCCGCGCCGATCAGGGCCACATCGGTCTTGCTGTTGCCGGCGTCGATCGCCAGCACACTCATGCCCACGCGAGGTGCTCCCGGTTGTGCGCGATCAGCCGGTCGGTAAGCCCGTCGGCGTAGTCGTACTGCCCGACCAGCGGGTGGGCGAGCAGCGCCCGGAACACCCGGTCGCGCCCGCCGCGCAGGGCGGCTTCGAGGGCCAGGTCCTCATAGGCGCTGACGTGCGCGATCAGACCGGCGTACAGCGGGTCGAGCGCGGGCACCGCGAGCGGCACCGCGCCGCTGCCGTCGACCCGGGCCGGCACCTCGATGACGGCGTCGTCCGCGAGGAAGGGCAGTGTTCCGTTGTTGTACGCGTTGACGACCTGGACCGGGCTCCCGCCCTTGCCGAGCAGCGAGGCCGCGAGGTCCACGGCGGCCTCCGAGTAGAAGGCGCCCCCGCGCCCGGCGAGCAGCTCGGGCTTCTCGTCCAGCGCCGGATCCCCGTACATCGCCAGCAACTGGCGCTCCATCTCGGCGACTTCGGCGGCGCGGGACGGCTTGGTGCCGAGCTCGCGCACCACCTCGTCGTGCGCGTAGTAGTAGCGCAGGTAGTACGAGGGGACCACGCCGAGCCGGTCGAGCACCTGGCGCGGCAGGCGCAGGTCCTCGGCGACGGCCTCGCCGTGCTCGGCGAGCAGCCGGGGCAGGACGTTCTCGCCCGCGGGCCCGCCGAGGCGCACCCCGAGCTCCCAGGTGAGGTGGTTGAGGCCCACGTGGTCGAGGTGCACCTCGGCGGGCGTGACCCCGAGCAGCGCGGCGAACTTGCGCTGGAGCCCGATGGCCACGTTGCACAGGCCGACGGCCCGGTGCCCGGCCTGGAGCAGGGCCCGGGTCACGATGCCCACCGGATTGGTGAAGTCGATGATCCAGGCGTCCGGGTTGCTGCGGCGGACCCGCTCGGCGATGTCCAGGACGACCGGCACGGTGCGCAGCGCCTTGGCGAGGCCGCCCGCGCCGGTGGTCTCCTGACCCACGCAGCCGCACTCCAGCGGCCATGTCTCGTCCTGCTGACGGGCGGCCTGGCCGCCGACGCGCAGCTGGAGCAGCACCGCGTCCGCGCCCTCGACGCCCGCGTCCAGGTCGGAGGTGGTGACGATCCTTCCCGGGTGGCCCTGCTTGGCGAAGATGCGCCGGGCGAGCCCGCCGACGAGCTCCAGACGGTCGGCGGCCGGGTCGACGAGGACCAGCTCACTGACGGGCAGCGTGTCCCGCAACCGGGCGAAACCGTCGATGAGTTCGGGGGTGTAGGTCGAGCCGCCCCCCACTACTGCGAGCTTCATGGTCGATCAGCCCTTCACTCCGGTCAGTGTGACGCCCTCGACGAAGGCCTTCTGTGCGAAGAAGAAGACGAGGATCACAGGGGCCATGACCAGTACGGTCGCGGCCATGGTCAGGTTCCAGTCGGTATGGTGCGCGCCCTTGAAGGACTCCAGGCCGTAGCTCAGCGTCCAGGAGGCGGGCGTGTCGGACGCGTAGATCTGCGGTCCGAAGTAGTCGTTCCAGGCGTAGAAGAACTGGAAGAGCGCGACGGCGGCGATGCCCGGGCGCGCCATGGGCAGCACCACCTTGATCAGCGTGCGCAGCTCCCCGCACCCGTCGACCTTCGCCGCGTCCAGGTACTCGTTGGGGATGGTCATCAGGAACTGCCGCAGCAGGAAGATGGTGAACGCGTCACCGAAGGCCAGCGGGACGATCAGCGGCCACAGCGTGCCGGACAGGTCGAGCTGCTTCGCCCAGAACAGGTACATCGGAATGATGATCACCTGCGGCGGCAGCATCATCATCGAGATCACCAGCATCAGCGACAGATTGCGCCCGCGGAAGCGGAACTTGGCGAGCGCGTACGCCACCGGCACCGAGGACACCACGCTGAGCACGGTGCCGAGCCCGGCGTACAGCAGGGTGTTCTTCCACCAGGTCAAGAAGCCAGGAGTGTCCAGCACCTTGCGGTAGTTGGACCAGGCCCAGTGGTGCGGGACCAGATCGCGGGTCAGCGTCTGCTGGTCGTCCATCAGCGAGGTGAGCAGCAGGAAGACGAACGGCAGCACGAAGAACAGCGCGGCCGCGACCCCCAGCGAGTGCACCGCGATCCACTGGAGCAGGGCCTTGCGCCGGGCCGTCCTGGCGGCCGGGGTCGCGGCCCGGGCCTTGGGTGCCTCCACGACGTAACTCATCTCACTCACCTGCCTGGACGAGTCCGCCGCGGCGCTTCATGAGGAGCGCCGTGAAGACCATGGAGAGGGCGAACAGGACCAGCGCGACCACGCACGCCGAGCCGTAGTCGAAGCGCTGGAAACCGAGGTTGTAGACGAGCTGGGGCAGGGTCAGGGTCGACTTGTCCGGGTAGCCCGGCTCGAACTGCTGGCCCGAGTTGCCGATGTGCCCCGAGGCGACCTTGCCCGCCACCAGCGGCTGGGTGTAGCTCTGCATCGCCTGGATGACGCCGGTGACCACGGCGAACATCACGATGGGCGAGATGTTCGGCAGGGTGACGAAGCGGAACTTCTGCCAGGGGGAGGCGCCGTCCAGCTCGGCGGCCTCGTACTGCTCCTTCGGCACGTCGAGCAGCGCGGCCATGAAGATGACCATGAGGTCGCCGACGCCCCACACCGCGAGCAGGGTGAGCGCGGGCTTGGACCACGCCGGGTCGGTGAACCAGTTCGGCGCCGGGATGCCCAGGTCGCCCAGGAGCGAATTGACCGGCCCGGTACCGGGGTTGAGCAGGAACACGAAGCCGAGCGTGGCCGCGACCGGCGGGGCCAGGTAGGGCAGGTAGAACAGGGTGCGGAAGACGCCCACGCCCGTCTTGATCTTGGTGATCAGCATGCCGACGCCGAGGCCGAACACCACCCGGCAGGCGACCATCACGACCACCAGCCACAGGGTGTTGCGCAGCGCCGGCCAGAACAGCGGGTAGTCCTCGAAGACGTACGACCAGTTCTGGAGGCCGTCGAAGGTGGCCGCACCGAAACCGTCGTAGTGCGTGAAGGAGAAGTAGACCGTGGAGATCAGCGGGTAGGCGAAGAAGACGCAGAACCCGATCAGCCAGGGCGACAGGAACGCCAGGGTGCGCAGGGCCGAGCGGCGGTGCTTGGCGCGCAGTGTGTACGGGGTGCTCATGGCCGGGTTACTTCGCCTGCGCGATCGCGGCGTCGATCTCCTGGGCGGTCTTGGCCAGCCCCGCCTTGATGTCGCCCTGCTTGCCGCTCTCCACGTCGTAGCCGAGGTTCTGGATCGACACCAGGTACTGGCCGCCGTTGACGGAGGCCGGGCTCGTGGTGGAGTGCGGGTTCTGCGCGATGTCCAGGAAGGTCTTGAAGCGCGGGTCGGTCTGGAGCTTCGGCGACGCGAGGGCGGCCAGGGTGGACGGCACGTTGTGGATGGCGTTGGCGAAGTTCACCACCGCGTCCGTGTCGGTGGTCAGGAACTTGACCAGCTCCCACGCGGCGTTCTGCTTCTTCGACGTCGCGGCGATGCCCGCGATGGTGCCGGTCAGATAGCCCTTGCCGTGCGTGGCCCGCTGGTCGTCGGGCACCGGCAGCGGCGCCACCCCGATGTCGAACTTCGGCTTGCCGGCCAGCGCCATGCCGAGCCGCCACTCACCGTCCATGGCCATCGCGACCTGACCGGTGTTGAACGGGTTGGTGCTGCCGTACTCCTCGCCGAAGGACGAGCGGTACTTCTCCAGCTTGGTGAACCCGCCCAGCCCGTCCACGAGTTGCTTCTGGAAGGCGAGACCCTTCTCGAACGCCGGGTCCTTGGCGATGTTCGACTTGCCGCTGGCGTCGAAGTAGGTGGGCGACCACTGTGCGAGGTAGTGCTCGGTCGTCGTCTCGTAGGCGTGGTAGTTCGGCATGAAGCCGAGCTGCTCGTAGGAGTCGCCCTTCGGCTTGGTCAGCAGCTTGGCGTCGGCCTCGAACTCCGACCAGGTGGTGGGCGGCCCGTCGATGCCGGCCGCCTTGAAGGCGTCCTTGTTGTAGTACAGCGCGTAGGAATCCCCGAGCAGCGGGAGCGCGCAACGCCTGCCCTGGAACTGGGTGTACTCGTTCATGGTCTTGGGGAACGTCTTCGCCGGGTCGATGCCGTCCTTCTTCAGGAACGGGGCGAGGTCGACGAAGGCGTTGGAGGAGCAGAACTTGCCGACGTTGTTGGTGGTGAACGACGACACCACGTCCGGGGCGTTGGAACCGCCCGCCCGCAACGCCTGGTTGATCTTGTCGTCGTTGATGTCGCCGACGACCTTGACGTGGATGTTGGGGTGCGCCTTCTGGAAGGCGTCCACATCGGCCTGGATGGCCGCGACCTCGCTGGGGGTGCTCCACCCGTGCCAGAAGGTGATCGTCGTGTCCTTGGACGCGTCGTCCGTCGCGCTGGTGCCGCTCTGGCCCGTACAGGCCGAGGCGAACAGGGCTATGGAGGCGGTCGCGGCCAGTACGGCGGCCGACTTCCGGCGGAATGCGGGCATGGCGGTGTCTCCCGGGGAGGGGGCGGGGGTGCGGGTGGATCGGGGGCGGTGCGAGGGGTTCGGCGGGTGGTGGCGCGGGTGGCTCGGGGGTTCGGCGGGTGGTGGTGCGGGGCGGTTCAGCGGGTGGTGTCGAAGACCTCGTCCCGGGTGGTGGCCAGGGCGGACTCCAACGCGCCGCGCAGCACCGGGAGTTCGGTGACGTCTCCGCTGACGAGCCGCGGCCGTGAGGCGGCCAGCTCGGCCAGTTCGTTCTGTACGAGCGCGCGCAGCGGCTCGCCGCCGGCGGCCAGCAGGGCGCCGGAGAGCACGACGAGTTCGGGATCGAGCACCGCGACCAGGGAGGCGAGACCGGTCGCGAGCGCTGTGGCGAAGGCCTCCAGGAGAGCGTGCTCGGGGCCTGCGGCGGCTGCGGCGCCCCGGGCGATCAGGGCGGCGGCCACCTCGTTGACGGGCCCCGCCGGGATGTCGGCGACGCCCAGCTCACGGGCCAGGCGCGGCAGGGCCTGTCCGCCGGCCAGCTCCTGGAAGCCGCCCGAGTTGGCCTTGGTGACATGGCGTACGAGGGGGGCGCCCGGCACCGGCAGGAAGCCGACCTCACCGGCGCCGCCGGTGAATCCGCGGTGCAGCCGCCCGCCGATCACCAGGGCGGCGCCGAGCCCGCCCTCGTTCCACAGCAGTACGAAGTCCTCGTGGCCGCGGGCGGCGCCCAGGCGCTGCTCGGCGACGGCCGCGAGGTTCACGTCGTTCTCGTACTCGACGGGCATCGGCAGGGCCGCGGCCAACTCGTCGAGCAGGGTGGGGGAGTGCCAGCCCGGCAGGTGGGAGGCGTAGCGCAGCCGCCCGGTGCCGGGGTCGAAGGCGCCGGGGGTGGCGATGACGACGCGGTGCACATCGCAGCGGGCGAGTCCGGCGGCCTTCACCGCGCCGTCGAGCGCCCCGGTCACCTGGTGCACCACGGACTCCGCGCGCCGGCCCGGGGTGGCGACCTCGAACTCCCCGACGACCCCGCCCGCCACATCGGCGACGGCGGCGCGGATCCGCTCGGGGGTCACGTCGAGCCCGGCCACGTGGGCGGCGCCCGCGTTGACCGCGTACAGCTGGGCGTTGGGGCCCGGGCGCCCCTCGGTCGTCCCGGTGGCGACGACGAGCCCGGCGGCTTCGAGCCGCGCCAGCAGCTGGGAGGCGGTCGGCTTGGAGAGCCCGGTGAGCTTGCCGATCCGGGTCCGGGACAGGGGACCGTGCGCCAGGAGCAGATCGAGCGCGGCCCGATCGTTCATGGCGCGGAGTACGCGCGGAGTTCCCGGGGTAGTACCGGCCACGACGGATCCACCTGCCCTTCGGGCGTCCGCTTCCCCACATGACTGTTAGGAAAGTTTCCTATTCGATGGGAGGAACGTAGGCGCGCGTCGGCGGTGCGTCAATGGGCGGGGGCGTGCCGTCTACCAAAGCGTTACCTGGAGTTGGGCCGGAACGCGCGCGCCGCGCGCCGGGGGTTGTGGCCTAAAACGCGATCAAGAATGCGTCCAGAGTCTGTGAGTGGAATCGCTGTGACGGCCCGGCAAGACGTCGGCTCTCTCGGGATGGAGGCACGGCTGACGTTACCGGGCGGCAATTGATAGGAAACCTTCCGGACTTCGTGCGCCCGGTTCGATCATGTATGCCGTTTAGGCGAGTGGCATATCCAGTCAATCGAACATACGTTCCTTTATGGGCGCTGCGTGTAGTCGTAAGGTCGCTCAGCGAGCTCGCTTCCACATCAAGTCCACCAGGGAGAAGACATGACCTCCAAGCACTTGTCCGCTCTGCGTGAGCCTGGCCGCCGCATAGCCACAGCCGGCCTGGGCGCAGTTGCTGTGCTCGGCATCCTCGCCGCGCCCGCACAGGCGTCGAGCTGGTCCAGCCACCTGTCGGGGGCTGCTCCGGGGTTCGAGTCCCGCCGCTGGGCTGACGACGGGGGGCCCACCAACATCAACTTCACGGGTTGCTCCGACGACTACAGCAACCGCGGCGTGGGAGTCACGCTCCGCAAGGACACCTTCGGACCTGACCCGTCCTACACACAGGCGTACTTCACGAACTGCTTCGGGGGCGGTACCTCGTCGGGCAACTGGGACGGCCACGGTTCAGGCGACTACTACTTCGCCGTCAACTATGGTCTGTCAGGCGTCCACGTCTGGGTCAACTCGCTGAGCGTCAACTACTGAAGCCCCGCCTCTCCGGCCGCACCCGCACCCTGCGGGTGCGGCCGGAAGAACGTCATTCCAGCGACGAGGTACCGCCCCATGCCCCTGCACTACCAGTCCTGCACCTTCCGCTACGCCCGCACCGCGCGCCCCGTTCTCGACGGGCTCGACCTGCGCTTCTCGCCCGGCCACACAGTCCTCCTGGGACCCAACGGAGCGGGCAAGAGCACCCTGCTCTCCCTGGGGGCCAGCGCCTCGGCGCCGCAGTCGGGGCACGTCCGCTACGGGGATCTCGATCCCGCCAGCCGCCGGCATGTGCGGGACTACCGGCACAAGGTGTCCTGGCTGCCTCAGCGCCCGGGGTTCCTGCCCGGGCTGACGTGCAGGGAGCACGTGGCCTACATCGGCTGGCTCAAAGGCATGCGGGAGCGGGAGGCTTGGCGTGCCGCGCCCGAAGCGATCGCGCGCGTCGGCCTCGGCGAGAAGCTGAACCACAGGATCAAGACGCTGTCCGGCGGTCAGCAACAGCGCATCGCGATCGCGCAGGCACTCGTGCACGACGCCGAGGTGTTGCTCCTCGATGAACCCACCGTCGGACTCGATCCCCATCAGCGGCGCAGATTCCTGGAGTTGCTGGTTTCGCTGCGCGGCACGGTCCACGCGATCGTCTCGACGCACGACATCGGAGACCTGGACGAGGCGTTCGACGAAGTGGTGGTCCTCGAAGCCGGGCGCCCCCGATTCAAGGGAACGGTAAGGGAGTTCGAGGGCCACGCCCATGCGGAAGCCGTGCCCGGCCGACGGCTGGAAAGCGCCTACGCCGCACTGCTCGAGGTGGCCGAATGATCACGTGGGGCAATCTCCGCGCCTCCGCCGCGCCCTGGCTCCTCCTGCCCGCCCTGCTGTTCGTCTACCTGTACATGGACGACGCCATCCATACCGTGCCCTCGCACTACGCGGTGGAGTCCGGCGAACTCACCGACTACGCCCTCCCCGTGATCGCCCCGGTGGTCGCCGGTGTCGCCGCATGGGAGGCCGGCCGCCACCGGCTCCTGGGCGCGCTTCGGAACATCAGTGCACGCTCCCGCGTCTCCCAGCTCATCCGGGCCGTCACACCGGTCCTGGTCCTGCACGTCCTGCTCATCGCCGCGGCACTCGTCCTGGCACGCCAGGCCGTCGGGGTGTGGCCCGGTGGTGCCGGATGGTTCGGCGTGGCGCACCTGTTCGTGCTTCCCCTGGGCTGGCTGATTGTCGGCTGGAGCCTCGGGGTCCTCATGCCCAAGAGTCTCGCGGCCCCCCTCGTCGCCATCAGCTGTTGGGCGTGGCTGGCCATGCCGCACGCGATGACCAACGCCTGGGTGCGCCACCTCGGAGGATTCATCGACGGCACATCGACCGTCACTGACGTCCGCGCCTCCACCGTGTACACCGTTCCCTGGCTCGTGACCGCAGGCTTCGCGCTCGCCGCCATGTGTCTGACCGGCGTGCGCCGACGCCCCTGGATCGCGGTGATCAGCCTCCTTGTGCCGGTGGCCTGCATCTTCGGCGGACGCGCCCTGGTCAGCGACTGGGGCTTCCAGAACCCCACGCACCCGCGCGACGTCGCCCTCGTCTGCACGGGGGAGGCGCCGACCGTGTGCGTGCCCCCCGAATACGCGCCCTATGCGCAACAGCTGCACCGCGACGCGCTCGCCCCGCTGCGCCGGTTGGAGGCCGCGGGGATACCCGCACCCGAGGTCCTGCGCATCACCTCTCCCGAGGAGCACACGAAGCCGGGCACGTGGCCGCTGTACTGGTCGCTCCCCCTGAAGGGTGCCGGTGACGACCAGGACAAGTTCACGGCGAACCTGGCGGAGTCAGCGGTGGCCGGACAAGCCGCGCGCGCGGGCGTGAGCGACTGCGGTCAGCCGGGTTCACCCGCAGCGGCGTGGGCCGCTCTGGTGGCTGGAGTCGACGAGCAGAGACTGCGGACCTCCATCCCCGCCCCCGGATGGGCGCACCTTCAGGAGATCCGTCAACTCCCCGCCAAGAAGCAGGCCGACTGGTTCGCCAACACGGCCGCCGAACAGAAGCACTGCAGGCAGGGCATCGGCTCGTGAACCTCTATCTCCTCCGTGTTCGCCGCTGGTGGACCCTTCCCCTCGCACTGGCACTGCTCCTGCTGGTGTGCTGGTCGGTAGGTTCGAGCGAGGTACCCGTACCGAATCTCTTCGGGGGCATGGCCGGCGCTCGCCTGGACTACTTCAGCCCGCTCTTCGTCGTCGTCGCGAGCATGTACTGCATGGAACGGCGGCTCCACGAGGCAGAAGCCACGGCGGTGGCCCCCGTCCGGCAGTACGATCGCGGCGCTGTCGTTCTGACCGTGGTCCTCGCGCACATCGCCGGGTTGATGGTGGGCATGGACGTCGCCCGCAACATCACCCTGCTGCTCGCCCTCGCCCTGTGCGCCCGGCGCTTCGCCAACGAGGCCGTCGCCGCGACGGCCGGGCTGATGTTCCTCATCATCAACCTCATACTGGGCCGGACCTTGCAGCCCAACGGCGGTACTGCGCACGCCTGGTGGGCCCTGGCTCTCTACCCGGCCGGAAGCGCGGCCGCCTGGTTGCTGACGATGGGCCTGTTCGCGCTCTCGCTGTGGACGGTGCAGGCGCGGCGGACGACGTAAGGGCGGCCCACACCGCGTCCGGGGTGGAACGCGCGAGGGGCGCCCGCGCGGTGTGCGGCGGGACGCCCCTCGGGGAAACGGGCGGGCCCTACTTCGACAGGTTCGCGTTCGGGTTCGGGATCGGGGTGGTGGCCAGGGACTGGGGGGACGTCGGGTTGGCCAGGGCCGAGGGGGCCGAGACGGCGGCCGACGGGTCGGAGGCGGGGGGCTCCTCCGCCAGCGGCACACCGCCGACGATACGGATGCCGGCCGCGTCCAGGGCCCGCTTGATCCGCCAGCGCAGCTCGCGCTCGACGCTCAGGGCCTTGCCCGGCATGGTCTTCGCGGAGACGCGGACCACCATCGAGTCGATCAGCACCTCGTCCAGGCCGAGGATCTCCACCGGCCCCCACAGGCGCTCGTTCCACGGCTCCTCCTTCGCCATGGACTCGGTCGCCTCGTTGATGACCGTGCGCAGCCGGTCGAGGTCCTCGCTCGCCCGGACCCGGACGTCCACCCCGGCCGTCGCCCAGCCCTGCGACAGGTTGCCGATGCGCTTGATCTCGCCGTTGCGGACGTACCAGATCTCGCCGTCCGCGCCGCGCAGCTTCGTCACGCGCAGGCCGACCTCTATCACCTCGCCGGAGGCCACCCCGGCGTCGATGGAGTCGCCGACGCCGTACTGGTCCTCAAGGATCATGAACACGCCGGACAGGAAGTCGGTGACCAGGTTGCGGGCGCCGAAACCGATCGCCACACCCGCCACACCCGCCGAGGCGAGCAGCGGGGCCAGGTCGATGTTCAGGACGCCCAGGACCATCAGGGCCGCCGTGCCCATGATCAGGAAGGACGCCACCGAGCGCAGCACGGAGCCGATGGCCTCCGAGCGCTGGCGGCGCCGCTCGGCGTTGACCAGGAGTCCGCCGAGCGCGGTGCCTTCAACAGCCTGGGCGCTGCGGTTCATCCGCTCTATGAGCTTGGTCAGGGCCCGGCGGACCAGGACTCTCAGGACCGAGGCGATGACGATGATCAGGAGGATGCGGAATCCGACGTACAGCCACGTCGACCAGTTCTGCTCCACCCAGCCGGCGGCCTCGGTGGCCGACTTCTGGGCGTCCTGGAGCGTCGCGGGTTCGGGGGGCGGCGATCCGTCGGCCAGGACGGCGGACCAGTTCACGGCAGGAACCTCCAGCGGTGCGGTGCCCGAAGGGCGCGGGCAGACCCACCACACTAACGGGGCAAGGGAGGTGCTCCGTTGACGTACGAGGGGGAGAGCGCTCCCGCGACGGGGAAAGAGGGGGGTGTGGTCGAAAACACTTCGAGCCCGTTACCCGGACGTGGTGGCGCTTCGACCAGCCAGGAGGGGAGACTGGAGAACAGATCGTCCCGGCGCGAGCCACGCGCCGCCGGCGTAAGAGGAGGCACCCGTGCCGCACGTCCTGGTCCTCAACGCGTCGTACGAGCCCCTCGGCGTCGTACCGCTCCGCCGCGCGCTCGTCCTCGTCCTCGAAAACAAGGCCGTGAGCCTTGAGGAGTCCGGCGCCTTCCTGCACAGCGCGACCCGTGCCGTAGCCGCCCCCAGTGTGGTGCGGCTCAAACGATTCGTACGGGTCCCCTACCGGGGGCCCGTTCCACTGACCCGCCGTGCCCTGTTCGCCCGGGACGGCGGTCGCTGCATGTACTGCGGTGGCGTCGCAACCAGCGTCGACCACGTCATCCCGCGCAGCCGCGGCGGCCAGCACGCCTGGGAGAACGTCGTCGCCGCCTGCCGGCGCTGCAACCACGTCAAGGCCGACCGCCACCTCCTGGAGCTCGGCTGGCGCCTTCGCCACCAGCCCGCCCCGCCCACCGGCCTCGCCTGGCGGATCATCGGCACCGGGCACCGCGACCCGCGCTGGCTGCCCTACCTCCAGCCCTTCGGCGCGGACGACGCCCTGGCCCGGATCGACGGCATCTCGGCCTGAGCGGCCGGGGCGCCTCGTTCTCCGCGGCCCGGCCTCCCGCAGGACGGGCCGGCCGGCCGAGGACGGTGCATGCCGTCCCTTTCTCACGTGACAGTACGTAATGAGTCGACGATGCTCCATAAGGGAGTGAGGAGGCCGAGTCCGTCACCCGTCTGCCGAAGGTGTCCATGCGCGTGGGCGATGTGTCTGATATGCCTGGTGCGATGGACTGGGTACGAGCTTGTGTGCGGCGATACGTCTGGGCGGCCGTCCGCTGGGTAGGGCATCCCTGTTCCTGCCCCCCATCGAAGACGGAGGCCCCCGTGGTCGCCACCGCCCCCGAGCAGCCGCTGACCAGTGAGCCGCCGATGGCCGACGCCGAGCCCCTCATCAGCGAGCCCCCGATGACCGAGACCGCCACTCCGCTGACCAGCGAGCCGACGCCGGTGGCCGCTGCCGCGGGGTTCTGACGCGATGACCCTGGCCCGGCTCGC
The DNA here is from genome assembly GCF_043202815.1 of Streptomyces sp. NPDC048111. Classification (NCBI taxonomy): domain Bacteria; kingdom Bacillati; phylum Actinomycetota; class Actinomycetes; order Kitasatosporales; family Streptomycetaceae; genus Streptomyces; species Streptomyces sp. NPDC048111. Next base: position 69,860 of record NZ_JBIDBD010000010.1, read on the forward strand.
CGCCCGGCACGGCGTGGCCACGTCCTACTCGCCGTCGGCGGGCCTCACCGTCGACGTGCCGGACACCACCGTGATCGCCGTCCTCGCCGCGCTCGGTGTGGACGCCTCGACGCCGGCCGCGCAGCGCCGGGCCCTTGCCGACGCCGACGCGGCCGACGCGGGCCGCCTGCTGCCCCCGACGCTGGTGCGCCGGGGCGCGCGGCCGGTGCCGGGCCTCTCCGACGAGCTGACGGTCATCGGCACGCCCGTGGATGAACTCCCGCTCGGCGTGCACGAGTTGACGGTACGTCACCGGGACGGCCGCACCGCGCGGGCGACGCTCGTCGTCGCGCCGGACGCCGTTCCGCAGCCCCCGGGGCGCACCCACGGCTTTCTCGTGCAGCTCTACTCGCTGCTCTCCACCCACTCCTGGGGCATGGGCGACCTCGGCGACCTCGCGGAACTCGCCTCCTGGTCGGGCCGCACGCTCGGCTCCGGGTTCGTGCAGGTCAACCCGCTGCACGCGGCGGTGCCCGGTGCGCCGTCCGACCCGTCGCCCTACCGGCCGTCCTCGCGCCGCTTCCCCGACCCGGTCCACCTGCGCGTCGAGGCCGTGCCCGAGTACGCCCACGTCGCCGAGCGCGCGGCGCTCGACGAGCTGATCGGGCGCGCCGCGAACCTGCGCCAACGAGTGCTCGGCAAGGGCGAGTTGATCGACCGGGACGCCGTGTGGGAGCTGAAGCGCGAGGCGCTGGAACTCGTCCACCGCGTCCCGCTCGGCCCCGGTCGGCGGGCCGCCTACTGCGACTTCCTCGCCGAGCAGGGCCGGGCCCTCGAAGACCACGCCACCTGGTGCGCGCTCGCCGAACGGCACGGTCCGCACTGGCGGCGCTGGCCCGAGGAGCTGCGTGACCCCCGCTCCGCCGCGACCGCCCGGGCCCGGCGCGAGCTCATCGACCGCGTCGACTTCCACTCCTGGCTCGCCTGGCTCACGGACACCCAGCTCGCCGCGGCCCAGCGTGCCGCGCGCGAGGCGGGGATGCCCGTCGGCCTCGTCCACGATCTCGCGGTCGGCGTGCACCCCGAGGGCGCCGACGCCTGGGCGCAGCAGGACGCCTTCGCACCCGGCATGTCCGTCGGGGCGCCCCCGGACGCCTTCAACGCGCACGGCCAGGACTGGGGCCTGCCGCCCTGGCGCCCCGATGTGCTCGCCGCCTCCGGCTACGCCCCCTTCCGCGGACTGCTCCAAGGCCTGCTGCGCACCGCGGGCGCCCTGCGCATCGACCACGTGATGGGCCTGTTCCGGCTGTGGTGGGTGCCCGAGGGGCATCCGCCCACCGACGGGACGTACGTCCACTACGACGCCGAGGCGATGCTCGCCGTGCTCGCCCTGGAGGCCCACCGCGCGGGCGCCGTCGTCATAGGGGAGGACCTCGGCACGGTCGAGCCCGGCGTACGGGAGGCCCTCGCGGAGCGGGGGGTGCTCGGCACCTCGGTGCTCTGGTTCGAGCGGGACTGGGCCGGTACGGGCCGGCCGCTCGCCCCCGAGGACTGGCGCTCCGGGTGCGTGGCCACCGCCACCACCCACGACCTGCCCTCCACCGCGGCTCGCCTGACCGGCGAACACGTCCAGCTGCGCCACCGCCTCGGCCTGCTGGTGAACCCCCTCGCCCAGGAGCAGGGTGCGGCCCGCGCCGAGGTGGCCGAGTGGCTCGCCCATCTGCAACGGCTCGGCCTGCTTCCCGACGCCCCCGGCGACGAGGAGGCCGAGGTGCGCGCCGTCTACCGCTTCCTGCTGCGCACGCCGGCGCGGATGGTCGGGGTGTGGCTGCCGGACGCGGTCGGCGACCGCCGTCCGCAGAACCTTCCCGGTACGTGGGACCAGTACCCCAACTGGCGCCTGCCGGTGGCCGGGCCCGACGCCCAGCCGCTCACCCTGGAGGCGATCACGGCGTCGCCGCGGCTGCACGGGCTGATGCGGGTGTTTCCGGGGGCGGGGGGTGCGGGGGTTGCCGGTGCGGGAGGCGGTGCGGAGCCTGGTGCGGGGTGTGGTGCGGCAAGTGCTGCGAGAGGTGGTGCGGGTCGTGCCGGTCCCCGTACGGCACCCCCGGGCGCGCGGCTCTCTTAGGCGTTCGCTACGTTTGCACCGTGGACAAGAAGAACGCCCTGCGCGCCGGCGCCGTAGCAGCCGGTACGACGCTGATGATGCTGCTCATGTCGTCCCCGGCGCTTGCGCTCACGCGCGATGACGGTGACGATCCGGGGTCCGGTCTGAGTGTGATGGACACGATCGGGCTGTTCGTGATCGCGCCGATCGCGCTGTTCGCGATCATCGCGGGTCTGGTCATGGTGCTGGACAAGTCTCGGAAGGCGCCGAAGAAGGCGTAGCTCGCGCGAGGCTCCTTGGCCCGTTTCGCCCTTCGCGGGCGCGGCGGGCCTGTCTCGTACCCGGGGTGCCGGGGCCCTGGGGCGCTTGCCCGCGCGGCCCCGGCTCCCTGGGGCTGTGCCCCGGGCCCCGAGGGTGCTGCCCACCCGCCCGCCCGTGCAGCGGGTTGGAAGGTGCCTGGCCCTGGGGCTCCGCCCCAGACCCCGGCGGGCTTGCCCACCCACCCGCCCGTGCAAGGGGCTGAAAAGGCTCGGCCCCTGGGGCTGCGCCCCAGACCCCCTGAGGGGCTCCGCCCCTCGGACCCCGGCGGGTTTGCCCACCCGCCCGCCCGTGCGGGGGGTTGGAGGGTTCGGCCCCTGGGGCTGCGCCCCAGACCCGCTGAGGGGCTCCGCCCCTCGGAGCCCGGCGGGGGCTGCGCCCCCTGCACCCCCCTTTCGCGCCTTAAGGGCGCTCGTCCTCAATCGCCGGACGGGCTGAGGTGGCCAGCGCGGGCCAGCACCGGTCCTGCTAGGGGCGCGGGGAACTGCGCGAGAAGCGCCCACGGCCCGCACATGACCGCGGAGTTGAGGGGCGCGGGGAACTGCGCAACCCCCAGGCCAGTCCAGTGCCGCCCAGGGGCGCGGGGAACTGCGCGAGAAGCGAGCACGGCCCGCACATGCCCATGGGGGTTGAGGGGCGCGGGGAACTGCGCAACCCGCGGGCACCCCCAGCACCCCCAGAGGCGCCGCCCGCCTCAATGGGCGGACAGCAGTTTCCTCAGCAGGGCCGACAGGTGCTCCACCTCGGACGGGTCCAGGGCCGCCCCGAGAACCTCCCCCTGCACAGCCAACCCCGCCGACACCGACGCATCCACCAACCGCAACCCCTCCTCCGTGAGGCTCACGCGAAGGCCGCGGCGGTCGTTCGGGTCGGGGCTGCGGCGCAGCAGGCCCGCCCGCTCCAGCTTGTCCAGGCGTCCCGTCATCCCGCCCGTCGTGAGCATCAGCGTGCCCGAGAGCTGGCGCGGGGACAGCGTGTACGGGTCTCCCGCGCGCCGCAGCGTCGCGATGACGTCGAACTCCCCGCGTCCGATGCCGAACCGCGCGTACTCCTTCTCCATCCGGTCGCCCATCGCGCGCGCGATCCGGTAGATCCGTCCGTACACCGCCATCGGGGCCGTTTCGAGGTCCGGGCGGACCGCCGCCCACTGGGCGGTGATGGCGTCCACCGCGTCCGGCTGGACCTCGGCGGGCTCGGGAGGGGGCGTCTTCGCGGCTGTCATGCGGTCAGTATCCGGAACCCTGACGGTCGGATGCAAGAAAGTTGCTTGATGGAAAGTAGCTTAGCTGTAAGCTACTTTCAGCGAAGTGAACCGCACTGCGCACCCCCGCCCGTACGGAGCCCTCATGCGTACGCCCCGCCGCCGCCCCCGCCCCCAGCGCATAGCCGGGGAACGCCGCATGCTCGTCGCCATGGCGGTCGACGCCACCGGCTCCGGGATGTACGTGCCCTTCAGCCTCGTCTTCTTCCACCACGTCACGGGGCTCCCGTTCGCCACCGTCGGGCTCGTGCTCACCGTCGTCGGGCTCATCGGGCTCGGTGCGCTGCCCGTCGCGGGGGCGGCCGTCGACCGGTACGGCGCTCAGCGCGTACAGCTGCTGCTCTACGGCGTGCGGGGCACCGGCTTCCTGCTCTACCCCTTCGCCCACGCGCTGCCCGCCTTCGCGCTCGTCGCGCTCGCCACCGCCTTCGGCGACCGGGCCTTTCCCGCCGTACAGCAGTCGCTGATCGGCGAGGTCGCCCAAGGGGCCGACCGGGACCGGCTCCAGGCCTCCTCGCGCGCCCTGCGCAACGGCGGGCTCGGCGCGGGTTCGCTGCTCGCCTCGCTCGTCATCGGTTTCGCGGGGGGCGCCGGGTTCACCGCGGTGGCCTGGGCCAACGCGGCCAGCTTCGCGCTCGCGGCCCTCCTGATGCGGGGCGTGCGGGGGGTGCGGGGCGAGCGGCGGGTGGCTGCCGGAACCGGCGCGGCCCCGGCCGCCGCCGGCTACCGCCAGGTCTTCGGCGACCGGCCCTTCCTCGGGCTGACCGCCGTCAACTTCCTCAACGCGCTGAGCTATTCGGCCCTCTCCGTCCTCTTCCCGCTGTACATCGCGACCTGGCTGCACGGACCGCAGGCCATCACCGGTACCGCCTTCACGCTCAACACCGTGATGTGCGCGGCGGGCGGGGTCGTGGTCGCCGCCCGGGTCCGTGCCCGCGGCGCCCGCCGCACCCGCACCACGGCGCTCGGCTCACTCCTGTTCGCCGCCTCCTTCGCCGCCCAGGTCGTGCTCGGCACGGTGCGGCCCGGCTCGGGGCTCGTGCTCGGCGGAGCGCTGCTGGTCATCGTCGCGCTGTACACGCTGGGCGAGCTCGTCCACAGCCCTGCCGCCGGCGCCCTGTCCGTCGCCGCCGCGCCCGAGGCGCTGCGCGGTCGCTACCTGGCGGCCTACCAGTTGTCCTGGTCGCTCGCCGCGGCCCTCGCGCCCTCGCTCTTCACCGCGCTGATGTCCGTCGACGGGCGGCTGCCCTGGGGCCTGCTCATCGCCACCTCGCTGCTCGCCGCGGCCGTCGTCGTGCGGCTCGAACGGACGCTGCCCGCGGTGGCGGTACGGGTCGACGCCCGTGAACCTGCCCCTGCCTCCACCTCCGTCAAGGCCCCGGACGCCTCCGCCGTATCGGCCGCCCCGTGCGCCCCGATCGTCCTGGACCGCGGAACGGCCACGACACCGGTGGCCCTGCCGACCGCCGCCCGCTGACCCGCCCGCCGGCCGAGCCGCGAGCCCGCGTCGAGCCGCGAACCCCGGCCCCCCATGCCCCGCGCGCACCGCACACGCAGCAACTCCCCTTCCCTCGACCTCCTCAGGGAGTCTCCATGAACCAGAATCAGAATCAGAACAAGCAGAACCAGAACCAGAATCAGCACCGCAACCGTCTCGCCACCGTCGCGCTCACTGCGCTCGCGCCCGTCTCCTGGGGGTCCACCTACTTCGTCACGACCCAATTCCTGCCCGCCGACCGCCCGTTGTTCACCGGCATGATGCGGGCGCTGCCCGCCGGTCTCGCCCTGCTCGCCGTGACCCGGCGCCTGCCGCGCGGGGACTGGTGGTGGAAGGCGGCGGTGCTCGGCGCGCTCAACATCGGGGCGTTCTTCCCGCTGCTCTTCCTCTCCGCGTACCGCCTGCCGGGCGGCATGGCGGCCGTGATCGGATCGGTCGGGCCGCTGTGGGTGGCAGGGCTCGCCGCCCTCTTCCTCGGCGAGAAGCCCACCCTGCGTACGCTGCTCACCGGTATCGCGGCGGCCCTCGGTGTGAGCCTCGTCGTCCTGAAGGCGGCCGGGTCCTTCGATGCCATCGGGGTGATCGCCGCCCTGGGGTCGTCGGCCTCGATGTCCGCCGGGACCGTGTTCACCAAGCGCTGGGGGCGGCCCGAGGGGGCGGGGCCACTGATCCTCACCGGCTGGCAGCTCACCGCGGGCGGGCTCCTCATCGCACCCGTCGCCTTCTTCGTGGAGGGTGCGCCGCCCGCGCTCGACGGGTCCAACGTCGCCGGTTACGTCTACCTCGCCCTGGTGAACACGGCCGTCGCGTACTGGCTCTGGTTCCGCGGCATCGGCCGGATGACCGCGACCTCGGTCACCTTCCTCGGCCCGCTCTCGCCGCTCACCGCCGCGGTCATCGGCTGGGCCGCGCTCGGTCAGGCACTCGCCCCCGCGCAGCTGCTCGGCATGGCCCTCGCCTTCGGGGCCACCCTCGCCGGACAGGTGGCCGTCGCCCCGAAGGCGCCGGTGGTGGCGGGAGGGGACGGCGCGGCGGCTACCGCTCAATCGTTTAGTTCTTCTGAAGATAGTGCGCTCAAATCTTCGATGGACGTGACTGGTGCTGCGGTGCGACGGTAGGGACACCTCCTCGGACGGGGCGCCTCACGCGCCCCGTCCGTCCCACCGCCCGAAACGGAGTCGTCGTGACCGTCCTGGACCGAGCCCGAGTGCGAGTCGGCAGCGCCCCGCGCGCCACCGCCGCCGCCACTGCCCGCACGCCGGGCGGAACGGGCGGGCTCGGTCTCGTCCTGGCGGCCGTGGCGACGGTCGTCTGGTCCGGGAGCTTCGTCGCCTCACGGGCCCTGCACGACTCGGTGCCGCCGGTGCAGGCAGCGTTCTGGCGGTGGCTCATCGCCATCGCCGCGGTCGCCCCGTTCGCGGTCCGCGAGACCTGGCGCCAACGAGCCCTGATCCGGCGGCACTTGGGCTATCTCGTACTGGCCTCGCTGCTCGGCATCACCGTGTACAACACCCTCGTCAACCAGGCCGGCACCTCCACCTCGGCCGGCAACATGGGCATGATCATGGCGGCCTCGCCGGTCCTGATGGCCGTGCACGAGCGCCTCACCGGCGGACGGCTCGGGACACGCCGCACCCTCGGTCTGCTGGTCGCCGTGGCCGGCGTGCTGTTCCTGGTCAGCAAGGGCTCGCTCGATCTCGACCTCGCACCCGGCGACCTCTGGATGGTCGCCGCCGCCCTCAGCTTCGCCTCGTACAGCGTGCTCCTGCGCCGTCGCCCCGCCGAACTGGGGCCGCTCGCCTTCCTGTTCACCACCTTCGTGCTCGGCGCGCTCCTGCTCGCGCCGGTGTACGGGATCAGCCTCGCCGCGCAGGGCGGCTTCGCCGCGACGCCCGCCACGGTCGGACCGCTCCTCTACGTCGGAGTGCTGTCCTCTGCGGTCGCCTTCTTCGCCTGGAACCGGGCGATCGCGCTCATCGGCGCCGCCCGCGCCGGAGTCGTCTACTACCTCCAGCCGGTCTGCGTGGCCCTGCTCTCCTATCCGCTGCTCGGAGAGGCGATGGGGTCCGGGCAGCTGGTGGCCATGGGGCTCATCCTCGGTGGCGTGGTCCTCGGGTCCCGACGGTGAGCCCTGCGGGTGCGGGCGCGGGTGGGGGTGCCGGCGTCGGGGTCGGTGCCGGGGTCGGCCGCACCGTGCCGGAGGGGTGCCCGTGGTCGGTGAACCCCGCCGGGAGGGCGCCGGTATGTTGCGTCCCATGAGCGAGTGGGACATCAAGAAGCTGCACATCCTGCGGACCCTGCGCGAGCAGGGCACCGTGACCGCGACCGCCGAAGTGCTCCTGATGACGCCCTCGGCGGTCTCGCAGCAGCTGTCCAACCTCGCCCGGCAGCTCGGTGTGACGCTCCTCGAGGCGCACGGCCGCCGGGTGCGGCTCACCGACGCCGCGCATCTCGTGCTGCGCCATGCCGAGGTCGTCTTCGCCCAACTGGAGCGTGCGGACGCCGAGTTGGCGGGGTACTTGCAGGGCGAGGCGGGGGAGGTGCGGATCGGGGCGTTCTCCACCGCCGTGCCCGCGCTCGTCGTGCCGGCCGTACGGGCCCTGCGCCGCAGCCATCCCGCGCTGGAGGTACGGGTGCGGGAGGCCGAGGCGGCCGAGGTGTTCGAGCTGCTGTCGGCCGGGGCGGTCGACCTCGCGCTCTCGCTCGCCGCGCACGCGCCCAGCGCCCGCGACCCGAAGTTCGCCCTCCTGCCGCTCCTCACCGACCCCCTCGACGTGGCCCTGCCCGCCGGGCACCCGCTCGCCGCGGAGCCCGGTCTGCGCCTGGCCGACCTGGCCCACGAGCCGTGGATCTTCGGGGGGAGCGGGCCGTGGTCGGAGATCACCACGGCGGCCTGCGAGGCGGCGGGGTTCGTGCCGGAACAGGCCCACAGTGCGGCGGGGTGGACCGCGATCCTGGCGATGGTCGAGGCGGGGATGGGGGTTGCGCTGGTGCCGCGGATGGCTGTGGGTGGGCGGGGTGAGGGGGTGGTCACGCGGGTCCTCAGTGCGGATCAGCCTCGGCGGCATGTGGTGGCTGCGGTGCGGCGGGGGGCTGAGGAGGGGCCGGCCGTTTCCCGTGTGCTCGGGGCGCTGCGGGATGCCGCCCGCGCTCGGCCCGCGTAGCCCCTTCCGGCGCGGGCCGGGGCCGGGGTTGCCTGTGGTTCGGTGCGGCGTTCCCCGCGCCCCTTTCGGGGGGTGGGTTGCGGTTGGGGAGTTGGGTGCCGGTTGTCTGTGGCTGGGCGCGCAGTTCCCCGCGCCCCTTGGGGGTTGGTGTGCGGGGGGTGTGGGGGCGAGGGGGTTTTGCGCCGTTCCCCGCGCCCCTTCGGGGGTGGCGGTGGGGAGTTGGGTGCCGGTTGTCTGTGGCTGGGCGCGCAGTTCCCCGCGCCCCTTGGGGGTTGGTGTGCGGGGGGTGTGGGGGCCAGGGGGTTTTGCGCCGTTCCCCGCGTCCCTTCGGGGCTCAGCTGGTCGTCAGGTGGGTCAGGTCTGCTGGGGACAGGTGCAGGGCGCCCGCTGCCACGTTGTCCGTCAGGTGGTCGAGGGCGCCCGTGCCGGGGATGGCCAGGACGTGCGGGCCGCGCCGGAGGGTCCAGGCCAGGCGTACGCGGGCGGGGCTCACGCCGTGCTCACGGGCCACCGCCAGCACCCCCTCGTGCTCGCCCCCCGCGAGGTCCGTGCCCCGTTCCCGGCCGGCCCCGGCGATCGCGTAGAACGGTACGAACGCGATGCCCCGCTCGCCGCACAGCCGCAGCATCTCCTCCTGCTCCGCCGAGGCGCCGATGCCGTACGGGTTCTGCACGCACACCACGGGCGCGACGGTCAGCGCCTCCGCCAGCTGGGCCGGGCCGACGTTCGACAGGCCCAGGTGGCGGATGAGGCCGGCCTCGCGCAACTCGGCGAGCGCGCCGAAGCGTTCGGCCACCGAATCGGAGCCGATCACCCGCAGGTTGACCACGTCCAGATGGTCGCGGCCCAGCTGGCGCAGGTTCTCCTCGACCTGCCCGCGCAGCGCCTGGGGCGACCTGGCGTGCTCGCCCCAGTGGCCGTCCGCGGTTCGGTGCGGCCCGACCTTGGTGGTGATGACCAGGTCGTCCGGGTACGGGGCGAGGGCCCGGTTGATCAGTTCGTTCGCGGACAGCAGCGGCGAGAAGTAGAAGGCCGCGGTGTCCAGGTGGTTCACGCCGAGGTCGACGGCCGCGCGCAGCACGGCGACGGCCTGCCCGCGGTCGCGCGGTACGGCGTCGGGCCGCAGCGCCGGGCCCCGCTGGGGCAGCCGCATCGTGCCGAAGCCGATCCGGTTGACGCGGAGGTCGCCGAGCGTCCAGGTGCCGGCCGCGGCGGCGTCGGGAGTCTGCTGGGTGGTGGTCATGGCCTGAGTCTGGCAGCGCGGTGCGGCTCGGCACGGAGGTGGCCACAAGCTGCCGCGGCCCGCGCAACCGTTCAGTATTGGTGAACGGACTGTGCGGAAACTTTCGATGGACGCGAGCGGTGGCCGCGGGCGAAGGTCAGGGCATGACTTCCCCCGCCGAGCACGAGAACGCATCAGCCGCCCACGCCTCCGCCACGGACCCGCACGCGAACGACGCGGCGCCCTACGCGGGCGGCGATCCGTACGCCGACTACCGGACGGGCGACTTCGCTTTCACCGAGCTCGTGGACCTCGCCGACCGCCGGCTCGGCGCGGGCGTCATCGCCGCCAACGACGAGTTCTTCGCCGAGCGCGAGAACCTCCTCGTCCGCGAGCGGGCCGTGTTCGACCCCGAGCACTTCGGCCACAAGGGCAAGATCATGGACGGCTGGGAGACCCGCCGTCGCCGCGGCGCGGACGCCGACCACGTCTTTCCCGCCCCCGAGGACCACGACTGGGCGCTCGTCCGGCTCGGCGCACCCGGGGTGATCAAGGGGATCGTCGTCGACACGGCGCACTTCCGCGGCAACTACCCGCAGCGGATCTCCGTACAGGCGACGTCGGTCGAAGGATCCCCCGGCCCCGAGCAGTTGCTCGCCGACGACGTGAAGTGGGACGAGATCGTGCCGCCCACCCCGGTGCGCGGCCACGCGGAGAACGGCTTCGAGATCACCACGGGGCGCCGCTACACCCACGTCCGGCTCTGCCAGCACCCCGACGGCGGCGTGGCCCGTCTGCGCGTGCACGGCGAGGTCGTGCCGGACCCGGAGTGGCTCGACACGCTCGGCACGATCGACCTCGTGGCGGTCGTCAACGGCGGTTCCTACGAGGACGCCTCGGACAAGTTCTACTCCTCGCCGACGCAGATCATCCTGCCCGGCACCTCGCGCAAGATGGACGACGGCTGGGAGAACCGCCGTCGCCGGGTCCGCGACACCAACGACTGGGTGCGCTTCCGGCTGGTCGCCCAGGCGGCGATCAGGGCGGTCGAGATCGACACGGCGTATCTGAAGGGGAATTCGGCGGGGTGGATCGCGCTCAGCGGGCGGGACGGCGAATCGGGGGAGTGGTTCGAGATCATCCCGCGTACGCGGCTTCAGCCCGACACCCTGCACCGGTTCCGCCTCCCGGCGCAGGCGGTCGCCACCCACGTGCGCCTGGACGCCTTCCCGGACGGCGGAGTGGCCCGGATGCGGCTGCACGGTGCGCCCACGGCGGAGGGGGCCGCCCAACTGCGGCGCCGCTACACCGAGTTGACCGGTTGATCCCGGTCGCCCTCGGGCCCTGGCCCCCGCCCGGCGGAACGGATGCGCGTATGACGCCCGTCCGTCGGGCGGTCTCCATCCCCGCCCCGCCCGTCCAGAAGGCCTGCGGCGGGCGGGGGAGGACATGCATCGTGACGGAGACGCGCCCCGGTGGGGAGAGCGCCCGCGTCGAGGTGCTACGCGGACGCCTCCGCGTCCGCCGCACGGGCCCGCAGGGCTCGCTCGACGCCCGCGCGGGACTCCGAGATCAGGCGGCGCAGGGACGCGTTCGGCCGGGCCTCGGTGAGCCAGGCGTCCGTCGCGTCCAGGGTGTCCTGGGAGACCAGGAGCGTGGGGTAGAGGCCCACGGCGATCTGTTGGGCGATCTCGTGCGAGCGGGACTCCCACACGCCCTTGACCGCGGCGAAGAACTTCTCCGAGTACGGCGCGAGCAGTTCGCGCTGGTCGGTTTGGACGAAGCCGCCGATCACCGCCTCCTGCACCGCGTTCGGCAGGGCGTCGCCCTCGACGACCGACTCCCACGCCTCGGCCTTCGCCTCCGGCGTCGGGCGGGCGGCCCGTGCGGTCGCCGCGTGGCGCTCGCCCGCCGCCGTCCTGTCGCGCTCCAGCTCCGCCGCGATCTCCGACTCGTCGAAGACGCCGGTCGCCGCGAGGCGTTCGACGAACGCCCAGCGCAGCTCGGTGTCCACGGCCAGGCCCTCGATGACCTCCGCGCCCGTCAACAGGGCCTGGAGCAGGTCGAGTTGCTGCGGGGTGCGGGCCGTCGCGGCGAACGCCCGGGCCCACGCCAGCTGGTGGTCGCTGCCCGGCTCCGCGGTGCGCAGGTGCGCCAGCGTCGCGTCCGTCCACTGGGTCAGGCCCGCGTCGCGCCACTCGGGCGCCGCGTACAGGTCGATGGCCAGCTTCACCTGGCGGTGCAGCGACTGCACCACGCCGATGTCGGACTCCTTGGTGATGCCCGACAGGACGAGCGCGAGGTAGTCGCGGGTGGCCAGCTCGCCGTCGCGGGTCATGTCCCAGGCCGAGGCCCAGCACAGGGCGCGCGGCAGCGACTCGGTGAAGTCGCCCAGGTGCTCGGTGACGACCCGCAGCGACTCCTCGTCCAGGCGGACCTTCGCGTAGGAGAGGTCGTCGTCGTTGAGCAGCACGACGGCCGGGCGGCGGGTGCCCGCGGGCAGCGTGACCTCGGTGCGCTCGGCGGCCGCGATGTCCAGCTCGATGCGGTCGGTGCGGACCAGCTTGCCCGCGCCGTCCAGGTCGTAGAAGCCGATCGCGATGCGGTGCGGACGCAGGGTCGGCTCGCCCTGGGCGCCGGCGGGCAGCGCCGGGGCCTCCTGGAGGACGGTGAACGAGGTGATGGCGCCCGCCTCGTCCGTCACGATCTCCGGGCGCAGGATGTTGATGCCGGCCGTCTCGAGCCACGCGCGCGACCAGGTCTTCAGGTCGCGGCCCGAGGTCTTCTCCAGGGCGCCGAGCAGGTCGGAGAGCCGGGTGTTGCCGAAGGCGTGCGCCTTGAAGTAGGCCTGCACGCCCTGGAAGAACTCGTCCATGCCGACGTAGGCGACGAGCTGCTTGAGGACCGAGGCGCCCTTGGCGTAGGTGATGCCGTCGAAGTTGACCAGGACGTCGTCCAGGTCACGGATGTCGGCCATGATCGGGTGCGTCGAGGGAAGCTGGTCCTGGCGGTAGGCCCAGGTCTTCATCGAGTTGGCGAACGTGGTCCACGCGTGCGGCCACTTCGAGCCGTCCGCGTACGCCTGGCAGGCGATGGAGGTGTAGGTGGCGAACGACTCGTTCAGCCACAGGTCGTTCCACCACTCCATGGTCACCAGGTCGCCGAACCACATGTGGGCGAGCTCGTGCAGGATGGTCTCGGCGCGGACCTCGTAGGCGGCGTCCGTCACCTTCGAGCGGAAGACGTACTGGTCGCGGATGGTGACCGCGCCCGCGTTCTCCATCGCGCCCGCGTTGAACTCCGGCACGAAGAGCTGGTCGTACTTGGCGAAGGGGTACGCGAAGTCGAACTTCTCCTGGAACCAGTCGAAGCCCTGCCGGGTCACCGCGAAGATCTCGTCCGCGTCGAGGAACTCGGCGAGCGAGGGACGGCAGTAGATGCCCAGCGGCACCGACTGGCCCTCGGGGCCCTCGTACGAGGAGTGCACCGAGTGGTACGGGCCCACGATCAGCGCGGTGATGTACGAGGAGATGCGCGGCGTCGGCTCGAAGACCCAGACGTCGTCCTTGGGCTCCGGCGTCGGCGAGTTGGAGATGACCGTCCAGCCGCTCGGTGCCTTGACGGTGAACTGGAAGGTCGCCTTCAGGTCGGGCTGCTCGAACGAGGCGAAGACGCGGCGGGCGTCCGGCACCTCGAACTGCGTGTACAGATAAGCCTGTTGGTCCACCGGGTCCACGAAGCGGTGCAGGCCCTCGCCGGTATTGGTGTAGGCGCAGTCGGCGACGACCCGCAGTTCGTTCGGGCCCTCCAGCAGACCGGACAGCGCGATCCGGCTGTCGTCGAACACGGCCGCCGCGTCCAGCGCGGTGCCGTTCAGGACGACCTCGCGCACGGTCGGTGCGACGAGGTCGATGAAGGTCTCCGCCCCGGCCTCGGCGGACGCGAAGCGCACGGTGGTCGCGGACCGGTAGGTGCCGCCTTCCTGCGCGCCGCTCAGGTCGAGCTCGATCTCGTACGAGTCGACGCTGAGCAGGGCCGCGCGCCGCTGCGCCTCTTCACGGGTCAGATTCGTGCCAGGCACCCGGTCATCTCCTTCAGATGCTTCAGTTCCATCAGATCGTGACGTTCCGGCCATCCTTGCACGCGGTGTGCGGGCAGCGCGATGTCCCTTTTTCACCTGCGGAGAGCTGCACCTGGTGCCGGGACGGAGCCCCGCCGACCTCACTGTCACCTGCGGTCCGTGCCCGCTTCTCGCGTGGTTCCCCGCGCCCCTGGAGGGCGCCCCGCGGGTGCGGAGAACCACGCGCCGGGAGGTCAGGCCTTGAGTTCGGCCGCGACCAGTTCCGCGATCTGCACGGCGTTCAGCGCGGCGCCCTTGCGCAGGTTGTCGTTGGACAGGAAGAGCGCGAGCCCGTGCTCCACCGTCTCGTCCACCCGGATGCGGCCCACGTACGAGGCGTCCTTGCCCGCGGCCTGGAGCGGCGTCGGGATCTCGGAGAGCTCGACCCCGGGGGCGTCCTTCAGCAGTTCGTACGCGCGCTCCACGCTGATCGGACGCGCGAAGCGGGCGTTGACCTGGAGCGAGTGGCCCGAGAAGACCGGCACGCGGACGCAGGTGCCGGACACCTTGAGGTCCGGGATCTCCAGGATCTTGCGGGACTCGTTGCGGAGCTTCTGCTCCTCGTCGGTCTCGAAGGACCCGTCGTCCACCAGGTTGCCCGCGAGCGGCAGCACGTTGAAGGCGATGGGACGCTTGTAGACGCCGGGCTCGGGGAACTCCACGGCGTCGCCGTCGAAGGTCAGCCCGTCGGCCTCGGCGACGACCTTCCGCGCCTGGTCGTGCAGCTCGGCCACGCCGGCCAGGCCCGATCCCGAGACGGCCTGGTAGGTGGTGGCGACCAGCGCGGTCAGCCCGGCCTCGTCGTGCAGCGGACGCAGCACCGGCATCGCGGCCATCGTGGTGCAGTTCGGGTTGGCGATGATCCCCTTGGGGCGGTTGCGCGCCGCGTGCGGGTTGACCTCGGAGACCACGAGGGGGACCTCGGGGTGGCCGCGCCAGGCGGAGGAGTTGTCGATCACGACGGCGCCCTGCGAGGCGACCTTCTCAGCCAGCGCGCGCGAGGTGGCGCCGCCCGCCGAGAACAGCACGATGTCCAGGCCCGTGTAGTCGGCGGTGGAGGCGTCCTCGACCGTGACGCCGTCCAGGACGGTGCCCGCGGAGCGCGCGGAGGCGAACAGGCGCAGCTCCTCGACCGGGAAGGCCCGCTCCACGAGGATCTTGCGCATGACTGAGCCGACCTGCCCGGTGGCTCCGACGATTCCGACCCTCACGGTGACTCCTTTGGTGCTCACGTGCTGCTCACGTGGTTGTGTACGGCTCCGGCGCACTCATCATGCGTCGGCCCACGGCGGACCTGCCAATCCATTGTCCGGGGTGTGGGACACCTGCCCAGTTGTGACAAGTCCATGGCATCCGTGTTGCATCCGTCCCGAAATGCCCCGGGGGGCCGTTTTTGCTGGCTACGGTCCTGGCAGGCCGGTCGATCACCGGCGACACCGCACCGCATTCCGGAGGATTTCCCGTGTCCGCATCCCGACGCGTCCGGGCCATAGCGGCCCTGCTCGCCGCCCCGGTGGTCCTCTCCCTCGCGACGCCCGCCGTCGCCCGGGGGAGCCACGACCAGCACCTCGCGAAGAAACTGGTCAAGGAGGCGTCCGGGGAGAGCGCCCACCGCCATCTGGAGGCGTTCCAGAAGATCGCCGACGCCCACGGCGGCAACCGGGCCGCCGGCACCCCCGGCTACGACGCCTCGGCCGCCTATGTCCACGGAGAGCTCAAGCGCGCCGGGTACGACGTCACCTATCAGGACTTCACCTTCCACGAGTCGAGGACCCTGCGCCAGAAGCTGACCGTCCAGGGGCGCCAACTGTCCGTTGCCGCCTATCAGTTCAGCGCCTCGACGCCCGAGGGCGGACTCACCGCGGAGCTGCGGGCGGCCCGCGTGGACGACACCCCGGGGTGCTCGCTCGACGACTACGCGGGCGGCTCGTTCGCGGGCCGGATCGCGCTGGTCAAGCGCGGCAGCTGCACCTTCCAGGAGAAGGAGGCGGTCGCCGCGAAGGCGGGCGCCGCCGGGCTCGTCGTCTACAACCACTCCGGCACCGACCCGGTGCGCGGCACCGTCGAGGCCCCGGCCAACGCCCACGTGCCGGCCGCCGGGATCACCCTGGCCGACGGCGAGGCGCTCGCGGGGCAGCTGGCCAAGGGGCCGGTGCGCATCACCCTGGACGTGGCCACCGAGGCCGTCGCCAAGAAGACCCGCAATGTGATCGCCCAGACGCGCGGCGGCAGCCCGGACCGGGTGGTCGCCCTCGGCAGCCACCTGGACTCGGTCCCGGCCGGCCCCGGCATCAACGACAACGGCTCCGGTTCGGCCGGCCTGCTCGACGTGGCGCTCAAGCTCGCCCAGGAGACCAAGCAGACCAGGAAGCACCCCAAGGAGCTGCCGAACACGGTGCGCTTCGCCTGGTGGTCGGGCGAGGAGCTCGGGCTGCTGGGGTCCGAGCACTACGTGAAGAGCCTCAGCGAGGAACAGCGGCGGCAGATCAAGCTCTATCTGAACTTCGACATGATCGCCTCGCCCAACGCCGCCCAGCTCGTCTATGACGGCGACGACTCCGACAAGAAGGGCGCGGGCGCGGGCCCGGCCGGCTCCGCCGGGATCGAGGGGCTGATCAACCGCTACCTCGACCGCCGGCACGTCCCGCACGAGGGCTACGACTTCGACGGGCGTTCCGACTACGGCCCCTTCATCGCGGTGGGCATCCCGGCCGGGGGCACCTACACCGGCGCCGAGGAGATCAAGACGCCCGAGCAGGCGAAGAAGTGGGGCGGCCGGGCCGGCGAGGCCTTCGACCCCAACTACCACGCGGCGGGCGACACCCTGGACAACATCGACCCCGCGTACTTCGACCTCAACATCGACGTCATCGCGCACGCCGTCGGCACGTACGCCTACGACCTGAGCTCGCTGAACTGAGAACCACGAACAAGCGGGGCGGGCGCTCGTGAAGAGCACCCGCCCCGCCGTGTTCGTACGGACGGTTACGGCGTGACGTTCCCGATGATCACGCTGCCGCTGCCCGCAGCGGTGCCGCGCTCGTTCACCAGCTGCACGGTGCCGAAGAACTGGCGTCCCTCGGGAGCCGCACCGGCCGCGACGACGTCCGCCGTGACCTGGGCGGACGCGCCGCCCGCCAGGGTGACGGTCTTGCTCTCGTCGACCTTCACGGTGCCGAGCGAGGGAGCGAAGTACACGTCCTTGTAGGCGTACGTGGTCGACCCGGCCGGAACCGCGTAGCCGGCCACCTGGATCGTGTAGGTTCCCGCGGCCGGCTTGGCCAGGGTGACCGACTCGTTGGAGCTGCTCGTCGTCGACTGACCCACGGTCTTGCCGTTCTGGTCGATGACGTACAGGTCGAGGTCGGCGCCCGCGTCCGAGGTGCCGCCGATGGAGACGTCCAGGTGCTCGACGCCCGCCCCGATGGTCACCTTGCTGGTCTGGGTCTCACCGGTCTTGATGGTGGGCGTGGCCACCTTCGCCGAACCGAGCGAGCCGCCCTTGAGCCTGCCCACGAGGGCCGCGAAGTCGTTCGTGACCTTCCACTGCACGGGGGCCGGGGTGTTGACCTTCGCCTCGGGCACCGTCTGGGTGGCCGGGTCGAAGGTGACGCCGAGCACCGAGACGTCCAGCTTGTAGGAGTTGTCCAGGTACGGCGACGTGCGCCGCGCCTCGACCTCGATCTCCCAGACACCGGGCTGCGGGTTCGCGTACGAACGCAGGTCCGGGCGGCAGGTGTTGGCCGGGTTGTCGTAGTTCGGGTAGCACAGCGGCGTGCTCGTCGGGTCGAGTGCGACGCCGTAGGGGTGGATCGAGATGAAGCGGGTCTGGCTGCCCGAGCGCAGCGCGCCCATCCGGACCTCCAGGTTCTTCGCGCCCGCCGGGACGTTCACGAAGTACGACCGGGTCGCGTTGCGCTGCACCGTCGCGGACGCCGAGAAGGTGTAGCCCGGGCCCGTGAGAGGGGTCGCGACGATGACCGTGGCCATGATCTGCTGATCGACGCCGACCGTCTTGGCGTCGTCCACCTGGAGGATCGCGCTGTGCACGCCACCGGACTTCGGCTGCGCCTGCACCTTGACGGTGACGGGCTTGCCGAGCGGCAGGTTCACTTCCTTGTCGCCGAGCACCTTGAACGTGCCGTCGTCGTTCTTGAGCGACAGCTTGTGCTTGACGTTCTTGTCCGGGCCCGTGGTGCGGGTGACCGTGACGTCGTACGTCTTCTTCTGCCCGGTCTTCAGGCCGCTCTCGCGGTCGTAGATGCCGGTGCCGACGTTCGGCGTCTTCAGGGCGAAGCCGAGCGCGCTGGAGACCGGCGCGGTGACCGTGTACTCGTGCGCGGGGGCGTGCTTCTTCGCGGTCTGCTCGATCGCGTCCCAGGCGCCCACGATGTTGATGAGGCCGGCGCCCTCGGAGTAGGCCTGAACACCCTTGATGTGCTTGGCCGTTGACGTCAGGGCCGTGCGCAGGTCGGCCGGCGGCAGGTCGATGCCGCGCTGCTTGGCGGCCGAGATGAGCAGTGCCGAGGCGCCCGCGGCCTGCGGGGAGGCCATCGAGGTGCCCTGGAGCATGGAGTACCCGGCCGGCAGGCTGTAGCCCGCCTCCTTGACCGGGCTGCCGGGCAGCCAGGTCTGGGTGGAGTTGATGGCCGCGCCGGGGGCGGTCAGCGTCGGCGTGAAGCCGCCGTCCTCACGCGGACCGCGCGAGGAGAACGGCATCATCTGGTAGTCCGTGGAGACGCCGGAGCCGTAGTTGGCGGCCCAGGTCTCCCTGGAGATGCTCGCGCCCACCGAGATCACGTGGTCGGCGAGGCCGGGGTCGCCGATGGTGTTGACGCCCGGGCCGTCGTTGCCGGCCGAGATGACCAGCTGGACGCCGTAGGTGTCGATGAGGCGCTTGTAGAGCTCGGCGCGCGCGTTGTTGCCGTCGTTGAGCGCCGGCAGGCCGCCGATCGACATGTTCACGATGTCGACGTGGCGGTTGGTGACGAGGTCGATCATGCCCTCGGTCAGCGCGATGTTGGTGCAGCCGCCGCCCCAGTTGCAGGCGCGCGAGGAGACGAGCTTCGCGCCGGGCGCGGCGCCGCTCATCTTCCCGCCGAACAGCCCGTTCGCTGAGGTGATGCCCGCGACGTGGGTGCCGTGCTCGGACTCGATGACGCCGATGTTGACGTAGTCCGAGGTGTGCCCGGCCGCGTCGTAGACGACGTTCTTGCGGATCTCGACGGTGAACGGCACGCGCTCGGCGACATCGGTCGCCGGGTTGTCGGTACCGAAGTAGCCGACCTGGTAGCCGTCCTTGTACGGCTTCAGCGGCGCGTCGTCCGAGAAGTCGTTGTTGTTGTTCAGGTCCACGCGGACCGTGCCGGCGACCGGGTCGTAGAGCACGCCCCAGCTGTCGGTGGTGTCGCCGTCCCGGTTCAGGTCGCCGGCCGCGTCGCCGCCGGCGGTGACCTTCTCGGCGAAGGTGGAGAAGTCGTACGAGCCCGCCGGGGCCGTCCACGTCTTCCCGCCCGCGGTGAACGTCGGCCCGGAGACGGCGGTGTTGGCGCGCAGCCAGGTGCCGTCGTTGTCCTGCACCGGGTCGGTGGCGGTGACCCAGTCGACGATCTTGCGCTCGCCGGTGGTGGTCTTCTGGAGGGCAGGGTGACCGAGGTCGACGCCCGAGTCCAGGATGCCGATGGTGACCCCGCGGCCGTCCGCCTTGGGGTGCTCCTTCACGAAGTCGACCGCACCCGTCTCGAAGCTCGGGTTGTACGGGTTCTTCACGGGCGTGCTCTTGCCCGGCGCCGGATAGCTGCCCGAAGTGCGCAGCTGCCGGGCGGACTTCGTGGTGTCGCCCGAGGGGGTCGGGTCGTCCAGCTGGACGTCCTGCTTGAGGTCGATGCCGTGCACCGAGGGCAGCTTCGCGGCCGCCCTCAGGGCCGCCTCGGCCCTCGCCATCGGCAGGGTGGCGCGGACGTAGCCCAGCTTGTCGTCCTGCTTGCCCACGGTCGCGCCCGCGACCGCGTGCAGCTGCCGGGTGACGTCGGAGGTGTTGCCCGGGGCGGTCGCCACCATGACGGTGACGCTCTTCTGGCCCGTGGCCTGTGCCTCGGCGAGACGCTGCTCGTCGGCCTTGCCGAGCTTGTCCTCGGGCGTCTTGGCCGGTGCGGTCTTGACGGGGGGCGCGGTGGCCGGCCCGTCGCCCGAGGTGGAGGCGAAGGCCGGTGCGGCGCCCGCCGTGACGAGCGCGGCCACCAGGCCGGCCGCCGCCGCTGTGCGGGCGGTGCGTCTCGCCCCGGGTATGGAGCGCGGGGATTCAGTGGTCATCAGCATCCCTGTGAAGTGGGTCAAGGTCCGGCCGCGGGAACGGTTCGGATGTCGGTGCCGGATGACCGCTGAGCATTGCCTATAGGACTGTTGTTTGTGGAGAGTTGACCGTTACGTGATGTGCACATGGCACTTTTCCGCCATCGCGGGCGACCCGCCAGACCGGTCGGGGCGTCGCGGGCCCGGGGCCGCGCGTCGCCCGGGGGGCGGCGCCCGCGCACGCCGACCCGTAATCTCACCAAATGAACACGGAGTTGCGGGTGGCGGCCTACGCCGTATGCGTACGGGAAACCGGAGGCGTCCGGGAGATCCTCCTCGCCCGCTGGGTGGCCCGGGACGGCACCAAGCGGTGGACGCTGCCGGGCGGCGGCATGGACCACGGCGAGGACCCCCTCGACACCGTGGTGCGCGAAGTCGACGAGGAGACCGGCTACGCGGTCGAGCCCGTCCGGCTGCTCGGCATCGACTCCATCAACCGGCGCTACCCGCGCACACTGGGCCGCTTCGCCGACTTCCAGGGGCTGCGCATCGTGTACGAGGGCCGGATCACCGGCGGCGAACTGCGCCACGAGACCAACGGCTCCACCGACCTGGCCGCCTGGCACCCGCTGGACGGCGTCCCGGATCTGGAGCGGGTCGAACTGGTCGACGTGGGCGTGCAGTTGTGGCGCACCCGGCCCGCCACGGGCAAGGCGGATCCGGTCGCGGGCTGAAGCTGGAGTCCGGGTCGTGGGGGGGGGGGGGGGGGGGGGGGGGGGGGGGGGGCGCCCCCCCCCCCCCCCCCCCCCCCCCCCCCCCCCCCCACGGCCGGCGTCAGCGCGGGAGCACCACCACATAGGCGGCGGGCTCGCGCTGGGCGGACGCCATCAGCGCGGTCCGCACCACGGCCGCCTGCTGCTCCAGGCCGTCGCGCAGCTTCTTCGGGGTGAGGTGCACGACGGTGATCCCGAGCCGCTCCAGCGCCTCGCGCTTGCGGGCGCACTCGGAGAAGAGGGCGTCGTCGTCCTGGCGCGAGGCGCGGGTGTCCAGCTCGACGGCCACCGCCTGCTCGGGCCAGTACGCGTCCAGACCCCCGAGGTGCGGGCCGCCGGGCAGGCGCAGGTCCACGTTCCACAGCGGGTCCGGCAGGCCGAAGTCGCGCACGAGGGCGTACAGGCGATCCTCGGCGATCGAACGCCCCTCGGCGAGCAGCGCGTCCACCGCGTCGACCACATGGGGCAGCGACAGCAGCCGGGCCTGCGTCAACTCCCCGACGATCGCGGCCGGTTCGGTGTGCCCGCAGCGCACCGCCTCGGTGAGCAGCCGCCGCACCACCTCGGCGTCGTCGAGGACCGCGACCGCGTCGGCCAGCGCCCGCGGCACCGGGGCCACCGGCACCCCCGAGATCAGCTGCGCGCCCGGCATCACCTGCGCCCGCACGAGCTGGACGAAACCGGTGGAGCGCAGCCGCCGGGTGCGCGGCACCAGGACGTCGATCCGGTCGAGCGAGAGCAGCGGGGGAGCGGCGGAGAAGCGGTGCATGGCGAGCGCCGCGAACCCCGTCACGACGGCCGCCGGCGGCTCGTCGCGCCCCTGGCCCTGGACCGGGATGGCCTTGCCGCGCCCGCCGGCCGGCCACCCCGCGTACAGGAGCGCGGCGTGCAGCCGCTCCTCGCTGGTGACCGGGCCCGGGTGCAGCACGTACACCCCGGGCAGCAGTTGCTGCCAGGGGCCGCCCGGGCGGCACTGGGCGGCGGTCCGGGCGGCCGAAACCCCGTGCGCGCGCAGCTGGTTGGCGCAGAGCACGCGCCGCTGCACATCGGTGAGGTGGCTCAGGGGGCGGGGGGAGAGCGGGGTGTTGTGGTTCATGCCGCAGGGTTTTCCGCAACCGGACCGCCCGCTAACCGCTGTTACACGCCCGTCGACAAACCCGGACAACCCCGTCCTAAAGTACGGGCGTTCGAGTGCCGATCAGGGGGCCCGTCGCCGGGCCCCCCGAAGGCGTGCTCAGACCGTTGCCGACGCCGCGTCGCAGGCCTGGCCGCGCAGGGTGCGGGACAGGTCGTCGCGGGCTTCGAGGACCAGGCGGCGCAGGGCCGGGGGCGCGTCCTCGTGGGTGGTGAGCCACGCGTCGGTCGCCGTCAGGGTGGTCTCGTCGTCCTGGAGGCCGGGGAACAGGCCCTTGACCACGTCGATGCCGATCTGGATCGACCGCTCGGCCCACACCCGTTCGATCACCTCGAAGTACTTCGGGGCGTACGGGGCCGTGAGCGCGCGCTGCGAGGGCTGGTTGAAGCCGGCGATGGTGGCCTCCACCAGTGCGTTGGACAGCGCGTCCGACTCGACGACCTGGGCCCAGGCCTGCGCCTTGACCGCGGCCGACGGGCGCGCCGCCAGACAGCGCACGTGGTGGCGCTTGCCGGAGGCGGTGTCGTCGCGGGCCAGTTCCGCGTCGATCACGCCCTCGTCCGCGACGCCGTGCGAGGCCAGCGGTTCGAGCAGCGACCAGCGCAGCTCCTGGTCCACGTCCAGGCCGTCGATCCTGGCCGTGCCCGCGAGCAGGCCCCGCAGGAGCTGGAAGTCGGCGTCGGTGGTGGCCGTCGCCGCGAAGAAGCGGGCCCAGGTCAGCTGGTGCTGGCTGCCCGGCTCCGCGCGCCGCAGCTCGTTCAGGGCGCCCTCGGCGAGCAGCCGGCCGCCCTCCTCGCGCCAGGCCGGCGCCGCGTAGTGCGTGACCGCCGACTGGGCCCAGGCGTGCAGCATCTGGAGCACGCCGATGTCCGACTCGCGGCCCGCGTGCGCGAGGACCAGCGCCACGAAGTCCCGCGCGGGCATGAGCGCGTCACGCGTCAGGTTCCACAGCGCCGACCAGCACAGCGCGCGGGCCAGCGGGTCGCCGATGTCGCCGAGGTGGGCGCGCAGGGTGGCGAGCGAGTTCTCGTCGAAGCGGATCTTGCAGTAGGTCAGGTCGTCGTCGTTGACCAGGATGAGGTCGGGCCGCTGCGACCCGGCCAGCTCGGCCACCACGGTGCGCGGACCCTGCACATCGGCCTCGGCGCGGGCGTAGCGCACCAGCGTGCCGGCCTCGTTGCGGTACAGACCCACCGCGACCCGGTGCGGGCGCAGTTCCGGGTGGGAGGAGGCCGCCTCCTGCACCACGGCCAGCTCCGTGATGCGGTCGCCGGCATCGTAAGTGGCCACCGGAGTCAGGGAGTTGACGCCGGCCGTCTGGAGCCAGGAGCGCGACCAGGTCGCCATGTCGCGACCCGAGACCTCTTCGAGGACCGACAGCAGGTCGCCGAGGCGGGTGTTGCCGTAGGCGTGCCGCTTGAAGTAGCGCCGGGCCCCTTCGAGGAAGGCGTCCCGGCCGACGTAGGCGACGAGCTGCTTGAGCACCGAGGCGCCCTTGGCGTAGGTGATCCCGTCGAAGTTGAGCTTGGCGTCCTCCAGGTCACGGATGTCGGCCGTGATCGGGTGCGTGGAGGGCAGCTGGTCGGCCCGGTAGGCCCACGCCTTGCGGTTGTTGGCGAAGGTGACCCAGCTGTTGGTGAAGCGCGTCGCCTCGGCCTGCGAGAACGAGCCCATGAAGTCGGCGAAGGACTCCTTCAGCCACAGGTCGTCCCACCACACCATGGTGACCAGGTCGCCGAACCACATGTGCGCCATCTCGTGCAGGATGACGTTGGCCCGGCGCTCGTAGGCGGCCTGGGTCACCTTGCCGCGGTAGATGTACTCCTCGCGGAACGTCACCAGGCCCGGGTTCTCCATCGCGCCCAGGTTGTACTCCGGCACGAACGCCTGGTCGTACTTCCCGAACGGGTAGGGGAAGTCGAAGTGGTCGTGGAAGAAGTCCAGGCCCTGCTTGGTGACCAGGAAGATGTCGTCCGCGTCGAAGTGCCGGGCCAGGCCCTTGCGGCACATCGCGCCGAGCGGGATCTCCAGGGTGCGGCCGTCGTCGAAGGTCCGCGTGTAGGAGTCGGTCACGTAGTGGTAGGGGCCCGCGACCACGCAGGTGATGTACG
Organism: Streptomyces sp. NPDC048111; assembly: GCF_043202815.1. Classification (NCBI taxonomy): domain Bacteria; kingdom Bacillati; phylum Actinomycetota; class Actinomycetes; order Kitasatosporales; family Streptomycetaceae; genus Streptomyces; species Streptomyces sp. NPDC048111. Next base: position 93,839 of record NZ_JBIDBD010000010.1, read on the forward strand.
TGGAGATCGGCTCGGTCGGCGCGAAGCGCCACACCCGGTCGGCCTCCTGGCCGCCAGCGCCGTTGGACCACACCGTCCAGCCCTCGGGGGCCTGGGCCTCGAAGACGTAGCGGGCCTTGAGGTCGGGCTGCTCGAAGTTCGCGAACACCCGGCGGGCGTCGGCGGGCTCGTACTGCGTGTAGAGGTAGACCTCGCCGTCCTCGGGGTCGACGAAGCGGTGCATGCCCTCGCCGGTCCTGCTGTAGGCGCACTGGGCGTCCACCACGAGGACGTTGTCGGCGGCCAGGTCCTCCAGGGCGATCCGGTTGCCGTCGAAGACCTTGGCCGGGTCCAGCTCGCGGCCGTTGAGCGTCACCGAGGTCACCGACGGGGCGATGAGGTCGGCGAACGTCGCGGCGCCGGGGCGCGAGGAGCGGAAGCGGATCGTGGTCAGGGACCGGAACGTGCGGGGCCCGTCCGGGGCGTCCCCGACCGCGGACCGCAGGTCGAGGAAGACGTCGTAGCCCTCGACGGACAGCAGTTCGGCCCGCTCGCGGGCCTCGTCGCGGGACAGATTCTCACCGGGCACGGGCACTCCTTCGTGTCTCGTTCGAACGACCTCGATCCTCCCATGCCGCCGCGGCGGGGACCGAGCGGGAAGCCGGACGGCCGGAACGGGCGGGTGGCGGAATGCTTTCGGCGGTCGGCGGTGTTCCGCCGTAGGGACGCCGGTCCGCCGGCGTCCGTCCGATGTCGCTTGCCGCTGTTGCCCGCCGTTGCCCGCCGTTGCCCGAGGAGAGACATGTCCGAGTCAGCCAAGACCCCCGTCGACTTCTGGTTCGACCCCCTGTGCCCCTGGGCCTGGATGACCTCGCGCTGGATGCTGGAGGTCGAGAAGGTCCGCGACGTCGAGGTGCGCTGGCACGTGATGAGCCTCGCGGTGCTCAACGAGGACCGGCTCGACGAGCTGCCCGAGGAGTACGCCGAGAACATGCGGCCCGGCGGGAAGGCCTGGGGGCCGGTGCGCGTGGTGGTCGCGGCCCGCGAACTGCACGGCGAGCAGGTCGTGGGTGACCTCTACACCGCGCTCGGCACCCGGATCCACAACGAGGGTCTCGGCGTCACGCGTGAGGCGGTCGCCGGTGCGCTGAAGGAGGTCGGGCTGCCGGCCGGGCTCATCGACTACGCCGACCAGGACACCTACGACGTCCAGCTGCGGGCCTCCCACAAGGAGGGGATCGACAAGGTGGGCCAGGACGTCGGGACGCCCGTGATCGCGGTGCCGGGGGCCGATGGTGAGCAGATCGCCTTCTTCGGCCCGGTCGTCACCCCCGCCCCCCGGGGCGAGGACGCGGCCCGGCTGTGGGACGGGACGCTGCTCGTCGCCGCGACCCCCGGGTTCTACGAACTCAAGCGCAGCCGCACCAAGGGGCCGGATTTCGGGAACCTCTGAGGGGGTGCGCTCCGCGGGGCTGGGGCTGATGGGGTGCGGGGTTTAGCCCTGCGGGGCTGGGGCTGATGGGGTGCCGGGTCACTGGGGCTTTGCCCCAGACCCCGGGATGCCCCACCCCGCCCCTTCCCGAAACCCTCCGGGGGTTGGGGGGCCGAGGCACAGGATCCTGGGGCTCCGCCCCAGACCCCGATCGCGCCTGAAGGGCGCTCGTCCTCAATCGCCGGACAGGCTGGGACGCCCCTCACGTCCCCCCGCCGCGGACAGAGCACCCACCCCCGCCAGGACCAGCCCCGCCAGGGGCGCGGGGAACTGCGCAGAGGGGGCCGAGGCAACCGGTCCCGCCGGGGCCAACGCCGCCAGGGGCGCGGGGAACTGCGCAGGTCGGGCCGAGGCGACCGGTCCTGCCAAGTCGAACACCCTCAGGGGCGCGGGGAACTGCGCAGAGGGGGCCGAGGCAACCGGTCCTGCCAGGACCAGCCCTGCCAGGGGCGCGGGGAACTGCGCAGAGAGGGCCGAGGCGACCGGTCCCGCGAAGTTGAACACCCTTAGGGGCGCGGGGAACTGCGCAGGCCGGGCCGAGGCCACCGGTGCTGGCAAGGGCTGGGCGGGCGAGGTGGGGGCGCCGGGGCCGGGCCGGGTGGGGATGCGGGCGGACCCCGCGAGTCATGTCCTCGCGGGGTCCGGCCACTTACTGCCGCCCGCACGTGAAGGGTGAGAAGACGATCACGAGCAGGACGCCGGGGCGCGCCGAAGCGGCGCGGGGTGCTACGGGGCCAGGATCAGGTTGTTGCCGGCCTGCTTGGCGGCGAGGTAACGCTTCGCCACGTCCTGCCAGTTGACGACCCGCCACATCGCTTCGATGAAGTCGACCTTCTGGTTCTTGTACTGGAGGTAGAAGGCGTGCTCCCAGGCATCGAAGACCAGGACCGGGGTCGAGCCCTGCCCCACGTTGCCCTGGTGGTCGTAGATCTGCTCGACGACGAGGCGTCCGCTGATCGGCTCGTAGGCGAGGACGCCCCAGCCCGAACCCTGCGTCGTGGCCGCGGCCTTGGTCAGCTGGGCCTTGAACTTGGCGAAGGAGCCGAAGGACTCGGCGATGGCGTCGGCCAGCTCGCCGGTGCCGTCCTTCTCCAGGGGCTCGCCGCCCCCGTCACCCGTCATGTTGTGCCAGTAGATCGAGTGCAGGATGTGCCCGGAGAGGTGGAACGCGAGGTTCTTCTCCAGCCCGTTGATGGAGCCCCAGGCGTCCTTGTCGCGAGCCTCCGCGAGCTGCTCCAGGGTGTCGTTCGCGCCCTTCACGTACGCCGCGTGGTGCTTGTCGTGATGCAGCTCGATGATCTCCGGGCTGATGACGGGTTCTAGCGCCGCGTAGTCGTACGGAAGTTCAGGAAGCGTGTACATGGCCATGTCCGAGCCCTCCGACTGCTCACCGCACATGCTGACTGCTCACCGCACGTGCTTATTGCAACTGATGTGCAAGTGCACGCTATCAGCAGCAATGTGCTCGCGCAGGTAAGGGTCGCCTCAGTAAAAAGTCCTGCGTCCCCGGGCGTAGGCCGAGGACGCAGGACGGTCGAGCGGAGTGGTGGGCGGTGCGGCGGACGGGTGTCAGGCGTCGAGGGGGGCCTGCGCGGAGGTGCGCTGGCGGACGTAGCCGATGATCGCGAGCACCAGGGTGAGGCCGCCCGTGTAGTAGAGCTGGACCCGTGTGCCGTCCTCGCGCGCCATGAGGACGAAGACCACCGCCATGCCGAGCAGCGCCAGCCAGGTCAGCCACGGGTAGAGCCACATCTTCACGACGAGCTTCTCCGGCGCCTCGCGCTCGATGCGCCGGCGCAGCAGCAGTTGCGAGGCCGCGATGAAGAACCAGACGACCAGGATGATCGCGCCGATGGTGTTCAGGAGCCACTGGAAGATGTCGTCGGGCCGCCAGTAGCTCAGCAGCACGCAGACGAAGCCGAAGGCGGAGGAGGTGAGCACGGCCACCCGCGGCACCCCGCCCGACACCTTGCCGAGCACCTTGGGCCCCTGGCCGCGCGAGACCAGCGAGCCGGCCATGCGCGAGGCGCCGTAGATGTTGGCGTTCATCGCCGAGAGCAGCGCGACCAGCACCACGATGTTCATGATCTGGCCCGCGGCCGGGATGCCGAGCTGGTCGAGCGTGGCGACGTAGGGGCCCTTGGTGGCGATGTCCTTGGCCGTCCACGGCAGCAGCGTGACGACGACCGCCATCGAGCCGACGTAGAAGATCGCGATGCGCCACATCGCGGTGCGCACGGCCTTCGCCACGCCCTCGACGGGGTGTTCGGACTCGGCCGCCGCGATGGTGACCGTCTCCAGACCGCCGTACGCGAAGACCGAGGCGAGCAGTCCGACGATGAGCCCCTCACTGCCGTTGGGCATGAAGCCGCCCTGGCCGGTGAGGTTGGTCAGGCCGGGCGCGCTCGTGTCGGGCAGGACGCCCGTGATCGCCAGGACGCCGATCACCAGGAACAGCGCGATCGCCCCGATCTTCAGGGCGGCGAACCAGAACTCGAACTCGCCGAAGTTCTTCACGGCGGCCAGGTTGGTGCCGCAGAACAGCAGCATGAACACGGCGACCAGCGCCCACTCGGGCACGCCCGGCAGCCAGCCGTGCACGATGCCCGCGGCGCCGATCCCTTCGAGGCCGACCGCCACGCACAGCAGGAACCAGAAGGCCCAGCCCGCGGTGAAGCCGGCCCAGGGGCCGATCGCCCGCTCGGCGTGCACCGAGAAGGAGCCCGACGCGGGGTTGGCCGCCGACATCTCGCCCAGCATGCGCATCACGAGCATGACCAGGGCGCCGGATATCGCGTAGGCCAGGATGATCGAGGGCCCGGCGGCCGCGATGGCGGTGCCGGAGCCGACGAACAGGCCGGCGCCGATGACGCCGCCGAGGGCGATCATCGACAGATGGCGCTGCTTGAGGCCGTGGGTGAGCGGCGAGTCGGTCGAGTGCCGGGTGTCGTCCGGCGCGGGCGTGGTCGTCCGAGACATGGGCAGGCCCTGTTCAGTAGCTGATCCACCGGGTCGGCGGCACGGAGCCCACAGTCTTAGGGCGGCCCCGCTGGGAGGGAACACCTGACCGGTATGCGGACACCTGACTCACACACTGTGAAGAGACGGGCGCGGTTTGTTCACCTGGCGTTCACGCGCGCCGGGCCCGCACCTCTCGTACGCCCGCCACCGCCAGGACCGCGGCCGTCGCCCCCGCCGACCACAGCACCTGCGGCCGGGCGGAGTCGTCGAACAGCATCAGGACGAGCACCGCGGCCATCGCGGCGAGCGCCGTCCAGGTCAGGTAGGGGAAGGCCCACATGCGCAGGGTCAGCGTCTCGGGTGCCTCGCGCTCGATGCGCCGGCGCAGCCGCAACTGCGACAGGGCGATCAGCGCCCACACGAACAGGAGCACCGCGCCGACCGCGTTGAGCATGTAGAGGAAGACCGAATCCGGCCACTTCAGGTTCAGCAGGACGGAGACGAACCCGAACGCCACCGACGCGAGCACCGCCCGGCGCGGCACCCCGCCGCCCGAGACCCGCAGCAGCCCCGCGGGCGCCTCGCCCCGCTCGGCCAGCGAGAAGATCATGCGGGATGAGCCGTAGAGGTTGGCGTTCAGGGCGGAGAGCAGCGCCACGAACACCACGATGTTCATGATCTGGCCGGCCGAGGGGATGCCGATCGCGTCCAGAACGGCGACGTACGGGCTCTGGCCCGGCTTCATCGACGTCCACGGCAGCAGCGTCACGATGACCAGCATCGAGCCCACATAGAAGAAGAGGATGCGCCACACCGCACTGCGCACCGCGCGCCCCACCGCGCGGGCGGGGTCGTCCGACTCGGCCGCGGCGATGGTGACGACCTCGAGGCCGCCGAACGCGAAGATCACCGCGAGCACCCCGGAGACCACCCCGCTCACCCCGGCGGGCAGGAAGCCGCCCTGCCCGGTCAGGTTCGCGAGGCCCACCGCCGAGGTGTCGGGCAGCACCCCGAGGATCGCGAGGAGTCCGAGCACCAGGAAGGCGACGATCGCGAAGATCTTCAGGGCGGCGAACCAGAACTCGAACTCGCCGAAGTTCTTCACCGCCGCGAGGTTGGCGCCGGTGAACACCACCATGAAGATCAGCACCCAGGCCCACTGCGGAACCCCGGGCGCCCAGCCGTTCGCGATCTTCGCGGCGCCGGTCGCCTCGACGGCGAGCACCACCACGAGCAGGAACCAGTACAGCCAGCCCACGCTGAAGCCGGCCCAGCGGCCGAGCGCCCGTTCCGCGTGCACCGAGAACGAACCCGAGGCCGGCATCGCCGCCGACATCTCACCCAGCATCCGCATCACCAGCATCGCGATCGCACCCGCGATCAGATACGAGACGACGATGCCGGGGCCCGCCACCGCGATCCCCGCGCCCGACCCCACGAAGAGCCCCGCGCCGATCACCCCGCCGAGGCCGAGCATGGTCAGATGGCGCTGCTTCAGCCCGTGCGAGAGGGGCTCCGCGGGCAAGGAGTCGTGCATGGCGCTCGTAACTTTCGGTTTATGGGGAACCTACAGTCTCGCCGAGGCACGACCCCGGGCGCAAAAGGGGCAGTCGAGCAGCTCGGCGTAGTGACGAGGGTCACCTCGGCGCGCGCATGGATCCCGCTCTTTGTCCGGACCCCACCAAGGCTTCAACACCCGCTTTGTGGGCGGCTGCTGGTGATCCAGCGAGATTCAGTGGGCTAACGTCACGGTGTCCCCAGCACGTCCCGCTGCCCCACCACCTGCCGGAGTTCCGATGAGCACTGCGTCCGCCGCCCCCCGTACCGGATCGGTCCTCGCCGACCTGCTGCCCGCCTCGCGCACGCGGGACATCGCGCTCGTCGTCGGCGGCGCCGCGCTGACCGGGCTCGCCGCCCAGATCGCGGTGCCGGTCCCCGGCTCGCCCGTTCCGGTCACCGGCCAGACCTTCGCGGCCCTGCTCGTCGGCGCGGGCCTCGGCGCCGGCCGGGGCTTCCTCTCGCTCGCGCTCTACGCCCTGGTCGGCATGGCCGGGATGCCGTGGTTCGCGAACGGCACCTCGGGCGCGGGCGGCGCCTCGTTCGGCTATGTGCTGGGCATGCTGCTGGCCTCCACCGTCGTCGGCGCGCTGGCCCGCCGCGGCGCCGACCGCTCGGTCTGGCGCACCGCGGGCACGATGGTGCTCGGCTCGGCGGTCGTCTACGCGGTGGGCGTGCCCTACCTTGCGCTGTCGACCGGCATGTCGCTGAGCGCCGCGGTCGCCGCCGGGCTCACCCCCTTCCTGCTCGGTGACGCCCTCAAGGCCGCGCTCGCGATGGGCCTCCTGCCCAGCGCCTGGAAGCTCCTCGGCCGCCGCGGCTGACGCCCGGCACGCACGCACCACACGACAGGGGCCCGGCACACGCCGGGCCCCTTTCTCGTCCGGGGGCGAGCAGGAATTCACGGACGCCGAACCCGCCGGGGCCACCGCGGCGCGCCCAGGGATGATGGGGGTCCGGTCATCGCGGGCCGGATCTCGCAACGGAGGTGCACGTGCTGATCACTGTCGCGGACGTGGAAGCCGCGGCCGAGCGGATCGCCGGCCACGTCATCAGGACCCCCACGGTCCCGAGCCCCGGGCTGTCCGCGCTGCTCGGCGCGCAGGTCACCGCGAAACTCGAACTCCTCCAGCGCACCGGCTCGTTCAAGGCGCGCGGAGCGACGGCGAAGCTGCTCGGGCTGAGTGCGGCCGAACATGCCGCCGGGGTCGTGGCGGTGAGCGGCGGCAACCACGGCGTCGCGGTGGCGGTCATGGCGGGCGCGCTGGGTATCGAGGCGACCGTCGTGATGCCGCGGTCCGCCCCGAGCCGCGCCGTGGAGACCGCCGAGGCCGCCGGGGCGAGCGTCGTCCTCGCCGACACCATGGACGGCGCGTTCGCCCTCGTGGACGAGTTCACGACCAAGGGACTCACCCTGGTCCACCCCTTCGACGACCCCGTCGTCATCGCCGCCCAGGGCACGGTCGGGCTGGAGTTCGCGCAGGACGCGGAAGAGCTGACGGACGTACTGGTCAGCATCGGCGGCGGGGGGCTGATCTCCGGCGTCGCAGCCGCACTGCACGGGCTCCGCCCCGGCGTACGGATCTGGGGTGTGGAGACCGAGGGCGCGCGAGCCATGGGGGAGGCCCTGGACGCCGGCGGGCCGGTGCCGGTCGAACTGTCCTCGGTGGTCTCGACGCTGAGTGCCCCCAGTGCCTCGGCGCTCACCTACGAGCATGTCTCGGCGCTGGTCACCGACGTCATCACGGTGACCGACGCCGAGGCCGTGCGGGGCACCCTCGACCTGGCCGACCACGCGAAGGTCTGGGCCGAGCCCGCCGCCGGCTGCCTGCTGCCCGGGGCGCGCCGGGTGGTGGAACGTGTCGGTGAGGGCGCCAGGCTCGGCCTGGTGGTGTGCGGCGGCAACGCGACGACCGCCGACGTGGCCGCCTGGGCCGAACGCTTCGGCCTGCGGTGACCGCACGGGCCGGGAGACCGCCGCCGCATACGCGTGCGTACGCGGCGACGGTCTCGCGGCCCGGTAGCGAACGGCGGAGGGACGGACGCCTCGACGGTTACACCGGGGTGACGTCGTCCCGCACGCCGCTGCCCGCCGGAGCGCGCCGGGCCAGCACCTTCTCCTTCACCACCGCGATCACGATCACGATCGCCGCGACGAGCAGCGACAGGAGCACCTGCTCGCGCCCGGAGTCGTCGAACAGCATGTAGACGAGGACGAAGGAGATCATCCCGATCGTCAGCCAGGTGAGGTAGGGGAAGCCCCACATCTTCACGGTCAGCTTCTCCGGCTGCTCGCGCAGGATGATCCCGCGCATCCGCAGCTGGGTGAAGCAGATGACCAGCCAGACGAACAGGGCGACGGCGCCGGAGGAGTTGAGCAGGAAGGCGAAGACGGTGTCCGGCCACTTGTAGTTGAAGAACACGGCCACGAAGCCGAAGACGACCGACGACAGGATCGCGACCTGCGGCACGCCCCGCTTGTTGGTGCGGGCGAAGGACTTCGGCGCGTCACCGCGCTCACCGAGCGAGAACGCCATGCGGGAGGCCGTGTACAGACCGGAGTTGAGGCAGGACAGGACCGCCGTCAGGACGATCACGTTCATGATCTGGTCGGCGTGCGGGATGCCGATCGTCTTCAGGGCCGCGACGTAGGAGCCGTCCGCGACGATCGAGGGGTCGCTCCACTTCAGCAGGGTGAGCACCACGAAGATCGAACCGAGGTAGAAGACCGCGATGCGCCAGATCACGCTGTTGGTCGCCTTGGTCACCGCACGCCGCGGGTCCTCGGACTCACCGGCGGCGAGCGTGACGATCTCGGAGCCCATGAAGGAGAACACGACCATCAGGACACCGGTGAGGATCGCGCCGTAGCCCTTGGGGAAGAACCCGCCCGCGTCCGTGAGGTGCGCGAACCCGGCGTCCGGGTTGTCGGAGCCCGGCAGCACGCCGAACACGGCGAGCAGACCGATGATCACGAAGCCGCCGATGGCGACGACCTTGATGCCGGCGAACCAGAACTCGAACTCGCCGTAGGAGGAGACGGAGGCCAGGTTGGTGGCGGTCAGGACCACCATCACTATGAGCGCCCAGCCCCACTGCGGGACCCCGGGCACCCAGTCGTGCAGGATCTTCGCGCCGGCCGTTCCCTCGACCGCCAGCACCACGACCCAGAAGAACCAGTAGAGCCAGCCGATCGAGAACCCGGCCCAGCGGCCGAGCGCGCGGTCCGCGTACGCCGAGAACGAGCCCGACGACGGGCGCGCCGCGGCCATCTCGCCCAGCATGCGCATCACGAAGACGACCATGACGCCGACGAGCGCGTACGAGAGCAGGATGGCGGGGCCGGCCGCGGCGATGCCGGAGCCGGAGCCCACGAACAGGCCGGCGCCGATCACGCCACCGATGGCGATCATGGACAGATGGCGGTTCTTCAGACCGGCCTTGAGGCCGCTGTCGGGCACCTGCGAATCACCGGGTTCACCGGGCAGGCGGTCTTCCTTCGCAAGGGACGGCTGCGAGGTCATGAACGCTTCCTTACGTCTACGGAGCACTCGGGTTACGAGCCCGGGTATTCAAACCTGGTCCGCTTCGGGACGGAAGGCCTGAATCCGGATCGTTAGACGGGACCAAAGTCCTCACCCCGCTCAGCCCTGCCCAGCCCCGCGCATGCCACACTCGGGTACATGCGCGTGTACCTCGGCTCCGACCATGCCGGCTTCGAACTCAAGAACCACCTCGTCGAGTGGCTCACGGCCCACGGCCACGAGCCCGTGGACTGCGGTCCGCACATCTACGACGCCCAGGACGACTACCCGCCCTTCTGCCTGCGGGCCGCCGAGCGGACGGCCGCGGACCCGGAGGCGCTCGGCATCGTGATCGGCGGCTCCGGCAACGGCGAGCAGATCGCCGCCAACAAGGTCAAGGGCGTCCGTGCGGCGCTGGCCTGGAGCGAGCAGACCGCGGCCCTCGGCCGTGAGCACAACGACGCCAACGTGATCTCCATCGGCGGCCGGATGCACACGGAGGAGGAGGCGACGAAGTTCGTCGAGATCTTCCTCGCCACCCCGTACTCGGGTGAGGAGCGTCACACCCGGCGCATCGAGATGCTCACCGCGTACGAGACCACCGGCAAGCTCCCCGAGATCCCGGCCCACCACCCCCAGCAGGGCTGACCACGCCCCATGCCCGAGGGCCACACCATCCACCGCCTGGCCGCCGACCACGATCTGAGGTTCGGCGGCCGGCCGCTGCGCGCCTCCAGCCCCCAGGGCAAGTTCTCGGACGGCGCGGCCCTGGTCGACGGCCAGGTGCTGGAAGGGGCCGAGGCCCACGGAAAGCATCTGTTCCTCGGCTTCGGGCCCATCGGCTGGATCCACATCCACCTCGGCCTGTTCGGCAAGTACGGCTTCGGTGACGCCCCGGCCCCGCCGCCCACCGACACCGTCCGCCTGCGCCTGCTCAACGACACCGGCTACGCGGACCTGCGCGGCCCGACGACCTGCGCGCTGATCACGGACGGCGAGAAGCGGGAGATACACGACCGGCTCGGGCCCGACCCGCTGCGGCCCGCCGACACCGGCGAGAAGGCCTGGCAGCGGATCTCCCGCAGCCGCACCACCGTGGCCGCCCTGCTCATGGACCAGAAGGTCATCGCGGGCGTCGGCAACGTCTACCGCGCCGAGGTCCTCTTCCGGCACGGCATCGACCCCTACCGGCCCGGCAAGGACCTGACCCGTGGCGAGTGGGACGCGCTCTGGGCCGACCTGGTGGAGCTGATGCGCGAGGGCGTCCGGCTCAACCGGATCGACACCGTCCGCCCCGAGCACACGCCCGAGGCGATGGGCCGCCCGCCGCGTGTGGACGACCACGGCGGCGAGGTGTACGTCTACCGGCGCGCCCAGCAGCCCTGCCATCTGTGCGGCGGCGAGATCCGCACCGCCGGCCTCGCCGCCCGCAACCTGTTCTGGTGCCCCGGCTGTCAGAAGCCGTGAGGCAGCCAGGGCGCGAGCCCGCTGCCGAACGCCGTCGACGCCTCGGTCAGCGCGCCCGGCCGCAGCTCGCGCACCCGGCCGGCCGCGGCCAGTGAGGCGAGCGTGAACCCGCCGAGGTAGGCGGCCCCCAACTCCCGTACCGACAGGGCGAGTTCGGCGGCGTCCTCGGTGCGGACGCAGGAGGCGCCCTTGGCGTCGCCGGTCAGCCGCCAGCGGCCCGCGTTCCACGGGCAGAACGCGTCCGCCACCTCCAGGACCACGTCCACGGGCGCCGCGTACGTCCGCGCCTCCAGCGCGGCGCCCACCTCGACCAGGCGCACGTGCAGCGAGTCCCGCAGCCGCAGTTGGCAGCGGCGCACGTCGGACACCAGGTGCTGGAAAGGGTCGTCGACCGGGCGGCTCTTCACCCGCAGGGTGTCCGTCAGGTCGATCTCGAAGAGGTAGCGCCACAGCGCCGCGGCCACCGCGGGCTCCTCCGCCTCCAGGGAGTGCAGCGTCACCGTGCCCTTCACGCCCGCCGGGTCCGACGACACCGCGATCCGGTAGCGCGCGTACCCGACGAGCTCCCCGTCCCGCTCGGCGAGCACGCACTGGAGCGGCGAGGCGCCGTCGCGGTACGCCTCGGGGTCGGCCGTGACGAACCGGTCCCAGACCGGCTGCCTCGCCAGCATGCCGGGCCGGCGCGGCACCAGGCGCGCGTACAGCTCCTCGCACCGGGCCAGCGACTCCTTGACGTCCGCGTACCGCAGCCGGACGTCATCGGCGCCCTCCGGCAGCTCCAGGCGCACCCGGGTCGTGTCGATCTCGGCGGACAGCGCCATCGTGGCGACCCCGTATCCGAACCGGCCGTAGATGGCGGGCTCGGATGCGGTCAGGACCGCGAGCGCCTCGCCCCGCTCCCGCACGTCGTCGAGCTGGCGGCGCATCATCGAGGTGAGGACGCCGCGGCGGCGGTGGGTGGGCATGACGCCCACGCCCGTCACACCCGCGGCCGGCACCACGTTGCCGCCGGGCACGCTCAGGCGGAACGGGAAGGTACTGGTGGCGCCCACGCACGCGGATCCGTCCCACACGGCGATGGACCGCTCGGGAACGATCAGCTGCCGCCACAGCTCCACCTCCTCCGGGGCGTCGGGCACGCCGCCGAAGGCCGCTACAAGAGAGGCGTACCACTCGTCCCACCGCGCGGGGTCCAGCGCCCGCAGTTCCGTCGTCATGCACCATGCCTAGCAGCCAGTACGCCGTCCGGGCGACCCGTTTTCCACCGGGGCGCCCGTCCCGGGCGCCGGGGGTCGGCTGCACGTGGCACCCCCGGCTGGATAGGGTCCTCGGCAATGGCACGTGCGATGAGAGCGGACTCGTTCACCGCCCGGTGGCGCAAGGCGCTGCACCGGGTCCGCAACGCGGTGCGCCGATCCGGCGTCGACTACTTCCGCGGTGACGGCTCCGACTGGATCGCCCTGGCCGGCCTGCTCGCCACCGTCCCCGCCATCACCTGCGCCACCCTCATCGCCCCGGTCTGGTGCGCCCCCTCCGCCCTCGTCCTGCCGATCGTGGCGGGCGGCCTGCTGCTGCGCCCGGCCAACCTCCTCGGCCTGTACGCGGCCGCCGCGGCGGCGCTGATCGTGGAGTCGGTGCGGCTCGGCCCCTACACGGCCGGGCCCTCGCGGGTCACCCCGGGCATCGTGCTCGTGGTGGCCGCCTGCGGGCTCTTCGGGCTGCTCATCGCCCAGTTCAGGGCCCGCGTCGGGGTGCCCTGGCGGCGCGGCGGCACCATGCTCTTCGACCTGCGCGAACGCATCCGGGTGCAGAGCGCGCTGCCCTCCCTGCCCAAGGGCTGGCACCGCGAGATGGCGCTGCGGCCGGCGGGCGGCCAGTCCTTCTCCGGGGACTTCGTCGTCGCCGCCCGCACCGGTGGCGGGCGCACCCTGGAGATCGTCCTGACCGACGTCTCGGGCAAGGGCATGGACGCCGGCTCGCGCGCGCTGCTGCTGTCCGGCGCCTTCGGCGGGCTCCTCGGCTCGCTGCCCCCGCACGCCTTCCTGCCCGCGGCCAACGGTTATCTGCTGCGCCAGGACTGGGACGAGGGCTTCGCCACCGCCGTCCACCTCGTCCTCGACCTGGACTCCGGCGACTACGAACTCCTGTCGGCCGGGCACCCCCCGGCCCTCCAGCTCCACGCCGGGTCGGGCCGCTGGCAGGAACGGACCGCCGAGGGCCCCCTGCTCGGGGTCTACGACGGCGCCGAATTCCACCCCGCCAAGGGCTCGCTCGCGCCGGGCGACGTCCTGCTGCTCTTCACGGACGGCCTCGTCGAGACCTCCGAACGCGACATCGGCGAGGGCATCGACCGGCTGACCGGCGAGGCCGACCGCTATGTCTCGACGGGCTTCGCGGGGGCGGCCTGGCACCTCATCGAAGCCGTCGCCAAGGACGTCAACGACGACCGCGCGCTGCTCCTCATCAGGCGCGACGCCTGACCCGCCCCCGTTCCGTGGTGGGGTCAGCCCCACCCCCGATCCACCAGCGGCCGCCATGGCCGCGGCCCCGCCCCGCTCCGTAGGTTCGAAGAGCCGGTGCGAGCGCGCCGGAGGGGACGAACGGAAGGCAGGGGCCATGGCACTGCGACGGGCCAGGAACGCACACCGGACGACCGAGGACCCGGCGCGCGGCCACGACCGGGCCGTCGAACTGCGGGGCCTCAGGCGGCAGTACGGGCGCGGAGCCGCCACCGTGCACGCGCTGCGCGGCATCGACCTCACCCTGTCCCGGGGCAGCTTCACCGCGGTGATGGGGCCCTCCGGCTCCGGCAAGTCCACGTTCCTGCAGTGCGCGGCGGGCCTCGACCGGCCGACCGGGGGCACGGTCCGTCTCGGGGGCACCGAGATCACCGGCATGAGCGAGAACCGGCTCACCGAACTGCGCCGCTCGCGCCTCGGCTTCGTCTTCCAGGCCTTCAACCTGCTGCCCTCGCTCACGGTCGAGCAGAACGTGGTCCTCCCGATGCGGCTCGCGGGGGACCGGCCCGACCGGCGTCGTGCCGCCGAACTCCTCGCCCGGGTCGGCCTCGACGGCAAGGGCGACCGCCGCCCCGGCGAGCTCTCCGGCGGCCAGCAGCAGCGCGTGGCGATCGCCCGCGCGCTCATCACCAACCCCGACGTCATCTTCGCCGACGAGCCGACCGGCGCCCTGGACACCAGCACGGCGGCGGAGGTTCTCGCCCTGCTCCGCGACGCGGTCGACACGCTCGGCGCGACGGTGGTGATGGTCACCCACGACCCGACCGCCGCCGCCCACGCCGACCAGGTCCTGTTCCTCGCCGACGGCGCCCTGGTGGACGCCCTGACCGCGGCCTCCCCGGCACAGATCGCCACCCGCATGACGACCCTGACGGCCCGCCCCGGCTTCGCGAGGGCGGCGGCGTAGCAGCCCCTTCGGCGGGGCCGGGCCACGCCGGCCCGGTCATGCGGCCCGGGCCGGCCATGCGACCCGGCCAGGGTCACGCGAGCCGCCCGGTCATGCGGCCCGGCCCCGCCATGCGACCCGGCCAGGGTCACGCGAGCCGCCCGGTCATGCGGCCCGGCCCCGCCATGCGACCCGGCCAGGGTCACGCGACCCGGCACCGGCCGCACGGCCGGGCGACCCCGCACGCCCAACCCGGGCCCCGCGCCCCGCACCCCCGCACCCCGCACGCCCGCGCCCCGCACTCCATACCCCGCGCCCCGCAGGAGCCCCGCACCATGTTTGCGCCCAACCGTCTCGCCCGCGCAGCCCTGCGCTTCAAACCCTCCGCCTTCGCCGGTACCTTCGTCGCCCTCCTCATGGCCGCGATGATCGTGTCCGCCTGCGGACTCCTGCTCGCCACCGGCCTCACCGCCTCCGTCCCCGCCCAGCGCTACTCCGGCGCCCCGGTCGTCGCCGCCGCCGACCAGCGCCTGCACTACACGATCGGCTCCGGCGAGGACCGCGACGAGGAGTACCTCGCCCTCCCCGACCGGGCCCGCCTCGACAACTCCCTGGTGGCGAAGGCCGCTTCGGCCCCCGGTGCGGCGAACGCCGTGGCCGACGTGGCCGTCCCCGTGCGTACGGTCACCGCCGGCCGGACCGGCGCCGGTACCCTCGCCCACAACTGGTCCTCCACCGCCTTCACCGGCACCGCGCCGGCCTCCGGCACCGCCCCCCGCCGCGGCGAGGCCGTCACCTCGGACGGCGCCGCGGGGGAGCGGATCACCCTCGACACCCCGGGCGGGAAGCGGGAGTTCAGGGTCTCGGGCACCGCGGGCACCCCCGGCTCCGGCGCCATCTGGCTGAACGACGCGGATGCCGACGCCCTGTCCGGCCACCCCGGCAAGGCCGACGCCATCGCCGTCCTGCCGAGGCCCGGCGTCACCCCCGACACCCTCGCCGCCCAGGTCCGCCACGTCCTCGGCGAGCGGGCCCAGGTGCATACCGGCGACGACCGCGCCGGCGTCGAGGACGGCAGCCTCGACCGGGCCAAGGAGGGGCTGATCGGCATCGGCGGCTCGTTCGGCGGCGTGGCCACGATGGTCGCCGTGTTCACCGCCGCCGGCACCGTCGCGCTCTCCGTGGGACAGCGCCGCCGCGAGTACGCCCTGCTGCGCGCCATCGGTGCGACGCCGCGCCAGATCCGCCGCACCATCGCCACCGAGGCCCTCCTGGTGGCCCCGCTCGCCGGGGTCCTCGGCTGTCTGCCCGGCGTCGCGCTCGCGAGCTGGTGGTTCGGCGAGCTCCGCGACAAGGGGGCCGTCCCGGGCACGATCGACCTCGCGATCACCCCGCTCCCGCTGCTCGTCGCCGTCGCGGCCACGGTCTTGACGGCCCTGTGCGCGGGCGCCGCGGCGGCCCGCCGCCCCGCGCGGATCAAGCCCGGTCAGGCGCTCGCGGAGTCCGCCACCGAACGCCTGCGTCCCGGCTGGATCCGTACGGTCGCCGGCGTCGGCGCCCTCGCGGGCGGCTGCGGCTGCGCGGTCCTGGCCGCGGGGGAGACCGGGGAGGACGCCGCCAACGCCGCCCTCGGCGTCGTCATGCTGTTCATGATGGCCGTCGCCCTGCTCGGCCCGCTGCTCGCCCGTGCCTGCGCCGCCGTCCTCGGTCTGCCGCTGCGGGCGGCGGGCGCGCCCGGCTCGCTGGCCGCCGCCAACACCCGTACCAACGCGCGGCGACTGGCCTCCGCGATCACCCCGATCGTCCTGGCCATGGCCTTCTCGTCCGTCCTGGTCTTCCTGCACACCAGCGAGGAGCGCGCAGTCGAGGACCAGCAGCGGGCCGGCATCACCGCGGACCGGGTGGTGACCGACCCCGCGGGGCTGCCCTCCGACGCCGTCGCCCGCGCCGCCGCCACCCCGGGCGTCTCGACGGCCGTCGGCCTCACCCCCACGTCGGTGCTCGTACCGGACGCCGGCTCCGGCCACACCCCGCAGGAGGCGTCCGCCCAGGGCGTCACCGGCACCGGCGCCGACCTCGGCAAGGTCCAGGACCTGGGCGTCCGCAGCGGGTCCCTGGCCGCGCTCGCGCCCGGCACCGTCGCCGTCGACGCCTCCCTGGCCGAGGCCGCGCACGTACGCCCGGGGGACCGTCTCCCGCTGCTGCTCCCCGACGGCACCCGCGCCGCCCCCAGGATCGTGGCCACGTACGAGCGCGGCCTGGGCCTGGCCCAACTCACCTTCCCACAGGCCGACTTGGCGCCGCACCTGTCCGCGCCGGCGTCCACCACCCTGCTCGCCCGGGCCACCCCCGCCGCCACCGCGGGGCTCGCCCGGCTCGGCCACGTCACCGACGCGGCCGGCTACGCCACCGCGCAGAGCGTCGACCGGGAGGTCAACGCCTGGGCCAACACCGTCATGGCCTCGGTGCTGGGCGGCTTCGCGGCCGTCGCCGCCGTCAACACCCTGGTGATGACGGTCTTCGACCGCCGCGGCGAACTCGCCGCCCTGCGCCTGATCGGCACCACCCGCCGCCAGGTCCTGAAGATGATCCGCTGGGAGGCGCTCCTGGTGGTCGCGGCCGGAGTCCTCATCGGCAGCGCCATCGCCCTGGCGACCCTGATCCCGATGGTGAACGGACTGACCGGACGCGGCCCGTGGATACCGCCGCTCCTGTACGGCTCGTTCGCGGGCGCCGTCCTGCTCCTCGGCCTGGGCGCGACGTCCCTCCCGGCCCGCGCGGCACTGCGGTGACCCGCACCCCTCACGCCCCGTGCGTCCTGGCCGGCGGAGGTGAACTCCTCGCGCGGGACTCGCGGTTGGCCGGATCCTTACCCTGGCTGTGCGTCACCCGGGAGCAACCACAGGGGTGTTGGTGGCACGATGGTTCTCGCGGGGGTGTGCGCGGCATGTTCCCGGGCCGGCAAGGCGGACCGACCAAGGGTGTGTGATCAGTTGTGGCCATTTCACTGTCAGCCGTAGTGCTGTTGGCGGTCGTCCTCGTGGTGCTCATCCGCGGCGGCTCCATCAAGGCGGGCCCAGCCATCGTCGCGATACTGTTCGGCTTCTTCCTGGCCTCGACGGGCATGGCCCCCTCGATCCAGCGCTTCCTGAACTCGATAGCGGACACGATCAACCAGATCAAGTTCTGAGCACGCCGAAGGGCCCGGCAGCAAGGCTGCCGGGCCCTTCGGGCTCCGAGAGCGGGCGACGGGAATCGAACCCGCGTAGCTAGTTTGGAAGACTAGGGCTCTACCATTGAGCTACGCCCGCAAGCACCGCGCCGCAGGTCATCGCGACCGCGGCACGTAGAGCATCGTAGCGGGTCGCACCCCGGACGCGCACACCGCGTTTACCGGCCACCGCCGCGAGCCGCGCACGAGCCCCGGCGCACCCCCGCCCGCACCGCACCCCGTGCGCGCCGCCGCCGCGCGCACGCGCCGGGGAAAGGGGCCGACGCGGTCCTCGCGGGCATGTACCCTACGTGTCGCACCGACGGGGTGTGGCGCAGCTTGGTAGCGCGTCCGCTTTGGGAGCGGAAGGCCGTGGGTTCAAATCCCGCCACCCCGACCAGCGTCATCGACGCCGAATCCCCACGCACGGGGCCGCGGTCTCCCCGTACAAGATCACATTGTGGGTGGCATCCCGCTTGCGGTTACTATGCAAGCTGCGTGCCCGTGTGTCTGATGAATGATGTACCGGGCCCCCATCCGCCGGGGACCGATCGGTTTCCGGCAGAACCCCCAGAAGTCAGCCACAAGGAGACCGAACCGTGAAGAGCGCCGTGGAGACCCTGAACCCGACTCGGGTTCGGCTCACTGTCGAGGTGCCCTTCGAGGAGCTCAAGGACAGCCTCGACGCGGCGTACAAGAAGATCAACCAGCAGGTCACGGTCAAGGGCTTCCGCAAGGGCAAGATCCCGGCCCGAGTGATCGACCAGCGGTTCGGTCGTGGCGCCGTGCTCGAAGAGGCCGTCAATGACGCGCTCCCGAAGTTCTACACCGAGGCGATCAACGAGGCGGAGCTGAACCCGCTGGGTCAGCCCGAGGTCGACATCACCGAGCTGAAGGACGGCGAGACGCTGAACTTCACCGCTGAGGTCGACATCCGCCCGACCATCGAGATCCCGGACTACTCCGGCATCGAGGTCACCGTGGACGCCGTCGAGGTCAGCGACGAGGACGTCGAGAAGTCCGTGGAGCAGCTCCGCGAGCGCTTCGCCTCGACCTCCCCGGTCGAGCGTGCCGCCGAGGACGGCGACGTCGTGACGATCGACCTGCAGGCCAAGGTCGACGGCGAGGTCCTGGAGGACGGCGTGGCCGAGGGTGTCTCGTACACCATCGGTTCCGGCGAGCTCCTCGACGGCATCGACGAGGCCGTGAAGGGCCTGGAGGCCGGTGGCGAGGCCACCTTCACCTCCGAGCTCAAGGGCGGCTCGGCCGAGGGCAAGGAGGCCGAGGTCACCGTCAAGGTCACCCAGGTCGCCGCCCGTGAACTGCCCGCCCTGGACGACGACTTCGCGCAGCTCGCGTCGGAGTTCGACACCCTGGACGAGCTCAAGGCCGACAGCCGCAAGCGCCTCGAGAACATGAAGCAGTACGACCAGGCCACCCAGGCCCAGGAGCGCGTCCTCGACGAGCTCCTGAAGCTGGCCGAGGTCCCGATCCCCGAGAAGCTCCTCGCGGACGAGATCCAGACCCGCAAGCACAACCTCGAGCACCACCAGCTCGGCCAGATGGGCATCGACCTCGCCAAGTACCTGGAGATCCAGGGCAAGACCGAGGAAGAGTTCACCGCCGAGACCGAGGAGCAGGCGGTCAAGGGCATCAAGACGCAGTTCATCCTGGACGAGCTCGTCAACAAGGAGAAGCTGAACGTCAACCAGGAGGAGCTCACCGAGCACCTCATGCGGCGTGCGGCCTCCTCCGGCATGAGCCCCGACCAGTTCGCCCAGGCCGTCGTCGAGGGTGGCCAGGTGCCGATGCTCGTCGGCGAGGTCGCCCGCGGCAAGGCGCTCGCCGTCGTCGTCGAGGCCGCCAAGGTCACCGACACCAACGGTGAGGTCGTCGACCTGGAGGACGCCGAGGACGAGACCGGCGAGACGGTCGAGGCCGCGGCCGACGCCGACGCCGAGGAGAAGACCGAGGCCTGAGCCTCCGTCCGACCGTGACGAGGGCCCGTACGCAGCCGCGTACGGGCCCTCGTCCGTAGGGAATTCCGCTTCAACCACCTTGCGCTCCGAGCGAACAGTTCGGGAACCGGGATGGCGTTGTCCCACCTGCGCGTTAGGGTCCATGAATACGAGGGTGGTGGAGTCTGGCGAGCCGGAGTCCGCGCCCCCGGAACGAAGACGCTGAGACGGCCGAAGCCGTCAGAGACGAGCAGGTGGATACGTGACGAATCTGATGCCTTACGCCGCCGGTGAGCCGTCCCTCGGTGGTGGCCTCGGTGACCAGGTCTACAGCCGACTGCTCAACGACCGCATCATCTTCCTCGGCCAGCAGGTCGACGACGAGATCGCCAACAAGATCACCGCCCAGATGCTCCTCCTGGCCGCTGCCGACCAGGACAAGGACATCTACCTCTACATCAACAGCCCCGGTGGCTCGGTGACGGCCGGCATGGCGGTCTACGACACCATGCAGTACATCCAGAACGACGTCGTCACCATCGGCATGGGCATGGCCGCCTCCATGGGCCAGTTCCTGCTGACCGGCGGCACGGCGGGCAAGCGCTTCGCGCTGCCGAACACCGACATCCTGATGCACCAGGGCTCCGCCGGCATCGGTGGCACGGCCTCCGACATCAAGATCCAGGCCGAGTACCTGATCCGTACGAAGAAGCGCATGGCGGAGATCACTGCCGCGCACTCCGGCCAGACCGTCGAGACGATCATCCGCGACGGCGACCGCGACCGCTGGTACACGGCGGAGGAGGCCAAGGAGTACGGCCTCATCGACGAGATCATCTCCGCCGCCTCGGGCGTTCCGGGTGGCGGCGGCACCGGGGCCTGAACCCCGCCGCGCACCGCTTCCCCCGCCCACTGAACGCCACCAGGATGGTGAACACCCGCATGAGCAACTTCTCCGGCCCCTCGGCCAACGCGAGCGGCCTCTACACCGGCCCGCAGGTCGACAACCGCTACATCGTTCCGCGCTTCGTCGAGCGCACCTCGCAGGGCGTGCGCGAGTACGACCCGTACGCGAAGCTCTTCGAGGAGCGCGTGATCTTCCTCGGCGTGCAGATCGACGACGCGTCCGCCAACGACGTGATGGCGCAGCTGCTGTGCCTGGAGTCGATGGACCCGGACCGCGACATCTCCATCTACATCAACAGCCCGGGCGGTTCCTTCACCGCCCTCACGGCGATCTACGACACGATGCAGTTCGTGAAGCCCGACATCCAGACGGTCTGCATGGGCCAGGCGGCCTCCGCCGCCGCCGTCCTGCTCGCCGCCGGCACGCCGGGCAAGCGCATGGCGCTGCCGAACGCCCGCGTCCTGATCCACCAGCCCTCGGGCGGCACCGGCCGCGAGCAGCTCTCCGACCTGGAGATCGCGGCCAACGAGATCCTCCGGATGCGTACGCAGCTGGAGGAACTGCTGGCCAAGCACTCGACGACGCCGATCGAGAAGATCCGCGACGACATCGAGCGCGACAAGATCCTCACGGCCGAGGACGCGCTGGCGTACGGCCTGGTCGACCAGATCGTGTCGACCCGCAAGACGACCACCTCCGCGGCGGCCTGAGCCGCTTCGGCGACCTTGGCGCGGTCCACGGAGAAGTGAACCGCGCCAAGGGGGGCCCGAACGAGGGGCTCGGCAAGGTACCGTCGGTAGGGGGTCTGGGGGTGTCCCCCCGGACAACGCAGTAGGCACCAGGAGGCGGCGCACATGGCGTCTCCCAGGCGAAGGGGAAGCACCTCGTGGCACGCATCGGTGACGGCGGCGACCTGCTCAAGTGCTCGTTCTGCGGAAAGAGCCAGAAGCAGGTGAAGAAGCTCATCGCAGGCCCCGGGGTGTACATCTGCGACGAGTGCATCGACCTCTGCAACGAGATCATCGAGGAGGAGCTCGCCGAGTCCTCCGAGGTGCGGTGGGAGGAACTGCCCAAGCCGCGCGAGATCTACGAGTTCCTCGAGGGGTACGTCGTCGGGCAGGAGCCCGCGAAGAAGGCCCTCTCGGTGGCGGTCTACAACCACTACAAGCGGGTGCAGGCCGGCGAGAACGGCGGCGCCCAGGGCCGGGACGACGCGATCGAGCTCGCCAAGTCCAACATCCTGCTGCTCGGCCCCACCGGCTCCGGCAAGACGCTGCTCGCGCAGACGCTCGCCCGGATGCTCAACGTGCCGTTCGCGATCGCGGACGCCACGGCGCTCACGGAGGCGGGCTACGTCGGCGAGGACGTCGAGAACATCCTCCTCAAGCTGATCCAGGCCGCCGACTACGACGTCAAGAAGGCCGAGACCGGCATCATCTACATCGACGAGATCGACAAGGTCGCCCGCAAGAGCGAGAACCCGTCGATCACGCGCGACGTCAGCGGCGAAGGCGTCCAGCAGGCCCTGCTGAAGATCCTGGAGGGCACCACCGCCTCCGTGCCGCCGCAGGGCGGACGCAAGCACCCGCACCAGGAGTTCATCCAGATCGACACGACGAACGTGCTGTTCATCGTGGGCGGTGCCTTCTCGGGCCTGGAGAAGATCATCGAGTCCCGGGCCGGCGCCAAGGGCATCGGCTTCGGCGCGACGATCCGCTCCAAGCGGGAGATCGAGGCGAGCGACCAGTTCCAGGAGGTCATGCCGGAGGACCTGGTGAAGTTCGGGATGATCCCCGAGTTCATCGGCCGCCTCCCCGTCCTCACCTCGGTCCACAACCTCGACCGCGAGGCGCTCCTCCAGATCCTGGTCGAGCCGCGCAACGCGCTCGTCAAGCAGTACCAGCGCCTGTTCGAACTCGACGGCGTGGAGCTGGACTTCGACCGTCCGGCCCTGGAAGCCATCGCCGACCAGGCGATCCTGCGCGGCACCGGCGCGCGCGGTCTGCGCGCGATCATGGAGGAAGTCCTCCAGTCGGTGATGTACGAGGTCCCCTCCCGCAAGGACGTGGCCCGCGTCGTCATCACCGCCGACGTGGTCCGCAACAACGTCAACCCGACGCTGGTCCCGCGCGAGCCGCGCATCGTCAAGAACGACGGACGGCACGAGAAGAGCGCGTGACGCACGAGCACGACGAAGGGGCGCCCGGTCAACTTCCTTGACCGGGCGCCCCTTTGTGCCGCTGCCGGCCGTCAGATCTTCTGGCGGGCGGTGTTGTACAGCGACGCCGTCAGCTTGGCGGCGTCCTCCTGGCTGGCGCCGCCACCGATGGCGGCCTTGCCGAGGTCCATCAGGATCACCACGCCGTAGGTGCTGTAGTCGGCCCACACGCACGCCGGGGCCGTGAACTCCTTGGGGCCCTTGTCCACCGAGCCGTCGGCCTTGGGGTTGGTGAACTTCATGTCCTGGCACTTCATCAGCGCGCCCTTGAACCCGGCCGGCTTGACGAGCTTGGCGCTGCCGATGAGCTCGACCTTGAAGGCCTTGCTCTTGTTGGTGTTCGCCTCGGCGTTCTTGAACGAGGCGTCGATCACCTTCGCGGGATCGCTGATCTGGCCCCAGTACGTCTCGGCCTGGAGCGACTTGGCGGTCAGCGGGTTCTTCTCCGGGTCACCGGAGTTGTACGAGGCGGAGACCTGCTGGGGGTTCTTGACCCCGGCCGCCTCGGCCTTCTTCTTCTGCTCGTCCGACATCGGGGCCTTCTGGTCGGGCCCGTCCTTCTTGTAGTCCTCGACCGTGGCCGGCAGGACGATCTTGTAGCCCTTGGTGGCGTCCGACACGTCGCTGTTGCTGGCGCCGCCCTTGGTGAGGAACCACGCGCCGCCGCCGATGACCGCGAGCGCCACCACGACGGCGCCGATGATCAGGCCGGTCTTCTTCTTCGGGGCCGGCGGCGGGGGCTGCATCGGACCGCCGTACGGAGGCTGCTGGCCATAGGGGGGCTGCTGGGGCTGCTGCTGCGGGTAGCCGTAGGGCTGCTGCGGCGGCTGCTGACCGTAGGGGCCGGGCTGCTGCGGCGGCACGCCCTGGGGTGCCTGCTGCGGGTAGCCGTAACCGGGCTGCGGCGGACCGGGCTGGCCGTAGGGCTGCTGCTGCGGCTGCTGACCATACGGGCCGGGCTGCTGGGGCTGGCCACCGTACGGTCCCGGCTGGTTGTAACTCATTGCTGGGTTCCCCCTAGGGATGCTGATCCGATTCCGACATCCTGTCCGAAGGGGCACCCGGGCGGTGCATCGGGGGGCTCACCGTTACGAAAACCACCCGTTTCAGTACGGGCCCACGACACCCCTAAACTGGGCCCGTGACCGAGAACACTCAGCAGCAGAACCCAGCGCCCATCACCGAACTGCCGACCCAGTACGCGCCGGCCGAGGTAGAGGGGAAGCTGTACGAGCGCTGGGTGGAGCGCGGTTACTTCACGGCCGACGCCGGGTCCGACAAGGACCCGTACACCATCGTCATCCCGCCGCCCAACGTCACGGGCGCCCTGCACCTGGGGCACGCCTTCCAGGTCACGCTCATGGACGCGCTGACCCGCCGCAAGCGCATGCAGGGCTACGAGACGCTGTGGCTGCCCGGCATGGACCACGCGGGCATCGCCACCCAGAACAAGGTCGAGCAGCAGCTCGCCGAGGAGGGCAAGTCCCGCCACGACCTCGGCCGGGACGCGTTCACCGAGCGGGTGTGGCAGTGGAAGGGCGAGTACGGCGGCCGGATCCTCGGCCAGCTCAAGCGCCTGGGCGCGGGTCTCGACTGGTCGCGCGAGCGCTTCACCATGGACGAGGGCCTGTCCCGCGCCGTCCAGACCATCTTCAAGAACCTGTACGACGACGAGCTCATCTACCGGGCCGAGCGCATCATCAACTGGTGCCCGCGCTGTCTGACGGCCATCTCGGACATCGAGGTGGAGTACCAGGAGGACCCGGGCGAGCTGGTCTCGCTGAAGTACGGCGAGGGGGACGACACCCTGGTCGTCGCCACCACCCGCGCCGAGACGATGCTCGGTGACACCGCGATCGCCGTCCACCCCGACGACGAGCGGTACAAGCACCTGGTCGGCAGGCTCATCAAGCTGCCGCTGACCGACCGCGCCATCCCGGTCGTCGCGGACGCCCACGTCGACCCCGAGTTCGGCACCGGCTGCGTCAAGGTGACGCCGGCGCACGACCCCAACGACTTCGCCATCGGCCAGCGCCACGGCCTGGAGTCGATCACGGTCATGGACGAGCGCGGCGTCATCACGGTCCCCGGCCCCTTCCAGGGCCTGGACCGCTACGAGGCGCGTTCGGCGATCGTCGGCGCGCTCAAGGAGCAGGGCCGCATCGTCGCGGAGAAGCGTCCGTACATGCACTCGGTCGGCCACTGCTCGCGCTGCAAGACGACCGTCGAGCCGCGCCTGTCGATGCAGTGGTGGGTCAAGGTCGGCCCGCTCGCGCAGGCCGCCGGTGACGCGGTCCGCGACGGCCGGGTCAAGATCCACCCCGAGGACATGTCGAAGCGGTACTTCGACTGGGTCGACAACATGCACGACTGGTGCATCTCGCGCCAGCTGTGGTGGGGCCACCGCATCCCGATCTGGTACGGCCCCGAGGGCCAGGTCGTCTGCGTCGGCCCCGACGACGAGGTCCCCACCGGCGAGGGCTGGCACCAGGACCCCGACGTCCTGGACACCTGGTTCTCGTCCGGGCTGTGGCCGTTCTCCACGCTGGGCTGGCCGGAGAAGACCGCCGACCTGGAGAAGTTCTACTCGACCGACGTCCTGCTCACCGGGCACGACATCATCTTCTTCTGGGTCGCCCGGATGATGATGTTCGGCCTGTACGCGATGGACGGCGAAGTCCCGTTCAAGACGGTCGCGTTGACCGGTCTGGTCCGCGACGAGTTCGGCAAGAAGATGTCGAAGTCCAACCCCAACGCGGTCGACCCGCTGGACTGGATGGACAACTACGGCTCGGACGCGGTCCGTTTCACCCTCGCCAAGGGCGCCAACCCCGGCGCGGACGTGCCGATCGGCGAGGACTGGGTCCAGGCGTCCCGCAACTTCGCCAACAAGATCTGGAACGCGACCCGCTTCGCGCTGATGAACGGCGCGACCGTCGAGGGCGAACTCCCGCCCGTGGAACGGCTGTCGGCGACCGACCGGTGGATCCTGTCGCGGCTGAACAAGACCGTGGCCGAGGTCGACGCGTACTACGAGGACTACCAGTTCGCGAAGCTCAGCGAGGCGCTCTACCACTTCGCGTGGGACGAGGTCTTCGACTGGTACGTCGAGCTGTCCAAGACGACGTTCTTCGCGGGCGGCGAGCAGGCGCAGGTCTCGGGCCGGGTCCTCGGCGAGGTCCTCGACGTGATGCTGCGGGTCCTGCACCCGATCGTCCCGTTCGTCACGGACACCCTGTGGACGACGCTGACCGGGGGCGAGTCCCTGGTCGTCGCCGACTGGCCGCGGGACAGCGGGTTCCGCGACGAGGCCGCCGAGCGCGAGATCGAGTTCGTCAAGCAGGTCGTGACCGAGGTCCGCCGCTTCCGCTCCGACCAGGGCCTCCAGCCCGGCCAGAAGGTCCCGGCCGAGCTCACCCTGACCGGCACCGCGCTCGCCCCGCACGAGGCCGCGATCCGTCAGCTGCTCCGGCTCCAGCCGGCCGGCGAGGGCTTCCACGCCACCGCCTCGCTGCCGGTCGCGGGCGCCACGGTCGCGCTCGACCTGTCGGGCACCATCGACGTCGTCGCCGAGCGCAAGCGTCTGGGCAAGGACCTCGCGGCGGCCGAGAAGGAGAAGGCGGACGCCAACAAGAAGCTCGGCAACGAGGCGTTCCTCGCCAAGGCGCCGGACAACGTGGTCGACAAGATCCGCACCCGGCTCGCCAAGGCCGAGGCCGACATCGAGCGCATCGGCAACCAGATCGCGACCCTGCCCCAGGGCTGACCGCATCGGCGTACGGCCGTGAGAAGGCCCCCGGGACCTGGTCCCGGGGGCCTTCTCCGTGCGGGCCCACCCCGGGCCGTGTTGCCGTCCCGAGGCGAGTCGCCCCCTTGGTGCCCTGGGCGCCTCACCACAGCCGGTCGCCGAACTCCGCCCGCACCAGCGCCGCCAGGACCGCGTACAGGGCCAGCGGCACCAGCCAGTGCGGCGCCACCCGGCGCGGCCACGAGCGCGGGCCGGCCACCTCGCGCACCACGTACCAGAACAGCGGGATCATCACCGCCCACACCAGCAGGCACCACGGGCACAGCGCCCCGATGACGTACAGGCACTGCCCGATCAGCCACACCGTGAACGCGAACCCCGCCGTGACCCCGCCCAGGACCGCGAACCACAGCCACCGGGGGAAGGCCGCGCCCGCGAGCAGGGCGAGGCCCAGCGCCGCGAGGGCCGCGAACGCGGCGATGCCGAGCAGCGTGTTGGGGAAGCCGAGCACATCGCTCTGCCAGGCCTCCATCACGTCGCCGCAGCTGAGCACCGCGTTGATGTCGCAGCCGGGGGAGAACGCCGGGTCCTCCAGGGCGCGGACGCGGTCCACGGTCAGGGCCGTCGAGGCGAGGGTGCCGAGCAGGCCGCCGATCAGCAGGAGCAGGGCGGTGCCGCGGGTGGGGCGGCGCGGGGAGAGGTCGGGCATGCCGATCACGCTAAGGATCCGAAGGGTCCGCGGGGCAGGGCCGAAGGACCGCGGCGCACGTGCGACATATCACTGGATGTGGGTCGTTCGGCACGGGCGTCCGGGCCCAAAGACCTTGGATGATGGAGGGCATGCACATCCCGCCCTCCCGCTCCGCGCCACACCGCGCGCTGGCGGCGGCGCGCGCCGCGGGCATCCGCTGGGCGGGTGAGGACCGCGCCCTGGACGTACTGATCGCGCTGAGCTGCTTCGCCCTGATGGTCCTCGACCTGCCGGGCCTGGCCAAGGCGGACAACTCCCTCAACCCCTACACCGCTCCGCCCGTCCTCGCGCTGGGCGCGGCGACCCTGCTGCTGCGCCGCAGCAGGCCGTGGGTGCCGTATCTGGTGTCCCTGCTGTTCCTGGGCTGGTTGCACCAGCTCAACCTGGTGCAGTTCGCGCTGTACTCGATCGGCCGCTTCCGCGGCCGGCGCGCGGGCATCCTCGCCACCTGTGCCTACATCGCGGTGGCGTACGTCCTGTTCAACCTGCCGGGCTGGCCCGACACCCGGGGCGAGACGCTCAGTTCGTTCCTGGCGATCGTGGTGCCGGTGGGGGTGCTCGCCTGCGGCGTCGGCGTCTCGGCCTACCGGCACGACCTCGTCCACGAACTGGAGGCCCAGCGCGCCGAGACGTCGGCGCTCCAGGCGGTGCAGGCCGAGCGGGTCTCGGTGGCCCGCGACGTGCACGACATGGTGGGGCGCGAGCTGACGATGCTCGCCGTGCGCTCGGAGGTGCTCGCGGTGCGGGCCAGGAACGAGCCGCACCACAAGGACTTCGAGGAGCTCGCCGACACCGCGCGCCGAGCCCACCTCATGCTGAACGAGATCATCGTGCGGCGCGCCGACGCACGCACCGCGACCCCCGGCATCGACGGCCTGCACGCCCTGGCCGAGGAGAGCCGGGGGGCCGGCACCCCAGTGGGCCTGGACATAGAGGAGGCCGCGCACCGGCTGTCCCCGCTGCGCCAGGCGGCCGTCTACCGGGTGGTCCAGGAGTGTCTGACCAACGCGGTCAAGCACGCGCAGGGCGAACCCGTCGCCGTGACGATCCGGCTCGCGGGCGGCGACCTCGTGGTCACCGTGCAGAACCCGCTGCCGCGCTCGGCGCCGGTCAAGGCCCCGGTCTCCACCGGGACCGGGACCTTCTCTATGCGCGAGCGCGTGGAGAGCATGGGCGGCTCGCTCGCCACGACCCGCACCGACACCGCCTACGAGGTACGGGCCACGCTGCCGGCGGGGGCAGTGGGGTGAGCTGCGCGGGCGGGCCTGGCTCGGCCCCGCCGCGGGCGCGGGGCCACGGCTCGGGTCTGGCCCCCCCCGGGGGGGCGCGGGGTCATGGCCCGGGCCAGCCCCCCAGGGGCGCGGGAAACTGCGCGCCCAGCCACGCACGGTCTGCGGCCGACCGCTTGGGTCAGCCCCTCAGGGGCGCGGGGAACTGCGCGCTCAGCCACGCACGGTCTGCGGTCGACCGCTTGGGTCAGCCCCCCAGGGGCGCGGGGAACTGCGCGAACGGGCCCCGCGGTCCGCAGACGAACATGGCCCGCACCGGGGTGGCCCGCTTCCGCGTGTGCGTGGATGGGTGCGGGCCGTCGTGGGCTGGGCGCGCAGTTCCCCGCGCCCCTGTAGGTGGGCCGGCGCCCAATACCCTCAGCCTGCCCCGGCAAGGGCACGCTTCCGCAAGTGCGTGGATCGGTGCGGCTCGTCGTGGGCTGGGCGCGCAGTTCCCCGCGCCCCTGATAGGCGGGCCAGGGTTGGGCCGGCTGAGCCCTGGTAGGTGGGCCAGGGTCGGGCCGGGGGGCTAGGCGCTGGCCAGTAGCCTCTGCAGGTGGTCGAAGTCCTCCACGCACTTCCCCGAACCGAGCACCACACAGTCCAGCGGATCGTCCGCAACGAACACCGGGATCCCGGTGGCCGACGCCATGCGCAGGTCAAGACCCGGCAGCAGCGCCCCACCACCGGTCAGCACGATGCCGTGCTCCATCACATCGCCCGACAGCTCCGGCGGGCACTCCTCCAGGGTGACCTTCACCGCCGCGATGATCGACTCGACGGGCTCGTCGAGCGCGGCCCGCACTTCGCGGGCGGTCAGCGAGAGCGTCTTGGGCAGCCCGCGCACCTTCTCGCGGCCCCGCACCGTGAACGTCCGCTCCTCCAGCTCCTCCTGGCCCGGCACCGGCCAGGCCGAGCCGATGGCGCACTTGACGTCCTCGGCGGTGCGCTCGCCGATCAGCAGCGAGTGCTCCTTGCGCACGTAGTCGGTGATCGCCGTGTCGAGCCGGTCGCCGCCCACCCGCAGGGACTGCGAGGTGACGATCCCGCCGAGCGAGATCACGGCGACCTCCGAGGTGCCGCCGCCGATGTCGACCACCATCGAACCGCGCGGCTCGGCCACCGGAAGCCCGGCCCCGATCGCCGCCGCCATCGGCTCCTCGATGAGGTGCACGGCCTTCGCGCCGGAGCGCTGGGCGGCGTGCACGATCGCGCGCCGCTCCACCGGGGTCACCCCGCTCGGCACGCACACCACCATGCGGGTGCGCGGCCTGCGCCCCGGCACAGCCTTCTTCACGAAGTGGCGGATCATTTCCTCGGCCGCCTCGTAGTCGCTGATCACGCCGTCCCGCAGCGGACGGATCGCGGTGATCGAACCGGGAGTGCGGCCGATGGTCTCCTTGGCCTCCGTGCCGACGGCCAGCGCGGTCCGGCCGCCCTCCTTCATCGCCACCACCGACGGCTCGTTGAGCACGATTCCCTGCCCGCGGGCGTACAGCAGCGTATTGGCGGTCCCGAGGTCGATCCCTATGTCCATGATCGCCAAGTTTGCCGGGGGAGCCCGCGGGACCCGGGGGCCGAAGGTCCCGAAAGGGGCGGGTCCAAGGTCCTGTCGGTCCCCCTCCGTAGACTGGTCCCGTGACCGAGCAGCCCGACCCCCGTGAAGCCGATGACTTCGACGACATCGTCGAAGCCGAGACACATCGAGACCCCGATCTGGCGGTGATCGAGGCCGGCAGCCGCACCCTGCGCACCCACGGCGGAGCGCCCCAGGGCGACGCCGTCCCCGGCCGCCCCGCCGACCCCGAGGTGGACGCGGCGCTGCGCGCGGTCGAGACCGAGCTGGCGGGCCGCTGGGGCGAGACCAAACTGGAGCCGTCCGTCCGCCGCATCGCCGCCCTGATGGACGTCCTGGGCGAGCCGCAGCGCGCCTACCCGACGATCCACATCACCGGCACCAACGGCAAGACCTCCACCGCCCGCATGATCGAGGCCCTGCTCGGCGCCTTCGAGCTGCGCACCGGCCGCTACACCTCGCCGCACGTGCAGTCGATCACCGAGCGCATCAGCCTGGACGGCCTCCCGATCCCCGCCGAGCGCTTCATCGAGACGTACCAGGACATCAAGCCGTACGTCGAGATGGTGGACGCGCGCGAGGAGTTCCGGCTCTCCTTCTTCGAGGTCCTCACCGGTATGGCGTACGCGGCCTTCGCGGACGCGCCGGTGGACGTGGCGGTCGTCGAGGTCGGCATGGGCGGCACCTGGGACGCGACGAACGTGATCGAGGCGGGCGTCGCCGTCGTCACCCCCATCGACCTCGACCACACCGACCGGCTGGGCAACACGCCCGCCGAGATCGCCGTCGAGAAGTCCGGGATCATCAAGCAGGACGCGACCGTGATCCTGGCCCAGCAGCCGGTCGACGCGGCGCAGGTCATGCTGAAGAAGGCCGTCGAGACGGACGCGACGGTGGCCCGTGAGGGCATGGAGTTCGGCATCGTCGGCCGCGAGGTCGCCGTCGGCGGCCAGCTCCTGACGCTGCGCGGCCTCGGTGGTCAGTACGAGGAGGTCTTCCTCCCGCTGTACGGCGCCCACCAGGCGCACAACGCGGCCGTCGCCCTCGCCGCCGTCGAGGCGTTCTTCGGCGTCGGCTCCCAGCAGCCGGGCCCGCTCGACATCGACGTCGTCCGCAAGGCGTTCGCCTCCGTCGTCTCGCCCGGCCGCCTCGAAGTGGTGCGCCGCTCGCCGACCGTGGTCCTGGACGCGGCGCACAACCCGGCGGGCGCCCGCGCCACCGCGGACGGCCTGACCGAGGCGTTCGGCTTCTCGCGTCTGATCGGCGTGGTCGCCGCCAGCTCCGACAAGGACGTCAAGGGCCTGCTCGAAGCGTTCGAGCCGGTCTTCGCCGAGATCGTCGTCACCGCCAACGCCTCCGAGCGCTCCATGGACGTGGACGAGCTGGCGGCGCTGGCCGTCGAGGTGTTCGGCGACGAGCGCGTGGTGGTCGAGCCGAGGCTCGACGACGCGATCGAGGCGGCCATCACCCTGGCCGAGGAGGAGGACGAGTACGCGGGCGCGGGCGTCCTCGTCACCGGCTCCGTGTACACGGTCGGCGACGCCCGGCTGCTGCTGAAGAGGGGCTGAAGCGATGCGTACGCTCTGCGCGTCCACCCTGATCGGTGAATTCTTCGTGATCGCCTTCGCGGGCCTGGTCGCGATGAAGGACCCCGATCTCGCCACCACCACCGTGTGGACCGTGTGCGGCATCGGCATGCTGCTGTCGGTGCTGCTCTGCGGGATGCTCGGCCGGCGCGGCGGAGTCGAGCTCGGCTGGGCGCTCCAGATCGCCCTGATCGCGAGCGGTTTCGCGGTGCCGCTGATGTTCTTCATGGGCGCCCTGTTCGGGGCCCTGTGGTGGGCCTCGGTGCACTACGGCCGCAAGATCGACGAGGCGAAGGCGCGCTTCGCGGCCGCCGCGGAGGCCGAGGCGGGCGCCTAGGCGCCGGTGGCGGGACCGGGTGCCGGGCCCTCGGCTACACCCGGTAATCTCGGCGGACCGCACACGTTTGCCAAGGAGCCGTACACCATGACGCAGCGCACCCTCGTCCTCCTCAAGCCGGACGCCGTCCGCCGCTCGCTGGTCGGCGAGATCATCGGCCGCATCGAGCGCAAGGCCGGCTGGCAGATCACCGCCCTCGAACTGCGCTCGCTGGATCAGGACACCCTGGAGCAGCACTACGGCGAGCACAAGGGCAAGCCCTTCTACGAGCCGCTCGTGGACTTCATGTCCTCCGGTCCGGTCGTCGCCCTGGTCGTCGAGGGTGAGCGCGTGATCGAGGGTGTACGCCAGTTGGCGGGTCCCACCGACCCGATCGCGGCGGCGCCCGGTTCGATCCGTGGCGACTTCGGCACCATCGTCCGGGAGAACCTCATCCACGCCTCGGACTCCGAGGAGTCCGCGGAGCGGGAACTGAAGCTTTTCTTCCCGGGCCGCAGCTGACCCATTACTGACGCAATGTCAGCCATATAGCGCTCACGACCTGGGGCGACCGAAGGAATTTCGGTCGTCCCCGGGCATATGCGGAGCGACATCGGGAACGCATCGCCCCGACACGACGTCACCAATATTGAGGTGGACCACCGCGCCGTGTCCGTGCAGGCCGGACTACGATGGGCCCTCACGCTCAACGCACCCACCTCGCCGACCTGAGAAGCCGTCAACGCTCGATTAGGGAAGGCCGGACGCATCCTCATGGGGAGCAACAAAATGTCGTTCATCGGCCGTGACATGGCTGTCGACCTCGGGACCGCCAACACGCTGGTGTACGTCAGGGGCCGCGGAATCGTCCTGAACGAGCCGTCCGTCGTCGCCATCAACACCAACACCGGCGGCATCCTGGCGGTCGGCGCGGAAGCCAAGAAGATGATCGGCCGTACGCCGGGCAACATCGTCGCCGTACGGCCCCTGAAGGACGGCGTGATCGCCGACTTCGAAATCACCGAGCGGATGCTCCGCTACTTCATCCTGAAGATCCACAAGCGCCGGTATCTGGCCCGCCCGCGCGTCGTGGTCTGTGTGCCCTCGGGCATCACGGGAGTCGAGCGCCGCGCCGTCATCGAGGCCTCCACCCAGGCGGGCGCCCGCCAGGTGCACATCATCGAGGAGCCCATGGCCGCGGCCATCGGCTCGGGCCTGCCGGTCCACGAGGCCACCGGCAACATGGTGGTCGACATCGGCGGCGGCACCACCGAGGTCGCCGTGATCTCGCTCGGCGGAATCGTCACGGCGCAGTCCATCCGGGTGGCCGGCGACGAGCTCGACAACGCGATCATCCAGCACATCAAGAAGGAGTACTCGCTCCTGCTCGGTGAGCGGACCGCTGAGCAGATCAAGATCACGATCGGCTCCGCGTACGACCTCGACAAGGACGAGCACACCGAGATCCGCGGCCGCGACCTCGTCTCCGGCCTGCCGAAGACCGTCGTGATCTCCGCGGCCGAGGTGCGCAAGGCGATCGAGGAACCCGTCAACGCGATCGTCGACGCCGTCAAGACCACCCTCGACAAGTGCCCGCCGGAGCTCTCCGGCGACATCATGGACCGCGGCATCGTCCTGACCGGCGGCGGCGCCCTGCTGCGCGGCCTGGACGAGCGGCTGCGCCGCGAGACCGGCATGCCGATCCACATCGCCGAAGACCCGCTCGACTCGGTCGCCCTGGGCTCCGGCAAGTGCGTGGAGGAGTTCGAAGCCCTCCAGCAGGTCCTCGACGCACAGCCCCGCCGATAGCCCTTCGGGGCCTGCTGTCCGCCGTATGGGTCACTGCCAACCCGTACGGCGGATCGTTGGTATACAGATCGAAGAGATCTTGTAGATCACCCACATTCCTACGAGGAAGGCACGGCCGCCGCACGTGAGGGACACACGAGAGAGCCGGCTGCTCCTGGTGCTGCTGATCGCCGTAGCGTTCGCGCTGATCACGGTGGACATCAGAGGCGGGGCGAATTCACCGGTGGACGGCGCCCGGCAGGCCGCCGCCGCGGTCTTCGGACCGGTGGAGAACGGGGTCGCGGCCGCCGTCGACCCGGTCGGCAACGCGATCGGCGCGGTGCGCGACTCCGGCAAGCGCCACGACAGGATCTCCGCGCTCCAGGCCGAGAACGAGGCCCTCAAGCAGAGGCTCGGCAGCGACGCCCGCAACCGCAGCCGCCTGAACCAGCTCGACTCGATGCTGAAGACCGCGGGCGAGGGCCAGTACGGCATCAAGGCCGCGCAGGTCGTCGCCATAGGAGCGGCCCAGGGCTTCTCCTGGACGGTCACCATCGACGCCGGCTCCAACGACGGCATCAAGCGCGACATGACGGTGCTCAACGGAGAGGGCCTGGTCGGCCGGGTCACCACCGTCGGTCCCTCCACCGCGACCGTGCTGCTCGCCAACGACCCCGACTTCACCGTCGGCACCCGGATGGAGAAGAGCGACGAACTCGGCTTCGCCACCGGCCACGGCGACCGGCCGCTGTCGGTCCAGCTCCTCAACGGCAAGGCCAAGGTGAACCCCGGCGACCGCCTGGTGACCTTCGGTTCGCAGGCCGACAAGCCGTTCGTGCCCGGCGTGCCCGTCGGCGAGGTCGTCAAGGTCGACCCCTCGGGCGGCGACCTGACGCGCACCATCTACGTACGCCCCTACGTCGGGTTCACCAAGCTCGACATCGTCGGCGTCGTCGTCCAGGCCCCGCGCACCGACCCGCGCGACCAGGTGCTGCCCGCCAAGCCCAAGCCGACACCGACCCCCACGGTCACCGTCACGGCGACCCCGCCCCAGAACCCGAACGGCCAGGGCAACACCGACATCGCCAACCAGAACGCGAACGCCGACCCGAACGCCAACGGCAACCCCGACCCCAACGCCAGGCCCAACCAGCCGGGCAACGCCAACCCCCCGGCCGGGAACGCCAATCCGCCGAACGGGAACGCCAACGCGAATCCGCCCAACCCGAACGGTGATCCGAACGCCAACGCCAACGCCGACGGCGAGCAGTAGGAGCTGATCCAGATGCGTGTCAACAGGGTCATCCTCTCCGCCGCCCTGGTCGTCCTCGCCCTCGTCGTCCAGGTGAGCGTCCTCGCCCGTCTCCAACTGCCCGGCGCCGTACCGGACCTGGTCCTGCTGACCGTCGTGGGCCTCGCCCTGGTGTACGGCCACCTCGGCGGTGCCTTCGTCGGATTCGGCGCGGGCCTGCTCACCGACCTCGCCCCGCCGGCCGACCACGCCGCCGGCCGCTACGCCCTCGTCCTGTGCGTGATCGGCTACCTCGCGGGCCTGGCCAAGCCCGACCACGGGCGGCTGCGCACCGCGGCCGGCCCGATGCTGGTCGTGGTCGGCGCGGCGATCGGCTCCACGCTCCTGTACGCCACGGTCGGCGCTCTGGTGGGGGACACCGCGGCCCGCCATGTCGGCCTGCCCAGCCTGGTGTTCACGGCCACCCTCTACGACCTGCTGCTCGCGCCGTTCACCGTGCCGCTGATCATGGCCATCGCCCGGCGCGCCGAGAACGACCCGCTCGCCGAGACCGCCGGCCAGGGCGGGGCACCGGGCAACATCACCTCCGGCTGGCTCTCCGGTGGCACCGGACTGCGCATCGGCGGCCAGCGCGGCGGGCTGCGGGTCAAGGCGGCCCGCAACAGAGCGGCCCGGGCCGGCCGCATCAAGGGCGTCAAGCGACTGTGAACCTGGGGGTCGTCACAGCATGAGCAACATTCCCGAGACCGGCCGCACCCCCCGGGTGCAGATCCGCCTCATCATCATCCAGGTCCTCGTCTTCTCGCTCCTGCTCACGCTGGGCGGACGCCTGTGGTACCTGCAGATCCGCAACGGCCAGGAGTACGAGGACGAGGCCAAGAACAACCACGTCCAGCAGGTCGTCCAGCCCGCGGTGCGCGGCTCGATCCTGGACGCCCGCGGTGTGCCGCTCGCCGACAACGAGACCCGCCTGGTGGTGTCCGCCTCGCGCACCGACCTGTCGAAGATGCCCGACAAGGGCAAGGCCGTCCTGACCCGGCTCGCCGCCGTGCTCGGCATGAAGCCGCAGGACGTCATGGACAAGGTGCGGCTGTGCGACGCCAAGACGCCCAAGCCCTGCTGGAACGGCTCTCCGTACCAACCGATCCCGGTCACCGACAAGGCCACGACCCAGCAGGCCCTGCAGATCCGCGAGCGCTCCGAGGACTTCCCCGGCATCACCGCCGACCCCACCGCGGTGCGCCGCTATCCGGCGCCCGGCAAGGCCAACACCGCCCAGGTGCTCGGCTACCTCTCGCCCGTCACCGACGACGAGATCACCAAGGCCAAGGACACCGACTCGCCCTATCTGCGCTCCGACCAGGTCGGCCGCTCCGGCCTTGAGCGCACCTACGACAGGCAGCTGCGCGGCAAGGCCGGCATCACCCGCTACGAGGTCGACAACCTCGGCCGCGTGATCGGCCAGGCCCAGAGCGACAAGGCGCAGCCCGGGGCCAATGTCGTCACCTCGATAGACGCACGCGTGCAGGCCGTCGCCGAGTACGAGCTCAACAACGCGATGGTCGAGGCCCGCAAGCAGTACGACAAGATCACCAACGAGAACTACAAGGCGGACTCCGGCGCCGTCGTCGTCATGGAGGCCAAGACCGGCCGGATCGTCGCCATGGCCTCGGCGCCCACCTACGACCCGAACGTCTGGGTCGGCGGCATCTCCGGCAAGGACTACCAGCAGCTCACCGGCAAGGACAGCGACTACCCGCTGCTCAACCGGGCCATACAGGGTCAGGCCGCGCCCGGCTCGACGTTCAAGGTGGTCTCCACGGCCGCCGCCGTCGAGGCCGGCTACAAGTGGGACGGCGGATACCCCTGCACCAGCTCGTACTCCGTGGGCGGTCAGGTCTTCCGCAACTTCGAGGGCGAGAACTTCGGCCCCATCTCGCTCGGCCGCGCCCTCGAGGTCTCCTGCGACACCGTCTTCTACGGCCTCGCCGACAACGAGTGGAAGAAGGACGGCGGGATCAACCCGAAGAAGGGCCAGCCCAAGGACTACTTCTACAAGGCGGCCCACCAGTTCGGCCTCGGCAAGATCACCGGCGTGGACCTGCCCAACGAGGTCACCGGCCGCGTCCCGGACCGCCAGTGGAAGGAGAACTACTGGACGGCCAACAAGGACGGCTGGTGCAAGACCGGCAAGAAGGACGGCAGTTACGTCGAGAAGATCGCGTACGAGAACTGCCTCGAAGGCAACAAGATGCGCGAGGGCGACTCGATCAACTACTCCATCGGCCAGGGCGACACCCTCGTCACGCCGATCCAGGAGGCCATGATCTACGGTGCCATCGCCAACGGCGGCACCATGCACGCCCCGACCATCGGCAAGGCGATCATCAGCGCCGACGGCAAGTCGGTCCAGGAGATCAAGCCGAAGGTCAACGGGAAGCTCCCGGTCACCCAGGCCACCCTCGACGGCTTCAACAAGGCGCTCGCGGGCGTGGTCACCAGCGGCACCGCCGCCTGGAAGTTCCAGGGCTGGCCGCAGGACAAGGTCGAGCTGCACGCCAAGACCGGCACCGCCGAGGTCTACGGCAAGCAGACCACCTCCTGGCTCGCCACGTACTCCAAGGACTACACGGTCGTGATGACGATCGCCCAGGCCGGTACGGGTTCCGGCGCCTCCGGTGAGGCCGTGCGCAAGATCTACGAGGCGATGTACGGCATCGACGACG
Source organism: Streptomyces sp. NPDC048111 (assembly GCF_043202815.1). Classification (NCBI taxonomy): domain Bacteria; kingdom Bacillati; phylum Actinomycetota; class Actinomycetes; order Kitasatosporales; family Streptomycetaceae; genus Streptomyces; species Streptomyces sp. NPDC048111. Next base: position 131,529 of record NZ_JBIDBD010000010.1, read on the forward strand.
CCGGCAACCAGGACCTCAAGCGCGCCCTGCTCCCGCAGCCCGAGCAGTCCCTGCCCAAGATCCAGGCCGACGGCTCCATCGACGCGCCGGCCGTCGCCGACTACGACCCGAACGCGGGCAAGACCAAGGAAAAGCAGCTCGCCGACGGCCAGCAGCCCGCAGGCCAGCAGCCCGCAGGCCAGCAGCCCGCGGGTCAGCAGCAGCCGAACAACCCCCCGGCCACCGACGTCGACAACCGCAACCCCCGGAGGGACTAGCGTCATGGCAGGTTTCTCCGTCCAGCGCTACGCGCCCAAGGAACGCGGGGCGCTGGCCCGGCTGACCGCTCGGGACTCGGTGCTGCGCCGGCTCGACTGGCCGCTGCTGCTCTCGGCCCTCGCGCTCTGCTTCATCGGCTCGCTCCTGGTGTGGTCCGCGACCCGCAACCGCACCGCCATCAACCAGGGCGACCCGTACTACTTCCTGATCCGGCACGCCATGAACGCCGGCATCGGGGTCTGCCTGATGATCGGCACCATCTGGCTCGGCCACCGCACCCTGCGCGGCGCGGTGCCCATCCTGTACGGGCTCTCCATCCTGCTGCTGCTCGCGGTGCTCTCGCCGCTGGGCGCCACCGTCAACGGCGCGCACTCCTGGATCGTGCTCGGCGGCGGATTCTCCCTCCAGCCCTCCGAGTTCGCGAAGATCGCGATCATCCTGTGCATGGCGATGCTGCTCGCCGCCCGCGTCGACGCGGGCGACCAGCCGCACCCCGACCACCGCACCGTGATGAAGGCCCTCGGCCTCGCGACCATCCCGATCGGCTGCATCATGCTGATGCCCGACCTCGGCTCCACCATGGTCATCGTGGTGATCATCCTCGGCGTGCTGCTGTCCTCCGGGGCGTCCAACCGCTGGATCTTCGGGCTGATCGGCGCGGGCATCATCGGCGCGGTCCTCGTCGCCGCGCTCGGGATACTGGACAAGTACCAGATCAACCGCTTCGCCGCGTTCGCGAACCCCAACCTCGACCCGGCCGGCGTCGGCTACAACACCGGACAGGCCAGGATCGCGATCGGCTCCGGCGGCCTGACCGGCACCGGGCTCTTCAAGGGCTCCCAGACCACCGGCCAGTTCGTGCCCGAACAGCAGACGGACTTCGTCTTCACCGTGGCCGGGGAAGAGCTCGGCTTCGTCGGCGCGGGCCTGATCATCGTGCTGATCGGCGTCATCCTGTGGCGGGCCTGCCGCATCGCCCGTGAGACGACCGAGCTGTACGGCACGATCGTGGCGGCGGGCATCATCGCCTGGTTCGCCTTCCAGTCCTTCGAGAACATCGGCATGACGCTCGGCATCATGCCGGTCGCCGGCATCCCGCTGCCCTTCGTCTCCTACGGAGGGTCCTCGATGTTCGCGGTGTGGGTCGCCATAGGGCTGCTCCAGTCGATCCGGGTCCAGCGGCCCATAACGGCCTAGCGGCCCATGACGGCTCGGCGGCGCCGCCACGGCTCCCTCCCGCCGGGCGGCGTTCGCGTCTAGATTCGGGGTATGGCGGACACGAAGCGCGAGATCGAGCGGAAATTCGAGTTCACCGCCCGGGCGGGCGCGGCGCACCCCGGCGCCGACGCCCCGGGCCCCGGCGCCGACCGGGCCCGGCTGCCCGACCTGACGGCCGTGCCCGGCATCGCCGCCGTCGAGGACCGGGGCGCCGTCGACCTCGACGCGGTCTACTACGACACCCCCGACCTGCGCCTGGACGCGGACTCCCTCACCCTGCGCCGCAGGACCGGCGGCGCCGACGCGGGCTGGCACCTCAAGTTCCCCGTCGCCCCCGGCGTCCGTGACGAGGTCCGCGCCCCGCTCGCCGACACGGTCCCGCCCGCGCTGTCCGCACTGCTGCGCTCCCGCGTCCGCGACGCCCAACTCGTCCCCGTCGTACGCCTGTTGTCGTCCCGCGACGTCCAGCACCTGCTGGCCGAGGACGGCACCCTGCTCGCCGAGCTCAGCATCGACACCGTGCGCGCCGAGGGGCTGCGCGCCGGCTCCCGTGCCACCACCTGGACCGAGATCGAGGTCGAACTCGCCGACGGCGTCCAGGACGAGAGCCTCCTGGACGGCGTGGCGGACCAGCTGCGCACCGCGGGCGTCGAGCCCGCGACGAGCACCTCCAAGGTCGCCCGCGCCCTGCGCGAGACCGCCCCGCCCGGGCCGGACGGCGCCGCCCGGACGGCCGGGGCGGACGAGCCCGCCGAGGGCACCGCGGGCGCGCACGTCCTGGCGTATCTGCGCGCCCAGCGCGACGCACTCGTCGCCCTCGACCCCGCCGTACGGCGCGAGGTGCCCGACTCGGTGCACCGGATGCGGGTCGCCACCCGCCGGCTGCGCAGCGCGTTCAGGACGTACGCCAAGGTCGTCGACCGGGCCGTGACCGACCCCATCGGCGCCGAGCTCAAATGGCTCGCCGCCGAACTCGGCGTCGACCGCGACCAGGAGGTCCTCACCGAGCGCCTGCGCGACCGGCTCGACGCCCTGCCCGCCCCCCTGCTCCTCGGCCCGGTCCGCGCCCGGCTCCGTATCCGCACCGCGGTCCGCCGCACCGGCTCCCGGCGCCGGATCACCGCCGTCCTCGACAGCAGGCGCCACCTCGCCCTCCTCGACGCCCTCGACACCCTGCTCGCGGACCCGCCCCTGCGGCCGGCCGCCGAGCGTCCCGCCGCGGGCGTACTGGCCCGTGCCGTCCTCAAGGACCACAGGCGCCTGGCCCGCCGCGTCGCCGCCGCCCTCGACCTGGCCCCCGGCCACGACCGCGACCTCGCCCTGCACCGGGCCCGCAAGGCCGCCAAGCGCGCCCGGTACGCGGCCGAGGCCGCCGCCCCCGCGCTCGGCGGGCCCGCCCGGAAACTGGCCAAGCGGCTCAAGGCCGTCCAGAACGTCCTCGGCGACCACCAGGACGGCGTCGTCGCGCGCGAGGCCCTGCGCACCCTGGCCGCCCAGGCCGACGTCGCGGGGGAGTCCGCCTTCACCTGGGGGCTCCTGTACGGCCAGGAGCAGGCGAGCGCGGCCCGGCGCGAGAGCGAGCTGCCCGGGGTGTGGGCCCGCGCCCGCCGGCCCAAGCCGCTCCGGCGCCTCAGGGCGGCCCGGTGATCGTCGTGCGAAGGGGCGACCCGGCTCGCGTTACGCTAGAGAGTCGCCCCCTGCCAGCCCACGAAGGTCGAGATGTCTGCCGAGTCCGTCTTCCCACAGCTCGAAGCGCTGCTCCCGCATGTGCAGAAGCCGATCCAGTACGTCGGCGGTGAGCTCAACTCCACCGTCAAGGCCTGGGACGAGTGTGACGTCCGCTGGGCGCTCATGTACCCGGACGCGTACGAGGTCGGGCTGCCCAACCAGGGCGTCATGATCCTCTACGAGGTACTGAACGAGCGCGAGGGCGTCCTCGCCGAGCGCACCTACAGCGTGTGGCCGGACATGGAAGCCCTGATGCGCGAGCACCAGGTGCCGCAGTTCACGGTGGACTCGCACCGCCCGCTGCGCGCGTTCGACGTGTTCGGGCTCAGCTTCTCCACCGAGCTGGGCTACACCAACATGCTCACGGCCCTGGACCTCGCGGGCATCCCGCTGGAGTCGAAGGACCGCGGCCTGGACGACCCCATCGTCCTGGCCGGCGGGCACGCGGCCTTCAACCCGGAGCCGATCGCCGACTTCATCGACTGCGCCGTCATCGGCGACGGCGAGCAGGCCGTCCTCGACATGACGGAGATCATCCGCGGCTGGAAGGCCGAGGGGTGCCCCGGCGGTCGCGAGGAAGTGCTCTTCCGCCTCGCCCGGACCGGCTCGGTCTACGTCCCCGGCTTCTACGACGTCGAGTACCTGCCGGACGGCCGCATCGCGCGTGTCGTGCCGAACCGGTCGGGCGTGCCGTGGCGGGTCTCCAAGCACACCGTCATGGACCTGGACGAGTGGCCCTACCCCAAGCAGCCCCTGGTCCCGCTCGCCGAGACCGTCCACGAGCGCATGTCCGTGGAGATCTTCCGCGGCTGCACCCGCGGCTGCCGCTTCTGCCAGGCCGGCATGATCACGCGCCCCGTGCGGGAGCGAAGCATCACCGGCATCGGCGAGATGGTGGAGAAGGGCCTCAAGGCGACCGGCTTCGAGGAGGTCGGCCTGCTCTCGCTGTCCTCCGCCGACCACACCGAGATCGGCGACATCGCCAAGGGCCTCGCGGACCGCTACACCGACGACAAGATCGGCCTGTCGCTGCCCTCGACCCGGGTGGACGCCTTCAACGTCGACCTGGCCAACGAGCTGACCCGCAACGGCCGCCGCTCGGGCCTCACCTTCGCCCCCGAGGGCGGCTCCGAGCGCATGCGCAAGGTCATCAACAAGATGGTGTCCGAAGAGGACCTCATCCGGACGGTGGCGACGGCGTACGGCAACGGCTGGCGCCAGGTGAAGCTGTACTTCATGTGCGGCCTGCCCACCGAGACCGACGAGGACGTCCTCCAGATCGGCGACATGGCGGTCAACGTCATCGCCAAGGGGCGCGAGGTCTCCGGCCAGAACGACATCCGCTGCACCGTCTCCATCGGCGGATTCGTGCCCAAGCCGCACACCCCGTTCCAGTGGGCCCCGCAGCTCAGCGCCGAGGACACCGACGCCCGGCTGACCAAGCTCCGCGACAAGATCCGCGGCGACAAGAAGTACGGCCGCTCCATCGGCTTCCGCTACCACGACGGCAAGCCCGGCATCGTCGAGGGCCTGCTCTCGCGCGGCGACCGCCGGGTGGGCGCCGTCATCCGCGCCGTGTACGAGGACGGCGGCCGCTTCGACGGCTGGCGCGAGCACTTCAGCTACGACCGCTGGATGGCCTGCGCCGACAAGACGCTGCCCGCCTTCGGCGTGGACGTCGACTGGTACACCACCCGCGAGCGCACCTACGAGGAAGTCCTGCCCTGGGACCACCTCGACTCGGGCCTCGACAAGGACTGGCTGTGGGAGGACTGGCAGGACTCGCTCGACGAGACCGAGGTCGAGGACTGCCGCTGGACGCCGTGCTTCGACTGCGGTGTCTGCCCCCAGATGGACACCAGCATCCAGATCGGCCCCACCGGCAAGAAGCTGCTGCCGCTCACGGTCAAGAACTGACCCCGGCGCGGCTCTCCGGCCGTATAACCGCCTGATCACGAAGGGCCTCCTGACGCAACGTCAGGAGGCCCTTCGTGCGTCCTTGTCCGCATGGAGAACCGGCCCGCCCCGCGCGACCCCGAAGGCTGCCTCACCGTCGCGATCCGCGTCCCGGTACGCATCGTGGTGCTGGTCCTGGTCGTCCCCGTCCGCATGGTCTGGGACGTGATCGCGCTCGGCGCGAAGGCCCTGCGCCGGGTCGTCCTGGTGCCGCTGTGGCGAGGCCTCGTGGTGATCCCGTCCGAGTGGACGTACCGCCACGTCCTGACCCCGCTCGTCCGGGCAACTGCCGTGCTGGCGCGGGCGGTTGGGGCCGCGGTGTGTGCCGTGGGCCGGGGTGTCGCATGGGCCTGGGTGAACCTGGTCGTGGCTCCGGCGGCGTGGGCGGCGGTGCATCTGGTGGCCGTTCCGGTGGCGTGGGTGTGGGTGCATCTGATCGTGCGGCCGGCGGCTTGGGTATGGGTGCAGCTGATTGCGCGGCCGGTGGCGTGGGTGGCGGTGAACCTGGTGGCCGTTCCGGTGGCCTGGGTGTGGGTGAACCTGATCGTTCGGCCGGTGGTGTGGGTCGCGGTCAACCTGGTGGCCGTTCCAGTGGCGTGGGTCGCGGTCCATCTCGTCGCGGCTCCGCTGGTCTGGCTGTGGCGGCAGGTGCTCCGGCCGTTCGGGCGGGCCCTCGGGCGCGGCGGTCGGCTCGCCCGCGCCGGGGTCGGGTGGGTGCTGAAGGCGTTCTTCGTCAGGGCGCCCGCCCTGCTGTGGCGACGGGTCCTCGCACCGCTGCTGCGCTACGGACTGGTCGTCCCGGCCGCCCTGCTCCACCGATGGGTGCTCGCTCCGGTCGGCCGGGGCATCGCCTCGGCCGCCGCGCTCGCCGCCGCCGGGTGCGCCGCGCTGGTGCGGGGACTGGCCGCACTGGCCGTGCTGCTGCTGGTGGTACCGGCGGTGTGGGTGCTGCGCCGGGTGCTGGCGCCGATCGGGCGCGCTCTGGTCGTCGTCGTGGTCGTCGTCCTGCGCGAGGTCCAACACGCCGTCCAACACGCCTGGCGCATCGCCGGATTCCTCACCCGCGCCGTCGGCCGGGCGCTGGCCCGGATCGCCCGCACGCTCATCGTCCGGCCGCTGCGCTGGGCCTACACCAGGGTCCTCACGCCGGCCGGGCACTGGGTGCGGGACGCGGTCCTGCGGCCCGCCGGACGGGCCGCGCGCGAGGCGGGCCGCGCCGTGCGACAGGCGCTCGCGACGGCCCGCGAGAGCGTACGCACGGCCCGGCAGGAGGCCTGGCGGGCCCTGGTCGGCGGGCCGCCCCGGGAACGGGCCGGGCACCGGGCGCGTACTCTGGGTAGTACAACTACTGCCTCCGGCGCGGTGCCCGCCCCCGAGATCTCCCTTCGCAAGCCGCGGGGATGAGCCGGGTGGCGCACCGGCCGTGACCGGAGGGGCCCCCACAGGACGGTGGGCGGCGCTCACCGCGCCCGCCCCGCACCGAGGAGAAGAACCACTGGGCAAGCGACAGCCCGAAGGCCCGCCGCCCGCACCCGCGGTGCAGCGCATTCGCCTGCGCTACACCAAGCGCGGCCGCCTCCGGTTCACCAGCCACCGCGACTTCCAGCGCGCCTTCGAGCGGGCCCTGCGCCGCGCCGAGGTGCCGATGGCCTACTCGGCGGGCTTCACCCCGCACCCCAAGGTCTCGTACGCCAACGCCGCACCCACCGGTGTCGGCTCCGAGGCCGAGTACCTGGAGATCGCCCTCACCGCGCAGCGCGACCCCGACACCCTGCGCGCCCTGCTCGACGAGTCGCTGCCCACCGGGCTCGACATCGTCGACGCGGTCGAGGCCCGTACCTCGGGCCTGGCCGACCGGCTCACCGCCTCCGTCTGGGAGCTGCGCCTGGACGGCGTCACCCTCGACGAGGCCGCCAAGGCCGTCGAGACGTTCCTCGCCGCCGAGAGCGTCGAGGTGCAGCGCAAGACCAAGAACGGCATGCGCACCTTCGACACCAGAGGCGCGGTCGCCGAACTCCAGGCGCTTCCTCCACAGGCCGGTGGGCCTCTGGGCGACGCCTGTGCGATACTGCGCCTGGTAGTGCGGCACCTGACACCTGCCGTGCGACCCGACGACGTCCTGTCCGGTCTCCGAGCCGTGGCCGACCTGGCGCCGCCCGTCCCCGCTGCGGTGACCAGGCTGGCGCAGGGGCTCTTCGACGAGGAGTCCGGCACGGTGACAGACCCGCTCGCGCCCGACCGCGAGGCAGCCCCGGCCGCTCCACAAACAGCCGCCGGGACCGTCTCAGCGACGGCGCCGGAAGGTCCCGCCGCGTAAGGGCGGTCGTCGTAGCGCAGCCCTGGCACTCGGGAGCCACCTGGGTCGGGCGGCGCACAGACCTAAAAGACTTTCGCCAGGCCGTACGCACACCGCGTAGGGAACCGGCGAGCCAGACATAAACAGCTCCCGTGCGGCGCCCGCGCCCCGGACGGCGGCACCCGCGCACATCACGCGGGACGTGCCGCCGGACCGGAACAGGCGCGGCGCCCGGGAGCGTGACGGGAGCTACGCCCGCATGCTTGAGCAGAACGAGCCCGGTACCACCGGGGACAACGAACAGAACAGCCCCAGCGACACGCTGCCGCCGCGCCGCAGGCGCCGCGCCGCGTCCCGGCCCGCCGGGCCGCCGACGGGCGCGCAGGCCGAGGGCGCACAGCCCGAGGCCCCGGCCTCGGAGCCGGCCGCACCGGCCGCCGTGGAGGAGCCCGCCGAGGCTCCCGCGCCGCGTACTCGTCGTCGGGCGACGCGTAAGGCGACGGCTCCGGCTGGTGCGCCGCAGGTCGGCGAAGAGGTCGTGGAGGAGGCTCCGGCCGTGGTGGCCGAGGTGCCTGCCGTGGAGGAGGCCGTCGAGGCTCCCGCGCCGCGTACTCGTCGTCGGGCGACGCGTAAGGCGACGGCTCCGGCTGGTGCGCCGCAGGTCGCCGAGGAGATCGTGGAGGAGGCTCCGGCCGTGGTGGCCGAGGTGCCTGCCGTGGAGGAGGCCGTCGAGGCCCCTGCGCCGCGTACTCGTCGTCGTGCGACGCGTAAGGCGACGGCTCCGGCTGGTGCGCCGCAGGTCGCCGAGGAGATCGTGGAGGAGGCTCCGGCCGTGGTGGCCGAGGTGCCTGTCGCGGAGGAGGCCGCCGAGGCCCCTGCGCCGCGTACCCGCCGCCGTGCGACCCGTAAGGCGACCGCGCCGCAGACCACCGTCGCGGCCCCGGCCGTCGCCGAACTCGTCGAGGACGAAGAGTCCGACGAGACCGAAGCGGCCGAAGAGGCCGAGGAGACCGCCGTCGTCGCGGAGCCCGTCGAGGCCCCCGCGCCGCGCACCCGCCGCCGGGCCACCCGCCAGGTGAGCGCCCCCGCCGGCGCCCCCCGGGCCGCCGAGGAGCCCGCCCGCACCGAGGCCCCGGCCGCCGAGGCCCCGGTCGCCGAGACCCCCGCGGCCGAGGACGAGGCGCCCCGTGGTGGCCGCAGCCGCCGCCGCGCCGCCCGGCCCGTGTCGACCCCGCAGTTCACCCCGGTCGAGCCGGAGGCCAAGCCCGAGCCGAAGGCCGAGGAGCCCGCCACCGGCAGGTCCCGCCGTCGCGCCGCGCGCCCCGCCGTCGCCGTCTTCCAGGCGCCGGTCTTCACCGAGCCCATGTTCCAGACGCCCGAGACGGCGGCGGCCGCCGCTGCCGCCGCCCGCGTCGAGGAGCCCGAGGAGACCGACTCCGCGGCCGACGCCGCCGTGGAGCCGGCCGCCGAGTCCGCCGCCGAGCCCCAGGGCCGCTCGCGCCGTCGCCGCCGTCGTGGCGAGAGCGCCGAGCCGGTGCAGGAGCGGGTCGCCGAGGAGCCGGTCGAGGACAGCGTCGAGGAGGCCGCCGAGGCCGAGACCGACGCGGAGTCCGATGACACCGACGACGACCGCCCCTCGCGCCGTCGCCGCCGCGGTGGCCGTCGCCGTCGCCGGGGCGAGAGCGCCGAGGCGGACGACGCCGCCGATGAGCAGTCCGACGACCGGCCCGAGCAGTCCGGCCCGTCCGACCGGACCGAGGCCGCCGAGGCCGAGCCCGAGGCCGAGTCCGACGATGAGGACGACGAGGACGAGGACGGCACCCCCTCCGCCGCCGGAACCAGCAGCAGCCGTCGCCGGCGCCGCCGCCGCCGTCGCTCCGGCGACGCGGGCCCCGAGGCCGAGCAGGGCGGCGACGACCCGGAGCGCACCGTCGTCAAGGTCCGCGAGCCGCGCCCGGCCCGCGAGCGCGCCGAGTCCGCCTCCACCTCCTCCGACGAGGTCCAGTCCATCAAGGGCTCGACGCGTCTCGAGGCCAAGAAGCAGCGCCGCCGCGAAGGCCGCGAGCAGGGCCGCCGCCGCGTCCCGATCATCACCGAGGCCGAGTTCCTGGCCCGCCGCGAGGCCGTCGAGCGCGTGATGGTCGTGCGGCAGAGCGGCGAGCGCACCCAGATCGGCGTCCTGGAAGACAACGTGCTCGTCGAGCACTACGTCAACAAGGAGCAGGCCACCTCGTACGTCGGCAACGTCTACCTGGGCAAGGTCCAGAACGTGCTGCCGTCCATGGAGGCCGCGTTCGTCGACATCGGCAAGGGCCGCAACGCCGTCCTGTACGCGGGCGAGGTCAACTTCGAGTCGCTCGGCATGGGCAACGGCCCGCGCCGCATCGAGGCCGCCCTCAAGTCCGGCCAGTCCGTGCTGGTCCAGGTCACCAAGGACCCGATCGGCCACAAGGGCGCCCGCCTGACCAGCCAGGTCTCGCTGCCGGGCCGCTACCTGGTCTACGTGCCCGAGGGCTCGATGACCGGCATCAGCCGCAAGCTGCCCGACACCGAGCGCGCGCGTCTGAAGACCATCCTCAAGAAGATCGTCCCCGAGGACGCGGGCGTCATCGTGCGCACCGCCGCCGAGGGCGCGAGCGAGGACGAGCTGCGCCGTGACGTCGAGCGCCTCCAGGCGCAGTGGGCCGACATCCAGAAGAAGGCCAACCAGATCTCGACGTCCTCGCCGTCGCTGCTCTACGGCGAGCCGGACATGACGGTCCGGGTCGTCCGCGACATCTTCAACGAGGACTTCTCCAAGGTCATCGTCAGCGGTGACGAGGCGTGGGAGACCATCCACGGCTACGTCGCGCACGTCGCCCCCGACCTCACCGAGCGCCTCTCGCGCTGGACCAGCGAGGTCGACGTCTTCGCGACGTACCGGATCGACGAGCAGCTGGCCAAGGCACTCGACCGCAAGGTCTGGCTGCCCTCGGGCGGTTCGCTGGTGATCGACAAGACCGAGGCGATGATCGTCGTCGACGTCAACACCGGCAAGTTCACCGGCCAGGGCGGCAACCTCGAAGAGACCGTGACGAGGAACAACCTCGAAGCGGCCGAGGAGATCGTGCGCCAGCTGCGGCTGCGCGACCTCGGCGGCATCGTCGTCATCGACTTCATCGACATGGTCCTGGAGTCCAACCGCGACCTGGTCCTGCGCCGCCTGCTCGAATGCCTGGGCCGCGACCGCACCAAGCACCAGGTGGCGGAGGTCACCTCGCTCGGCCTGGTCCAGATGACCCGCAAGCGGGTCGGCCAGGGCCTGCTGGAGTCGTTCTCGGAGACCTGCGTCCACTGCAACGGGCGCGGCGTGATCGTGCACATGGAGCAGCCGACCGCGGTCGGCGGCGGTGCGGGCAAGCGCGGCAAGAAGCGCGGCCGCGGCGGTGCCGAGCACGACCAGCACACCCACGAGCACGAGGGCCACGAGGCCCTTGAGGCCGACGACATCGAGCCCGTCGAGGCCGTCGAGTCCGAGGCCGAGCTCGCCGCGGAGGTCGCCGCCCCGGTGGCGCTCGCCGAGCCCGCGTTCGTGCCCGACGAGGAGCTGTACGGCAGCGTCGCCGAGGCGGAGGCCGCGGCCCGCGGCGGACGCTCCCGGCGCCGCGCCACCCGCAAGGCCTCGGCCCCGGCCGGTGCGCCGCGCGCGGCGGCCGTCGAGTCCCCGGCCCCGGTGGCCGAGGAGCCCGCGGCCGAGCAGGCTCCGGCCGCGGTGACCGTCGCCTCGTTCATCGAGGACGACGCGCCGCGCGGCCGTACCCGCCGCCGCGCCACCCGCAAGGCGACCGCCCCCGCGGGCGCCCCGGCCTCGGCCGCCGCCGAGCCGGTGGTCGTCGTGACGGAGCCCGAGCCGAAGGCCGAGGAGGCCCCGGCGCAGACGCAGGAGCCGGTGGCCGAAAGCGCCGCGTCCGCCGTCGAGGAGGCGCCCGTCGCCGCCCCGCCGCGGGCCCGCCGCAGGGCGACCCGCAAGGCCACGGCTCCGGCGGGTTCGCCCACCGGCGCCGAGGACGCCGCGGTCGTCGTCGTGGTCGCCGCCCCGGCGGTCGAGCCGGCCCAGTCCGCCGGACCGGTCGAGTCGTCCGAGCCGGCTGAGTCGTCCGAGTCCGCCGAGGAGGCCGCACCGGCCAAGAAGGCGGCCCGCAAGACGGCGAAGAAGGCCACCGCCAAGAAGGCCGCCACGAAGAAGACGGCAGCCAAGAAGACCGCTGCGAAGAAGACGACCGCCAAGAAGGCCACGGCCAAGAAGACCGCGGCGGCCGAACAGCAGCAGTCCTCCGTCTCGGCGTCCACCGACAGCTGACCGACGGCTGACGGACCGCCCGCGCTCAATCGGCGTGCGTCCGGCGGCAGTTGGCTGACGTACGGCTCAGGAGCCCGCCCCCGTGACCACGGGGGCGGGCTTCGTCGTACCGGGCCGAACCCGGTCCGGATGTCGGGTGCGGCGGCGCGGTTTCGTCGCCGAGCAGTGCGGGTAATGACGCTGGTTTGACCCACCACGCCCGGCCCCGTAGCCTTGACCTTCGGCGTGTTTGTCTACGCGCCTGCCCCTGAGCACCTCACCTCCCGGTCCGCCGGGGGAGGCCGCCTGCGCTTCCGCGGGACGGCTGGCTTCAAGGGTTCCGTATCGAGCGAGAGAGAGATCCGCGTGTACGCCATCGTGCGCAGCGGTGGTCGCCAGCACAAGGTTGCTGTCGGCGACATCGTTGAGGTTGACAAGATTTCCACTGCCAAGGTTGGCGACACGGTCGAGCTCTCGACCCTGCTCGTTGTCGACGGCGACGCCGTGACCAGCGACCCGTGGGTGCTCGACGGCATCAAGGTCACCGCCGAGGTCGTGGACCACCACAAGGGTGCCAAGATCGACATCCTTCGGTACAAGAACAAGACCGGTTACCGCCGTCGCCAGGGCCACCGCCAGCAGTACACGGCGATCAAGGTCACCGGCATCCCCACGGCTGCGAAGTAAGGGACTGAGGAGACATGGCACACAAGAAGGGCGCATCGTCCACTCGGAACGGTCGCGACTCCAACGCTCAGCGGCTCGGTGTGAAGCGCTTCGGCGGTCAGACCGTGCTCGCCGGTGAGATCCTGGTCCGCCAGCGCGGCACCCACTTCCACCCGGGTGCGGGCGTCGGTCGCGGTGGCGACGACACCCTGTTCGCGCTGCTGCCCGGCGCGGTGCAGTTCGGCACCCACCGTGGCCGCAAGGTCGTGAACATCGTTCCGGTCGCCTGATCACTCAGGCACCGTAGAGCGGTTTCAGCGGAGGCGGACCTCACTTCCCTCACGGGGAAGCGGGTCCGCCTTTCGCGTGTTACTAGAGAGACATTCCCGTACTTTCCCTCAGTCTCGGCCGAGGGACTCAGGAGGCACATCCCATGACCACCTTCGTGGACCGCGTCGAGTTGCACGTCGCCGCGGGTAACGGAGGCCACGGCTGCGCCTCCGTCCACCGTGAGAAGTTCAAGCCGCTCGGCGGTCCGGACGGCGGCAACGGCGGCCGTGGCGGCGACGTCACCCTGGTCGTCGACCAGTCCGTGACCACGCTTCTCGAATACCACCACTCGCCGCACCGCAAGGCCACCAACGGCCAGCCCGGCGCCGGTGACAACCGCTCCGGCAAGGACGGCCAGGACCTGATCCTGCCCGTGCCCGACGGCACCGTCGTCCTCGACAAGCAGGGCAACGTGCTGGCCGACCTGGTCGGCGAGGGCACCACCTACATCGCGGGCCAGGGCGGCCGCGGCGGCCTCGGCAACGCGGCGCTGGCCTCCGCCCGCCGCAAGGCCCCCGGCTTCGCGCTGCTCGGCGTGCCCGGCGAGTCCGCCGACATCGTCCTGGAGCTCAAGACCGTCGCCGACGTGGCCCTGGTGGGCTACCCGAGCGCCGGAAAGTCCTCGCTGATCTCGGTGCTCTCGGCGGCCAAGCCGAAGATCGCGGACTACCCGTTCACGACCCTGGTCCCCAACCTCGGCGTGGTCACGGCCGGCTCGACCGTCTACACCATCGCGGACGTCCCCGGCCTGATCCCCGGCGCCAGCCAGGGCAAGGGCCTCGGCCTGGAATTCCTGCGCCACGTCGAGCGCTGCTCGGTCCTGGTGCACGTCCTGGACACCGCCACCCTGGAGTCCGACCGCGACCCGGTCTCCGACCTCGACATCATCGAGGAGGAGCTCGCGCAGTACGGCGGGCTAGACGACCGGCCCCGCATCGTCGTCCTCAACAAGATCGACATCCCGGACGGGCAGGACCTCGCGGACATGATCCGCCCCGACCTGGAGGCCCGCGGCTACCAGGTCTTCGAGGCCTCCGCCGTCGCCCGTACGGGTCTGAAGGAGCTGTCCTTCGCGCTGGCCGGGATCGTCGCCGAGGCGCGCGCCGCCAAGCCGAAGGAGGAGGCGACCCGAATCGTCATCCGGCCGAAGGCCGTCGACGACGCGGGCTTCACCGTCGCCTTCGACGAGGCGAACGAGGTCTACCGGGTGCGCGGCGAGAAGCCGGAGCGCTGGATCCGCCAGACCGACTTCAACAACGACGAGGCCGTCGGCTACCTCGCGGACCGCCTCAACCGCCTCGGCGTCGAGGAGGCCCTGATGAAGGCCGGCGCCCGCTCGGGCGACGGCGTGGCCATCGGCCCCGAGGAGAACGCGGTCGTCTTCGACTGGGAGCCGACGATGATGGCGGGCGCGGAGATGCTGGGCCGCCGCGGCGAGGACCACCGCATGGAGGCGCCGAGGCCTGCGGCGCAGCGGAGGCGGGATCGGGAGGCGGAGCGGGACGAGGCGGACCGCGAGTTCAAGGAATTCGGCCCGTTCTGACCCGTTCCCGCCTTGGGGTGCGGGGCGCCCTGTCGGGTGGGGTGCGGGTCGTGGTCGCTTTTTGCGCAGTTCCCCGCGCCCCTGGCGGTGCTGGGGGTGCCCGGGGTTTGCGCAGTTCCCCGCGCCCCCTCAACCCCGGCCGTCTGCGGACCGTGCTCGCTTCTCGCGCAGTTCCTCGCGCCCCTGGCAGGGTTGGTGCCGGCCCGCACGTGAATCCCGGCCCGCTTTGCGCAGTTCCCCGCGCCCCTGGACCCTCGGTCGTGTGCGGGTCGTGGTCGCTTCTCGCGCAGTTCCCCGCGCCCCTTAACTGCTCGGTGCTGGCCCGCACCGGGCATTTCAGCCCGTCCGGCGTTTGAGGACGAGCGCCCTTAAGGCGCGACAGGGGGGTGCAGGGGGCGAAGCCCCGCCGGGGTTCGAGGGGCGGAGCCCCTCAGGGGGTCTGGGGCGGAGCCCCAGGGCCAGGCACCCTCCAACCTCCTCCACGGGCGGGTGGGTGGGCAAACCCGCCGGGGTTCGAGGGGCGGAGCCCCTCGGGGGGTCTGGGGCGCAGCCCCAGGGAGCCGGGCCCTTCGACTCCCTGCACGGGCGGGTGGGTGGGACAGCCCGTTGGGGGTCTGGGGCGCAGCCCCAGGGCCCGGTGTCATCCAACCCGCTGCACGGGTGGGTGGGCGGGCAGCCCCCAGGGAGCCGGGCCAGCCAAGGGGTGGGCAAGCGCCCCTGGGGCGGGCCCCCAAGGCAGGGGGCCGGGCCTGTGAGGGGGCCGGGGCGTGGGCCCCGGGGGTTGGGGGTCCCGTAGGATTCCTGGGTGAGTCAGCGTGCTACCTCCCCGAACCCCAGCGCCAGCGCCAGCACCAGCGTCGTCGTCATCGCCTACAACGACGCCCACCTGGTCGAGGAGGCCGTACGGTCGGCGCTCGCACAGGGCCCCGCCGTCAGCGAGGTCGTAGCCGTCGACGACTGCTCGGACGACGGCACGGCCGACGTGCTGGACCGCCTCGCCGCCACCGAACCCCGCCTGCGCGTACTGCGCCGCACGACCAACAGCGGCGGCTGCGGAACCCCGCGCAACGACGGGATCGCCGCCGCCACCGCCCCGTACGTGATGTTCCTGGACAGCGACGACGTGCTGCCCCCCGGCGCCGTCCCCGCCCTGCTGGCCGCCGCCGAGGAACACGGCGCCGAGGTCACCGTCGGCCGCGCCGTGCGCCGTGAGCTGCCCGCCGGGCGCGACGTGCCCTGGCAGCCGGGTCTGTACGGGGAGGCGGCCGTGTACGAGTCGCCCGAGGCCGAACCGCGGTTGCTGCACGACACGCTCTGCGTGAACAAGCTCTACCGCCGCGACTTCCTGAGCGACCGTCAACTGCGGTTCCCCGACGGCAGGTTCACCTACGAGGACTTCGTCTTCACGGCCCGGGTGTACGCCGCGGCCCCCCGTGTCGCGGTGGTGCCCGACCTCGTCTACGTCTGGCACGTGCGCCGCGCCGCCGCCCAGGTGTCCATCTCGCTGGCCCGCGCCGACATCGCCAACTGGCAGGCCAGGATCGCCGCCCACACCCAGGCCGTCGAGGCGTTCCGGGCGGCCGACCGCAAGGCGCTCGCGGCGGCCTGCCGCACCAAGTTCGCCGACTACGACCTGTGTCTGTACCTGCGCGAGCTGAAGGTGCGCGACGCCGGCTACCGCGAACAGTGGTGGCAGCTGACCCGCGCCCACCTCGCCGGCTTCGAGCCCGCCGAACTGGCCGCCGCCGCGGCCCCGGCCCGCTGGCTCGCCCGGGTGGTGCTCGCCGGCGACGCCCCGCGCGACCTGGACCGGCTCTCCCAGCTCGCCGCCGACCCGGCCCGTCTGATCCCGCCGTACGCGAGCGCCGAGGGCGCCCCCGTCTGGGCGGACGACCTCCCCGTACCCCTGGACGGCCTCGACGCGCTGCCCGCCGACCGGCTGCCCGTCACCGTCGACGCGAAGCTCAGGGCCGCACGCCAGGGCGTCCTCACGCTGCGCGTGCGCGAACTGTACGGGCGGCTCGCCGCCACCGGCGCCCCGGTGAGCGCCGACGTCTCGTTCGTGCCCCGGGCCGGCGGCGAGAGCGTCCTGACCGTCACCGTGCCGCTCGGCCCCGCCGAGGACGGCTGGAGCGGCCGGGCCCCGGTGCCGCTCGCACGGCTCGCGGCCGGCGGCGGGCGCGGCACCCAGATCTGGGACCTGAGGGTCCGCCTGAACACCTCCCGGGGAACGGGCGCGCACACCGCGCTGCGGGCCCAGGCCGCCGGGCTGCGGCGCACGGCCGTCCCCGGCAGCCGGTACGGTGTTCTGCTGGTGCAGCCCTACCGGACGTCGAGCGGATCGCTCGCGGTGCGGCTCGCACCGGGAGTGCAGGGTGCCTTCGGGGTGGTCGGCGGGAAGCTGCGCAGACTGCTCCGGACGGCCCGGTCGAGGCAACGATGAGGACGTGGACGCGCATATGACTTTTCTGATCACTGGCGGCGCCGGGTACATCGGGTCCCATGTCGTGAGGGCCATGACGGCGGCCCAGGAGCGCGTCGTCGTCCTCGACGACCTCTCCACGGGCGACGCGGCCCGGCTGCCGCGGGGAGTGCCGCTGGTGGTCGGCTCCGTCCTGGACCGTGAGCTCGTCGACCGCACCCTGGCCGAGCACGCCGTGACCGGCGTCGTCCACCTCGCGGGCAAGAAGCAGGTCGGCGAGTCCGTCGAGATCCCGCTGCACTACTACCGGGAGAACGTGTTCGGCCTGACCGTGCTCCTGGAGGCCGTCGCCGCGGCGGGCGTGCGCACCTTCCTGTTCTCGTCCTCCGCGTCCGTCTACGGCATGCCGGACGTCGACCTCGTCACCGAGGACACCCCCTGCCTGCCGATGAGCCCGTACGGCGAGACCAAGCTGGCCGGTGAGTGGCTGGTGCGCGCGGCGGGCAAGGCGCACGGCATCGCCACCGGCTGCCTGCGCTACTTCAACGTGGCCGGCGCCGCGACGCCCGAGCTCTCCGACACCGGTGTCTTCAACCTCGTCCCGATGGTCTTCGAGAAGCTGGAGGACGGGCAGCCGCCGCGCGTCTTCGGCGACGACTACGCGACCCCCGACGGCACCTGCGTGCGCGACTACATCCACGTCGAGGACCTCGCCGACGCCCACCTGGCCGCCGCCCGCAAGCTCGCCGAGTCGGCGCGGGCCGGCCAGTACGGCGACCTGACGGTCAACATCGGCCGCGGCGAAGGCGTTTCGGTGCACGAGATGATCGCCCTGATCAACGAGATCAGCGGCCGGGGCATCGCCCCCGAGGTCCACCCGCGCCGCGCGGGCGACCCGGCGCGCGTGGTCGCCTCCGCCGACCGCATCGCCGCCGAGCTCGGCTGGAAGGCCCGCCACGACGTGCGCTCGATGATCTCCTCGGCGTGGGACGGCTGGCGCCACCACCGCGACGGCTGACCCGGCGGACCGTGTACGACGAAGGAGGGGCGCCCCCGGCCCGGGGGCGCCCCTCCTTCGTCGTGCGGCCCGGCTACGGGCGGTGGATGCGGTCCACGCCGTAGAACTTCGAGGTGCACTGGGCGACCCAGTCACGCTGGTAGTTCTTGGTGAAGAACGGCTCCGCGAGCGAACCGATGTACATCGGCTTGTACGCCACGTCCGTCTCGCCCTTGGCGATCTGGGAGCGGATCTTGGCGTTCTGCTTGTCCCAGGCGATGCTGCGGTACACCGTCGAGACGGCGAGCTTCTGCACCGGCGGAACCAGCGCCGCGGTCGCCGACAGGGCGAACGCGCCGACGAGGACCGTGGCGATCACCGGCGTCAGACGCGGCACGCGGCGCTCGGCGATCCGCCGGCCGGCCCAGTGGCCGAGCAGCACGCCGTAACCGCACAGCGCGATCACCAGCGGGATCATGAAGTTCATCCAGGTCCGCGCGTACGTCCAGCCCGTCGGGCCGTAGCCGCTGCGCAGCGCGTAGGCCACCAGCAGCGTGCACAGCGCCATCAGCGGCACCGGGAGCACGGCGATCACCCGCAGCATCACGGCCGGCGGGCGCGGGGTGGCCGGCGCCTCGCGGCGCGGCGCGAGCAGCGCCACCGCGAGGCCGAGGAGCAGGCCGACGGCGACGGCACCCAGGTAGATCCACTGGTGGAGGATCGTGTCCCAGATGTGGAAGTAGTCCTTGAGCACGTCGCCGACGCTCATCTCGGTCGGCGGCGTCTGCGCGCGGCGCCAGCGGGCGCCCGGCGAGGTGTACAGGAAGACCAGGCCGATGACGGCGGCCGCGCAGTACACCGCGGACCACGTGAACGGGTACCAGCTGCGCGCCACCTTCAACCGGGGCAGGCACACCAGGGCGGCCGTGCCGACCAGCACACAGCTGACCACGGTGAACGGCTCGCTGAGCGTGCCGATCGCGAAGCCGACCACCGCCGTCAGGACGAGGGCGGTGTTGCGCAGCGCGGGCCGGCCGGTGCGGAACGCCCAGATCCCGAACAGCAGCGCCCACAGCGCGATGATGAACGGCATCGTGTGCGAGATCGTCGCCGGGGTCCACAGCAGCACCTGGTAGGAGCGGGTGCCGGCGAAGAACAGCAGGGCTTCGAGGACCATCGCCACGGCGACGAGCAGCAGCAGCGGCGCGCGCGTGCCGAAGGCCCGCAGGATCTCGCGGCCCAGCAGGACCAGGCCCGCGCCCATGGTGATCACCAGGATCACCGGGAGCACCTTGATGCCGGCCAGGCCGTCGGAGTAGATGATCCCGCTCAGGAAGGCGTTGGTGACCCGCCCGTTCTGGGTGTTGTAGAAGTCGGAGGTTATGCCGAAGACGCCCATGTCCCGGGACTTCCAGGCGGCACACCAGTCGTCCGACGTCGGCCGGACGTACAGGCCGAGGAAGGAGCCGACGGCCAGGAGTATGCCGGAGGCGGCGGTGAGGATCCCCGCGGTCCACAGCAGGGCTCTTCGGGCCCCCGACCGCTCGGGGCGGTCCGCGACGGAGTGCGGCGCCGGGGCCGCGCTGTCGTCCGCGGCCACAGTGGTCGATGAGTTCATGATTCCAGGGGTTCGTCGGGACGGACGGTCAGCGCTGGAGCAGGTCGAACAGGGACTCCCAGCGGCGGACGATCTCCTCGGTCCGGTACCGCTGGATGTTCTCGCGGGCCGCCTCGCCGAGACGGTCGCGCAGGTCCTGGTCGGCCAGCAGGCTGCCCAGGCGGCGTGCGAAGACGTTGGTGTTGCCGGGGGGCGCGAGCAGACCGTCCTCGCCGTCCCGGATGATCTCGTGGATGCCGGGGGCGACGTCGAAGGCCACGCACGGCACACCGGTGGCCATCGCCTCCATGAGGGACAGCGGGAAGCCCTCGCCGCGCGAGGCGAGCGTGAACACCGAGCCGTCGCGCAGCGCGCCCGCCGGGTCGTCGGTGCGGCCCATCCACTCCACGGAGCCGTCCAGGCCGAGCTCGGTGCACTGCCGGCGCAGCGCCTCCTCGTCGGAACCCGAACCGTAGATCCGCAGCGTCCAATCGGGGTGCACCGGCGCCACTTCGGACCAGGCGTCCAGGAGCAGGTCGGTGCCCTTCTCCTCGTGCAGGCGGCCGATGCTGACCACGTGCTTCTCGGAGCGCGGGGACGGCACCTCGGGGAAGAACGGCAGCGGGTTGGGCATGAAGCCGACGTTGTCCAGGCGCTGCAGCGCCCACAGGTCGGCGTCCTCGCGGGTCAGCGCGAGCATCCGGTCGACGTCCTTGTAGAACCGCTTGACCCGGCCGAAGCGCGAGGACCTGCGGCACGTCTCGAACGACTCGTGGGTCATGCCGATGACGGTCACGTTGGAGGTGTCGGCGAGCGCCACCCACTCCATCGCCCACACCTGGGTGACGATGACGATCGCACCCGGCCGGGCCTGGCGGAACAGCCGGGACAGCTTCGCGGCCTGCGCGTGCATGCCCGCGGTCCTGGCCGCCTGGCGGCGGTGCTCGGCGACGTTCAGCCGGCCCTTGAGGCCGCGCGAACGGCCGCCGGACGGCGGGTGCGCGTCGTACAGCGTCGTCGTCGCGTACGGCAGGTCGTCGTCCAGCTCGTGCACGACCGAGGGCGGGGTGATGCCGATGACGTGGACGGCGTTGCCGCGCTCCACGAAGAGGCGGGCCATCTGGTGCGACCAGGTGGTCACGCCGCCCAGTTCGTTGACGGCGTTGGACACGAGGAAGATGTCACGGCCGCCGCCCGTGGCGGTCACTTCAGTCACTTACCGCTCCCGGGAGTGAAGAACTTGGAGACGATCTGCTGGGCCGCGGTGCCCTGGTCGTACTCGCCGAACTCGGTGGCGAACCGTTCGCGGGCCGCCGCGTAGTCGGCGTCCGCCGCCTTGAGGCCGTCCACCGTCGTGAACAGCTCGCTCTCGGTGGCCACCACCGGTCCCGGCGCCTTGTCGCGCAGGTCGAAGTAGGTGCCGCGGGTCTCGTTCGCGTACTCCTCGTAGTCGTACGCGAAGAAGATCATGGGGCGGTCGAGCAGGGCGTAGTCGAACATCAGCGACGAGTAGTCGGTGATCAGGCCGTCCGCCAGGGCGAGCAGCGGGGTGATGTCGTGGCCCTGCGAGACGTCGATGACCCGGCCGCGCACCGAGGGCGGCAGCACGACCTGGTTGAGGTAGTGCGAGCGGACGAGCAGGACGTACCGGTCGCCGAAGCGGTCCGCGAACTCCTCGACGTCAAAGGGCAGTTCGAAGTTCTTCACCGCGCCCGACGCCGCGGCCCGGAAGGTCGGCGCGTACAGCAGCACCTTCTTGTCCGGGTCGATGCCGAGCTGCTCGGCGATCGGGCCGCGGGTGCGCTCGCCGGTCCGCGCCTCGTCCTCGCGCGCCGCGACGAGCGCGTCGTTGCGCGGGTAGCCGACCCGCAGCAGCACCTCGTCCTTGAGCCGGAAGCCGGCCGCCAGGGTGCGCACGTCGTGCTCGGAGCGGACCAGGAAGTGGTCGAACCGGTCCAGGACCTTCTGGTGGCTGGCCTGTCCCGCCCGGTTGAGCAGCTTCATCTGCGGCACGTCGAAGCCCATGCGCTTGAGTGCGCTGCCGTGCCACGTCTGGATGTAGGTGGTGCCGGGACGCTTGGTCAGCTTCATCGGGAAGCCCTGGTTGTCGACCCAGAACTCGGCCTGCGCCAGCGCCCGCAGATACGGGTAGCTCCACCGTTTGGCGAGCGTGGCGTCCTCGGGGAAGCCGGTCGGCTTGGCGCCGTCGTAGCCCCACACCGCCTCGAACTGCACGCCCCGGCGGCGCATCTCCTCGTAGATCGCCCGCGGGCTGTCGCTGTACTGCTTGCCCATGTGGCTCTCGAAGACCACCAGACCCTTGCGGATCGGCAGCTTGGAGAACACCTCGTGGTACACGCGGATCTTGGTGTCGCCCGAACTGAGGTCCTTCTTGGCCTTCTTGGCCTTGCGCAGGCCCTTCTTGGCCAGCGAGGCCGCCTTGCTCTGCAGCGCCTCGCCGATCAGCTCCTGGGTGCGGACCGTGGCCTGCCCCTCGGCGGTCAGCAGGTACGACAGGTTGCCCTTGGCGGAGATCTCCGGCACCAGGCGGTCGGCGACCAGCCGCGTCAGGCGCGGGCGGATGCGCAGCGGACGGGCCGCCTCCAGCGCGATGCGGTTCGCACCGAGCCGCGTCGACACCTTCTCGCCGTCGATGTCCAGGTTGACCCACACGTCCCAGACCACGTCGATGATGCCGAGCGGACGCAGCTTGCGCGCCAGATCGGCCTCGGCCGTCCAGTCGAGGGTCTGGCCCGCGTGCCGGAGCGAGGTCAGCGGGAACTTGAAGGACTGCAGGCTGGTGCGGCGGGCCCGGAACTCCAGGGTGCCGTTCAGCTTGGCCTGCGCGCCGACCCGGCCCAGCGGATTGACGACCGAACCGCCCAGCCGCACCTTGCCGCGGCCGTCGTCCGCGTACGAGGTGAGCCGGTTGCCGAGGGCCAGCCGGCCCAGCGGACGCGTGTGGTAGCCGAGGCCCGTCACATCGAGGAACTTCGGGCCCTCGGGAGTGTCGAGGTGCTCGCCGCACCAGTAGATGCGGCCGTCCCGCTCGATCAGGGGCGAGGTCACCGTGTTGCGGCGGATCAGCGCGTCCACCGCGGGCAGCAGGTTGTCCCAGTCGCCCTGCTGGAGCAGGTAGGAGCAGATCGCCTGGATCGGCAGCACGCTGTCGTACGCCTCGGGGGAGAGGTCCGCCAGGTACTCGCGCGACAGCTCGGCGAACTCCGCCCGGTACTCCTCGTCGCGGTGCGGCAGGTCCCGCAGGTGCAGCACCAGGTCGTGCTTGAGGAACTTGACGTCCTTGGCGAGCCGCAGCCCGTGCAGGTCGTTGCGCTCCAGGAGCGCCTCGATCCGCCGGTGGATCTCCAGGCGGTGCTCGTAGTTGGTCATCTCGTGGCGCCGGTTGGTGACCGACTTCACGGCCGCCTTCTCGTGCACGTTCCAGAAATAGACCTGGTTGGGGATGAGGGTGATGCGCTCCGCGGCGAGGTAGGCCTCGGCGATGAACATCAGGTCCTCGTAGAACATCCCCTTGGGGAAGCGAAGATCGTTGTCGAGGAGGAACTCGCGGCGGTAGCACTTGTTCGTGGAGAGGGTGTCCCAGACGAACAGGTCGGGGAGCTCGGTGATCGACTCCAGGGTGCGCGTGGTCCGGTAGAGCCACGGGTACCACTCGGTGCGCTTGACGGTGCGGGTGCCCTGCGTGAGGCGTACGCAAAGACCCGAGACGATGTCCGCCCGCGACTGCTCGGCCGCCTCCAGGAGGTTCCGGCAGGCGTTGTGCTCCAGGACGTCGTCGCTGTCCAGGAACATCACGTAACGGCCCGTGGCGTGGCCGATGCCCACGTTGCGCGGTTCACCGCCCGCGCCGCTGTTCTCCGGCAGCTGGAAGGCGCGCACCCGGCCGGGGTGGGCCGCCTCCATCGCCTGGGCGACCTGGAAGGAGGAGTCGGTGCTGCAGTCGTCGACGATCAGGACCTCGACACTGCCCAGTGTCTGGTCCAGGACCGATTGGACAGCCGTCGGCAGGCGATCTGCGTCATTGTAGACGATCACGATCACGGAGACGTCAGGCACTGGCACCTCAATCCACTTGTTCTACTCGCAGGCGCTTTTAACGCTACCTGGTATTCGCGGCGCGCTGTGCAGCCGCCCGCCGCCGCCCCGCCGCCCGGCAAAAGGGACATCTTCCGGCCGGCCGCCGTCCGTCACCCGAATGTGTGGCCCCAGGGCAACCTTCGCGCACCCCCACCGCTCTAAAGGAGGAGACATCGGCGCGGCGGGTTCCGCCCGCCGACGGCTTCCCCCACCGGTCCCACGTCCCGCGCCATGGGACACTCGACACGGCGGTTGACGTCCCGACGGTCACCGGCCCGCCTCGGACCACGCCCGGTTCGCGTTCGCTCACGGGCGGTCGTGCCGCGGAGGCGGCCCCGGGTGGCCGCCGCGTCGCCTGCTCGTACCATACTTCCGGGCTGACACCCGGACCGGTCACGAGCGGTCCGCCACCCGCCACCCCCGCTCGCCGTCGCCATCGGTGGAGCGCTCCGCACGCTCCTGCCGCTCCTCTACTGGAAAGCACTGATGATGAAGCTGTCGGTCGTCGTCCCCTGTTACAACGAAGAAGCGGTCATCGACCAATTCGACGCCAAGACCCGCAGCGTGCTCGACGCCCTCCCGATCGAGTACGAGATCTGCTACGTGGACGACGGCAGCCGGGACAAGACGCTCCTGCACTTGCGGGCGCTCGCCGACCGGCACCCCGACGCGACCCGCTACGTCTCCTTCAGCCGCAACTTCGGCAAGGAGGCCGGCATGCTCGCCGGCCTGCGCGAGGCCACCGGCGACGCCGTGGTGATCATGGACGCCGACCTCCAGCACCCGCCGGAGCTCATCCAGCGGATGCTCGACCTCTACCAGCTCGGCCACGACCAGATCATCGCCCGCCGCACCCGCGAAGGCGACAAGAAGGTCCGCTCCGCCCTGAGCCGCGTGTACTACCGCGCCGTCAACAAGTGGGTCGACGTCGAACTCACCGACGGCGTCGGCGACTTCCGCATGCTGTCGCGGCCCGCCGTGGACGCGCTGCTCTCGCTCGGCGAGTACAACCGCTTCTCCAAGGGCCTGTTCTCCTGGATCGGCTTCGACACCGTCACCTTCGACTACCAGAACGCCCAGCGCGAGGCCGGCGAGACCAAGTGGAAGTTCGGCTCCCTGCTGAACTACGGCATGGACGGCCTGATCTCGTTCAACAACCGGCCGCTGCGCCTGGCGATCTGGCTCGGCATGCTCCTGACCGGGATAGGCGCCGCCTACGCGCTGTGGATCGTCATCGACGCCATCACCAACGGCCCCGGCCAGCCGGGCTACACCACCCTCGTCGCCATCATCGTGGGCCTAGGCGGTGTGCAGATGGTGATGCTGGGCCTCATCGGCGAGTACATCGGCCGCATCTACTACGAGACCAAGCGCCGCCCGCACTTCCTGGTCAAGGAGGCCCACGGCTTCCCGGGCAAGCCCGAGGGCGTCGAGCACCGCGACGTCTACCACGACGAGCCGCAGCGCAGGGCCGTCTGATGTCCGGCCAGCTCGGGCAGGTGATCAGATTCGGCTTCGTCGGCGGAGTCAACACCTGCACCTTCTACGCCTTCTACTGGCCGCTGCTGCACCTGGCGAAGCTGCCGTACTTCGTCGCGTACACCATCGCCTTCCTGCTCAGCATGGTCGGCTCGTTCTTCCTGAACACCTACTTCACCTACCGCACCAAGCCCAGCTGGAAGAAGTTCCTGCTCTTCCCGCTGACCAACGTCACCAACTTCGTGGTGCAGAGCGCCGGACTGTTCGCCCTGGTGCACTGGGTCGGCATGAACAAGACGATCGCCCCGCTGGTCGCCGCCGTGGTCGCCATCCCGTTCACCTATCTGCTCTCGCGCCGCATCCTGGTGCCAGGACACCGCACGGCCCAGGCCGAACAGACGGCTCCGCCCAAGGTGCCCGTCGACTGACCGGCCCGTCGCCGCCCGCGCCGTCGGCGCGCGACGACCGGCCGCACACGCCCGGGGGCGGACACCGCACGGTGTCCGCCCCCGGGCACGTGTGGGCCGGACCGGCCCTACACGCGGCCTCCGGCGCCCTCGTGCGCCGCGGCGGTCCACTCCCCGAAGCGGGCGCCCGGCCGGGTCTGGCGGGAGGCGTACAGCAGGCTGTCCGTCCCGATCACCGCGAGCACGGCCCGCCCCGCCACGTCCTGCGCCGCGCCCGGTATCCCCACGAACTGCACCCCCGGCGTCTCCCAGGCCGCTGTCGCGCCCGAGCCGTCCGCGACCGGCACCACCCGGCCGCCGTCGTTGCGGCCCGCCAGCACCAGCGCGCCGCCGCCCCCGCTCAGCCGGTGGGCCGCCACCCGCCCGTAGCCGCCCGCCGGAGCCTGCCGCGCCACCTTCCAGGCCGCGTCCGAGACACCCGGGGAGCCGCCCGGCGACGCCACCGTCACCTGCGCGGTGCCCGCGCCGCGGTACACCGCCAGCACGCCGCCCTTGCCGTCGGCCACCAGACTCACCGCGCTGCCCGACGGCGTCAGACCCGTCGGCGCCGACAGCGTCGGCAGCTCACCCGGCTCCGGCGACACCCAGTGCAGGACCGTCTTGGCCACCGGCGCCGCCACGTGCAGCCGGCCCGACGGGTCCACCAGCGCGTCGATGCCCTCCACCACCAGCGGATGCGGCGGCTGCTTGCCCGGCGGGTGCTCCAGCAGGCGCCACGCACCCCAGTTCTTCCCATGGCGCCCGCTGCGCAGGGCGACATCGCCCGCCCAGTTCCGCGCCACCACGTGCACCGTGCCGTCCGGGGCGACCGCCGTCGCCGGATAGCCCGTCTCCAGCGACTTCTCCGGCGCCGCGTCCGGCGTACCGAGCGACACCCACGCGCCGAACTTCGGCACCCCGTCGCCGCCCACCCCGCTCTGCAGCGCGCACACCAGCTCCTTGTGGTGCTTGTTGCCCTTGAACGGCAGCACCGTGCGCGTCGCGAACAGCTGAAGCGTTCCGTCGGGCAGCCGAGCGACCTCCACCTGCGGATCCAGCGGCCCGCCCGCGCTGCCCACCACGTCGAACGGCCCCGCCCACGGCCCCTTGCCCGCCGCCTGCTCCACCCAGCCGCGCACCGCGCCGTTGAGCACCGCGAACGCCGCCAGCCTGCCGTCCTTCAACGGCGCCAGCCACCGCGAGGTGCCCGGGGTGCGCGTACGGGTGCCGCGCGCCCAGCCCGCGCCGCCCGCCTTCAGTCCGTTCGGCCCGACCTTCAGGTCACCGCAGCCCGACGGATCCCCGCAGTCCCGCCGGTCCACCCACCCGTACGCGTTCAGGAGCTGCGCCGTCCGCCGCGTGGTCGCCGCGTCGAGCGACGGCGGCGTGTAGTTCGTCGGATAGCCGAAATAGTTCGTCACCGACGCCGGACGGCCCCGGCCCCCGCCCCAGTACCGCTCCATCGCGGCCTGCATGAAACGCGCCGACGCCGTGTGGTCCTGATGGTCCAGATAGCTCAGCCCGCGCAGTATCGTCGGCGCGCTCATCATCGCCACCGTCTCGCGCGGCGCGTGCAGCGGCGTCGGATCGAGAGTCCGTATCACCGTCGGATTGATCCGCGCGATCGCCCCCACCAGCGCGTCCGTGAGCTGATCGCGCGTATAGCCGCGCGGCATCCCCACGGTGCTGCCCTTGCCCGGCAGCGTCGGCAGCTCCTTGATGGCGCCCAGCCACAGACCCCGCATGCTCACCGGGCGCGGCACACTCACGTACCGCGCCTCGCACAGCCCCATGTAGATCAGCTGGACGTGCGGCGCCGCCTGCAGATAGTGCAGCTCCGAACGGAACCCCGGCAGCAGCTCCACCGGCTCCACCGACCACGGGCTGTTGTCGTCCCCCGTCGCCATCAGCGCGTGAGCCGCCCGCAGACCGTTGATACGCGCCCGCGCGAACGCCGGGCGGTCCGTCGGCATCGCCTTGAACTCCGGGGTCTTCGGCACCGCGTTGCGGCCGTCCGACTCCCCACTGGTCATGCACACCGTCACCGACAGGGCGCCGCTGCGGATCGACTGCTCCAGATCCGGGTTCATGAAGTAGATGCCGTCGTCCGCGTGCGCGATCACATGCAGATACGCCTGCTCGGGCGCCGACGACGTCGGCCGGCCCGTCGTCGTCCCCGACGAAGGGCCCTGGGCCCCCGCCCCCGACCGCGGTGCCAGCCACTGCCATCCCCCGTAGGCCAAAGGCGCCGCCACGAGACCGCCACCGGCGACCTGCAACAGGCGTCTACGAGACGGCGACGACGGCATCCGGCACGCTCCTTGGGGCATCCACGCGGGCCGGATCCTGCTCGAACCCACCGTGGAGTTGTTCGACTGGTCATGAGAAGGGAGGGACAAGCGGCTGCGGAGGTTTCACTTCAGACGCGAAATTTGCCCGGCTGGTATCAAACCGCACGGTGCGACCACGTGCGCCTCCGCCCCCCGACGGACCATCACTTCCCCAGCCCTCCCGGCCTTTCGCACCCTACGGCTCGTCCCACGGCCGCCAGGAGACTGTCCGCCGATTGGTCCTTCCAAGCGCCCGGCCCCTCTCCTGGCATAGATTTCACCGTGTGACAGTGGCAAGGCAGCAGGTGGCACAGGCCCGCAGGATCGTGGTCAAGGTCGGTTCGTCCTCCCTCACCACCGCCTCGGGCGGACTCGACGCGGACCGGGTCGACGCGCTCGTGGACGTACTCGCGAAGGCGCGCAGCGGCGGCGAGAAGGAGTTCGTGCTGGTCTCCTCCGGCGCCATCGCCGCCGGTCTCGCCCCCCTCGGGCTGCGCCGCCGGCCCAAGGACCTCGCCCGCCAACAGGCCGCCGCCAGCGTCGGCCAGGGCCTCCTCGTCGCCCGCTACACGGCTTCCTTCGCCCGCTACGGCGTACGCGTCGGACAGGTCCTGCTCACCGCCGACGACACCAGCCGCCGCGCCCACTACCGCAACGCCTACCGCACCCTGGACCAACTGCTCGCCATGGGCGCGCTCCCCGTCGTCAACGAGAACGACACCGTCGCCACCGACGAGATCCGCTTCGGCGACAACGACCGCCTCGCCGCCCTGGTCGCCCACCTCGTCCGCGCCGACCTGCTCGTCCTGCTCTCCGACGTCGACGGCCTCTACGACGGCGACCCCGCCACACCCGGCACCTCGCGCATAGAGGAGGTCCACGGCCCCGAGGACATCGCCCACGTCCAGATCGGCAGCGCCGGCAAGGCCGGAGTGGGCACCGGCGGCATGGTCACCAAGGTCGAGGCCGCCCGCATCGCCGCCGCCGCTGGCATCCCCGTCGTCCTCACCTCCGCCAGCCAGGCCGCCGACGCCCTCGCCGGCCGCGCCACCGGCACCCACTTCCACCGCACCGGACGCCGCTCCGCCGACCGCCTCCTGTGGCTGGCCCACGCCTCCACCCCCCGGGGCGCCCTCGTCCTCGACGACGGCGCCGTACGCGCCGTCGTGGACGGCCACAAATCGCTGCTGCCCGCCGGAATCGCCGCCGTCGAGGGCGAGTTCGCCGCCGGAGACCCCGTCGAACTGCGCGACCTCCAGGGCCGCGCCATCGCCCGCGGCCTCGTCAACTTCGACGCCAAGGAGATCCCCCAGCTGCTCGGCCGCTCCACCCACGACCTCGCCCGCGAACTCGGCCCCGGCTACGAACGCGAAGTCGTACACAGGGACGATCTGGTCGTCCTGCACCCCTGAAACGGCTGAAAGTCCAGCCATAAGACAGACACCTTCAGGAAAACCGCCACGCGCCCGGCCTCGGGCTGGTCAACTTTGAAGCGGGGTACACGCGGACCCCGATCCGCTCAGTACCGCACCGCATCGCACACAGCAGCACAGGAGGCCGCCGGTGAGACGAGCGCGCCCGGGCGCGGCGCCCCGAGGGACGACGGCTGAGCGGACCCTGACCAGTGTGGGGACGGGGGCCGACGTCGAACGCACCGAAGCAGTCGAAAAGCCGGGGGACACCCCCAGGCTGTGGCACATCACACTCAGCGTCTCCGGAGCCGAGGCCCCGCTGGCGGAGGTGCGCCGCGGCCTCGAACAGCTCGCCCACGACCACCCGTTCCTGCTGACCAGCCGCTACGCCAACGACCACGCCGAAATCCGGTACTGGGAAGAGGCCCGCGACCTGCACGACGCGGCCGCCGTCGCCCTGCGCCTGTGGGGCGAACACCGCTCCACCGCCAGACTGCCGCCCTGGGAGATCGTCGGGCTCGAAGTCATCGACCGGGGCACCTACCACCAGCGCCTAGCCGAGGGCTACGGTCCGCCCCCGGCCGCGCCTGTGGGAGTCCACCCCTTCTGACCCCGGGCGCGCACGCCCCGGCCCGGGGCCCCTCGACCTCCGCACGCCCCGGCCCGGGGGCGTCTCGGCCAGTGGAAGCAGGGCGAAACGGCCGGCCGCCGCGCATTAGTCTGCGCACATGGCTTCGCACACCTCGCCCTCCACGTCCCCGTACGACGACATGTCCCCGGTCACCCGGACCGCCTACCGGGCCCGCGCCGCCGCCGCCGAGATCGCGCCACTTCCGCGGGCGGTCAAGGACGAGGTGCTGCTCGCCATCGCGGACGCCCTCGAAGTACGGACCGCCGAGATCATCGAGGCCAACGCCGTCGACGTCGCCAAGGCCCGCGAGGCCGGCACCAGCGAGACCGTCATCGACCGGCTCACCCTGACCCCCGAACGCATCCGCGCCATCGCCTCCGACGTGCGCGACGTGGCCGCCCTGCCCGACCCGGTCGGCGAAGTCGTCCGCGGCTCCACCCTGCCCAACGGCATCGACCTGCGCCAGATCCGCGTCCCGCTCGGCGTCGTCGGCATCATCTACGAGGCCCGGCCCAACGTCACCGTGGACGCCGCGGCCCTCTGCCTCAAGTCCGGCAACGCGGTCCTGCTGCGCGGCTCGTCCTCCGCGTACGCCTCCAACACCGCCCTCGTCCGCGTCCTGCGCGACGCCGTCGGCGGCGCCGGGCTGCCCGCCGACGCCGTGCAGCTCGTCCCCGGCGAATCCCGCGACTCGGTGACCGAGCTGATGCGCGCCCGCGGCCTGGTGGACGTCCTCATCCCGCGCGGCGGCGCCTCCCTCATCCGCACCGTCGTCGAACAGTCCACCGTCCCCGTCATCGAGACCGGCACCGGCAACTGCCACGTCTACGTCGACGCTCAGGCCGACCTCGACATGGCCGTCGCCATCCTCATCAACTCCAAGGCGCAGCGCCCCTCCGTCTGCAACTCCGCGGAGACCCTCCTGGTCCACCAGGACATCGCGGACGCCTTCCTGCCGCGCGCCCTGGACGCCCTCGCCGAGGCCGGCGTCACCGTCCACGCCGACGACCGCGTACGGGCCTACGCCGCCGCCTCCAAGGCCACCGTCGTCGAGGCCACCCCCGAGGACTGGGAGACCGAGTACCTCTCGTACGACATCGCCGCCGCGGTCGTCGACTCCCTGGACGCCGCCGTCGCCCACATCCGGCTGTGGACCTCCGGGCACACCGAGGCCATCGTCACCACCTCCCAGGCCGCGGCCCGCCGCTTCACCCAGCTGGTCGACTCCACGACCGTCGCCGTCAACGCCTCCACCCGCTTCACCGATGGCGGTCAATTCGGCTTCGGCGCGGAGATCGGCATCTCCACCCAGAAGCTGCACGCCCGCGGCCCCATGGGCCTGCCGGAACTCACCTCCACCAAGTACATCGTGACCGGCGACGGTCACACTCGGTAACCACGGACAACTGCGCTCCCCGGGCGCGGAGTTCACCCACCGGCTGCCCAAACCGCCCGTCCGGGGCTACGCTGAACCCGTGCCGGACGACGTAGGGGGCGAGCCGTTCCCGGACGGCTGGGAGCCCGACGACGACCGCGGAGGCGCGGACGATGACTTCGCCTCCGTGGTGTTCGACGAGGACTTCGTACGCGCCGCCGCCATCCACGAACCCAGCGCCGTCGAGCGCCTGCTCGCCGCCGCCCAGGCCCGCGCCGACGCGGAGGCCGCCCGGACCCGCGCAGGCGGCGGAGCCCCGGACGACGAGCTCTACGACGACGGCTACGACCTCTACCGCCCCGGCCGGGACCGGGACGACCTGGGCGGCCCGGGTCTGCCCGGCGGCGCCGAGGCCGGCCCCTACGGCCGTTTCGGCGGGGCCCTGCGGCCCTACCGGGGCCGCGCCCGCTGGCACCGGCCGGTCGCCTGGCTGCTCGCCGTCGTGATGGGCATCGGCATGGTGGCCCTCGCCTTCTCCGCGGTCTACCGGGGCGCCTCCTCCGACCACGAGGACAAGGTCCCCGCCCCCGCCACGAGCAACCTCGACAACCCGGCGAACGCGGTGGCCCCCGTCACGAGCAGCCCCGACAACGCGGCGAACGCGGTGGCCCCCGCCGTCCCGGGCCCCCCGGTGAGCAGCCCATGAACCCCGGCGTCGGAAATCGCCGGAAGTTGTCACGTACCAGCGCGTTTACCTTTCCCCCGCCAGACCTACCCTGAAGGTATGGCAGGGCGTGGAGTGCCACCCGAGGGGACACCTGAGGGCCTCCCCGGCGGAGGTGACGACGAGTACCGGTCCGTCGTCTTCGACGAGTCGTTCGTCCGCGCTGCCCGTCTTCAGGAGTACTCCGCCCAGGAGCGGATGCGCGAGCACGCCCGCGCCGTGCGCTCCCGTCCCGGCTGGTCCCTCAGATCGTCCTCCAAATCCGCCGTCGCTCTGGTGCTGCTGCTCCTCATCGCCTTCAGTACCGCCATCTACATGGGCGTCCGGCACCCCTATCAGCCGCCCGCCACCAGCCGCCCCGAGCCGGCCCGGGTGACCGTGGTCCCGCTGGCCCCGCAGGGCCCCGTACCGGGCGGTGACGCCGAGCAGCTCTTCGCGCACAGCCCCGCCGCCCAGTTCCGCACCGGCGGCTCCGGCATCAACCTGCCGCCGGCCACCAGGACCGAGCACTTCTCCGAGGCGCAGGTCATGAACGCCCTGTCCATCGCCAAGGACTACCTGATCAAGTCGTCCCTGGACCCGGACGTCCTGGCGGGCGGCCCCGACCACCAGATCCGCGTGCTGCTCGACCCCGATCTGATGGCCCAGTTCGACCAGAGCCTGGCCGGCCCCGCCAATGACGGGCGCCATTCCGCCACCGGCTGGCTCGTGCGCTTCGATCCGGCCAAGGTGGCCCTCGCCGATCCCCGCATCCGCGTCCAGGGCTCGATGAGCTACTCCGAGGCCGGTTCGGACGCCTTGGCCATCGCCACCGACTACGTCTTCGTGTACGCCCTGCGCCCGGCCGGCAGCGGCCCGCACGCGGGCGGTGCCTCGCTGTTCACCGTCCGCCGCGAACTCCATTTCCGGCTCGACCGCGACGACCTGCGGCTGAACCGCACGGAGATCCAGGCCAGCACCGTGGAGGCCGGCCCGCAGGCCTGCTCGGCCGATGTCGCCGGCCGCCTGCAGCCGCTGCTCGCGGGGGAGCGGGCGGACGCGCAGGGCCCGGTGGCCACCGACCCGTACGCGACCGGCCCCGCCCCCGAAGCGGTCTGCGGCACCCTGGCCACCGACGCCCAGCCGTCCCCCGCCACCCCGGCCACCCACTGACCGCCGGGCCGCCGGGCCCGGGGCCCCGTACCGCGGACCTCTGCGCACCGTGCCCCGGGGGCGTCCAGGAGCCGCCGAACCCGAGCCGTCCGAGCATCCCCCCAAGAAGCCCTTCCTGGTCAGCCCTCCCCGTTGTCGTTCTGCCCCGGCTTTCCGTCCGCCCGGCCGCTCCCGTTCGCCTCTCCGTTCCCGTTCCCGTCTCCGCTCCGGTTCCCGTGCTCAGAGCCGGGTGCCTTGTCCGAGGCAGAGGGGCGCGTGCCCGTGCCCGTGAACCGGTCGCGCAGCTTGCCGCCCAGGTCCGCCGTGCCGCCGGCGATGTCGCCGACCAGCTTCATCAGCGGGTCCTTGCTGGTCCTGACCGCGTCGGCGTACGAGGCGGCGGACTGGCGGAAGGAGTCGGTCACCGAGGTGTCCGCGTCCTCGTCGCGGCGCGGGTAGTGGCCGTCCATGATCCGCTGGTAGTCGCGGCTCTCCGCCCACTTCTTCAGCTCGGCCGCCCGCACCGTGGTGAAGGGGTGGGAGCGGGGCAGCACGTTGAGGATCTTCAGTACGGAGTCGCGCAGATCGCCCCCGGACTCGTACTCCTCCGCCTGCTCCAGGAACGCGTCCACGTTCATCTCGTGCAGGTGGTTGCCGCCCGCTATCTTCATCAGCCCCCGCATCGAGGCCTTCAGGTCCTGGCCCACCAGGAGCCCGGCCCGGTCGGCGGAGAGCTCCGACTTGCGGAACCATTCGCGCAGCGCCGTCACGATCGCCATGATCGCGACGTTGCCCAGGGGGATCCAGGCGACCTTCAGGGCCAGGTTCGTCAGGAAGAGCAGGATCGTGCGGTAGACGGAGTGGCCCGAGAGGGCGTGGCCGACCTCGTGGCCGACGACCGCGCGCATCTCTTCCTCGTCGAGCAGCTCGACCAAGCCTGTCGTCACCACGATGATCGGCTCGTCGAGACCGATGCACATGGCGTTGGGCTGCGGGTTCTGCGTGACGTACATCGGGGGGACCTTCTCCAGGTCCAGGATGTAACAGGCGTCCCGCAGCATCGAGTTGAGGTGCGCGAACTGGGCGTCGCTCACCCGAACGGAGTCGGACAGGAAGAGCAGTCTCAGGCTGCGCTCGGGCAGCAGACCGCTGAGCGCCTTGAAGACGGTGTCGAAGCCCGACAGCTTGCGCAGGGCGACCAGCGCCGAGCGGTCCGCGGGGTGTTCGTAGGCCCGGGAGGAGATCCCGGGGAACCTGCGCCGCTGCCTGCTCGGCACGTGGTCGTTGATGTCGTTCGTCATGGGTGCCCCCTGTCGTTCGAGTCGTCGGCTCGTCCCCCTGACGACATCCACATTAGGCGGTGGCGATACCGTGGCCCGGGGGCCTGTGGATAACTCTCGAGGAGACCTGAAATGCCGGACGTTACGCCGGATGTCGTCACCGCTCTCGCAGCCGCCTCCGGCCAGGGGCCGGGCGCGCTGCTGAGGATCCTGCTGCTGGCCTCCATGGTCGGTGCGGCCCTGCTGGCCTGGCTCCTGCTGCGTGGGTACCGCTCGAACGGCGGCGACGACAGCAACAACGACTGAGTCGGCGTGAGCGTGCCCGGACCGCCCGCATACGATGTGGGCGAAGTCTCCGCCCCGACTCCCGGATAGGTCCTGCCGAAGATGAGCCTCCACAGCACCGCCGCCAACCTGGTCTCGCTCGCCGAAGGCGCCGAGCACGGTGGCAACCACAACAGCCTGCAGCCCTGGTTGACGGGCGGCGGCGCGCTGTTCGCCCTGCTCCTGCTGCTCTGGATCACCACCCGCTTCAACCGCGACCGCTGAGTCGGGGCCGAAAGCCGGGCCAGTAGGCTCTGCACGCATGGGAGAGCAGGAAGTGCCTACCGGTCCGGTGAAGCGACGCATCGGTGTGATGGGCGGAACGTTTGATCCGATCCATCACGGACACCTCGTGGCCGCCAGTGAGGTGGCCTCGCAGTTCCATCTGGACGAGGTCGTGTTCGTACCGACCGGGCAGCCGTGGCAGAAGAGCCACAAGCTGGTGTCCCCGGCCGAGGACCGCTATCTGATGACGGTCATCGCCACCGCGTCCAACCCGCAGTTCTCGGTCAGCCGTACCGACATCGACCGGGCGGGGGCGACGTACACGATCGACACCCTGCGCGAGCTGAGCGAGCGCAACAGCGACGCGGACCTCTTCTTCATCACCGGCGCCGACGCGCTCGCCCAGATTCTGACCTGGCGCGACGCCGAGGAGCTGTTCTCCCTGGCCCACTTCATCGGCGTGACCAGGCCCGGTCACGTCCTGACGGACGACGGGCTCCCCGAGGGCGGCGTCTCGCTGGTGGAGGTGCCGGCCCTGGCGATCTCCTCGACGGACTGCCGCGCACGGGTCGCGCAGGGCGACCCGGTCTGGTATCTGGTTCCCGACGGTGTGGTCCGCTACATCGACAAGCGCCAGCTGTATCGCGGCGAGTGAGTCCCGCCGTAGCGCCCGTACGTCGGCGAGTGAGAGAAGGCCACCGGTGAACGACCGCCAGTACGACCCGTACGCGCCCCAGATGCAACTGGTGGGGTACGACGAGTACGGCCGTCCGGTGTACCAGCAGGTCCCGCCGCAGCAGCAGGCCTATGACCCGTACGCGCAGCCCCAGGAGCCCCAGCAGCAACAGCAGCAGGGGTACGGGTACGACCAGCGCCAGACCTATGTGCCGCAGCAGCAGACGGGTACCGGGTACGACCCGTACGCCCAGCAGCCGCCGCAGCAACAGCAACCCTCAGAGCAACAGCAACACCCGCAGCATCAGGCCCCACAGCAGCCGCAGCCGGACCAGCAGCACCAACAGGCCCCGCAGCAGCGGCAGTTCACCGCAACCCAGCCGTTCCCGCAGCAGGACCACGGGCAGGGCCGCCCCGAGCAGCAGGACGCGCCCGTGGTGCCCCAGCAGCGGCGGGAGAAGAACGGTGACGGCGCCGACGGCGGTGAACGCGACTACCGCACCGAGCAGTTCTCGTTCATCGAG
The DNA here is from genome assembly GCF_043202815.1 of Streptomyces sp. NPDC048111. NCBI lineage: Bacteria > Bacillati > Actinomycetota > Actinomycetes > Kitasatosporales > Streptomycetaceae > Streptomyces > Streptomyces sp. NPDC048111. Next base: position 167,512 of record NZ_JBIDBD010000010.1, read on the forward strand.
GAGCCCGACGAGGACTCCGAGGACGTCATCGACTGGCTCAAGTTCAGCGAGAGCCGCAGCGAGCGCCGCGAGGAGGCCAAGCGGCGCGGCCGCAACCGCGTCGTCGCGCTGATCGTGGCCGTCGTCCTGGTCGTGGCGGGCGGCGTCGGCTACTTGTGGTTCGCCGGGAAGCTGCCCGGCCTCTCGTCCTCCCCGGACGCGAAGAAGGGCGGCGCCGTCCCCGTCGAGGCGCAGAAGCGCGACGTCATCGTCGTCCATCTGCACAACACCAAGGCGGGCGGTACCTCCACCGTCCTGCTCGTCAACAACGTGACCACCCAGCGGGGCACCACGGTGCTGCTGCCCAACACGCTCGCCGTCACCGACGACGACGGCAACCGCACCACCCTGGGCAAGTCGGTGGACGCCGACGGCTCCCAGGGCACCCGTGACTCGCTCTCCACCCTCCTCGGCGCCAAGATCACCGGTACCTGGCGGCTCGACACTCCCTACCTGGAGAACCTCGTCGACCTCGTCGGCAACATCGACATCACCACGGACGTCGAGGTGCCCGCCGCCAAGCAGGGCGGCGACGCGGTGGTGAAGAAGGGCGACGACCAGACCCTCACCGGTCAGATGGCCGTCGCCTACGCCACCTACCGCGCCCCCGGCGAGGCCGAGAACAAGCAGCTCCAGCGGTTCGGCACGGTGATGTACGGGGTGCTGCGCAAGATCTCCGACGATCCGAAGGCGGCGACCGTCACCGTCCAGACGCTCGCCCAGATCCTCGACCCGTCGCTGCCCGAGGGCGACCTCGGAGCGTCTCTGGCCAAGCTCGCCGAACACGCCAAGATCGGCGCGTACCAGACGGCGCTCCTTCCCGTGCAGCCGGACGGCACGCTCAGCCAGCAGGCCGCCGACAGCGTGATCAAGGACGTACTGGGCGGACGCCTCGGGGGCGGCGGGAGCGAACAGGGCGGTGCGGTGCGGGTCGGCATCAAGAACGCCAGCGGCAACACCAAGTCCGGCGAGGCCGCCAAGATCGCCGTGGTCAACGGCGGCTACTCGTTCGTGGACGCCGGGAGCGCCGGCGCGCAGGCCGTCTCGCAGGTCCTGTACGCGGACGCCTCGAACAAGGGCAGCGCCGTCGAGGTCGCCAAGACGCTCGGCCTGCCGGACAGCTCGGTCAAGCAGGGCAGGGCGGCTGCCAACGCCGATGTGTCGGTCGTGATCGGCAAGGACTACAAGGGGGCGAAGTGAGCGGTGGTGTGGGCGCCCCGGGGTAATCCTTTCGGGGCTGTCGGCGGTCCGTGAGATCCTGGAAATCGATCTGATCCGATCTGACCGCCGACGAAAGCCTGCTTGTGACCGCCACGGACCGTTCCATCGAGCTCATCACCGCCGCCGCTCAGGCGGCCGCCGACCGGCTCGCGCACGACATCATCGCGTACGACGTCAGCGACGTGCTGTCGATCACCGACGCCTTCCTGCTCGCCTCCGCGCCCAACGACCGCCAGGTCAAGTCGATCGTCGACGAGATCGAGGAGCGGCTCAACAAGGAGCTCGGCGCCAAGCCGGTGCGCCGCGAGGGCGACCGCGACGCCCGCTGGATCCTGCTCGACTACGTCGACATCGTCGTGCACGTCCAGCACAGCGAGGAGCGCGTCTTCTACGCCCTGGAGCGCCTGTGGAAGGACTGCCCCGAGCTGCCCCTCCCGGACGACGCCCTGAAGACCCGCGGCAAGGCGGCCGAGCACGCCGCGCTGACCGGCGCCGACGAGACGGACGGTGAGCTGAGCTGAACGGCACCAAGGGCGGCCGGGGCCGCCGCATCGTCCTGTGGCGGCACGGCCAGACGGCCTGGAACCTGGAGCGCCGCTTCCAGGGCTCCACGGACATCGAGCTGACCGAGACGGGCCTCGGCCAGGCGCACCGGGCCGCGCGCCTGCTCGCCGCCCTCAAGCCGGACGCGATCATCGCGTCCGACCTTAAGCGGGCCGCCGCCACCGCCGCCGAGCTGGCGGCCGTGACGGGTCTGCCGGTAGAGCACGACTCGGGGCTGCGGGAGACGTACGCGGGCGCCTGGCAGGGGCTCACGCACGAGGAGATCGTCGCCCGGTACGGCGAGCAGTACGCCGCGTGGAAGCGCGGCGAGCCGGTGCGCCGGGGCGGCGGCGAGCTGGAGACCGAGGTCGCCGACCGGGCCGCCCCGGTCGTGCTGCGCCATGCCGACAAGCTGCCCGACGGCGGCACCCTCGTCGTCGTCAGCCACGGCGGCACCATCCGCACCACCATCGGCCGGCTGCTCGGTCTCGAGGCGCACCACTGGGAGGGCCTGGGCGGCCTGACCAACTGCTGCTGGTCCGTCCTCGGCGAGGGCGCGCGCGGCTGGCGCCTGCTGGAGCACAACGCCGGCACGCTCCCCGAGCCGGTCCTCGGCGACGACGACTAACCGCTGCTCAGAGGCGGTGGGGGCCGGATTTCACTTTCCGGCAGGTCACAGGCTAAAGTTCTTCTTGTTCGCAGCGAAGAACCGCCGAAGAGGCGGGGAGACCAGCGGACAGCGGGGCTATAGCTCAGTTGGTAGAGCGCCTGCATGGCATGCAGGAGGTCAGGAGTTCAATTCTCCTTAGCTCCACAATCGGATCCCGTCCCCTCGTGGGGGCGGGATCTTCTTGTTGGGATCCTGGCGTCGGAATCTCCGCGGTGTCGATCGCTGCCCGCTGCGGGCGTGCGCGCTCCGCATCGCGCCGCCGACGCGCTCCTTCACACCGGCGGTCGCGTCCCTCCCGCGCGTGGTGGCCGGTCTCGTACGGTGACGGCACTGACCCTCTTGCGAGGACATGGCAGAATCGGGACGGCCGGAGGGGGACGACGGACCGAACGGGAGGGAGCGCGCGATGCCCGCGAGTCGCGAACCATTCCCGCAGCCGTCCGGCGGACCGCACACCCCGGTGTCCAGCACCCGCCTGAGCTGTCCCTCCTGTGGCTCCGGTCATGTCGCGCAGATGCTCGGCGACAACGGCGGAGTGTCCTACGTGTGCACGGCCTGCGGCCACAGCTGGAGCTGAACATGGGTGCACACAGGCGGAAATGCGACTGGTGCGGCAGTGGTACGCCCATCGTCAGGGACATGGATCCGGTCAACACCGACTACCAGTACTGGTGCGAGGAATGCGCCCGGGCGCTGATCATAAAAGGCGACCCGATCGAGACCTACCGCGAGTTGGAGGGGGAGCCGATCTACGGCCGGCTCCTGGAGGCGCACTGCACGCTCAAGCGCTTCTACTCCTTCGCCACGGCCTGAGCGCCGCGAGCACCAGGAAGCCGGCCCCGGCCAGTGGATAGAGCGCCGAGAGCGCCATCTGGCCGCCGCCCTGGGCGAGTTCGGGCCGGCTGGTGCCGTGCGGGACCCACCACAGCGCGTACGAGCAGAAGACGGCGCCCAGCACCGCCCAGCGCGAGCGCTCGGCCGCGAGCAGCACCACCACCGGCACGCACCACACCCAGTGGTGCGACCAGGAGACGGGGCTCACCAGAAGTGCGGTCACCGCGCAGGCCAGGGCCGCCCACGCCCGCTCACCGCGCAGTTCGGCGCGCACGGCGACGGTCAGCCCCAGGGCCGCGGTGACGGCCGCCGCCACCGCCCACCACGGCCCCGGGTCGCCGGTGTGCAGCAGCCTGGCCAGGACCCCGCGCAGGGACTGGTTGGCGGTGTCCTCGGCGTTCCCGACCCGGCCCGCCTCGAACACCATCGACGTCCAAAAACGCAGCGAGTCGTGCGGCAGGGCCAGCGCGGCCGCCCCTGTGGCCGCGCAGAACACCGTGCCCGCCCTGAGGGCGAGGGCGAGCGGAAAGTTCCCGGCGCCGCGCCTCGTCCGGGTGAACGACGCGATCAGCAGGAACAGCGCGAACAGCGCGGGCGTGAGCTTGAGGGCGGCGGCGAGCCCGATGCCCGCGCCCGCCCAGCGGTGGCCCGGAGCGCGCGTCAGGTCCCACAGCACCGCGACGGCGAGCAGCAGATTGATCTGGCCGTAGCGCAGCGTGGTCCACACCGGCTCGCACCAGACGGCGAGCGCGGCGACCCACAGCACGGCCCCCGGCCGCCGTACCCCCGCCAGTCGCAGGGACAGCTGCGCGAGCGCGAGCAGCAGCCCCAGGTTCGCCGCGGTCGCGAGCGTGCGCAGCGCCGGGACGCCGAACAGGGTGAGTGGGGTGAACACCAGGGCGGCGAAGGGCGGGTAGGTCGTGGGCAGCCGCGCCTCGGTCGCCCGCATCGCGTAGAGGTCGGCGCCGGCCCGCACCGTCTGCCCCTCGGCCCGGTAGACCAGCAGGTCGATCATCGAGACCCCGGCGGCCCGCTGAGCGGCCCAGAACGCGGCGAACGACAGCAGGCAGACGGCGGCGGCGAGCGGCAGGGGGCGGCGGGCCGGGGGCAGGAGGGCAGGGGCGGGCGCGAACACCTTCACGGTCACAAAGGGGGACGTTATCGCCCGTGTCCGTACGGAACGGAAACCGATTTGGTGAAGCACCGGGGGGAGCGTGTAATGTTCTCGATGTCGCCGCGGGAAACCGGGACGACATCACAGCAAGGGGCTATAGCTCAGTTGGTAGAGCGCCTGCATGGCATGCAGGAGGTCAGGAGTTCAATTCTCCTTAGCTCCACAGTGAAGGAGGCGGGCCATCCGAATCGGATGGCCCGCCTTTCTCGTTGCCTTTCCTTCCCGTTCGGTGCGCCGCCCTCACAGGGCGGCGCACCGAACGGAAGCGGTCAACTCCGGCCGCTGCCCAGGGCCTTGCGGCTGATCTGGGGAAGCGCTGCCGGAGCCTGCTCGATCCGGAGCGCCAGCGCGGGACAGCGGCGCACGGCCCGCTGGGCGCGCCCCCGCAGATGCATCGGCACGGTGGCGTCCGCGACGAGGGGGTAACCGTCCGGGCCGAGCCGGATCAGCTCCGGCACGATGTCCGCGCAGAGCCCGTGGCCCTCGCACAGCGTCCAGTCGACCAGGACCTTCTCGCCGCTCGGCACGCCCTCCTCCTGGTAGCCGGCGGCGGGCAGCGGAAGCACCCCCGCCGTCGGCCGGCCGCAGCCGCCGCCGAGCACGTGCGCGGCGAGGTCGTCGGTGAACGCCGCCAGCGTCGAGGCGAGGAAGCGGGCCGAGCCGTCCGGATGCTTGCAGGCGCCCCGGCCCTTGACCGCCCGGGTCACCTCGCGCAGCGCCTCAAGTGCGGCCGGCCCGCCGCCGTTGAGCACGTCGGCCAGCCCTCCGGCCGCGGCCGGAAGGCCGAGCCTGCACGGGCCGCACTGGCCCGCCGTCTCGGCCGCGAGCCAGTTGGCCACCCGCAGCGCCTCGCCGAGCGCACAGGTGCCCGGGCCGATCGGCAGGATCGCACCGGCCCCGAGGGCGCCGCCGAGCGCCGAGAGCGAGGCCCGCGAGACGGCCGCGTCGTGCGCGGCCACCGAATTGAGCCAGCTGCCGTGGTAGCCGCCGGTCAGCACGCCCTGGGGCAGTGACGGGGCCCCGGCCAGCTGGAGGACGTAGCGCAGCGGCACCCCGGTCGGCACTTCGACGACCATCGGCCGGGCGACCGCGCCCGAGAGCGTGAGCAGCACCGTGCCGGGCTCGGACGGCTCGCCCGTGTTGCCGAAGCGGCGCGGGCCGAGCCGGGCGGCCACCGCGAGCTGGGCGTACGTCTCGGCGTTGGACAGCAGGGTCGGGGCGCCACCGACCCCGGACTCGGCGGCCCGCTCGCGGCGGCCCGGCGGCAGGGCGGGTCCGCCGTCGATGGCCCGGATCACCGCCGACGCCTCGCCCGACACCATGCGCTCGGGGGTTCGCACCACGCGGGCGCGCAGGGCGGAGCCGCGCTTGTCGGCGAGGCCGCGCTCGGCGAGCGCGGCCCGCACGGAGGCCTCCGTGGAGTCGCGGGTGACGGCGACGACCAGGGTCCTCGCGCCCAGCGCCTCGGCGGCCAGCAGGGCGCCGTCCAGGACGAGGTGGGGTGCGCGGCACACCAGCACGGTGTCCTTGCGGCAGGCGGGCTCGCCCTCGCTCGCGTTGACGACGACGACCGGGCGTATCCCGCGCCGGATCGCGGCCGACGCGACCGAGCGCAGCTTGCGGCCGAAGGGGAAACCGGCGCCGCCGCGGCCGGTGAGGGAGATGTCGTCGGCGAGCTGGGCCAGACGTTCCCCGTCGACCGGCTTCAACGGCCCGTGCACCTTGAGGTGCATCGGCAGGGCCAGGCGCTCGACGAGGTCGAAGCCCGCCGTCAGATGGGGCAGGCCCACGACGCGGACCTCGGGTACATCGGGGAGGGGCGTGTTCATGGTCGTACTCCTGCTGTCGCGGGCACCGTCACGGACGTTCCCCGGAGGAGCCCGGCCGCGCGGCGTGCCAGGGCTCGCCGGCGGCCGGCGGCTGATAGGGCGAGGAGGGGGCGGGGGCGGGCAGCGACTCGGGCGGGTGCGGCGAGGGCGCGGGCCAGCGGGGCGCCGGGGGAGCGGACGGCGCCAGGGAGACGGCGCGATAGGCCGCCGAGATGCCGGTACCCGCGTCGATACGGGGCTCGGGCGGGGCGGGCCGGTAGCGCGGCAGGGCCTCGTGCGGGGGCTCGTACAGGGGGCGCGTGTGCTCGAACTCCCGCCCCGGCGCGAGGACTTCCGGCGGCGCCTGTGCGCCGGGCAGGGGCTGCGTCGGCCGTGCTTCATACGAGGGCGCGCCGACGGGCCCGTGGGCGGGCTGCTCGTAGGGCGCCCCGTACGCCGGGGCGTAAGGCGGCTCGGGGGGCGCCTCGTAGGCCTCGCGGGCGGGCGGCGCGGCCGGGCGCGGGGGCATCGCGGGCTCGCTCTCCTGGGCCGGGCCGAGCGAGGAGAGCCGGGCCGCGATGCGGCGCTTGACCGGGCGGGGGAGCGCGCGTACGGCCAGCGCGCCCGCCACTCCCGCCAGGCTCAGGGCGTACATCGCGACGACCCAGCCGGCCGGCGGGCGGCCCGCGAACAGGCCGTGGACCAGCGCCGAGCACCAGGCCGGGTAGGCGAGCATGTGCACCGCGCGCCAGCGCGCCGCGATGCGGCCCGGGGTGGCGAAGGCGCTGCGCATCGCGCCCGTGGCGCCCGTCAGGACCATCAGGAGCCCGGCGAGCGACCCGAAGCCGATCAGCCCGGAGGCGCCCGTCATGCCCATCCCGAACGGGACGACGGCGCCGAGCAGGCCGACATGGCCGAGCGCGATCTTGACGGTGACGTGCAGCAGCAGGAAGCCGATCGAGGCGATGGCGGTCGCGCGGTGGACGGCCTGCGCCATGAGGCGGTCGCGCGGGGTCAGGAAGAGCCGGTCGGTGGCCAGCAGGCCCCAGGCGACGGAGGCGGTCAGCGAGACCAGGGACAGGACGCCGGAGGTGAAGTCCAGAGCGGCGCGCAGCGCGCCCGAGGACAGCAGGGCCAGCGGCGGGATGAGCAGGGCGACGACGCCCAGTGCGGCGGCGGAGAGCCCGCCCCTGCGGGCGGGACGCCCCCGGGCGGGGTTCTGACGCGGACGGTGCGGGCGGAGCGGGGTGAGCGGATGGCGAGGTTTCATGGTGGGGCGACTCCGAATGGTTCGGCAAAGCGGTCCCGTGGCGGCATGCTAGGTCGCCCCATACCGGCCGGTACGGGGTTTGCGCGGTTGCCCCAGAAGAGGGGGGTACGCGGAGTAACCTCGCCCTCGGCACCCCCGGGGGGTAGCCCGGATCACGCTCCGTGGGCGCTCCGTGCGGGCCTTGCGGGGCCTGCGGTACCCTGACGCCATGCGTGCCGTACGCCTTCTGCTTAGCGAGCCGCGCTGAACACTCCCGACCGATGAACAGACCCGGTCGGACTCGGCGCGGCGCCCCCTCCTGTGCGAGGGGTTTTTTCGTTTGGCGATTCGATGGCGGATCGACGGACGAACGCTCGTTACCGCTGGCAGAGACGATCGATGGAGCTTTGAGGACATGAGCGAGACGAACACCGCTGCCGCCGCAGAGTCGGCCGCGCCGCACCGCTACACGGCGGCCATGGCCGCCGACATCGAGGCACGCTGGCAGGACTTCTGGGACGCCGAGGGCACCTACGCGGCGCCGAACCCGACGGGCGACCTGGCCGGTGACCCGGCGGTCGCCGCCCGGCCCAAGAAGTTCATCATGGACATGTTCCCGTACCCGTCGGGCTCGGGCCTGCACGTCGGCCACCCGCTGGGCTACATCGCGACCGACGTCTACGCCCGCCACCAGCGCATGACCGGCCACAACGTGCTGCACACGCTGGGCTTCGACGCCTTCGGCCTGCCCGCCGAGCAGCACGCGGTGGCCACGGGCACGCACCCCCGGGTGTCGACCGAGGCCGCCATGGACAACATGAAGCGGCAGCTGCGCCGGCTCGGCCTGGGCCACGACAAGCGCCGGTCGATCGCGACGATCGACCCGGAGTACTACAAGTGGACGCAGTGGATCTTCCTGCAGATCTTCAACTCCTGGTACGACACCGACGCGAAGAAGGCCCGCCCCATCGCCGAGCTGGCCGCCGCCTTCGCGGACGGCAGCCGTGAGGTGCCCGGCGGCCGTGACTGGGCCGCGCTGAGCGCGGCCGAGCGCGCCGACGTCCTGGGCGGATACCGGCTGGCCTACGCCTCGGACGCGCCCGTCAACTGGTGCCCGGGCCTGGGCACCGTGCTGGCCAACGAGGAGGTCACCGCCGACGGCCGCTCCGAGCGCGGCAACTTCCCGGTCTTCAAGTCCAAGCTGCGCCAGTGGAACATGCGCATCACCGCCTACGCGGACCGGCTGCTCGACGACCTGGACGCGCTGGACTGGCCGGACGCCATCAAGCTGCAGCAGCGCAACTGGATCGGCCGCTCCGAGGGCGCCCGCGTCGACTTCCAGGTCGCCGGCGCCGACCCCATCACCGTCTTCACCACCCGCCAGGACACCCTGTTCGGCGCCACCTACATGGTGCTGGCGCCCGAGCACGAGCTGGTCGACACGATCGTCCCGGCGGCCTGGCCCGAGGGCACCCACGAGGTGTGGACGGGCGGCCACGCCACCCCCGCCGATGCGGTCGCCACCTACCGCGCGTTCGCCGCGTCCAAGTCGGACGTCGAGCGCCAGGCCGACGCCAAGGAGAAGACCGGCGTCTTCACCGGCGCGTTCGCGACCAACCCGGTCAGCGGCGACCAGGTGCCCGTCTTCATCGCCGACTACGTCCTGATGGGATACGGCACCGGCGCGATCATGGCCGTCCCGGCGCACGACACCCGCGACTTCGCCTTCGCGCGCGCCTTCGAGCTGCCCATGCGCTGCGTCGTGGAACCCTCCGACGACCGTGGCACCGACGCCTCCACGTGGGACGACGCCTTCGCCTCCTACGAGGCCAAGCTGGTCAACTCCGCCAACGACGCGATCTCCCTGGACGGCCTGGGCGTCGTCGAGGCCAAGGCGAGGATCACCGGCTGGCTGACCGAGCGCGGCATCGGCGAGGGCACCGTCAACTTCCGGCTGCGCGACTGGCTGTTCAGCCGGCAGCGCTACTGGGGCGAGCCGTTCCCGATCGTCTACGACGAGGACGGCATCGCCCACCCGCTGCCCGAGTCGATGCTGCCCCTGGAACTGCCCGAGGTCGACGACTACTCGCCGCGCACCTTCGAGCCCGACGACGCCGACACCTCGCCCGAGACGCCGCTGTCGCGCAACGAGGACTGGGTCAACGTCGAACTCGACCTGGGCGACGGCGTCAAGAAGTACCGCCGCGAGACCAACACCATGCCCAACTGGGCCGGATCCTGCTGGTACGAGCTGCGCTACCTGGACCCGCACAACAGCGAGAAGCTGGTCGACCCGGCCGTCGAGCGGTACTGGATGGGCCCGCGCGAGGGCATGCCGACCGGCGGCGTCGACCTGTACGTCGGCGGCGCCGAGCACGCCGTGCTGCACCTGCTGTACGCGCGCTTCTGGTCCAAGGTGCTGTTCGACCTGGGCCACATCTCCTCGGCCGAGCCGTTCCACAAGCTGTACAACCAGGGCATGATTCAGGCGTACGTCTACCGGGACGGCCGCGGCTTCCCGGTGCCGGCCGCCGAGGTCGAGGAGCGCGACGGCGCGTTCTTCTTCGAGGGCGAGCCCGTCAAGCGCGAGCTGGGCAAGATGGGCAAGTCCCTGAAGAACGCCGTCACTCCGGACGAGATCTGCACCGAGTACGGCGCGGACACGCTGCGCCTGTACGAGATGGCGATGGGTCCCCTGGACGTCTCGCGCCCCTGGGACACCCGCGCGGTGGTCGGCCAGTACCGGCTGCTGCAGCGTCTGTGGCGCAACATCGTCGACGAGGCGACCGGCGAAGCCACCGTCACCGACGCCGAGCCCGACGAGGCGACGCTGCGCGCCCTGCACAAGGCGATCGACGGCGCCGGCGGCGACCTGGCGGAACTGCGTTTCAACACCGCCATCGCCAAGATCACCGAGCTGAACAACCATCTGACCAAGGCCGGCGGCCCGCTGTCGCGCACGGTCGCCGAACAGCTGGTGCTCCTGATCGCCCCGCTGGCCCCGCACATCGCCGAGGAGCTGTGGCGCAAGCTGGGCCACACCGACTCGGTGGTGCACCGCGACTTCCCCGTCGCCGACCCGGCGTACGTCGTGGACGAGGCCGTGACCTGCGTCGTGCAGGTCAAGGGCAAGGTCAAGGCCCGCCTGGAGGTGCCGCCCGCGATCTCCGACGAGGAACTGGAGAAGCTGGCCCTGGCCGACGAGGGCGTCGTCGCCGCCCTGGGCGGCGCGGGCATCCGCAAGGTGATCGTGCGCGCCCCCAAGCTGGTGAACATCGTCCCCGCCTAAGGGCCGGGGCGGCCCTGCGGGCTTTCCCCTACGGGCAGGTTGGGGGTTCCACGGGAACCACCGGCCTGCCCGTTCCGTTTACGGTGGAGGGGACGATGCCGACCGACCGAGGGGACGTTCATGGAAGCCGCGATCCTGATCATGGCGCTGCTGTTCGTCGCCTTCGTGGCGCTCGGTGTGTATGTGACGGTCAAGGCGGTCGGCGCCGCCAAGCGCGGCGTTGAGCGCACGGTCACCCAGGCCAGGCGCACGGTCGAGGACACCACACTGCGGGCCAAGAGCGTGGGCCAGCCCGGCACGGCGGGGCGGCTCGCCCAGCTGAGGCTCTCGCTGCGCACCTCGATGCGCGCCACCCAGGAGGCACTGCACGCGGGCCTCGCCGAGGACGCGTCGCTCCACGAGTCGCTCGCCCTTTTCGAGCGGCTCAGCGCCCACGGCCGTGAACTGGACGACGAACTGAGGCGTCTGGAGCGCGAGCCCGACAAGCGCCGGATCGCCGACCTGCTGCCGGAGCTGCGCGAGCGCACCGAACGCGTCACCCACGCCGCGGACTCGCTGCGCTGGGCGGCACGCGACCGCGCGCGCCAGTTCGCCGACGACGACCTGGCCTCGCTCAGCCAGCAGATCGAGATGGAGTCCGGCGCCCTGCGCGACTGGTCGGTCAAGGGCCCCACGACCGGCCGGCCCGGCACCTGGGACGACACCGAGGACACCGGGGCGCCCTCGCCGGGTGAGCCGTCCTCCGCCGCGCCCTCGCCACGGCGCACCGCGGACCCCCGCCCCGAGCCGCGTGCCCAGGGACCGCAGGCGATCGGCGCGGCCCAGCCGCCGGTGAGCCATCCGTGGCAGAAGGCGCCCCGCCCCGAAGCCACCAGCTGATCCGCGAACACCGGGCCCGGGCGCCGGAACAGGGCGCGCCCGGCAGTCCCGAACCGATCACCGCACCGGGCCCGGACTGCCACGCGGCGGCCTCGGCGGGTAACCTCCCGCTCATGTCCCGCCATGTCGCTATCGTCACCGATTCAACGGCCTATCTGCCGCCGCAGACGATGGAGCGGCACAGCATCACCGCAGTGCCGCTGACCGTTGTCCTGGGCGACCGGGCGCTGGAGGAGGGCACCGAGATCTCGGCCCGTTCCCTCGCGCTCGCCCTCCAGAAGCGACGTCCGGTCACCACCTCCCGGCCCAGCCCCGAGGTCTTCGCGGCGGCCTACCGCAAGGTCGCCGAGGCGGGTGCGACGGCCATCGTCTCGCTGCACCTGTCCGCCGAGTTCTCCGGCACCTATGACGCCGCCGTCCTGGCGGCCAAGGACGCTCCCGTGCCGGTACGGGTCGTCGACACCGGCATGGTCGCGATGGCGCTCGGCTTCTGCGCGCTCGCGGCGGCCGAGGCGGCCGACGCGGGCGGCACGCTGGACGAAGCGGTGGCCGCCGCCGAGAAGCGGGCCGGCGCGACGTCCGCGTACTTCTACGTCGACACCCTCGACTATCTGCGCCGCGGCGGCCGGATCGGAGCCGCGCAGGCGCTGCTCGGCTCGGCCCTCGCGGTCAAGCCGCTGCTCCAGCTCGACGGCGGCCGCATCGACATGCTGGAGAAGGTACGCACCGCCTCCAAGGCCATCGCGCGGCTTGAGGAGATCGTCGTGGAGCGGGCCGGCAGCAGTCCGGTCGACATCGCGGTGCACCATCTCGCGGCGCCGGAGCGCGCCGCCGCCCTCGCCGAGCGCCTGCGGGCGCGGGTGCCGGGCCTGATCGACCTGCACACCAGCGAGGTCGGCGCGGTCATCGGCGCGCACACCGGTCCCGGGTTGCTCGGGGCGATCGTGTCGCCGCGCTGAGCGGACCACGTCAACGCGGGCGCGTGCCCGGGCGGTTGCGCGGTAACCCTGCGGGGTGACGGAGTTATCCACAACGGGCTTGCTGTCCACCGGAATTGAGGCCGCTCAGCGAGCTTGCGCCCAGGTGCCTAACGTCTCGTGCCATGGCGATCCGATCAGCACGCACACCAGGCACCACCCGCACCGCCACGAGCGGACCGGGCCGACCCCGGGGCTCCGATGGCCGGACCCGGGCGGTCCACGCCCGACGGCTTCATCCGTCCCGGGGCTCGGAATCCGCGCAGAGTTCGGCGTCGGCATCGGCATCCGCATCGGGCCCCGCGTCGGCGCCGGCATCGGCGTCTGCCTCGGCATCGGCGCGGAGTACCGCCATTGCGCCGCCGTCAGCGTCCGCCGAGTCGCCCACCGCATCCGCGCGGACCAACGCTTCCGCGCCCGCATCCGCGCAGAGCACCGCAGCCGGCCCGCCGTCAGCGTCCGCGGGGACGGCCACTGCATCCGCGCAGAGCGCGCGCCGGCGCGCGGACGCGCTGTTCCTTGCCCGGCCTCCGGGCACAGCCGCGCCGCCGCACGACCCCGGCGCGTCCTTCGCTGACGCGTACGCGGAGCCGGGCGGTACCGCGACGGGGGCCGGCCGCGCATCGCGGGCGAAAGCCCTGACTCCGGTCGGCTCCGTGCGGACGGCCGACTCGGTACCGTCGGACGACTCGGCGCCGTTGGCCGAGCCCGCGGGACGAACGACGTGGGACGCGCCCGGTGTACGAGACCGGCTGTGGGCGGCGGTGCGCGAACGGCTGCCGGTCTGGGCGCAGTCCAGGATCGGGCTCGCGCCGCGCAGTGTGGCCGCGCTGTGTGTGGTCCTGGTGGCCGCCGGTGCCTTCGCCGTGCACCACTTCTGGGCCGCCCGACCCCAGTCCGTCCGCGCTCCCGAGGTGGCCGACGGGCCCGTGGTGGCGCCGAGTGTCAGGGGTGCCGGTGCGCGGGCCGGGGGCGCCGGAGCAGGGCCCGGTGTGGGTGCCGCCACCCCGCGCACCGTGCCGAACACGGCGCCGTCACCGGCAGGGCTGCTCGTCGTGGACGTCGGCGGGAAGGTGCGGCGGCCGGGGGTCTACCGGTTGCCCAGCGGATCCCGGGTCGCCGACGCGCTGGCCCTCGCGGGCGGGGTGCGCGAGGGCACGGATCTGACGGCCCTCAACCGGGCACGGCTCCTCACGGACGGCGAACAGGTCCTCGCCGGCGTACCGGGAGGTGCGGCCCCGGCCGTCCTGGGGGTCGGTGGGGGTGGGGGCGGCCCGTCCGGAGGTGCAGCCGGGCCAGTCAGTCTCAACGCCGCGTCGGCCGAGCAGTTGGACGGGCTGCCCGGGGTCGGGCCCGTGCTGGCACGGCACATCGTGGATTACCGGACCCAGCACGGCGGCTTCCGCTCCGTCGACGAGCTGCGGGAGGTCAACGGAATCGGTGAGCGGAAGTTCCACGATCTGCAGGCGCTGGTGCGGCTGTGAACCGCTCACAGGCCCTGCTCGCCGATGCGGGGCATCGCCCGGACGTCCATGCCGACGCGGGCCATCGCCTGGGCGCCGCCAACCCGGCCCGGGAGGGGCCGACGGACCTGCGTCTGATCGGCCCCGCGCTCAGCACCTGGGGAGGCGCGGCCCTGGCACTGAACTTCTCGCTGGGGGAGGTGAGTTGCTGGACAGGCCTGTGCTTGGTGGCCGCGGGTGTGCTGGTGGCGCCGTCCGCGCGGCGGGCCCTGAGGGCGTGGCGGGCGGGGAGAGCTGAGGGCGGTGCGGCGGGTGCTGGGGGTGTGGAGGGAGAGGCGGGCAGGGTGGGGCCCGTCGGAGGGTGCCGGGGAGGTGGGGAAGACGGTACTGGTGGCGGTGGAGGAGGGGGCTGGCGGTATCGGGGAGCGGTCGTGGCGGTGCTGGTGTGTGTGGCCGCCGGGATCGTGGCCGGGGGCCTGCACGGAGCCGAGGCGCGGAGGGGCCCGCTGCCGGGGCTGGCGGCCGAACATCGGCAGGCCGTCGTGGAGTTGGTGATCCGCAGCGATCCAAGGGCGATCCGGGGCCCGGGCTGGGGCGGTGCGATGGTCGCGGTGGATGCGGAGGTCGAGCGGGTCCTGGTTCCGGGTTCGGCCCGGGCCCCGGGGGCGGCGTTGGCGTCAGGATTGGCTTCGGGTTCGGCCCGGGCGTCGGGTGCGGCGCTGGCCCTGGCTCCCGGTTCGGCCCGGGCCCCGGGTGCGGCGCTGGCGTCAGGCCTGGCTTCGGGCTCGGCCCAGGCGCCCGGTACGGATCGGAACGGGAGCCGGGACGAGCCCCCGGCCGGGAGCCGGGACGGGAGCCCGGGTGGGCGCCAGAGCGGGAGCTCGGCTGGGAGGAGTGAGCGGGTGCGTACGCCGGTCGTTGTGATCGCGCCCGCGAGCTGGCGGGGCCTGCTGCCGTCGACCCGGGTGCGGGTGACCGGGCGGCTGGCGCCCGGTGACAGGGGAGCCGCCGCCCTGGTGAAGGCTCCCAACGGTCCGCCGTACGTCGTCGCAGGCCCAACTGCCGTGCAGCGTCTGGCCGGTGGGTTGAGGGGAAAGCTACGGACCGCGACTGAGGGCCTCGCGCCGGACGTGCGGGCATTGCTGCCGGGGCTGATCGTCGGCGACACCTCCCGGGTCACCCCCGAACTGCACGCCGCCTTCGAGGCGACCGACCTCACGCACCTCATGGCCGTGTCGGGGAGCAACTTCGCCATCCTGCTCGCGTTGCTGATCGGGCCGCCGGGGCGGGCCCTGCTGGCGGAGCGGGGCGGTCTCGCGCCGCGGCTGGGAATCCCGCTGCGCGCGACGGCCCTGCTCGGCGGGGCTCTCACCGTCGCCTTCGTGGTGGTGTGCCGCCCGGAGCCGAGCGTGCTGCGGGCAGCGGCGTGCGGTCTGGTGACGCTGCTGGCCATCGGGACCGGCCGGCGCAGATCGCTCATCCCCGCGCTGGCCGCGGCCGTACTGCTCCTGGTGCTGTACGCGCCCGAACTGGCCCGCAGCTACGGCTTTCTGCTCTCGGTGCTGGCCACCGGGGCGCTGCTCACGATCGCGCCGGGATGGGGCGCGGCATTGCGACGGCGCGGTGTGCCGGGTT
Organism: Streptomyces sp. NPDC048111; assembly: GCF_043202815.1. NCBI lineage: Bacteria > Bacillati > Actinomycetota > Actinomycetes > Kitasatosporales > Streptomycetaceae > Streptomyces > Streptomyces sp. NPDC048111. The sequence goes on from NZ_JBIDBD010000010.1 coordinate 183,293, forward strand.
GGCTCGCCGAGGTGCTGGCCGCGTCGGCGGCGGCGCAGGCGGTGTGTGCGCCGGTGGTGGCCGTGTTCGCGGCACGGGTCGGTCTGGTGGCCGTGCCGTGCAATCTGCTGGCCGAGCCGGCGGTGGTGCTGGCCACGGTCGCGGGCTTCGCGGCGCTGGCTGTGGGGCCGCTCTCGATGCCCGTCGCCACCTGGCTGGCCTGGTGCGCGGGGTGGCCCACCGGGTGGATCGCGTCGGTGGCGCGCAACGGGGCTGCGCTGCCCGGGGCGCAGTCGGGGTGGCCGGGCGGCTGGCTCGGGGGGCTGCTGCTCGCGGCGGTGATGGGGGCGGCCGTGCTCGCGGTGCGCCGGGTGCCGCGATACCCGTGGGCGTCCGCGTCGCTCGCCTTGCTCGTTCTGCTCGCGGTGGTGCGGCCGGCCCCGCTGGCCAGGATCGTCACGGGGTGGCCGCCGCCGGGCTGGTCGTACGCCATGTGCGATGTGGGGCAGGGTGACGCCACGGTGCTGGCGGCGGGAGCGGGGTCGGCGGTGGTGATCGACACCGGGCCCGAGCCGTTGCCGGTCGACCGGTGCCTGCATGAACTCGGGGTGTCGTCCGTCCCGTTGCTCTTGCTCACGCATTTCCACGCCGATCACGTGGGCGGCCTCGCGGGGGTGTTGCGGGGCCGGGCCGTCGGGGTGATCGAGACGACCGGGTTCGCGCAGCCACCCGACCAGGCGGCGTTCGTGCGGCGCACCGCCGCGGAGGCCGGGGTACCGGTGGTGACGGCTCAACTCGGCGAGCGGCGAACCCTCGACGGCCTTTCCTGGGAGGTCCTGTGGCCGCCCCCGGCTCCGGTCACGCCCCCGGCCCCGGTCACGCCCCCGGCCCCGGCCGCGCCCTTGGCGCCGGGCACGCCCCCGGACCCGGCCGCGCCCCCGGTGCCGGGAGCGCAGTCACCGCCATGGCCGGCGCCACCGCCTCCGTTCCCGCCGCCGCCCCCGCCCGCACCAGGGCCGGTGCTGGACGGACCGAACGATGCCAGTGTCACCCTGCTCGTCCGTACCGCGTCCGGGCTGTCCCTGTTGCTGCCCGGAGATCTCGAACCCCCTTCACAGCGAGGCCTGTTGAGAGAGAAACCGGAACTCGGGCGGGTGGACGTCCTGAAGGTCGCCCATCACGGTTCGGCCCATCAGGAGCCTGCGCTGCTCAGGGCCGTACGACCCAGGATCGCGCTGATCTCGGTGGGGCGGGACAATCGGTACGGCCATCCCGCCGGCGGCACGATCGCCGTGCTGCGCGCGGGCGGAGCAGTGGTGCTGCGCACCGATACGGACGGGGCGGTCGCGATCGCCGGGGCGGGAGCGGGACTGAGGGCGGTGCCACGGGGGCGGGGGCCGTGACGCCGGCCGGGCCGGCAGCGGTGAACCCGGGTGCGCACAAGCCCGGCTGTGCACAAGCCCAACAGTGCATAAGCCCGGCTGCGTCCAAGCCCGGCTGCGTCCAAGCCCGACTGCGCACAAGCCAGGCTGCGCACAAGCCAGGCTGTGCGCAAGCCCGGTAGTGCCCGGCCCCCCGGCTCTGCGCAACACCTGCTCTGTACACGGGAGTTGGGGCCGTCAGATCAGCCAGGTCCCGTCGGTCATCAGGGTGCGGTCGGCGATTTCGTTGGCCTCGCGCCAGGCCTGGATGCGGTGCGGGACGACGCGGAAGTAGGTGTAGGACGGATCGCTGTTGCGAGGGTCCCAGATCACCTTGGCGGCGAAGGCGTCACCCGAGGAGGAGGGGAGGTCGGCGGTCGGAACGATGGTCGCGGTGCCGGTGATGTGGACGACGTCACGGGTGTGCCCGAGCGTGAGCTGGACCCGGCCGTCACCGGACTCCACGTTGCGCAGCGTGGGGTTGGTGCGGCGGGTGCACATCAGGAACGAGTCGCGTTCCCAGACGAAGGAGAGTGGCATGAGGTGGGGCTCACCGGTGGCGGAGGCGGTCGCGACCCAGGCGTCCTCGTCCTTTTCGAGGCGGGTCAGGACATCCTGCTTGCGCTGGATACGGCTGCGCGCGGGCTCGCGTGTGGTCATGTCGCGTTACGTTAGCGGCCGTTGGGGAGGGAGCGACTCCGTCGCTGGTCCTAGGTCCACAGCGGCGGATCGGGGCACGGGAGGGGTGCGGACCAGGGCGTGGGGCCGGGCGCCGAGCGGGCCGTGGGGCGGGATGTCGAGCGGGAAGTGGGGCCGGGCGCTGAGCGGGCCGTGGGGCGGTGTCGGGAGAGCCGGTAAGCGGAATGGTCAATTCGGGCCTCTGCTGACAGGTGCCTCAACAGTACGCAGGCGCCGTGTTTGCCTCGAACGGCACAACAGTGATCGAATGCGTCTTCGTCAAGGGGCCGCAGACCTGCTGTGGCGAGGACGGACGAGGATGTCTGCCCCCAGCGCGGCCCGGCAGATACTTCTTCGCACGGGGGTGCGTGCACAGTGTTCAGCCGCTGGTTCGGCAAGGGCTCGACCGGTTCTCCGCTTCGTTCCGGTCCGCTGGCCGGTCTCTCGGTCCCGCCGACCGCGGGAGTGCTCAGCTGTCGTGTGCTCGACCCGGTCAGCGAGCCCGTGCAGCGGGCCGAGTTCGTGGTCAGCGATGCCACGGGGCGCAAGGTCGTGGCGGGGGAGACCGACCCGTTCGGCTCGGTCGTCACGATGGTCCCGGCGGGCGAGTACCGGCTGGCCGTCACGGCCGAGGGATACACGCCCTTCCACGGCAACGCCAGTGTCGTCGCGAGCGGGCTCGCCGCGCTCGGCGACGTCACGCTCCAGGTCGCCGCCCCGCCCGCCCTGCCCGATCCGGGCGAGTGGGAACTCGACCCGACGCACTCGCAGATCGGCTTCACCGCGAGCCACATCGGGCTGGCCCGGATCCACGGGCGCTTCAACACCTTCGCCGGGGCGATCCGGATCGGTGAGCGCATGGAGGGTTCGGCGATGCACGTCATCATCGACACCGCCTCCATCGACACCGGGGTCCAGATGCGGGACGACCACCTCCGGTCGGGCGACTTCCTGGACGTCGGCAGCTACCCGACAATGGAGTTCTACAGCGACCGGTTCGTGCACCGGGGCGGCAGCAGGTGGGCGATCATCGGCGGCCTCACGTTGCACGGGGTGAGCCGCACGGTGACGCTCGACACCCAGTACCTGGGCCTCGGCACCGGGCTCGGGGGCGAGACCCGGGGCGCCTGCCGCGCCAGTACCGAGCTGCACCGCGAGGACTTCACGCTCACCTGGCAGACGATGCTGGCCCGCGGGATCGCGGCCATCGGGTCCTCCATCTCGATCGACCTCGACATTCAGGTCGTGCCGAAGGCGGGCTGATCCTGGCCCTGGCCCTGCCGGTGGCGGTGGCCGTGATCCTGGCCGCGCCGAAGTGAAGGCGGATGGTTCAGGGGGATTCCAGCCAGCCGTCGTGGTCCGCGACGAGGGTGTCCAGGGCCTTCGGGTCCAGGCGGGCGCCGGGGTCCTCCACGACGACGAGCCACTGGGCGTCCTCGGCGTCGTCCTCGCCGGCCAGGGCGTCCCGGACCAGATGGGGTTCCTCGGCGAGGCCGAACCGGTCGGTGAGCTCGGTGGCGACGTCCTCGGCGGCGTCGCGGTCCGGGAGCACCAGTACGTGTCGGGTCACATCGTTCACCTGGCCATTCTGCTGCATGGCGCCGTGCGGCCCGGGGCCTGGCCCCGGCCCCCCGCCCGGGTCCGTTCTCCGCCTGGCCCCGGCCTGGCTCCGGTCGGTCCCTGGGCCGTCCCGCGTCCGGTACGCGGTCCGGCCCCGGTCCGGCCTCGGGGCCTACCCGGGGCCACTCCCAGGCGTTCCGTGGGTGTCAGTGGGGCGTGGGATGCTGGACGGCGATGGCCACCAGGAAGAATTCCACCGACGATCCGCTCGCCCCCGTCACGCTCGCCGTGGGCCAGGAGGACCTGCTGCTCGACCGCGCCGTGCAGCAGGTGGTGGCGGCCGCCCGGGCCGCCGACCCCGACACCGATGTACGCGACCTGACCTCCGACCAGCTCCAGCCGGGAACGCTCGCCGAGCTCACGAGCCCTTCGCTCTTCGCCGAGCGGAAGGTCGTGGTCGTCCGCAACGCGCAGGACCTGTCGGCCGACACGGTCAAGGACGTGAAGGCGTACCTCGACGCGCCCGCCGAGGAGATCACGCTGGTGCTGCTGCACGCCGGCGGGGCCAAGGGCAAGGGGCTGCTCGACGCGGCCCGCAAGGCAGGGGCGCGGGAAGTGGCGTGCCCCAAGACGACGAAGCCGGCCGAGCGGCTCACTTTCGTACGGCAGGAGTTCCGGGTGCTGGGGCGTTCGGCCACGCCCGAGGCGTGCCAGGCGCTGGTCGACTCCATCGGCAGTGACCTGCGCGAGCTGGCCTCCGCGGTGTCCCAGCTGTGCGCGGACGTCGAGGGCACGATCGACGAGGAGGTCGTCGGGCGCTACTACACGGGGCGGGCCGAGGCGTCCAGCTTCACCGTCGCTGACCGGGCGGTCGAGGGGCGGGCGGCGGAGGCCTTGGAGGCCCTGCGCTGGTCGCTGTCGACCGGGGTCGCGCCGGTGCTCATCACCAGTGCGCTGGCGCAGGGGGTCCGGGCGATCGGGAAGCTGTCCTCCGCGCGGGGTGGGCGGCCGGCGGATCTTGCGCGGGAGTTGGGGATGCCGCCGTGGAAGATCGATCGGGTGCGGCAGCAGATGCGGGGGTGGACGCCGGAGGGGGTTTCTCTGGCCCTGCGGGCCGTGGCTGAGGCTGATGCGGGGGTCAAGGGTGGGGGGGATGATCCTGAGTACGCTCTCGAAAAGGCGGTTGTCGCCATTGCGCGGGCGGCTCGCATCGGGCGCTAGCGGGTCCGCTTTTTGCGCCGTTCCGCGCGCCCCTGGTGGGCCGGCTGCGCCTGGCCCCCTTGCGGTTTGACGCCGTCTGCAGGGCGTGGTCGCTTTTTGCGCCGTTCCCCGCGCCCCTGGGCCCGTTGTTGTCTGCGGGTCGTGGTTGCTTCTCGCGCCGTTCCCCGCGCCCCTGGTGGGCCCGGCTGCGCCTGGCCCCCTTGCGGTTTGACGTCGTCTGCAGGGCGTGGTCGCTTTTTGCGCCGTTCCCCGCGCCCCTGGGCCCGTTGTTGTCTGCGGGTCGTGGTCGCTTCTCGCGCAGTTCCTCGCGCCCCTGGTGGGCCGGCTGCGCCTGGCCCCTTGCAGCTTGGGGCGTGTGCGGGCCCGGTCGCGCCCCGCAGGTGTTCTGCGGGGGCGGGGCTCGGGGGTCAGGCGGCTCGGCGCCAGCTTACGGGGGGGTTGTAGGGGTGGCGGCGCCAGGCTGCCAGGGGGATGACGGGGGCCAGGGTGGGTTCGGGTTGGCCCGTCAGGGAGAGCAGGACCACGGCCAGGGCGGCCAGTTCCGCGTCGGTGGGGTCACCCTTCAGTACGCGGAACAGCGGTTCAGGCGATTCGTTCGGCACTCTCGCTCCTCACTGCGGGGGGTTGCCGTGCTTGCGGGACGGCAGGTCGGCGTGCTTCGTCCGGAGCATTGCCAGCGCGGCGGCCAGCACCGCCCTGGTCTCGGCCGGGTCGATCACGTCGTCGACCAGGCCGCGCTCGGCCGCGTAGTACGGGTGCATCAGCTCCGACTTGTAGGCCGCGATCTTCTCGGCGCGGACCCCCTCCGGGTCGGCCGAACTCGCGATCTCGCGGCGGAAGATGACGTTCGCCGCGCCCTCGGCGCCCATGACCGCGATCTCGTTGGTGGGCCAGGCGTAGGTGAGGTCGGCGCCGATGGACTGGGAGTCCATGACGATGTAGGCGCCGCCGTAGGCCTTGCGCAGGATCAGCGAGATGCGCGGCACCGTCGCGTTGCAGTACGCGTACAGCAGCTTCGCGCCGTGCCGGATGATCCCGCCGTGCTCCTGCGAGACGCCCGGCAGGAAGCCCGGCACGTCGACCATCGTCAGCAGCGGGATGTTGAAGGCGTCGCAGAGCTGGACGAAGCGCGCCGCCTTCTCGCTCGCCTCGATGTCGAGGACGCCCGCGAGGAACTGCGGCTGATTGGCCAGGATGCCCACCACCCGGCCGTCGATCCGGGCCAGCGCGCAGATGATGTTGCGGGCCCAGTGCTCGTGGACCTCCAGGAGGTCGCCGTGGTCGACGATCTCCTCCAGGACCTTCCGCATGTCGTACGGGCGGTTGCCGTCGGCCGGCACCAGGTCGAGCAGGTCGTCGTTGCGGCGGTCCGCCGGGTCGTCGCCGGGCAGCGGCGGCGGCATCTCGCGGTTGTTGGAGGGGAGCATCGAGATGAGGTAGCGGACCTCGGCGAGGCAGCTCTCCTCGTCGTCGTGGACGAAGTGGGCCACGCCCGACACTCCGGCGTGCACGTCCGCGCCGCCGAGGCCGTTCTGGGTGATCTCCTCGCCCGTCACCGCCTGCACCACGTCAGGTCCCGTGATGAACATCTGGGACGTGTCGCGGACCATGAAGACGAAGTCGGTGAGGGCGGGGCTGTAGGCGGCGCCGCCGGCGCAGGGGCCGAGCATCACGCTGATCTGCGGGATGACGCCGGAGGCCTTGGTGTTGCGCTGGAAGATGCCGCCGTAGCCGGCGAGCGCGGACACGCCCTCCTGGATACGGGCGCCCGCGCCGTCGTTCAGGGACACCAGCGGGGCACCGGCCGCGATGGCCATGTCCATGATCTTGTGGATCTTCGTGGCGTGCGCCTCGCCGAGCGCGCCGCCGAAGATCCGGAAGTCATGGGCGTACACGAAGACCGTGCGGCCCTCCACCGTGCCCCAGCCGGTGATCACACCGTCGGTGTACGGCTTCTTCGCCTCCAGTCCGAAGCCCGTCGCCCGGTGCCGGCGCAGCTGCTCGACCTCCTGGAAGCTGCCCGGGTCGAGGAGCAGGTCGATGCGCTCGCGGGCGGTCAGTTTCCCCTTGGCGCGCTGGGCCTCGGTGGCCTTCTCGCTGGGGCCGAGCCTGGCCTGCTCGCGCAGGACGTGCAGTTCGGCGACGCGCACGGCCGCGGTCTGGGGCGGCGGCTGCTCAGTCACGGTCACGGTCGGTCCTTTCCTCTTCCGAGGTTTCCGAAGTCGATGTCATGGGCGCGGAGCCCGCTCGTGCGGAGCCCGCTCGTGCGGAGCCCGCTCATGCGGGACTCGCTCATGCGGAGCCCGCTCATGCGTGGGCCCGGGCGCGGACCGCGTCGAGCAGACTCGCCTGCTCAAGGCACTCCCCGGCGTCCGGCGACTCGGGGGCGCCGGAGCGCACCGCGCGTACGAACGCCTGCACGGTGGCGGCCACTTGGTCGTGCGGCGCCAGGTTCAGCTCGCGCGGCCCGTGCGCATCCGTGATCCACACCGCCGGCTTGTGGTCGGCGGGCGGGGTGAACGCGGGCTCGACGCGGATCCGGCCCTCGCTTCCCCACAGCTCGTACGCCGAGCGGTAGGCGTGCTCCATGCCGAACGCCAGCTGTCCGAGCACCCCGGCGGGCGAGCGCACGAGCACCGCGCCCGAGGTCTCCACCGCCGCGCCGTCCCCGTGCTCCAGCGCGGCGCCGACGATCTCCAGGCCCGCCCCCAGGAAGTACAGGGCGGCGCGCACCGGGTAGTAGCCGACGTCGAGCAGCGCGCCGCCGCCGAGCTCGGGACGGTGCCTGATGTTCCCGGCCGCGAGCGCGGGGATCGCGAACGCCGCGCTGAACGAGCGGAGTTGACCGATCGCGCCGCTGTTCACCAGCTCCCGTACGACCGAGTGCTGGGGATGGTGGACGAACATGACGTTCTCCATCAGCACCAGGCCCGACGTGCGGGCCTGGTCCAGCAGTGCCTCGGTGGTCCAGCGGTCCGCGGTGAGGGGCTTTTCGGCCAGTACGTGCTTGCCGGCGCGCAGGGCCCGGCCGGCCCATTCGGCGTGCAGGGAGATGGGCAGCGGTACGTACACCGCGTCCACGTCGTCCCGGGTGAGGACCGCGTCGTAGGACTCGACTGCCGCGCAGCCGAACTGGTCCGCGACCTCCCGAGCGCGGGCGCCGTCCCGGCTCGCCACCGCGGCCAGCTCGATGTCGGGGTCCGCCGCCATGGCGGGCAGCACCCGGCGGCGGGCGATGTCGGCGGTGCCGAGAACGGCGACGCGCAGGGGTCGTTCAGTCATCCGTCAGATGTCCCATGGCGTTGAGGCAGGCGAGGAGGGTCCTGGCCTGCACATTGACGTAGTGGCCGTGCTTGATCAGCTCGGTGAGCTGGCCGACGGTCACCCACTGGTAGCCGGTCGGCGGCTCGATCGGGGCTTCCTGCTCGTCGGCCTCGATGACGAGGTAGCGGTTCTCCGCGTACAGGAACCGGCCGCCCTCCTCGGAGTGGATGGCGTCGTAGCGGATGCGGTCGGGGTCCGCGTTCAGGACGAGGTCCAGGAACGGCGGGCGGACCTGGAGGCCCTCGAAGTTGTCCGGCGAGCACTGCACGGTGGGGGCCAGTTCGACCGTGTCGAGGAAGCCGCCCTCGACCTTGGCGTTGGCCAGGACGTGCAGCACGCCGTCGAAGGAGCGGGCCAGGAACGCCGCGATGCCGCGGCTGCACGGCTCGATCAGCGGCTGCGTCCAGCTGGTCACCTCGCGGTTGCCGGCCTGCACCTCGACCGCGACCACGTTGAACCAGCGGCCGTCGTCCTTGCCGATGCGCGCCTCGTCGCGGGTCCAGCCCGGCACCTCGTCCAGGGGGATGCGGTCCGCCTGCACGTCGTAGCGCGAACGCTCGGCGGTGAACCAGGACAGCAGGTCGACGTCCGTGAGCAGGGCGCCGGCGCGGGGGTCGCGCGAGCGGGCCAGGGACTGGCTGAACTCGTCGTCGCGTACGGCGCCCGCGCGGTAGGCCGGCAGGCAGGCCAGGACCGTGCGCGAGTCCATGTTCACCAGGTTGTCCTGGTGCAGGAGTTGAGCGATCTGACCCAGCGTCAGCCAGCAGAAGTCCTCGTCGAGCGGCACGTCGCCGTCGACCTCGACGATCATGTTGCGGTTGCTCTTGTGGTAGAACCACGAGCCGTGCTCGGACTGCAGCACGTCGGCGAGGATGCGGCCCCGCCCACTGCCGGTGAAGTACTCGATGTACTTGACGTCCGTGCCCTTGTGGACCTTCGTGTAGTTGCTGCGGGTGGCCTGCACGGTCGGGGAGAGCTGGAGCAGGTTGCGGTTGCCCGGCTCCATCTTGGCCTGCATCAGGAAGTGCAGGACGCCGTCGAACTCCTTGACCAGGATGCCGAGGATGCCGACCTCGGGCTGCTTGATGATGGGCTGGTACCACTCCTTGTGCGGGCCGTCGTCGGTCGTGACGTGCAGCCCCTCGACGCTGAAGAAGCGCCCGCTGGAGTGCACCAGGTTGCCCGTGTCCGGCTCGAAGGACCAGCCGCGCAGCTTGGAGAACGGTATGCGCTCGATGTGGAAGCGCCCGGCCTTCCGGCGCCCGGCGAACCAGTGGTGGAACTCCCCGGTGGTCAGGAGTCCGGCGGCGGTGGCCGCGGACGCCGCGATCCGGTCGGCGACCGACACCGGCTCACGGGGCCTGACCACCGGCTGAAGCTCCGTCAGCTCCGCAAGTGTCGACGACATGTACGCTCTCTCCTCGTCAAGGGATGCTGGGTTGAGGGGTGTCGGGGGCCGTCACCAGCCGGCGACGAAGTCCCGGATCGAGTTCGTCATGAAGTCGGTGTGCTCATCGGTGAGCCCCGGGTAGACGCCGATCCAGAAAGTCTGCTCGGTGATGATGTCGGAATTGGTCAGATCGCCCACGATGCGGTGCGGTGCGTCCACATAGGCGGGCTGGCGGGTCAGGTTGCCGGCGAACAGGTTGCGGGTGCCGATCTTCCGCTCTTCGAGGAAGTTCACCAACTCCTTGCGCCGGAACGGCGCGTCGGGGTCGACGGTGATGACGAAACCGAACCAGCTGGGCTCGCTGCCGAGGGTGGCCTCCGGCAGGATCAGGTGCGGGACGCCCTCCAGGCCCTCCCGCAGGCGCTGCCAGTTGCGGCGGCGCGCGGCGGTGAAGTCGTCGACCTTGTCGAGCTGGGTCAGACCGAGCGCGGCCTGGAGATCGGTGGCCTTCAGGTTGTAGCCGATGTGCGAGTAGATGTACTTGTGGTCGTAGCCGGCCGGCAGGGTGCCCAGCTGGTACTGGAAGCGCTTGAAGCAGCGGTCGCTCTCGCCCGGCTCGCACCAGCAGTCCCGGCCCCAGTCGCGCAGCGACTCCACGATGCGGGCCAGCGCCAGGTTCGAGGTCAGCACGCAGCCGCCCTCGCCCATCGTCAGGTGGTGCGCCGGATAGAAGCTGACCGTGGTCAAGTCCCCGAAGGTGCCGGTCAGTTGACCGTTGTAGAGGGAGCCGACCGCATCGCAGTTGTCCTCGACGAGGAAGAGGTCGTTCTCCTCGGCGATCTGCGCGACCTCGGCCACCTCGAAGGGGTTGCCGAGTGCGTGGGCGACCATGATGGCGCGGGTCTTGGGGCCGACGGCGGCCTTGATGCGCTCGGCGGTCGTGTTGTACGTCTTCAGCTCGACGTCCACGAAGACCGGGACGAGGCCGTTCTGCAGGATCGGGTTGACGGTGGTGGGGAAGCCCGCGGCCACCGTGATGACCTCGTCGCCGGGCTTGAGGCGGCGGTCCTCCAGGTGCGGCGAGGTGAGCGCCGACATGGCGAGCAGGTTGGCCGAGGAGCCGGAGTTCACCAGGTGGGCCTTGCGCCGCTTCATGTAGCGGGCGAAGCGGGACTCGAACTTGCGGGAGCTGGTGCCGGCGGCTATCCGCATGTCGAGCGCGGCCTCCACCAGGGCGACCCGGTCGGCCGGCTCCAGGACCGCACCGGACGGCCAGATCTCGCTGACGCCCGGCACGAACGCGCGGGACGGCTCCTTCTCCAGGTGGTACTCCCGCACAGCATCGAGAATCCGTGCCTTGGTGTCACTCATTTTGGCTGCCTCCATGGTCGTCAGTTCGGCACGAAGCCCTCAGCGGTGATCCGACACGGCCATCGTCGTGGGGGTGACTTGAAGGGCACTGGACAACGGCTCGCGATGCGCGGCGGCCCGGGCGTGGGCCAGCAGGTCGCGCAAGGAGTCGTCCAGGCTCCGGCGCGGCGACCAGCCGAGCAGGCGCCGCGCGCGCCCGATGTCCATGCGCTGCCACTCGGCCTCCGGCGGCCGGCCGCCCGCGCTCGGCGCCTCCACGATCTCGGCGGCGGCGCCCGCGAGTTCGGTCAGCCGGTGCACCAGGCTGCGTACCGAAGTCGCCTGCCCGCCACCGATGTTGAACACCTGCCCGGTGGTGTTCGAGCGGGCCGCGGCGAGTGCGGCCGCCGCCACGTCGCGCACGTCCACGAAGTCGCGGTGGGCGAGCAGCGGGGCCAGGCGCAGCGGTTCGGGCGCGGAGGTGGCCAGATGGTGGGCGACCATGCCGAGCAGGCTCGCCCGGTGGGTGCCGGGCCCCGACACGTTCGAGACGCGGAGCACCACGCCCTCGGCCCGTCCCTCGGCCGCGGCGTCCAGCAGCGCGCGGGCCCCGGCCAGCTTCGAGCGGCCGTAGGGGGTGACGGGCGCGGTGGGGGTGTCCTCGGTGATGCCCGTGCGCGGCACCGGGCCGTACTCGTGCACCGAGCCGAGCTGGACGAGCCGGGGCCGCGCGGGCAGGGGGGCGGTCGCCGAGACCAGGCGCCGCACCAGGTCGGCGTTGGCGCGCGTCATGTCGTCCTCGGTCGCCTGCCACACCGCGCCGGCCGCGTTCACCACCGTGCTCGCGCCGCGCTCGGCGAGCAGCTCCGCGATGCGTTCGGCATCCGCGTCGACGACGTCGAGCGCCGTCATTTCGTACGGAGTCGCGGGGCCGTGCACGCTGCGGGCGACGCCGGTCACCCGCCAGCCCGCCGCGTCGAACACCTCGCAGACGTGCCGCCCCACGAAGCCAGTGGCGCCGAGCACCACCACCGACCCGGCTGCGCCGCCGCCCCTGCCGCCTGCTCTTCGGTCGTTCACCGACACCGTGGCTACCTCCTGTATGCGCGGTTTGGGCGGCACTGTGGCGCGTCGCGCTCGGGGGCCGCTGGACCGCCGGACAGGTGTTCCTGCGGCGCTACCGGGACTTGAGTAGGGGCGCCTACCGTCCGGGACCATGAGGATCGAAGAGACCGCCGTACCGGACGCGTACCGCATCATGCCGAAGCTGCTGACGGACCCCCGCGGCAGTTTCCACGAGTCGTACCGCTACGACCTGCTGGCCGCCGAGACCGGGCACGCCTTCGTGCCGCGCCAGGTCAACTACTCGGCGTCCTCGCGCAATACGGTGCGCGGGCTGCACGGCGTGGCCATCCCGCCGGGCCAGGCGAAGCTGGTCAGCTGTGTGCGCGGGGCGCTGCTCGACGTGGTCGTGGACGTCCGCGTGGGCTCGCCCACGTTCGGCGAGCACGTGACGACGGTGCTGGACGCGCGGGAGGGGCGGGCGATGTTCGTCGCGGAGGGGCTCGCGCACGGGTTCGTGGCGCTGACCGACGACACGTGCATCAGCTACCTCTGCTCCACCGAGTACGTGCCCGGTACGCAGCTCGACCTGCGGGCCTTCGACCCCGAGCTCGGACTTCCCTGGTCCCGGTGGCTCACGGGGGACCCCGTGCTGTCCGAGAAGGACGCGGGGGCGCCGACCGTGGCGGAGGCCCTGGAGCTCGGGTTGCTTCCTGCGTATGCGCAGTGTCTCTCCCTGTACGGGAGTGGTGTTGAGGGGGCTCGGCGTGCGGCCTAGTTTCCGCCGGTCGGTTGTTCGGCCGCGGGCCGTGGGGGGCTGCTCGCGCAGTTCCCCGCGCCCCTGTAGGCGGCCCGGGGTCGGGTGGGGGTACGGTCCCGCGCCCCGGTAGGCGGCCCCGGGGCGCGTCCCTGTAGGTGGCCCCCCTGTAGGCAAGGCTGCGCGCACAGCGCTTGGGCCCGCTCCCGGACTGATCCGGTGGCGGGCCCAAGTCGTGTTCTCAGTAGGTGAGTTGACGGATCTCGGCGGGCTGGATCCCCAGGGAGGCCAGTGCGGTCGACGGGGTCTCCTTCGCAGTGCCGCGCGCGGCCAGGTAGCCGTCGGGGCGGATCAGGAGCCAGCTGCCCTCGGGGGCGCCCAGGGCGGTGGCGAGGTGGCCGGCCGGGTCGGACAGGGTGTCCGGGCCGGGGGTGTTGACCGTGCGGATCCGCACCGAGGGGCCGACGGGCGCCTCGGGGGCCGGGCCGAAGCTGAGCAACAGCCATTCGGGGCGCTGGAGTTCGGCCACCACCTCCTGCCAGCCGGGGCTGGTGGCGAGGACGGGGGCCGTGACCCGGGCGACCCGCTCACCGGGGCGCACCCCGGGCGACGCGGGGGAGGCGAGGGCCAGCGGGCCCGCCGCGTAGCCGAGGCCCAGTGCCGACATGCCGCCCATGATCTTGCGCTGGATGCGGCCCTTGACGGGCGGCAGCGAGCGCAGCACCGTGAACGCCGCGCGCAGCGCCGCCGCCGCCCTGCGGCTCTTGAGCTGCACCAGCATCGTGGCCATCCTGGTGGTGCGCAGCAACTCCGCTCCCACCGGCACCCGTTCGTCGCTGTAGCTGTCCAGGAGCGTGTCCGGGGCTTCCCCGCGCAGCACCGTGGCGAGCTTCCAGGACAGGTTGACGGCGTCCTGGACCCCGGTGTTCATGCCCTGCCCGGAGGCCGGGCTGTGCACATGGGCGGCGTCGCCCGCGAGCAGCACCCGGCCGTTGCGCATCCGGGCGATCATGCGCTGCTGGATGGTGAACACCGAGACCCAGGACGGCGATTCGACCACGGCCGGCTTGCCGGTACCCGTGGTGATCTTCGCCGAGAAGCGCCGGGCCACCATCGCGTCGTCGCCGCCGTAGGACGTCTCCGCGGTGTCGAGCAGGCGCCACTTGCCGGGCTCGGGGAACGGCACCATCATCACGGTGCCGGTGGGTGTGCGCATCCAGTGGATGCTGTCCTTGGGCAGGTCGCAGTGGACGGTGGCGTCCGCGATCAGCCAGGTCTCGCTGGACTCGCCCTCCAATTTGAGACCGAGCTGCTTGCGGATGGTGCTGTGCCCGCCGTCGGTGCCGACCAGCCATGCGGTGGTGACGGTCTCGGCCCGGCCGTCCGCGTGCACGAGGCGGGCCCGTACGCCGTCGTCGCCGAGGTCCTCGAACTCGGTGAGCCTGACGCCCCATTCGACCTCCACACCGCGGCGGGCCGTCGCGGTGCGCAGCACCTCCTCGGTGATGACCTGGTCGACCATCAGCGTGAAGGGGAAACGGGTGGGCAGCCGGCTGTAGTCGGTGTCGAAGCGGATGAGCCGGCGGCCGTTCTGGTGCAGCGTGAAGTGCTCCACCCGCTGGCCGCGCGGCAGCAGCTCGTCCAGGATGCCCATCTGGTCGTACGTCTCCAGGGTGCGGGCGTGCGTGGCGAGCGCCCTGCTGGTGGTGGCGGGGCCCGCCGCCGCGTCCACGAGCCGCACCCGCACACCGTGGCGGGCCAGCTCGTGGGCGGCGCTCAGGCCCACCGGCCCGGCGCCCACGACCAGGACCTCGGGTGCGGGCGCCGTTTCGCTGAGCAGGGTCACTTCTGGCCCTCCTGCGGCGCGTGCTTGACCGCCTTCCACCAGCCGGGGTTGTCGCGGTACCAGGCGGCGGTCTCGGCGAGGCCGTCCTCGAAGGAGATGCGCGGCGCGTAGCCGAGCTCCTCGGCGATCTTCGCCTCGCTGAGCGAGTAGCGCAGGTCGTGGCCCTTGCGGTCGGCGACCCGGACCACCTTCGACCAGTCGTTGCCGGTCAGTTCCAGGAGCCGTTCGGTGATCTGGCGGTTGGTCTGCTCGTTGCCGCCGCCCACGTTGTAGATCTCGCCCGCGCGGCCGCGGGTGAGGACGAGCTGGATGGCGCGGCAGTGGTCGTCCACGTGCAGCCACTCGCGGATGTTGGCGCCCTCGCCGTACAGCGGGACCGTCTCGCCTTCGAGGAGGTTGGTGACGAACCGCGGGATGAGCTTCTCGGGGTGCTGGTAGGGGCCGTAGTTGTTGGAGCAGCGGGTGATCGACACGTTCAGGCCGTGCGTGCGCCAGTAGGCACGGGTGATCAGGTCCGAGCCCGCCTTGGAGGCGGCGTACGGGGAGTTGGGCAGCAGCGGCCACTCCTCGGTCCAGGAGCCCTCGTCGATGGAGCCGTACACCTCGTCGGTCGAGACGTGCACCACGCGCCGGACGCCGGCGCGCAGCGCGGCCTCCATGACGTTCTGGGTGCCGCCGACGTTGGTGGCGATGAACTCGGCGGCCGATTCGAGGGAGCGGTCCACGTGCGACTCGGCGGCGAAGTGGACGACCGCGTCGTGGCCCGGGAAGAGCTCCAGGAGCAGCGGCAGGTCGCAGATGTCGCCCTCGACGAAGGTCAGGCGGGGGTGCTCGGCGGGGAGGTTCTCGCGGTTGCCGGCGTAGGTGAGCTTGTCGAGGACGGTGACCTCGGCGTTCTCGTAGCCCTCGTAGCCGCCCTCCAGGAGGGTGCGGACGTAGTGCGAGCCGATGAAGCCCGCGCCGCCGGTGACCAGGATCTTGTTCATGGCGCTCTGCTCCGTGTCGTTCGTCATGCCGCGACCTCCACGCGGGTGTGGTCGCCGACCACCAGGCGGTGGTGGCGGCTTGCCAGGTCGATCCCCGTCACGGCCGCCGACCTGCCGAGCAGGGAGCCGTGCAGGCCCCGCACCGCGGAGATCGTCGCACCGTCGAGGGCGATCGAGTAGTCGAGATGGGTGCCGGACAGGACGCAGTCCCGGCCGATGGACGTGTGCGGCCCGACGTGGCTGTCCTCCAGGACGGTGCCCGCGCCGATCACGACGGGGCCCTCCACGAAGGACCGCGAGATCCTCGCGCCGGGCTCGACGACGACCGCGCCGATCAGCACGCTCTGGTCGTCGACCTCGCCCTCCACCCGGCGCTCGATGCCGTCCAGGAGCATCTGGTTGCACTCCAGGACGTCCTCGACGCGGCCGGTGTCCTTCCAGTACCCGCGGTACTCCTGGGCCCGGACGGTGGAGCCGTTGGTGACCAGCCACTGGATGGCGTCGGTGATCTCCAGCTCGCCGCGCGCGCTCGGCACGATCGAGTCGACGGCCCGGTGGATGGCCGGGGTGAAGAAGTAGACGCCGATCAGGGCGAGGTTGGAGCGCGGCACCGGGGGCTTCTCCACGAGGCGCTCCACGACGCCGGTCGCGTCCACCTCGGCGACGCCGAAGGCGCGCGGGTCCTCGACCTGGGCGACCAGCACCTGGGCCGCGGGGCGCAGCGCGTGGAACTCCGCGGCGGCCTCCCCGATGCCCTCGGGGAGCATGTTGTCGCCGAGGTACATGACGAAGTCGTCGTCGCCGAGGAAGTCCTGGGCCAGCTGCACGCACTGGGCGAGGCCCTTGGGGCTCTCCTGCGGGATGTAGGTGATCTCGACGCCGAGCCGCGAGCCGTCGCCGAGGGCCTCGGCTATCTCCTCGACGTGGTTGCCGACGATGATGCCGATCTCGGTGACGCCGAGGTCGCGGATGTTGTCGAGCACCCGCTCAAGGACGGGCTTGTTGGCGATCGGGATGAGCTGCTTGGGCATGGAGTAGCTGAACGGGCGCAGTCGGCTTCCCGTACCGCCGCTCAGAACCAGAGCCTTCATGGGGTCCTCTTCTGTCGTGGTTCCGTCGTGGTCGACACATCAACAGGCACATGCATGGGGGACGTTGCACAGCGATTCATGACAGCGATTCCGGGTCAGGCGGCGGGCACCAGCCGGACGGTCGGGGCGGAGGTCTCGGTGAGGCTCTCCACCAGGTCGGCGAAGGTGTCGGTGGCCCGGTGCAGCAGGGCCTCCGTGTCGGGCTCCAGGCCGGCGAAGCCGCCCGGGCCCTTGCGGATGCCGCCCGCGTGCACGAAGAAGCTCTCCGCGACCGCCCGCGGCTTCATCGACATCAGGACCGGACGCAGCCCGTAGTCCAGGGCCAGCACATGAGCGAGCGAGCCGCCGGTGGCCAGCGGCAGCACCACCTTGCCCTCCAGGGCGAACTGCGGCAGCACGTCCAGGAAGGACTTCAGCAGCCCCGAGTACCCCGCCTTGTAGACGGGAGTGGCCAGCACGATGGCGTCGGCCCGGGCGAACTGCTTTGCGGCGTCCGCGAGTTGGGGATGCGAGGCGTCGGCCCGCAGGAGCTCGGCGGCCGGCAGGGTGCGCACGCAGAGCGTCTGCACCCGGTGCCCGCGGCCGGCGAGCCGGTCCGCCGCGAGGGTCAGGACGCTGTGGGTGCTGGAGACCGGCGACGGGCTGCCGGAGACGGCGAGGATCGTCGGCATGGACAACCTCCAGATGATCGGTGGGAGAGGCTTCTTGCTCCGGTCGGGGGCGGGCGCTCCGCCGCCCGGGGGTCAGGCGGCGAGCACCGGCTCGGCCGGGACGGCGGCCGCCGTGCGCACCGCCGCGACGCGTTCGAGGGAGGCGAGCACGAGCGCCGGGTCGGCGACGAAGTCCACCAGGCAGGCGATCTCGTCGACGCCGGCCGCGCGCACCCGCCGCGCGGTCTCGGTGCACTCCTGGACGGAGCCGATGAGGGAGTTGCCGGACAGGTACCGGTTGACGCCCAGCTCGGCCAGCTTGCGCTGGGCCTTCACCGCGGACAGCACCTCGCGCCCCTGCTTGTTGCCGCTCATCCGGCCGCCGGCCTCGACCGCGAGGGCCTCCAGGTCGATCGCGGAGAGCAGGTAGTCGCGCAGGCTGCCGCCGCCGACCTCGCGGGCCCCGGCCGCGTCGTCGGCGACATAGGTGTGCATCATGACGGTGACCGTGCCCGGGCCCTCCCAGCCGGCCTCGGCGCGGGCCGCCCGGTACAGGGCGATCTTGTCGCCGAGCGACTCGACGTCCTGGTTCTCCAGGTGGGTCAGGATGTTGCAGCCGAGCCGCCCCGCCTCGCGGAAGGTGCCCTCGCTGCGCGACGCGGTCACCCACACCGACAGGTCCTCCTGGACCGGGCGGGGGAAGACGGGCAGCGTGGTCTCGGCGCCGAGCGGGTTGGGGCCGGTCCAGTGGCCGGTGCGCCAGGCGGTCCTGATGTCGCCGACGTCCTTGATCATCTGCTCGCGCCGGGTCTCGTACTTCTCCGGCGCGATCACGAAGTCGTTGACGTTCCAGCCGGAGCCCACCGAGATCGCGACCCGGCCCCCGGAGATGCCGTCCACCATCGCGAAGTCCTCGACGATGCGGGCGGCCGGGTGCAGCGGGGTCACGACACTGCCGGCCCTGATCTGGACGCGTTCGGTCACCGCGGCGATCGCCGCCGAGGTCACCGCCGGGTTCGGGAAGGCACCGCCGAAGCGGTGGAAGTGCCGCTCGGGCGTCGAGACGAAACCGAAGCCGAGCTGGTCGGCGCGGCGCGCCGCGTCCAGCATCAGCCGGTAGGTCTCCTCGGCCCGGTCGCCGACCGCGGCGAAGAAGAAGACACCGAAGTCCAGCGGCCGCTCACCTGCCGAGCCGTCCGCATCCTTGCTGCCGGTCTGCCGGGAATCCGCGTTCATGTAGCGCTGCCTCCTTCCCCGTCGGACGTCGTCGCGGCGGGGTCGTCACCATGGGGCTTGCTGCCCGGCGACACCATGGGGCGCCCTCCTCGTACCGGACTTGAGCCCCGCGCAGCTGCCGACCGCTCCAGTGCGGCTCAAGTGCCGCGCGAGCGCGGGCCGTTGGGATGGATTCGAGCGAGATCCGAGGGAGGCCCGATGCCGGGTGCGCGGCGACACCGACCCCGCCCAGGGGTCGCGGAAGGCCGCACGACCGGCCACGGACCGCCCGCGGCGGCGACGCACCCCCACAAGGTTGCGGGCCCGGGCCCCGCGGGGCCGGTGTCCACCACCACTCGACCGGGGGTCGAGACGGTCCCCGCACGCTCAGGGGGACCGACCTTCCGTTCCGATGACCACGAGGTTGCTGGATGACGACTCAGACGCTGGTTGCCGCGGACACCGGCACCGACACCGTCCACGGACTGCTCGCGGCGGCCGTGGCCGCACGGCCCGACGCCCCCGCGGTGCGCGACGCCTCGGGCGTGTGGACCTACGCGGAACTGGACGCCTGGTCGAGGGCGTACGCCGACTGGCTCACCGCCCGGGGCGTGGGCCACGGGGACCGGGTCCTGGTCCGGGTGGGCAACACCCGCGCCTTCACCGCCCTGATGTTCGGCGCGCTGCGCCGCGGCATCGCCTTCGTGCCGGTCAACCCGGCGATGAAGCGGTTCCACCTGAACACCGTCGTGCCGGACTGCGACCCCGTCCTCGTGATCGGCGAGAGCGCCCAAGACGCCGCCGTGCTGCGGGAGTTGACGGACCGGCCGGTCGTCGAGCTGGACGAGGTGCGCCGCGGCGCCGAGGCGCTGTACGAGACCGGGCCCGGCTCGGACGAGGCTCTCGTCGCGCCGGACGACCTCGGCCTGCTCATCTACACCTCGGGCTCGACCTCCGCGCCCAAGGCCGTGGTGAGTACCCACGCCCCGATCGTCTTCGCCGCCCGCGCCATCCAGGCCCGGCTCGGCTACCGCGAGGACGACGTCGTCCTGGTCGCGGTGCCGGTCTCCTTCGACTACGGGCTCTACCAGATCCTGCTGTCCGTGATCGCGGGCGCCCAGGTGGTGCTCACCTCGCCGGACCGCCACGTACGGCTGCTCTCCACGCTGCACGAGCACGGCGTCACCGTCGTCCCGCTGGTGCCCTCGCTCGGCGAGATGCTGCTCACGCTCGCCCGGCGCGACCGCCGCGAGGCGCCCCCGGTGCGGCTGTTCACCAACACCGGCGCGGCCCTGACGGGGCCCGTCATTGCCCAGCTGCGCGCGGCCTTCCCACAGGCCCGGGTCTCCCCGATGTTCGGCACCACCGAGTGCAAGCGGATCACCGTGCTCGAACCGGACGGCGACATCGAGCGCCCCGGCTCGGTCGGCCGCGCCCTCGACGGCACCGAGGTGCTGATCCTGGACGACGACGGACGGCTCCTGCCGGCCGGTACCGTCGGCGAGATCTGTGTGCGCGGGCCGCACATCATGACCGGCTACTGGCGGGCGCCGGAGCAGACCGCGCTGCGGTTCCGCCCCGACCCGGTCACCGGCGAGATCACCCTGCACACCGGCGACTACGGACACCTCGACGCCGACGGCCACCTCTACTTCGAGGGGCGGCGCGACGACCTGTTCAAGCGCAAGGGCGTCCGCATGGGCACCCTGGAGATCGAGACGGCCGCACTCGACATCGCGGGCGTGTCGGCCGCCGCCGCGCTGGCCCCGGCCGATGGCCACGACCTCACGCTGTACGCCGTCACCGCTCTGACGCCCGACGAGGTGCTCGCCGAACTCACCGAGCGCCTGGAGGCCGCCAAGGTGCCTGCCGCCTGCCACCTGCTCGACGCGCTTCCGCTCACCCCGAACGGCAAGACCGACAAGCAGCGGCTGCGCCGCGAACAGAAATGACCCGGATCGCGACTCCCCGAGTCGGTTACCCCGTAAGGAGATTGAGCCATGACCACCACTGACGTCTCGTGGGACGCCGGCTTCCAAGAGCTGCTGACCTCGGTCCTGCCGCGGATCACCGTCCCGCTCGACCCCGCGCTCGACCTCAAGGCGATCGGCCTCGACTCGATGGCCACCATCGAGCTGCTGGTCCGTCTTGAGGACCAGTACGACGTGGAGATCCCCGAGGACAGGCTCACCGCCGCCACCTTCGCGACGCCGGGTGCGCTGTGGGCGGTTCTCGCCGCGCAGCGCGGGGCCGTTCGCGCCTGAGGGGCGCCCGCCCCGGTCTCCGCTTTCCGCCGTTCCGCCCAACCCCGCCGTTCCATCCAACCCCCCACCCCTGTACGTCCTTTGGAGGACATCATGAGCCACCTCATCATCGGTCTCGCCGTTACCGTCGTCGTCTGCCTCGTCGTGAAGTTCGGGGGGGATGCGCTGAAGAAGCGGCGTGGCTGAGGCTGCGGGTTGGCCCTGGCGCGGCCCGTCTCCCATCGGGGGCGGGCCCTTCGCCATGCCCGGGGTCCGCACCCCGGCCGCCCGCCCGCTGCGGCTGTGCCCCAGGCCCCGGGGGGTTCGCCCACCCGCCCGCCCGTGCAGCGGGTTGCATCGGCTGAGCCCTGGGGCTCCGCCCCAGACCCCGGGGGCGCTTGCCCACCCACCCACCCGTGACGGGCACCGAGAAGTCGAGCCCTGGGGCTGCGCCCCAGACCCCCTGAGGGGCTCCGCCCCTCGAACCCCGATCGCGCCTGAACGGCGCTCGTCCTCAATCGCCGGACGGGCTGAGGATGCGCATGCTGGCCCGCACCGGTGCGGTTAGGGGCGCGGGGAACTGCGCAAGAAGCGACCACGGCCCGCACACGACCTCGGGGTCAGGGGCGCGGGGAACGGCGCAAACCCCGGGTACTCCGGTCCCGCCAAGGGGCGCGGGGAACTGCGCGACCAGCCACGCACGGTCCGCAGGCGACCGAGGGGTTCAGGGGCGCGGGGAACTGCGCGAACCCCGGGCCGGTCCTGCGGCGAGGGCGTGGGTGCGGGGTGGCACGCAAAAGCAGGGCCCTGCCGGATAGGCAGGGCCCTGCTTCGCGTGCCGGGGCGTCACCCCGCGAGCCGCTCCAGGTCCTCCACAACGCGCCCCGGACTCGGCATCTCCGACATGTCCGCCCCCAACTCCCGCGCACACTTCGCGTACCGCGCATCACCCAGCACGTCCCGGATCGCCTCGCGCACCTGCCCCGGGTCGTTCTGCGGGGCCGCCTCGCCGAGCACCCGGGCGGCGCCGGCCGCGGCGAGCAGTTCCGCCGAGGCGAACTGGTCGACGATCTGCGGGAGCACCACCTGCGGCAGGCCGAACGAGCACGCGGTCAGTGTCGTGTTCGCGCCCCCGTGGTGGACGACGGCGTCGCAGTCGCGCAGGAACAGGTTCAGCGGCACCGGCTCCACCACCCGGACGTTGTCCGGGACGGGGCCGAAGCCCGCGTGGAAGGCGGCGTCGGCGGTCACCACCGCCTCGACGCCCTCCAGCCCGTCGAAGGCCGCGATGATCGAGCGGTACAGGCCCGTGCCGTTGAGGACGAGCGTCTGGCGGCCCAGGCACACCACCACCCGGCGCACGCCACCCGCGGCCGGCTCCTGCAACCAGTCGGGGACGGTGCCGGTGCCGTTGAACGGGACGTAGCCGATGGGCGCGCCCGGCGCCGCGCTCGGGTGGCGCAGCGCGGGCGGGCACGGGTCGAGGAGGAGCGTCGGGTCGGGCAGGCCGTCCAGGCCGAGGCGCTCGGCGGTGCCGTACAGGAAGTTGCGGGCCGAGGCGCGCGAGGGCCCGCTCAGCGGGTCGACGCCCCAGCGGTGCTGCACCGAGGGGATGCCGAGCGCGCCGGCCACGAGCTGCCCGGCCAGTTCCATCTGCTCGGACACGATGAGGTCGGGCTGCCACGCGCGGGCGAATTCCAGGTAGGAGCTCACCAGGTAGCGGGCGTGGGTCTCCCACAGCTTGGTGGTGCCGGCCATCTTCTCCGGCGGGGTCGGCCCCATCAGCTCCAACGGGCGTACGCCGTCGGGGAGATGGCGCTGGAGGACGTCCAGACCGTGGAAGCGGTCGCCGATGTCGGTGGCGGAGATGCCGGCGGCGCGGGCCGCGTCGGTGACGTCAGGCTGCGCGGCGACCATCACCTCGTGGCCCGCTCCCATCAGCGCCCAGGCCAGCGGCACCATGGGGGTGAAGTGGGTGGGGAAGGGGGTGCTCAGCATCAGTACGCGCATCGTCTTCGTCCTCCAGGGACATGGGGGCGGCCGCTTCGGCCATCGTGTCGGCGGCCTGGTCGGCAGCCCCTTCGGCCGCCGGTTCGGCAGCCCCTTCGGCCGCCGGTTCGGCAGGGTCTTCGGCGGGCTCCGCGGCGGGTTCTTCGGCAGCCTCTCCCGCCGCCTCGGCCAGGGCGTTCACGTCCACGTCCCGCATGACCAGGGCGGTCACCAGGGCCAGGACCAGCAGGCCCGCCGCCGTCAGGAGCAGCGTGGAGGTGGCGTCCGCGAACGCGTCCGTCACCAGGTGGCGGCGGACCGCGTCGAGCCCGGCGAGCTGGGCCGCGGCGGCGTCCGGATCCTTGACGCCGGAGGCGCCGGCGGCGGACGCGAACCGGGTGCTGAGCACCGCGCCGAGCACGGTGCCGCCGATGGTGGTGCCGAGCATGGTGGCGAACCGCGAGGTGGTGGTCACCACGCCCAACTGGTCCGCTGAGGCGGCCGATTGGGTCATGAACAGGGCGATCTGGGTCACGCCGCCCAGGCCCACGCCGAGCAGCACCAGCAGCAGGTCGAGTTCCCAGACGGGTGCGTCGGACACGGTCAGGCCGAGGCCCGCCACCGCCGAGGTCGCGGTCGCCGTGGTGGCCACCAGGACCGCCTTGCACTTGCCCGTACGGGCGATGATCCGGCCCCAGCCGAGGAAGACCAGGACCACGCCGACGGCGAGCGGGATCAGATGCAGGCCGACCGCGTCGAGCGACACGCCCCGCACGATGTTCAGGTAGTTGATGAGGAACACCGGCAGCGAGAGCAGGGCGAAGCCGCCCACGAACTGGAGGATCGCGGCGGGCCTGAACACCTTGTCCCTGAACAGGGTGAGCGGCATCAGGGGGTCGGCCGCCTTCAGCTGACGGGCCACGAAGGCGCCGGCCATCAGGAGCCCGCCGTAGACGTAGGGCAGCACCGGACCCGAGAACGAGTTCTGCTCGCCGTACGCCTTCACGCCGAGCAGCAGCGCGCAGGTGGCCGCCGCGATCAGCACCGAGCCGAGGACGTCGACCTTCTGCCGGGTCCCCTTCACGGGGAGCCGCAGCGCCCACGCCACTCCGGCGAGCGCGAGCCCGGCGAGCGGCACGTTCAGGAGGAAGATCCAGCGCCAGGACAGGTTCTCGCTGAGCGGCCCGCCGATCATGGGTCCGGCGATGATGCCGGCCGCGATGAGCGCGCCGCCCGCGTTCGACCGCCCGGCGCGGGACTTGGGCGGGTACAGGGTGGCGATCACGATCAGCGTCATGCTCATCAGGCCGCCGCCGCCGAGGCCCTGGACCGCGCGGAAGACGATCAGCTGGGTGAGCGAATGGGCGGTCGCGCACAGCGCGGAGCCCGCGAGGAAGGTGGCGAGCGCCCCGAGGTAGACGCGGCGCGGCCCGTAGCTGTCGCTGAGCCGGCCGTACAGCGGCTGGGCCGCCGTCGCGGCCAGCAGGTACGCGGTGATCAGCCAGGGGAATCGGTCGATGCCGTGGGCGGGATCGAGGTCGCGCACGATCGGCAGGACGGCCGAGGAGACGATCGAGCCGTCGAGCAGGGCCAGGGTCATGGTGGCCATCGCGCAGACGATGAACACCAGGACCTGGATGTCGCTCATGCCGTGCGGATTGGGCTTCTTCTCCTTGGCCGGCTCCGCGGGCGCCGCCGCGGTGCCGGTGGTGTGCGCGGTCACATCGGTGCTCACGCGAGGACCTCCTGACGTGTCGTCAACTGTTCCAGCAGAGCAACCGCGTCGGTCGCGTCGGGCATCGCCGCCACTTCGTCGCGCAGGCGTCCGGCCGAGGCGCGGAAGGCGTCGTCTTCGAGCAACGCGCCTATGGCTGCGGCCAGTTCGGCGTCGCTGTTCTGGCGCTCGGCGCTGTCCAGGGTGATTCCGGCGCCCGAGGCGGCGATCTTGTCGCCCGCCAGGAACGTCTCGTCGAGCTGCGGCAGGACCAGCTGCGGGATGCCGAGGGCGACCGCGGCGAGCGTGGTGTCGGGGCCGCCGTGGTGGACCACGAGGTCGGCGCCGGGGAACAGCGCTCCGGGCTCGCTCACGTCGGTGCAGACCATGCCCGCGGGCAGCTCGCCGATCGCGGGCCGGTGCTCGGGGGCCGCCGAGACGACCGCCTCCACACCGCCCGCACCGGCCAGCGCGTCCAGGACACGGCGAAGGAGCGGGACGCCGTCCAGGTCCAGGGTGTAGCCGCCGAGCAGCACCGCGACCCGGCGACCGGGCCCGGCCGCGTACGCCCAGGGGCCGGCGTCGCCGGTGTGGGGCTCGGGGCGGACGGGCGAGGCGGGCGGCGCGTCGGTGCTCGCCAGCGAAGGCGGCGCCGGGTCGAGGATCAGGTCGGGTTCCGGCACGGCGGCGAGGCCCAGGCGCTCACACAGCGGACCCAGCCACATCCGGGTCTGGCCGAGCATGAACGTGCTGGTGGGGGCGGTGCCCCAGCGGTGCCAGACACTGGGCACCCCGAGCACCGCGGCGACGACCGGTCCCGCGAAGTCCATGTGGTCGGACAGGACCAGATCGGCCCGCCACTCGCGGGCGAGGTCCAGGTAGTCGTACAGGAAGTAGGGGGCGTGGTTGCGCCACATCTGGGCGGCGCCGTCGATCTGCTGGGCCGGCGGGCGGCCCACCACCTCGATGGGCCGCAGGCCCTCCGGCCGGCGGCCCCGGCGCAGGTCCCCGTAGTGGAAGGCCTCGCCGAACGTCACCGTCTCCAGGCCCGCGGCGGCGGCGGGGCCGGTCACGTCGGGCTGTCCGGTGACGAGCACCTCGTGTCCCGCGCCGGTCAGCGCCCGGGCCAGCGGCAGCATGGGCAGGAAGTGCGTGTCGACGGGGGTGGCGATGATCAGTACGCGCATCGGAGGTTCTCCAGGTCACGGACGACGGCGGCGGGGCTCGGCATGGCGGCCATGGTCTCGGCCAGGACGCCGGCGCCCTTGGTGAGGCGCTCCTCGGCGAGCAGGGTGCGTACGGCCCCGGCCACCTGGGCGGGGTCGTTCTGCTGCTCGGCCGTGCGCAGGGTCAGTCCCGCGTCGGCGGCGGTGAGCAGGTCGCCGCCCTCGAACTGGTCGACCAGCTGCGGCATGATCAGCTGCGGGACGCCGAAACTCGCCACCGCCAGCAGGGTGTTGGCGCCGCCGTGGGTGACCACCGCGTCCGTCGTGTCGAGGAAGCCGTTGAGCGGCGTCGGCGGGATGACGGTCACGTTGGACGGGATGGTGCCGAGCTCGTCGACGAACTCCTCCTGGACCGTCATCACCGCCTCGGTCTCCGGCAGGTCGCCGAAGGCCTCGACGATGCCGCGGAACATGGGGAGGCCGCCCAGCGAGATGGTCTGGCGGCCCATGGTCACGCAGACCCGGGGCCGCTCGCCCCGGCGGCGCAGCCAGCCGGGCACGGAGCCCGTGCCGTTGAACGGGATGTGGCGGATCGGCGCACCGGCCGGCGCGCCCTCCACCAGGAGCTGCGGCGGGGCGGGGTCGAGCAGGAGGTCGGGCTTCGGCAGACCGCCCTCGATGCCCAGGCGCTCGCACGTGCCGGCCAGCAGGTCCTCGGCGGTGGCCCGCATCAGATGGCTCATCGGGTCGACGCCCCAGCGGTGCGAGACCACCGGGATCCTGTGCACCCCGCCGATGAGGCAGGCCACCCAGTCGAAGATCTCCGAGATGACCAGGTCCGGCTTGAACCGCTCGGCGACCTCCAGGTACTTGGGCGCCATGTAGCGGCTGTGCAGCACCCACACCCGGGAGCCGATCATGGTCATCTTCGGGGTGAGCGGTCCGACGATCTCGATGGGCCGCTTGTCCGGCGGCAGCGGCGGGCTCAGCAGGTCGCGGCCGAAGAACTGCCGCCCCACGGTGACGGTGTTGAGGCCGGCGGAACGCGCCATCGGGATGATGTCGGGCTGCCCGGCGACGAGGACCTCGTGCCCGGCGCCGCGCAGCGCCCAGGCCAGCGGCACCATGCAGGTGAAGTGGGTGGACTCGGGGCTGCTCAGGATCAGTACGCGCATGAGGTGTCCTCGCAAGGGATGGGAGCGGCAGGGGCTTCGGCCGGGTCCGCGGGGCCGCGGCGCAGCGCGCCGGTGTACGCGGTCACCACCCGGTCGGCGATCTCGGCCGGGATCCGGTCGGTGCGTACCGAGGCGGTGACCAGGGCGCCGTCCGGGGTGATCCGGACGTCCAGCTCCAGCTCGGTGAACATGGTGGGCGTGCCGATGCGGGACAACTGGGCGGTGCAGCCAGCGAGTTCGAGCCGCGGGTCCGGATCGTCCTGCATCAGGAAGCTCGGCATCGGGCGCAGCGACTCGCCGCCGCCGGTCAGCACCACCGTGCGGGCCAGCTGGGCGCCACCGGTCTCCTGGGCGGCCAGCGCCTGGTCGACATGGGTGACGGCCTGCTCCAGGAGGCCCGAGCCGTCGTCCTTGTGCGGCGGCCAGAAGCGCAGGAACAGCAGGTCGACCCGGCAGCTGACGGCGCAGGCCAGCACCTCACTGCCCCGGCGGGCCACCGGCACCTTGACCGCGATGTCCGGCTGCCCCGTCAAGTCCCGCAGGACGTACCCGAATTGGGCGGCCAGCAGGGCGAAGCGGGTGGTGCCGAGGGTACGTGCCCGGTCGTCCCAGCGCGCCAGCTCCGCGGTGGTGAGCGTCAGGGCGCGGGAGTGGCCCGGGCCCGCGTTGAGGTCGTTCTCGGTGCGGCCCGGCAGTTCGAGGGGCTCCAGGAGCTCCAGCTGGTCCTCCCAGTACTCCGCCTGCGCCGCCAGGTCCACCCGCGAGATCACCCGGCGGTGGTCGGCGGACACCTCGGCGAGGGTGGCGGCGGGTGCGGGGAACGCCGGGGCGCGGCCCGCGAGCCGGGCGGCGTAGGCGAGCGAGAGATCGGCGGCCAGCACCGTCTCGGACGCGCCGTCGAACGCGACGTGGTGGGCGACCAGGCCGAACAGGGTGCGCGAGGTGTCCTTGGCCCGCACGGCGGCGCACCGCCACACCTGGGCGTCGGCGACCCGCAGCGGGGTGAACGCCGCCGCGAGCCAGGCCTGTTCGGCGTCCGCCTCGCCGTCGGCGTCGGCGAGCAGCAGCATCTCGGCGGCGGCCGGACCGTCCGGCACCACCGCGTAGCCGATCTCGTTGTCGCGGATCAAGTAGCGGGCGTGCAGGGCCTGGTGGCGCAGGTGCACGTCGCCGACGGCCGCGCGCAGCGCCGCCAGGTCGAGCGGCCCCTCGATCCACCAGGTCATCCGGCACAGACCGCCGAGCCCCTCCTTGTCGTGGGCGGCGGCGAACAGGAAGCCGGCCTGCTCGGGCGGCAGCAGGATCTCGCCCGGCGCGAGACCCGGCACCGGGGCCTCGGCGGCCTCGGCCGAGCGGGCCGTCGCGTCGAGCCAGGCGGCGAGCCGGCGCACGGTCGGGGTGCGGAAAATCTGGGAGGGCTGGACGGCGGCGCCCAGCACCGCGTCCAGGCGCTGGCACAGCCGGGCGGCTTCGAGGGAGCTGCCGCCGAGCTCGAAGAACGAGACGTCGCCGGGCACCTGGCCGAGGTCGAGCACACCCGCGAACTCCTCGGCGACCAGGGCCGCCGTGCCCTCGAAGGACTCGGCGGGCGTGCCGGCGCGCTCGTGCTCGGGGCGGACCCGCGCGGCCAGGTCCCGCCGGTCGATCTTGCCGTTCGCCAACTGCGGGAACCGGTCGACCAGGTGGACGCGGCGCGGCACCAGGTAGTCGGGCAGCAGGGCGACGAGCCGCTCGCGCAGCTCCCGCGGCCCCGTGCCGCCGTCGGCGTGCGTGTAGAACAGGGCGAGCCCGTGGTAGGTGCCGTCGGGCTTGGGCACCGGTACCACCGCGGCGCCCGTCACCGTGGCCACCCGCTCCACGGTGCGCTCCACCTCGGCGGGCTCGATGCGGTGGCCCCGGATCTTGATCTGGCGGTCGCCGCGTCCGGTGTAGTGGAAGACGCCCGAGGCCGAGCGGTTGCCCAAGTCGCCCGTGCGGTAAAGGCGTTGGGGCCTGCCGTCGATCTGCGCCGTGACGAAGACCTCCTCGGTCAGGGCGGGGTTGCCGAGGTAGCCGCGGGCCAGGCCCGGGCCGCCCAGGCACAGCTCGCCGTTCTCGCCCGGCGCGCACACCCGGGTGCCGTCCAGGACGTACACGTCGGTGTGGGCCAGGGCGCGCCCGAGCGGGATGCCGGCCGGATCGTCGCAGTCCTCGGGACGCACCTCGTGCGCGGTGACGACCGCGCCGCACTCCACCGGCCCGTACACGTTGAGCAGCCGGATGCCGGGGTGGGTGGCGAGGAAGGCGCGGACCCGGGTCGGGGCCGCGCGCTCACCGCCGATGGACAGCCACGTCATCCCGGCGAAGGCGTCCACATCGGTGGTGACCAGCATGTTGAACAGCTGGGTCGTCATGAACGCGCCGTTGACGCCCTCCTCGGCGATCAGCGCGCGCAGGGTGCGCGGCACCAGGACCGTCTCGTCGAGCAGGACCGTCCGCCCGCCGGTCAGGAGCATGCTCCAGCAGTCCAGGGTGAAGCCGTCCCAGGTCGGCGGGGCGGTCTGCGGCATCACGGTGCCGGGCCCGAGCTCGGCGTAGAAGTCGCCGTCGAACAGGCGGACCGCGTTCTCGTGGCTGGACACCACGCCCTTGGGGGTGCCGGTGGAGCCCGAGGTGAAGAACACCGAGCAGGCGTCGCCTCCGGACACCGCGACCGGCTCAGGGGCCGAGCCGCGCGCCGCGGTGAGGCGGAGGTCCTCGGCGGGCGGCGTCCACACCGGCACCGGCCAGTCGCCGTCCGTGGTGGTCACCAGGAGCGGCGCCGCCAGCTGGCCGATCACTCCTTCGAGCCGGTCGACGGGCCACCGGGCGTCCAGGAACGAGTAGGCCGCCCCGCACTTGAACAGCGCGAGCAGCACCGCGATCAGCGGGGTGCCGCGCTCCATGAGCACCGGCACCAGATGACCGCGGCGCACCCCCCGGGCCTGGAGCAGCGCGGCGTAGGCGTCGGACGCCGCGTCGAGGTCGCGGTAGGAGATACCGGCTCCGCGGTGCGAGACCGCGATCGCCTCGGGGAAGCGGCGGGCCGCGTCCTGGAACAGGCCGTGCATCGTGGTGCCCCGCACGAAGCGGTGCGTGCCCGTCGTGGGCTCAAGGAGTACGGTCATCGTCTTCCTGTCTCCTCAGGTGTGGGAACGTCGGTGCGACCGGCTCTCACGCACTCCTCGAGGAAGCCCACGAGCTGGTCGGGGGTGGGCATCCGGTCGGTCTCGTCCCGCAGCGCCCGGGACCGCTCGCGGTAGGAGGGGCGGGTCAGGAGGTCCTGGACGGCCGCGCCGACCGCGCCCTCCTCGGCGTCGGCGGGAAGCGCGGTGCCCGCGCCGGACGCGCGCACCAGATGGGACCAGTGCTCCTGGAAGGCGTTGCGCGGCAGCAGCAGCTGGGGCAGTCCGTGGGTGACGGCGATCAGTCCGCTGCCGACGCCGCCGTGGTGCACGAGCGCGTCGCAGTGCGCGAGCAGCACGTCCAGCGGGAAGGACTCCACCATCCGTACGCCGTCCGGGAGTTGGCCGGTGTGGGCCGCCTGCTCGGGGGTGACCGCGAGGACCACGTCGGTGTCCAGGGCGAGCAGTGAGCGCACCACGTGGTCGCGCACCTCGTCCAGGGCGGAGGTGGTGACCCCGCCGGTGACGCACACCAGCGGCCGGCCCGAAGGGCGCTGCGAGCGCAGCCAGCCGGGCAGCGCCGCGGGTCCGGCGAACGGGACGTAGCGCATGTTGGCGCGGCGCACCCCGTGCGGCGGGCGCAGGCCCGGGGGGCACGGGTCGATCCACACCGAGGGGCCAACCACCGGCTCGGCGCCGAAACGCTCGAAGAGCCGGGCGTAGGAGGGCCGCAGCTCGTCCTCGCTCTCGCAGTGCACACCGAGCGAGACGCCCCAGGTGTGCCCTACGGCCGGCACCTTGACCACGGCGGCGGCCACCAGGCCGGCCGCGGCGGCCGTGTCGTGCACCACGATGTCGGGCCGCCAGAAGCGGGCGAAGTCGACCAGGTCGTCGGTGAGGGTGTCGGCGACCGCGATCATCTTCTCGACGAGCGCCTCGCTCAGATCGGCGTCGAGCACGGCCACGGATTCGGCCGCCGCCTTCAACCGGCCCGGACCCAGGCCCAGTTGACGGGACGCGACCTCGGCGGTCACGGCCTCGTCGCCGACGGGCACGGCCACCAGACCGGCCCGGGTCACGGGGGCCACGCACTGGGGCCGCACCGCCACCCGCACCTCGTGGCCCGCAAGGCGGCAGGCCCAGGCGAGCGGGATGATCCAGGGGACATGGGCCGGGCCGTGCCCCACGAACAACACGCGCATTCAGTTGCCTCACTCCATCGCGTACGGTCAGTGGCAGGGCAAGGGTGGGGGCACCCGCTCGAATGCGACTCGCGTCCGGTACGAACACGAAAGTGCCCGCAGGGGGAGTCCCTGCGGGCACTTCGGACGGGCGGCGGAGCCGGATCAGGCGCGGCGGCCGCCCCTGCGGTAGGCGAAGGCGGCGAAGGCCGCGAGCAGCGCCGTCCACAGGGCGAGCACCCCGAGGCCGGTACCGCTCGGCGCGGAGTTGGCCGCCGCGTCCCAGGACAGCTGGGCGTAGCGGTAGACCGGGGTCTCCTTGGACAGCGGCTGCAGCCAGCTGGGCAGGGTGTCGGTCGGCATCATCAGACCGCCGAGCAGCGTCAGCGTCAGATACGAGACGGTGCCGGCGATCTGGGCGAGCTGCGCCTTGAAGAGGTAGCCGATGCCGATGCCGAGCATCGCGAGCGGGGCGATGCCGACCCACAGCAGCAGGAAGATCTCCAGCCAGGTGCCGGGCGAGAGGTCCACGCCCCGGTAGGACTTGCCGATCAGGCCGATGACCACGATGGGCAGGATGCCGAGGCAGGTGGCGACGGCGCCGCGCGCGATGACGACCTGCACCGGGGAGAGCGGGGTGAGGCGCAGCTGGCGCAGCCAGCCGAGCGCCCGGTCCTCGGCGATGCCGGTGCCGTTGGTGATGACCACGCCGAGCGCGCCGAACGCGGCGGCGCCCACCATCGCCCGCACCAGGGACTCCTGGTCGGGGCCGCCGCCCGCGAGGGTGACGTACAGGCCGACCGGCATGATGAGGCTCATCATGAGGTAGCCGCCGTTGCGGACGAGCCGCAGGATTTCGAGGCGGATGTATCCGAGCATCAGGTGGTCCGTCCTTCCGGAGCGGCCGCGTGGCGGGACTGGTGGGTGAGCGCGATGAAGGCCTCTTCCAGGCCCACGCCCGACACCTCCAGATCGGTGAAGGCGTCGGCGCGCGACAGGGCGTGCACCGTCGAGTCGGAGTCGCTGGTGCGCAGGTGGACCCGGCCGCCGCGGTGCTCCACGGAGCTGACGCCCGGCAGCAGGTCGAAGCCGTTCTGGTTGCCGCGCGGCACGAAGCTGACCGTGCGGCCCTCGATCATGGACTTGATCTGCGAGGTGGTGCCGTCGGCGACCACCCGGCCGGAGGCGATGACGACGACGCGGTCCGCGCTGTCGTCCGCCTCTTCGAGGTAGTGGGTCGAGAACAGGACGGTGTTGCCGCGCTCCGCGTACCGCTGCATCGCGGCCCACAGCTCGCGCCGCGACTCGACGTCGAGGGCGGCCGTCGGCTCGTCGAGGACCACCAGGTCCGGGTCGCCGGCCAGGGCGAGGGCGAAGCGCACCCGCTGGGCCTGGCCGCCGGAGAGCCGGTCCACATTGCGGTTCGCGATCTTGGAGAGCTCGGCGAGGTCGAGGATCTCCTGGAGCGGCAGCGGCTTGCGGTAGGTCTGGCGGACGAAGTCCACCAGCTCGCGCACCGACACCCGGGGAATCATCTTCCCCTCCTGGAGCATGGCACCCAAGTGCCCGGCACGCATGGCCAGTTCGGGCTTCTTGCCGAAGACCTCGATCTGGCCGTGGTCCGGCGGGAACAGGCCGAGGAGCATGTTGATGGTGGTGGACTTGCCGGCACCGTTGGGGCCCAGCAGGGCGACCGTCTCGCCGCGGTGGATCGTCAGATCGATCCCGTCGACGGCACGGACGTTCCCGTACTCCTTGACGACACCCTTGAAGACGACCGCGGGCGGGCCGTGCTGTTCTGCCATGGGGGGTGGCACCTGTTCCCTTTCCTGTGTGAGTGGACGCATGTCAGATCAGCCCTTCCAAGGTGTGGACCAGTTCCGTGGGGCCTGGCAGGCATTCGATCTCCGCGCGCACGTCCTGCGCGGCCTTGCGGTGCCGCTCGTTCTCCAGCAGGCCGGCGAGGGCCTCCCGGACGAGGGCGGGGTCGTGCTGCTCGGCCTCGGTGGCGAGGCTGATGCCGCAGCCGGAGTCCTGGACGAGCCGGCCGGTGGTCTGGAGGAACGGCTTGTCGCCCGGCAGCACCAGCTGCGGTACGGCCGAGGCGAACGAGGTCATGCTGGTGCCGCTGCCGCCGTGGTGGACGGCGAGCGCGGTGTGCCGCATCACCGGACCGATCGGGAAGCGGTCGACGACCTTGACCGAGGACGGGATCCCGGCGAGCGCCGGGTGGTACTGGGCGTCGATCGGGAACAGCACGTCGAGACCCTGCTCGGTGCACGCGTCCAGCACATGGCGGAAGCCCAGCGGCAGCTCGCCGGTCTCGGCCAGCACCCGGCCGTGCCACATGCCCAGGCACAGCAGCGCCCGGGGCCGCTCGGGCCTGCGCACCGCCCAGTCGGGCAGCTCGGCGGTGCCGCAGTAGGGCACGTAGCGCGAGAGCAGGCCCGGGGTGTTGTCGCCCTCGGGAAGCAGCGAGGCCGGGCTCGGGTCGATGATCAGGGCCGGGTCGGGGAAGCCGTCGGCGCCGAACTCGACGCACAGGCCGTGCAGTTGGACCTTGGCCTGGCGCAGCAGGGGGCTGGTGAAGTCGTCCGGACCCCAGCGGTGGATCACGCCGGGCACCCCGAGGGCGGCGGCGACCACGAGGCCGCCGAACTCCACCGGGTCGGTCACCACCAGATCGGCCTCCCAGGACCGGCCGAGCGCGACCAGCTCGTCGATGTAGCCGCCGAGCCGGGTGCGCCAGCGTTCGCCGACCGCGTCCCACTCGGAGTCCGCCCGGCGGTCCATGCCGGCCCGGTCGGGCATCGCCACGGCGCCGGGCCGGGTCAGCCGCTGGCGGGTCTCGCCGCCGCCGACGAGCCGGGTGTCCAGGCCCGCGGCGGACGCGAACCGCACCAGTTCCGCGTCGCCCGCCACCAGCACCTGGTGGCCGGCCGCGCGCAGCGCCCAGGTCAGCGGCACCATCGGCACGATGTGGCTGGGAACCAGGGCGGTCACCAGGACGCGCATGTCTTCTCCTCCGCGGTCGCGGTCACAAGGGCTTCGAGGTCGGTGACCAGCTGCTCCACCGGAGGACAGGCCAGGATCGAGCGGCGCACGGCGGCGGCGCGGAGCCGGAACGAGGGCTCGGTGAGTAGCCGCTGGAGGGCCTCGGTGACGGTCTCGCCGGTGACCCAGTAGGCGGGCAGGTCGATGCCGCTGCCGACGTCGGCCACGTGCGCGGCCGAGTTGGGCTGGTCGTCGTACATGGGTGTCACCAGCATCGGCGTACCGCTGCGCAGGCCCTCGCGGACGCTGCTGTGGCCGCCGTGCGTGACGAACACGTCGGCCGCCTCCAGGAGCACGTCCTGCGGCACCCACTCGGTGAGCAGCCGCACGTGCCCGGGCACCTCGCCGAACTCCTCGGGGTCGCGGCCCACGCCGATGGAGACGAGCGCCGTGCAGTCGAGCCCGGACACCGCCTCGATCACCGCGTGCAGCACCTCGTCCGACTTCCACGGCATGGACGGCGCCATGGTGCCGATCGAGGCGTACACCACCGGCCGGTCGTCGGGCAGTTCGGCGAGCCAGGGCAGGGCCTTGTCGTCGCTGCGGTAGGGCGCGGTCTGGCGGTAGTGGCGCAGGGTGCGCGGATCCAGGTCGTCGCCGGTGCACTCGGCGGGCAGCCAGCTGATCAGGCCGTACCGGTAGGCGGAGTTGTCGTCCTCGCCCCCGGGGGACGCGGGCAGCCCGAGCTCGGCGCGCAGCGCGTTCAGCGGGGCGCCGGTCACGGCGGGCGGCAGCAGGTGCGTCGAGCCGCCGGCCACCGCCAGATGCGGGATGCCGAGCTTCTCGGCGGCCAGCAGACCGCCCATCTCCTCGCCCTCGCGGACGATCAGGTCGGGGTGCCAGCCGGCGGCGATGTCCAGGATGTCGCGGGCCGCGGCCAGCGCGGGCGGCCCGAGGACACAGTCCACGAGCCCGTCCTCGTACGCCTCCTGGTCGCCCCGGAACAGCGGAAGCGCGATCGCCTCGATGCAGAACGGGTCCTTGGCCCAGTCGAACCCGGCCGGGAAGAACTCCAGACCGTAGCTCTCGCTCTCCTCGCGCATGGACTCGTCGTCGGCCACGGCAACGGTGTGCCCGGCCCGGACGGCGGCCTGGGCCAGGGGGATCAGCAGGCGCAGATGGGACTTGCCCGCATGGGCGGTGAACAGGATGCGCACGGCGGGTCTCCGAATGGGGGGTGGGGACGGCCCTGGGGACCGCCCGTCGGTCATGCCCAAGAGCGTGACGCGCCCCACTCGAACCCCACTTGAGCCGCCCTCGGCCGTCAGCTCCCCGGCCGCACTCAAGTCCGATTCGAGAGGCGGTGGCGACCTTGGGCGTATGCCGTATGCCCGAAGGATTCGACCGAACCGCCGAACAGGGGAGTAGCTGGATGCGTTGGAACGAGATCTATGTCGCCTCGCTCGGCACCTGGCTGCCCGAGCCCGTCCCGGTGGCCGAGGCCGTCGCGGCCGGGGAGTGCGGCCAGGAGTGGATCGACGACTTCGGGTACGTGTCCGTGCGGATCGCCCGCGAGAGCGCGCAGGAGGGCTGGACGGCGCCGCCGGACATGGCCGTCGCCGCCGGCCGCACCGCGCACGAGCGCTCCGGCCTGAACAAGTCCGCGTACTCCCTGCTCCTGCACGGCAGCACCTGGTTCCAGGGCCTCGACATCTGGCCCGCCGCGTCCTACATCGCCAAGCGGACCGTCGGCGCCACCGTGCCGGGCCTCGACGTGCAGCAGCGCTGCAACATCGGCATCAGCGGACTCGATCTGGCCGCCGCCCACCTGACGGCCGGCTACGGCAGGGGCACCGCCGTCATGCTCACCACCGCCGACCGCTTCGGCGGTCCGGGCGCCGACCGCTGGCAGCTGCGGCACGGCAACGCCTACGCCGACGGCGCGACCGCGACCGTCCTGTCCGCCGAGGGCGGCTTCGCCCGCCTGGTGGCCACCGCGACGGTCGCCGACAACTCCCTGGAGCCGATGGCCCGGGGCGACGAGGAGTTCGGCCCGGTCTCGCGCGCCGCCGAGCGGCAGATCGACCTCACCGCACGCGGCGACGCGCACAAGGCCGTCAGCGACGAGACGATGACCAACATCCGCTTCGGCAAGGTGATGCAGGAGGCCAAACAGTCCGTCCTGGACGACGCCGGCCTGGAGATGGACGACATCGCCTACGTCATCATCCCCTCCACCGGCCGCATCAAGGGCCCGTTCCAGATCCACCACCTGCTCGGCGTCGACGAGTCCGAGACCACCTGGGAGTTCGCCCGCCGCAGCGGCCACATCGGTGCCGGCGACTGGGCCGCGGGCCTGGAGGACCTGCTGCTCACCGGGGCGCTCAAGCCCGGCGACCACGTGATGCTCTACGGCGGCGGAGCGGGCTACACCATCACCACCGCCGTCCTGGAAATCCTGGAGATCCCGGCCTGGGCCGAGACCGCCGCGGCCTGAACCAGCCGCCCACCACAAGGAGTTGGCACACCCCATGGAGATAGTCGGCAGGGGCTTCCTGGCCGGACACCTGGCAGGCATCGCGGAGCACCACCCCGACGTGGTGACGCTGGCCGCCGGGGTCTCGGCCGCCGGTGACATCCCGCCGGAGCAGTACACCCGGGAGTCCGGGCGCCTGTACGAGGTGCTGCGGCACTGCGAGAAGCACGGCAAACGCCTGGTGTTCTTCTCCACCGCGTCCGCCGGGATGTACTCGGTGCCCGACGCCTCGCCGGGCCGCGAGGACGGCCCCGTCTACCCGGCGACCCCGTACGGCCGCCACAAGCTCTCCCTCGAAGCGGTCGTGAAGTCCTCGGACGTCGAGTACCTGATCCTGCGCCTGTCGCACGTCGTCGGCTTCAACCAGCCGGCCCACCAGCTGCTGCCCGCGCTGGTACGGCAGTTGGTCGCCGGGCGCATCCAGGTCTACCGCGGGGCGCAGCGCGACCTGATCGACGTCGAGGACGTCATCAAGATCGTCCACACGCTCCTCGTCGACGGCCGTACCCGTGACGTCGTCAACGTCGCCTCGGGCCACGCCCCGCGCATCGAGGACATCGTGACGCACATGGAGCACCTGCTCGGCACCCGCGCCGAGAAGACCTACGTGGAGGCCTCCGGCGCCCAGCCCGTCTCCATCGACAAGCTCTGCCGTCTCGTACCGCCGGTGTACGGGCTCGGCTTCGGCCCCGACTACTACCGCCGGGTCCTCGACAAGTACGTCCACGCCTACGCGCACCAGCCGGTCGCGGCGTAACCCGTCCATTCCAGCATCGAAAGGCCACACCCCATGAGCGAGAACAGCCCCGTCGTCGCGGTCGCCCACTTCGTCCTCAAGGAGAAGCACAAGGCCAAGGGCGCCGAGTTCGAGAAGGCGTACCTCAAGTACAAGGAGGCCGTCGCCGCCAAGGACGGTCTGCTGCGCACCGCGCTGCTGCGCGGCATCAAGGAGCCCGACAACTTCGTCATCCTCACCTGGTGGCGGGACGCCGACGCGCACCGCACCGTCGTCGGCGACTGGCAGTTCTTCACCGCCGTCAGCAGCCGCTTCGTCTTCCTGGCGTCCATCACCAGCGTGCACGGTCCGGTCCTGGCCGGCGAGAGCGCGGGCGACGGGCTCGGCGAGCTCGTGGTGCCGTCGGCGGACGCCGCGGTCGCCCTCACCACCTTCACCCTGCGCGAGGGCGCCGACCAGCAGGCGTTCGAGGGCTCCTTCCTCGGCCACCTGTCCTTCGTCAAGAGCCACGAGGGCTTCCTCGGCCACCAGCTGGTGCACTCCAACCGGGAGACCGGCGCGTACGTCAACATCGGCTGGTGGAGCGGTCCCCAGGCCTACCTGCCGGTGCTGCAGAGCCCGGAGATGGCCGCCGACGCCCGGACGATGGCCGTGCACGCCGAGGTGAAGGGCGGCCTCTACAAGGCGGTCGTCGACTCGGCCCGCACCGAGGTCGCCGTCTGAACCACCGCACACACCGAAGGCGGGCCGGGTCGTGAGACCCGGCCCGCCTTTCGTGTTTCGTGCGGCCGCCGTACGGGGCCCGCGGTCAGCGGTCGTTGAAGAGGCCCTCGGCCACCTCGATCGACGGGTTGCCGAACGCGATGGTGCGCAGCACCTTGCGGTAGAGGGGAGTGTGCTTGACGACGGCCGCCAGCTTGGGACGCACCCGGGTGGCGAACGTGCCGGTCGACAGCATCGCCTTGGACTGCATGCCCTGGAGCCGCATCATCGTCGCGATGTCGGGGGCCCGGCGCTCCTCGAAGCGCCCGAGGAACGCCGCACTCGCGTCGCCGCGGCCCACCGCCTCCACGAGCAGCGGGTGCAGCACGACCGCGTCCTGCACCGACAGGTTGATGCCCTGCGCGCCGATCGGGCTGTGCGTGTGCGCGGCGTCGCCCATCAGGACCAGGCCGTCGGTCGCCCAGCGCTCGGCGCGCCCGGAGAACACATCGAGCAGGCTGAGGTCGCGCAGCGAGGTGATCTGCGCGTCGATCAGGTCGGCGTAGGCCGGCACCGCCTTCGACAGCTGCGCCTTGACGTGGCCGAGCCCCTCGGCGACGACGGCCTTGTAGCCACCGTGCGGCAGCGTCCAGCCGACCTGGATCCGGTCGGGCCAGGACCCGTAGGCGAGCACCGGGCTGGTGCCGGCGCTCCTGAACACCCTTACGTCATGGCTGGGTTCGGGCTCGCCGCGGTCCAGCTTGAACCACAGCACGTCCTGGTCGAAGGCCTCGCTGCGGCCCGCCTCGATCCCGGCGAGCCGGCGCACCTTGGAGAACCGCCCGTCGGCGCCGACCACGACCTTGCTGTGGAAGACGTGCCCGTCGGCGGCGGCGCCGGTGACCCGGCCCCGCTCGTCACGCACCAGCGCGTTGACCCGGCAGCCGTCCACGTACGTGAAGTCGGCGAACGCGGCGCAGTGCAGCAGGAGTTCGGTCAGGAGGTGGGACTGCGGGATGGACAGCAGGTGGTCGTACGGGGCCGGCAGCGCGCGGTAGTCGATGTCGAGCAGCACCCGGTCCTGCTCCACCAGGCGGAAGCGGTCGTGCTCGTGGCAGCCGCGCTCGCGGGCGCCCGCCAGCACCCCGAGCCGGTCCAGGACCGTCATCGCGCCCGGCTGGAGGATCTCGCCGCGGAACTCCCGCTGGTGCGAGCGCGAACGCTCCACCACCGTCACCCGCAGCCCGGACTTGAGCAGCAGCAGGGCGAGGGTCAGACCGGCGGGGCCCGCCCCGACGACGCACACGTCACTGCGGTGCTCCTCGTCGGCGCGGGCCCCGGCACGGACCTCCTCGGCGGCCGCGGTCATCGCTGCCCGGCCAGCGCGAGCGCGGAGCGCACGTCGCCGGTGGCCAGGGCGAGCACCCGGTCGCGTCCGGTGGAGGCCACCGCGAGCACGTCCGCCGTCACCAGGACCCCGCCGTCCGCCTCGGCCAGGCGCCAGCGGCGCCGGTAGAGGTCGGCGGGCTCCGGCGCGGTGAGCGGCTTCTGGACCAGGGTGTGTCCGCCGTGCTCGATCTGCACGCTCGCCACCCCGTCCTGGGCGCCGAACCAGGCGCTCTCCTGGCCCTCGCGCGCGGGCAGCGCGTCGAGCAGCCGGGCGCGCACCGAGGCCACCGTGCCCGCGAGCACCGTGCTGTCGGCCACCCTGATCACGTCCGACGTCAGCGAAGCGGGCTGCTCCGTCCTGGCCTTCAGGGTGCGCATCTGGAGCCCGCCGTGCCGGTCGAGCTCGCCGGCGGTGTCCTGCGGGTCGGCGTCGGTGGTGAACCAGTGGCCCGAGACCACCTGGCAGCCGCCGTCGGGGCGGGGCAGGAAGTCCCAGGTGCCGCCGAGCTCCTTGATCGGGCCGACCGAGCCCTGCTGGGTGAAGTCCATGCGCAGCGCCACCGGGTCCAGGGTGCGCCGGGAGGTCCAGACGCGCAGGCCGCCCTCGGGGCCCGGGCGCACCGCCCAGAACTTCACCTCGTCGTCCTGCCCCTGCCGCGACAGGATCTCGGTGTGGGCGATCCAGGGGTAGAGCAGCGGCCAGTCGGCCACGTCGGTCAGTGCCCGGTAGACGGTGTCGGCCGGGGCGTCGACGTCGATGCCGGCCCGGGTCCGGTGGATCTCCCTGGCGGTCGTGGAAGTGCTCACAGCGATACCTCTCAGAGGGTGGCGGGGGAGGGGATGGCGGGGGAGGGGGCGGCGGCCCTGGCGCGGAGCATCCGGCTCAGGGTCAGAGCGGGGTCGGTGACGACGACGGGGCCGAGGGCCGCGTCGATGCGGGCGAGCAGGTCCGGGTCGAGCACGGCCTCGGTGGCCGCGAGGTTGCGGGCGATCTGCCCGGGCGCCGATGCGCCGATGACGGCGGTGGCGACCTGGGCGTTCTGGAGCACCCAGGCGAGCGCCAGCTGAGGCAGCGTCAGTTCCGTCTCGGCGGCCAGCTCGGCGACCCGGGCGACGGCGGTCAGGACCTCGTCGGACAGGAAGCGGTAGCGCTGGATCGAGACGTCACCGCCCTTGGCGGCGACCGCGCGCGACCCGGCCGGTGCCTGCTGCCCAGGCCGGTACTTGCCGGTCAGCACCCCGCCGGCCAGCGGCGACCACACCATCTGCCCGATGCCGAGCGGCTGCGACGCCGGGATCACCTCGGCCTCGATCACCCGCCACAGCATCGAGTACTGCGGCTGGTTGGAGACCAACTCGATGCCGAGCTCGCGGGCGAGCAGCGCGGCCCGCCCGATCTCGTCGGCGGCCCACTCCGAGACGCCGACGTAGCGGATCTTGCCCGCGGCCACGGCGTCCGCGAAGGCCGCCATGGTCTCTTCCAGCGGCGTCGAGTCGTCGTACAGATGCGCCTGGTACAGATCGATGTGCCCGGTGCCGAGCCGGCGCAGCGAGGCGTCGAGGGACGCGGCGATGCGGGGGCGCGACAGCGCGCCCGGCCCGGGCGCTCCGCCCCTGCCCACCTTGGTGCAGATCACGACGGTGTCCCGGTCGACGCCCGCGAGGGCCCGGCCGAGGTGTTCCTCGGCCCGGCCCTCGGCATACGCGTCCGCGGTGTCGAACGTGGTGATGCCCGCGTCGAGCGCGGCCCGCACACAGGCGGTGGCGGCCCGGTCGTCCAACTGGTTGCCGGCGGTCAGCGAGTTCCCGAACGCGACCCGGCTCACCACCGGTCCCGAGGCACCGAGACGGCGGTACTCCATGGTGAATCCCTTCTGTTTCCGGTGTTTCCGGGCCCGTGTCGGGGCCCGTCGGCCCCGGCCGGGCCGTGCCCCTCCGGGTGCGGCGGTTCAGCCCGCGACGGGCTGACGGCTCAGCAACTCCTGTGCCAGCACGCGCCGTTGGATCTTTCCGTTGCCGGACCGGGGAATCGCGTCGAGCGTGATCGCGTCCCGCACCTGCTGGTAGTACGGCAGGGCGTCGTTGGCCCGCGCGACGACGTCGGCGAGGGCGTCGGCGCCCGCGCCCGCCAGCACCACCAGGGCGCCGGCGACCGCGCCGTGCCCGGCGTCGGGCAGCTCGACCACGACGACGTCGGCGACCCGCTCGTCACGGCGCAGCACGCGCTCCACGTCCGAGGGCGCGACCAGGAAGTTGTCGCACTTGAAGACGTCCTTGAGGCGGTCCACCAGGAACAGGCGGCCGTCCTCGTCGATCCGGCCCACGTCGCCGGTGCTCAGCCAGCCGTCCGGTTCCAGGCCGGTGCCGTCGGGGCCGCCCGCGTAGCCCTGCATCACCTGCGGGCCGCGCAGCTGCACCTCGCCGACGGCGCCCGGCGCGAGCACCGCGCGCGAGTCGATGTCGACGACCCGGCACTCGGTGCCGGCCACCGGGGTGCCGACCGAGCCGTGCACCGGGTGGTCGGGGTCGTCGCTGTGGGTCAGCGGGGACGTCTCGGCGAGGCCGTACCCCTGGAACACCGGCACCCCGAACCGCTTCGACAGACGGCGCGCGGCCGGCACCGGAAGGCCCGACCCGCCCGAGGCGATGCGCCGCACCGAGGTCATCGAGACGGAGTCCAGGTCCGGGTCGGCCGCGAGCCGGGCGAGCCGCACCGGCAGGCTGTACAGGATG
The DNA here is from genome assembly GCF_043202815.1 of Streptomyces sp. NPDC048111. Lineage (NCBI taxonomy): Bacteria > Bacillati > Actinomycetota > Actinomycetes > Kitasatosporales > Streptomycetaceae > Streptomyces > Streptomyces sp. NPDC048111. The sequence continues at coordinate 225,524 of NZ_JBIDBD010000010.1, forward strand.
GTGGCGCGGTGCCGGTTGGCGGTCATCACGGCCGCGTACGGCTCGGGCGAGGCGCACAGGACCTGCGTCGCTCCGGCCGCGACGGCCGAGTTGAGGTGCATGGGGTGGTAGGTCGGCAGATGGTTCAGGGCGACCGACCCGCCGTCGAGGCGGTGCGCCTGCGCGATCTGCGCGGCGTTCACCGTCACATTGCGGTGGCTGAGCCGGACCGCCTTGGGGCGGCCTGTGGTGCCGCTGGTGAACTGCAGCGCGGCCGTGTCGTCGGCGACCTTGGCCGGGGCGGCGGGCGGGGTGTCGCGGGCGAGCGAGTCGAGGCCGTCCGTCCCGGCGCCGATCAGGACCACCTCGCGCAGCTCGGGGAGCCGGTCACGGACGTTCTCCAGACGTGCGTTCAGAGCCGGGTCGAGCAGGGCGACCCGGGCCCCGCCGAGGCCGAGGACATGGGCCAGGTCGTCCTCGCGCAGCAGCGGGTTGACCACGGCCACGGTGTGGCCGGCCCGCACGGCCGCGTAGTAGGCGACGGCCACGTCCGGGTGCAGCACCGTGCCGACCGCCACGACCGCGGGCTCGGGCGCGAGGGCCTGGAGCCCGGCGGCCACCGCGGTCACCCGGGCGTCGAACGCGGCGTAGTCCATCGCGAAGTCGTCGGTGACGACGGCGGGGCGCGCGGGGTGGGTGGCCGCGGCCCGGGACAGCAGCTGGTCGAGCCGCTCCGGCACCTCGGGCAGCGTGTCAGCCACGGAGCGCCTCCGCGTAACCGCGGGCCAGCTTCAGGGTGTTGGTGGAGTTGGTGGACAGCGCGCGGTGCACATAGGCGCGGGCGTCGGCGACCGTCTTGCCCTCGCCGAGGTACTTCTCGATGGTGTCGGTGCGCAGGGTGACGGTGTGCCGCGAGGTGACGTCCACGCCGTCGGCGGTCTCGACGATGGTCCAGCGGCCGGTGTGGGCGGTCATCAGGCCCGGCACGGTGGTCTGCTTGTAGACGATGCGGTCCGGCGCGAAGACCACCCGGATCGACTCGGTGGTGTGCACCGAACCGTCGGCGGTGCTGGTGTCCATCGCCATGACCTGCACACCGGGCTCGTCCTCGGTCAGGTCGAGACGGGCCACGTGCGGCAGGCGCTCGGGCCACAGGTCGGCCCGGTTCAGGAAGTCGAAGACGTCGGCGGCATCGGCCTTCATGTGGACGGTGTCGTCGAACATGAAGACCAGCTCGTCCAACTGGGCGTGCTGCTCGGCGAGTTCCTTGATGTTGTTCAGCTCGGCCGCACTGTTGCGGTCGACGGCGGAGCTGATCCAGTCCACCGCGTCCGGCGCGTCGTCGACGGCCTCGAAGTCGTGGTGCAGTTCGAGCAGCGAGGTCTCGTCGTCCACGCGCGAGACCACCCAGGCGCCGCCCATGCCCGCCACCGGCGGCGTCGAGACCTCCTGGCGGAAGTCGACCCGCAGACGCTCCGGGTCGAAGGTGCGGCGCGAGATCCAGTTCTTGACGGCGCCGTTGGCGGTCGCCCAGATGTGGATGCGCTCCGCGCGGTCGTCCTGCTCCAGGTGCTCGACGTGCACATTGGGGCCGAAGTACTGCGGCCACTTGGTGACATCGGCGACGATCCCGTACACGACCTCGGCGGGGGCGGCGACGGCGACGCTGTGCAGGGTGTGGTGCTTCGTTCCGGTCACGGACACGGGAAATTCCTTTACTGGTCGGGGAGTTGCTGCGGGTCGGCTCAGAAGTTGCCGAGCCCGCCGCAGACGTTGAGGGCCTGCGCGGTGATGGAGGCGGCGGTGTCGGTGGCCAGGTAGCCGACCAGACCGGCGACCTCCTCCGGAGTGGAGTAGCGGCCGAGCGGGATCTTGGAGGTGAACTTGGCGAGGATCGCGTCCTCGGAGGTGTCGTACGCCTCGGCGTAGCCCTGCCGCACGCGCTGCGCCATCGGCGTCTCGACGTAGCCGGGGCAGACCGCGTTGACGGTGATGCCGGTCGGGGCCAGCTCGTTGCCGAGTGCCTTGGTGAAGCCGACCACGCCGTGCTTGGACGCGGAGTACGGGGCGCCGAGCACCACGCCCTGCTTGCCGGCGGTGGAGGCGATGTTGATGATCCGGCCCCAGCCGCGCTCGCGCATGCCGCCCGCGTTCAGTGCCTCGCGGGTCACCCGGAACACGCTGTTGAGGTTGGTGTCGATGACGTCGTCCCACAGCTCGTCCGACACGTCGGCGGTCACGCCGCCACCGCTGCGGCCGGCGTTGTTCACCACGACGTCGACCCGGCCGTACGCCTCGACCGCGGCGGCCACGAGCTCCTTGACGGATTCGGCGCTGCGCACGTCGGCGGTGGTGCCGGAGACCTCGATGCCCTCCTCGCGGAGTTCCTTCACGGTGAGCTCGACGGACTCGGAGCCGCGGGCGCAGATGAACACCGCGAGACCGGCCTGGCCCAGCGCCCGCGCCGACGCCAGACCGATACCGCTGGTCGCTCCGGTGATGAGCGCGACCCGGCGCTCGCTGGTGACCTTGGGCTGAGTCATACGAATCTCCTCGGATGGGTTGGTGTACGCGGCCAAAGTGCCCAGGGCCACTCGAACGGGTATCGAGCGGGGCTGGATCCCTGGCGGGGGGCGGGGCGGCCGGGCCGGGGGCGGGCCGGCGGCGGGCCGGGGTGCCGAGGGTGGGGCCCGGGAGTCGGCCCCCACCGGGGCACCAGCGCGGATCGAGTCGCGGCGCCGATGCTCTGGGGGCAGGAAGTTCCAGGAGGAGAGGACCCCCATGAGCGTCACCGAGCTGCCGCAGGCGACCACCGCCGGGCTGTACACGGAGATCCAGCAGTTCTACGCGCAGCAGATGCACCTGCTCGACGACGGCCGGGTCGAGGAGTGGGCCCAGACCTTCACCACGGACGGTGTGTTCGCCGCCAACGCGCAGCCGGTGCCGGCGGTCGGACGCGAGGCCATCACCGCGGCGGCGGCCGCCGCGACCGAGGCGTACGCCAAGGCCGGGGTGCAGCGCCGCCACTGGCTGGGCATGGTCTCGGTCGAGGGGGTCGACGGCGACGCCGTCACCGCCCGCTGCTACGCGCTGGTCATCGAGACGCCGCGGGGCGGGCGGCCCGAGATCAAGGCGAGCACGTTGTGTGTGGACCGGGTGTTGCGGGTCGCGGGGTCCTGGCAGATCCAGGACCGCCAGATCACCCGCGACGACCTGATCTGACCTCTCGCCCCTGCGGGCGGCCCCCTCGGCGGGGTGCCCGCACGGGGTGCCTGCACGGGGTGCCCCTGCGGATGGCCCCCTACGCCGGCGACCTCCGCCGGTGACCCCCGCCGGCGACCCCCGGGGTGCCTCTGCGAGCCGCCCCCTGCGAGCCGCCCCCTCCCGGGGGCCCCGAGCGAGTGCCCGCGCGCGATCCCCCGGCGCGCGGGCACTTCCGCATGCCCGGATGCGGGCCCACCCCAGGTTCTGCTTCGGCCTCGCGCCGTACGTGGCTGGTCGCGCCGTTCCCCGCGCCCCTGAAACCCCGGGTCGTCTGCGGACCGTGCTCGCTTTTCGCGCAGTTCCCCGCGCCCCTGGCAGGGCTGGTGTCGGCCCGGATGCGCAGCCCGGCCTGCCTTGCGCAGTTCCCCGCGCCCCTAACCCCTCGGTCGTGTGCGGGCCGTGGTCCCTTCTCGCGCAGTTCCCCGCGCCCCTTGGCGGGACTGGCCCGGCCCGGGGTTTGCGCAGTTCCCCGCGCCCCCTGGCAGGACCGGTGCTGGGCCGTGTGAGTGGCCCAGCCTGCCTTGCGCAGTTCCCCGCGCCCCTTAACTGCTCGGTGCTGGCCCGCGCCGGGCACCTCAGCCCGTCCGGCGTCTGAGGACGAGCGCCGTTCAGGCGCGATCGGGGTTCGGGGCGGAGCCCCGAGCAGGGGTGCAGGGGGCGGAGCCCCCGCCGGGGTTCGAGGGGCGG